>JAEUNM010000121.1 GCA_016791105.1 Rhodocyclaceae bacterium | reverse complement strand
GCAGCCCAGGCACCAGCACCCGTGGCGCAGACCCATGATGGCGGCACCGCGATTTCCCGCCCGCCATTCGCCAAAAATGAACGAGGCAGGCGAACGGCAGCGGGTAAGACAGGAGCTTTTCCAGGGCGTGAATTGAAACGCCCCCGCAGCCACCAGCAGTACGCCGGACAGCACCGGACTGGCGCTTTCCATCATGGGCGATACCAGGCGCGCCTCCAGCAGCCCCCATTGGGCCAAGGTTGCGATCAGGCTGAACGCCATCCACACCAGCAAATACCCGGCCACGAAATTGGCACTGCGCCGGACCACGGCAGCAGAGTTTTCCATGGTCACGAAGTAGGCGTAGGTACGTATCATGGGCAGCGCCGATGGCAGCATCATCGCTGCCATCATGAGCACCCACATTAGGTACACCAGTGCCAGATCGCCCGCATTCCAGTGCGTCATGGCCGGCATCAACAGCATGTCCGCGCCCTGGTCCATGTGGCCCATGCCCCAGCCCATGTACAGCAGGTATAGCCAGCAGGCGCCTGCCAGCGCGGCGATCAGCGCGAGCATGCGCCTGATGGCCAGCGCCGACGCCTCACCCCTGGTAGGTAAAAGGCGAGTAATAGCCATTGCGCCCGCTGATATCGACCTTGAAGCCATAGTCGTCGTAACGCATGCGGCTGGCGCGCGAAGCGACCAGCGGTACGTCCGGCACGACCGTGAAGGGCGCGTTATGCACCTCCGCCACACGCCCACCCTGCCCTTCTATGGCCTCGACCGATGCGTCGGCCACGCCGGCAATGCTCATGCTGCGCTTCCTGCCTTCTGCCGCATATTCGATCGCAGCCGCTTTTACGCCCAGCACAGTCCCGATGAACGGACCTAGCGCGCCCAGGTGACCGCCGTCCTGGCCGGAAAAAATCCGCGCCAGCGCATTGGCCTTTTCCGCCGAAGCACGCTCATCGGTATAGAGCGCGACGCTCCATTTGGTGTGCTGCATGTGGCCCGGCGCGTAACCGAACATGGCCACGTTGAGCCCGCTCAGATCGATGCCTTCATAACGCCCTTGGTCGATATGCCAGGCCAGCACCACCTTGCATTCGCCTTCCGTCGGCGGCCCCAGAAAATTGCACGGGCAAGGCGCCTCACAGCTACACGCTTCGAAATAGGTACCACTGACTTTCCAATCCGTACTCACGATAACCTCCGTTTCTTGCAGCTTGGATGCACGCAGGCGGGGAGCCTGACAAGCGCCCCCCTTCCCGTATAGGCGAGGCAAAGCCACACCACAAGCAAGCAAAGCCCTGCACAGCGCCTGCGGCGCGGTTGTCACGTCGATTGCGTTCCGCCCGCAAAAGCCGCCTCCAGAACCCGACGCGCAGCTACCGCCCGCGCGACGCTGACCGTCATTTAGTGGTCGAGCCATCGTCGCCATGACAGGCGGGAAGCCCTCGACTAGCCAAACGCCCCTTGCGCAAGGCTGTTGCAGGCCGGATTAACGCGCCAGATTAGCGGGGATTTTACAAGCCATTGCCCGATTTTCGTGATATTTCTTCAGCATAGCCCGGCGCGGCCTCGTGCGCCGGAATGCGAGGGCCAGTCAACAAGCTTAATCGTGTGCAGGCAGCTTTGCGTTCGACCTATCGACAAAGGCGCCTTTGTTTCTGGCATCCCACGCTCACCAATGCGCCGTCATATTCAGTTGGCTACAGCGCGATCGAGATCGTTTGTCCTGGGTACCGCGGAATTCGACCTGCCGCCGTCCGGCCTGAAAGACCTGATATGCGGTAGAGGCAAGTCTCGCCAGAAACTGGATTTGCGGCAAGGCCACCTGGCTCGTAAGAAATTTCGACACTCGGGCGCGAGCATGCGCGGCCTTGCCTGGATGGATCAGTCGGCTGAAACAAGCATGGATGGAACGGCTGCGGACGGGGCAAAATGCCCGGCCCGTGACTTCAAGGCTGCGCGCGGCCGTATCAGCCCAGCGCGCCGCCGCAACTCGAGCCCTGGCCGGCGGTGCAGCCGTAGCAGTGGTCAGCCACGACGATCGGATTACTCGCCAGATCGCGGCCTATCAGGTCGGCCAGACGGGTGCGCGGGCGGCCGGCCACGATGAGCGGCAAGCCCAGCATCTGATTGAAATCGCAGTCATACACATAGCCCTGCCAATCCACCGACAGCAGGTCGCGGCACATCACGTTTTCCAGATTTTCCAGGCGGTGCGCGCCGCGCAGGCGCTGCATGTAGCCGTCGAATTGCCCTTTCGATACCAGGGTGGAGCCGAAACGCGCGATCGGCATGTTGGCCAGCGTGTAAAGATGGTTGAATTCGACGCCGTAATCGGCCCCCAGGCGGGCGCGGTAATCGGCTTCGAGCTTGTCCTGCGGCGGCGGCAGTTGCGCGCCCTGCGGGTTATAGACCAGGTTCAGCATGAGGCCGCTGCCGGGCCGGCCGTAGCCTTTTTGATTAAGCGTGCGCAATGCCGCGATGCTGCGCGCGAATACGCCGCTGCCGCGCTGGCCATCGACGTTGGATTCCAGATAACAGGGCAGCGAGGCGATCACCTCCACCTGCTCCGCGGCCAGAAAGGCGGCGAGGTCGGCCTGGCCGTCTTCCTGCAGGATGGTGAGGTTGCAGCGGTCCATTACATGCACGCCCAGGGCGCGCGCGCCGCGCACGAGGGCGCGGAAGTGCGGATTCAGTTCCGGCGCACCGCCCGTGATATCCAGTTTTTCGATGCCGGAAATCGCCAGATAGGCAAGCACGTCGGCGAGGACAGCGGTGCCCATTTGTTCCGTGCGCGTGGGGCCGGCATTGACGTGACAATGCAGGCAGGATTGATTGCAGCGATAGCCCACGTTCACCTGCAAGGTGTTCGGACGCCGCCGCGCGATGGCGGGAAAATCCGTGGAGCTGAGCATTTTCAGCGTGGCGTGCATGATGTTCCTGATCGTGAAATTGGGCGTACCGGATCGGAGCCAGTGCAGTCAATGGCACGCGCGATCCACGCGCCTGCCGATTGGCGCGGGGCTCGCGCGCCAGCCGCCGCGGGCGCCAAATCGTGCGGGCGAGACGCCCGCCCTCCCAGCGGGGCGCGGCAAACTGGACGCGCCTGCCGGTGCAATCGCCATCGTCCCGCCTGACTTGGCGGCATTTCAGCCGTGCCTGAACCGTAGACCCCGGCTGCCATGCAAAGCTTACCTGCCTGTGCGCTGGCGCCTGCATGCGTTGCTTGCATTCTGCTGCCGCAATTGCAGGCGCGGGGCAGCAAACCCAATGCACGAACATTGTGCGGCGCGAAAAGCCCACTGCGGCGCCAGCCTGTGGCTAGCCTCGAAAGGTACAACGCCACGCGCCACCAATTCACGCAATTTGCTGATTTTCTAGCCAAAATGGCCCGCTGGCCGGTACAATGGCGGGCTTTTCCGCAGCGCAACCAAAGCACCGTCATGAGCCGTTCCATCCGCAACATCGCCATCATCGCCCACGTCGATCATGGCAAAACCACGCTGGTCGATAAATTGCTGCGCCAATCCGGCGCGTTCCGTGAAAACCAGCAGGTAGCCGAGCGGGTGATGGACTCGAATGACATCGAGCGCGAGCGCGGCATCACCATCCTGGCCAAAAACTGCGCCATCCGTTATGGCGAAACCCATATCAACATCGTCGACACCCCCGGCCACGCCGATTTCGGTGGCGAGGTGGAGCGCGTGCTGTCCATGGTGGATGGCGTGCTGCTGCTGGTCGACGCCGTCGAAGGCCCGATGCCGCAAACCCGCTTCGTGACGCGCAAGGCGCTCGCGCTTGGGCTGAAGCCCATCGTGGTGGTGAACAAGATAGACCGCCCGGGCGCGCGGCCGGACTGGGTGGTGAACCACACCTTCGACCTGTTCGACAAACTCGGCGCGAGCGAAGAACAGCTCGATTTTCCGGTCGTCTATGCGTCCGCCCTGAATGGCTACGCCAGCCTGGATGCAGCCACCCGCGCGGGCGACATGAAGCCGCTGTTCGAAGCCATACTGCAACACGTGCCGCGGCCCGAAGTCGATGCCGACGGGCCGCTGCAACTGCAAATCTGTTCGCTCGATTATTCGTCCTACCTGGGCCGCATGGGCATAGGCCGCATCAAGCGCGGCACCCTGCGCACCAATCAGGACGTGGTGGTACGCCTGGGCGATGCCGACCAGGGCCGCGCCAAAACCGGACAAGTCATGGTGTTCCAGGGCCTCGAGCGGGTGGTGGCAGAAGAAGCATCGGCCGGCGACATCGTGCTGCTGGCTGGCATAGACCAGGTGGCCATAGGCGTCACCATTTGCGATCCGGCTGCGCCCGAAGGCCTGCCGCCCATCGCCGTGGATGAACCCACCCTCACCATGAATTTTCAGGTGAACACCTCGCCCTTCGCCGGCCGCGAAGGCAAATTCGTCACCAGCCGCCAGGTGCGCGAACGCCTCGCGCGCGAACTGCAAAGCAATGTCGCGCTGCGCGTGGAAGAAACCGAAGATTCGGACATATTCAAGGTGTCCGGCCGCGGCGAACTGCATCTGACCATATTGCTCGAAAACATGCGCCGCGAAGGTTACGAACTGGCCGTGTCGCGCCCGCGCGTACTCATGCGCGAAGTCGATGGCGAACGCCAGGAACCTTACGAATTGCTCACCGTCGATGTCGAAGACGCGCACCAGGGCGCCGTCATGGAAGAACTGGGCCGGCGCCGCGGCGAACTGCAGGACATGCAGCCCGACGGCAAGGGGCGCGTGCGTCTGGATTACCGCATCCCCGCGCGCGGCCTGATCGGCTTTCAGGGCGAGTTTTTAACGCTCACGCGCGGCACCGGCCTCGCCAGCCACGTGTTCGACGACTACGGCCCGATCGCCGGCGCCTTGTCCGAGCGACGCAACGGCGTACTCATATCGGCCGAAGAAGGCGAAGCCGTCGCCTATGCCTTATGGAAGCTGCAGGACCGCGGCCGCATGTTCGTGGTGCCGGGCGAACCGCTCTATGAAGGCATGATCATAGGTATACATACGCGCGATAACGATCTGGTCGTGAACCCGATCAAAACCAAACAGCTCACCAATGTGCGCGCCTCCGGCAAGGATGAAGCGATACAGCTCACCCCGCCGATACGGCTCACGCTCGAATCGGCGGTCGAATTCATCGCCGACGACGAACTGGTGGAAATCACGCCCAAATCCATCCGCCTGCGCAAGCGCTTCCTGAAAGAACACGAGCGCAAGCGGGCGAACCGCGAAGCGGCGTAAATCCGGCCCGCAATTCCCTGCCCTGCATCGATGCCACGAAAGTGGACCAGAAACGCCGGAGTGCGCCACTAACGGACCTTGTCCGCAGCCGCATCTCCGGCAGCTTGTCAGCTTTTGCGCCGCTGCAGCCTGCCTAGCGCAAGCATGCCCAGCCCCAGCGCGACCAGCGCTTCGCTGCCCGGCTCGGGCGCGCCTATGCCAGGAAGCTCGTCGAGCGAAAAATTGGCGAGCATGGACGAATCAAAATCGCCCGACACGATTTCCGACCACAAGGCGTCGCCCGGTGGCAAGGTACTTTCGTCGAAGCGGTTCGCGTTGATCGCCGCCCCCGCCACCGCAGAACGCGCATAAAACTCCGCGATGGACAAATTGCGATTATGCGGCGCAAAAAACAGCGTATTGATCATGCGCACCAGGAGCAGCGGTTCCCAGGGTCGCGGTCCGATGCCGCTTGTGTAGGTGGATTGCAATTCGCTGCTCGATACGATCAATATCGTGCGCGGCACCTGTTCCAGGTCACCGGCACCATTCACGTCATTGCCGTTCCAGAAGCCCCCGGAAAAGCAACTGATGTCGATGATGAACTTGAATACGCCAGGATTGAAGGCGCCCATCGCAGCCGTGAATTGATCATCCGTGATAGACGAAGGGTTACCGAATATCATCGATTCGTCCCACACGCTGAGGGCCGGCGCCTGTTCGCCCACGTTGCCCGGGGAAAACGGCCCGGTAGCGCCGTGGCCGAAATAGAAGCCGAAAAACAAATCGCCCGCCTGCAGCGCCTGGGCGCCGCCAGCCTGATAGGGCGTCATGGCATTGAGAAAATCGGCCGCGGTGGCATTTCCGGCCAGTTCGTCGATATTTCCGCCGGGACCACGGCGCCAATTGGCCCACGTCGACAGGCCGGCCGCGAATGCCGCGCGCGACAAGTCCAGATGGTCGTCAAACGCAGGCCCACCGGGATAATTCGGCGCCACCATGACGGCCTGGTAGGCGTGACCGCCGAACCGCAGCGGCACCGCGCCAGCGTCGTTTGACATTACCGCCATCGTTGCGGCTGCACATATGCCAGCAAGCCCTGCCGACCAAGCGCTGATTCGATTGTCCATCCCGCTCGCCTCCATGATTATCGACGCTTATGTGCCATCTATCGGGCGGCCGCGCAGCCAAGCCGCGCTGCACCGCACCAGCGCGGTTTGGGCGCACCTGCCGGCCTGGGCGGGCTTAAATGCATGGGGGTGTCACCCGCTCAGGCGCGCCGAAGCAAACCCCATACCACCATCGGCAATACCATGTTTTATCGACGTTTTTTGGAAATTTTTTGGCCGGTGTGCGGGACCAACGTAAGAATTACCGACTAAAGCAGGCGCGCCAGGTCGCCGGTAAGCCATAAAAACACCGAAATGCGCCAGGTTTTTAATCCGGACAGCATAATGGAGGATCCACCATCCAAGCGCTTGGCGGCCCTCCGGTCAATGTCAATATTTTCGACATTAAAGGGAAAATTAACCTCGAACCGCCCTGTAGCCAGGCTAGCCGGCACGAACGCTTACAGATGGCGCCGGCTGCCAAGCGCCGGCCGCCTCAGTCGCGCGCATTGAGCGCGCGATCGAGCAGCGACAAACGGCGGTTGAATTCCTTGCGCAAGCGATACAACTGAGCGGGGCGATTGGCGCGCCCCTGTTCCTGCGCGCCGTCTATCGCTTCCAGCATGCCCAGTTGTTCTATCTTGCGGCGGAAACTTACCTTGTTGATCGGTTCGCCCAGTACTGCCTCATACACGGCCTGCAACTGCGGCAAGGTAAAACTATCCCCGCACAGATAAACCGGCAGCGAGGAATACTGACTTTTTGCGCGCACGCGCGCCACCGCCGCCGCGACGATGCTTTTGTGGTCGAAGGGCAGTACCGGCAGCCCTTCCACCGGCAATAGCTTCACACCGCCGTGCCCGCCGCGCAGCAACATCTGCGGCACCAGCGCGCAATAAGCCACCGATACGGACCAGCCGCGTGGATCGCGCCCCGCCCCGGAAAAAGTCGCCAGTTGTTCCAGGTAGGGACTTTCGATCCCGGCTTTATCGCGCAGCACGCGCGCCGCGGCATCCCAGGTGCTGGCGTCCTCAGCCACATGCACGTAGCCACCCGGCAGCGCCAGCACCCCTTCAAACGGCGCGTGCTCGCGCTTCAACAGGGCGACGTGCAAAGTTCCGTCGCACAAAGTGAGCAGCACGGTGTCCACCGTCACGATCACGCCGGGCGTATCCGCAATTTCCATCGGTTATTCCAGAAAATGTACCAAGTGCTCGGTCGATGGCGGAGTATTCCACGAATCCGTAGTTTCATGGCGACTTTGTTAGTTGCATTTCTATCCTAACAGGCATATCCTGAGGACTCGAACAGACTGAGGAAGCAATCATGGCGAAAGACATACGCCTGTTCATCATCGATCCGCAAAACGATTTTTGCGACCTGCCGGCGGCCTGGTGCCCACCGGATCCGCTTACCGGCCAGACACTTGCGCCGGCCCTGCCGGTACCCGGCGCGCACGCCGACATGCTGCGCCTGGCCGATTTCATGCGCGGCGCGCAGCACGCGCTATGCGGCATTACCGTCACCCTGGACACCCACCACCGCCTGGACATTGCCCACCCCGGCTTCTGGCGCCGCGGCGACGGCGCGGCGGTGGCGCCCTTCACCGAAATACGTGCCGATCAGGTACGCGCGCAACAATACCTGCCGCGCGATGCCGCCGCCGTTCCGCGCACCCTGGCCTATCTGGACGAACTGGAAGCGCGCGGCCGCTACACGCTCATGGTATGGCCGGTGCATTGCGAACTGGGCACCTGGGGCCACAACCTGCACGCCGCCGTGCGCGCCGCCTGCGGCGAGTGGGAACAACGCCGGCTTGCCGCCGTGCAGGCCGTGCATAAAGGCTACAACCCCTGGACCGAACACTATAGTGCGCTACAGGCCGAAGTTCCGGATGCCACCGATGCCGCCACGCAACTAAACCGCGCCTTGGTCGCTGACCTGGACCAGGCCGAGCTGCTGCTGGTGGCCGGTGAAGCCAGCAGTCACTGCGTGAAGGCCACGGTGGAACATTTGCTGGCCCATCTGCCCAGCGGGCGCAGCGACAAAGTGGTGCTGCTCACCGACTGCATGAGCGCAGTGGGCGGCTTCGAAAGCCAGGCGCAGGCATTTCTGGCCGCGGCGCGCGCACACGGCGCGCGGCTTGCGACTTGCGCGCAAATGGCCTCCCAACTGGCCGCGTGAGGCACAGCCGACCATGACTGATCGAACCACAAACCCCGTCATTACCAGCCTGCTCGATACCGACCTGTACAAGTTTACGATGTGGCAGGCCATGCTGCACAAACACCCGCAGACCCAGGCCGAATACCGCTTCGTATGCCGCAATCGTCCGGCTTATGCGCTGGCCGAACTGTTGCCGGAAGTGGAGCGCGAACTGGACCACCTGTGCACACTAAGTCTGTCTGCGGATGAGCTGGATTACCTCGCCGGCCTGCGCTTCATGAAGTCGGATTTCATCGACTTCCTGCGCATATTTCACTTCCAGCGCAGGTTCATCCAGGCGCGCGCCGTGGGCGAAATGCTGGAAATCAGCGTGCGCGGCCCGCAGGTGCATGTGATGGCTTTTGAAATATTCGTGCTGGCCATCGTAAATGAACTTTATTTCCGCCGCTTCGACCCACGCGCCGCGCTTGCCGAAGGTCGCCGCCGCCTGGACGGAAAACTGACGCGGCTGCAGCAATTCGCTCAGGAAGCGCCTTGCCGCCACCCTTTCGAACTATTCGACTTCGGCCTGCGCCGGCGTTATTCCGGCGCCTGGCAGCGCGAAATGGTGGCGCGTTTCAAACAGGACGCGGCACCCTTTTTCAAGGGCACATCCAACGTACTGCTGGCGCGCGATCTGGACCTCGTGCCCATAGGCACCATGGCGCACGAATTTCTGCAAACTTATCAGGCGCTGGGCGTGCGCCTGCGCGACCATCAAAAAGCCGCCCTGGAAGACTGGGTGCAGGAATACCGCGGCGACCTGGGCATCGCGCTGACCGACGTGGTGGGCATGGATGCTTTCCTGGCCGATTTCGACCTTTACTTTGCCAAGCTGTTCGACGGGCTGCGGCACGACTCCGGCGACCCGATCGGGTGGGGCGAAAAAGCCCTGGCCCACTACGCCAGCTTGCGCATCGATGCACACGGCAAACGTCTGGTGTTTTCCGACGGGCTGACGCTGGAACGCGCGCTCGAAATATACCGCCACTTTGGCGAGCGCACGCAATTAGGCTTCGGCATAGGCACCCATCTTAGTAATGACATGGGGCAGGAACCGCTCAATATCGTCATGAAGCTCACCCACTGCAACGGCCAGCCGGTCGCAAAACTATCGGACAGCCCCGGCAAAACCCTGTGCGACGACGCAACCTTCCTGGCTTATTTGCGCCAGGTATTCAACGTAAGAAATTGAGGCCCAACAGGTGTTAAGACTAAGCATCGCCCAGCTCAACCTGACCATAGGCGATATGGAACACAACGTGCAGCGCATGGTGGAAGCGGCACGCCAGGCCCACGCTCAGGGCGCGCATGCCGTGGCTTTCCCGGAGCTATCCCTGTGCGGCTACTACCCGGGCGACCTGCTCAACGAAGCGCACTTCCTGCAGCGCGTGCGGCAGGGTCTGGACGCACTGTACGCAGCCTCGTCCGCCCTGCCCGACCTGTACTGGATAATCGGCGCTCCGCTCGCCGCGCACGGCCCCGGCAAGCCGCTCCACAATGCACTGCTGGTGCTGCATGGCGGCAAGGTGCTGCGGCACTATGCGAAACAGCTCCTGCCGACTTACGACGTATTCGACGAGCGCCGCCATTTCGAGCCGGGGCCGCAGGCCGCCTGCCTGTTGTCCATCGCCGGTTGCACGCTGGGCTTTCTGATTTGCGAGGACGGCTGGAACGACGCCGGGCGCGAGTACGCAAACAACCCCTTCGAATGCCTGCGCGCCGCCGCGCCGGATCTGGTGATCACCATCAACGCCAGCCCCTCCAACGCCGGCAAGCGCGCCCAGCGCCACAGCCTGTTCGCGGCAGCGAGCCGCCGCCACGGGCTGCCGCTGGTCTATGTGAATCAGGTCGGCGGGCATGATCAGCTCGTTTATGACGGCGCTTCTTTCGCCGTCGAGCCCGATGCCGGCGTGGTGTTCGAAGCACCGCGCTTCGAGGAAGCGCTGGCGACGCTGGATTTTGCCGATGGGCGTTTTCGCGCCCCGGGCGGCGGCGCGCTGACCGCGCCCGCGCGCGCGGACCTGCCCGCGCCCGCCTTCTACCGCGCGCAAATCGTGCTGGGGCTGAAGGATTACGCGCGCCGCTGCGGGTTTACACGCGCCGTGGTGGGGTGTTCGGGCGGCATCGATAGCGCCGTCACGCTGGCGCTGGCCTGCGAAGCACTTGGCCCGCAAAACATTGCCGCGCTCACCATGCCTTCGCGCATTTCGTCCAGCGGATCGGTGAGCGATTCGGCCGAACTATGCCGCAATCTGGGCATCGCCCTCACCACCCACCCGATCGCCGAACTGGTCGATTGTTATGCGCGCCAGTTCCAGGCTAGTTTCGACCGGCCATTGCAAGGCCTGGCGCTGGAAAATCTGCAGGCGCGCGTGCGCGGCACGGTGCTGATGGAATATTCCAACAGTTTTGGCCACCTCCTGCTCACCACCGGCAACAAGTCCGAAATTTCGGTGGGATACTGCACGCTTTACGGCGACACCAACGGCGGCCTGGGGCTGATCGGCGACTTGTACAAAACCGAAGTGTATGCGCTGGCCGAACACCTGAACGCAAGCGCCGGCCTGGCCATCATTCCGCATGCCATCATCGCCAAGCCACCGTCCGCAGAACTGGCGCCGGGCCAACGAGATACCGACAGCCTGCCGCCTTATCCGCTGCTGGATGAAGTGCTCAAAGTGCTCATCGAAGGCGAACGCCTGGCGGCGGAAGAAGCCGCTCAGGCCGGCGCATGCTTCGCGGCGCTACAAGGCACTGGCGAGGGGCAGGCATTGATCGCACGCCTACGCAACATGATTGCGCGTAACGAATACAAGCGCCGCCAGGCGGCCCCCATCCTGCGCGTGCGTGCGCGGGCATTCGGCAGCGGCCGGCAAATGCCCATCGCCGCGCACTACGTTTGATACTGCTCGAAAGAACTCGATGAACGAAAACCACCACGCCGCCGATGCCGCGGTTTATATCGGGCGCTTCCAGCCTTTCCACGTCGGCCATGCCGCCCTGCTGCAGCAAACATTGGCCCGCGCGCCGCTGGCGGTGGTGGTGATCGGTTCCGCCTACCAGGCGCGCACGCCGAAAAACCCATTCACCTGGCAGGAGCGCGCGGAAATGATGCGCCTCGCGCTCAACCCGGCCGAGCGCGGCCGCGTATTATTCGTGCCGGTGCGCGACTATTACGATGGCGAGCGGTGGACCACCGCAGTGCGCCGCGGCGTGCATAAGGCACTTGCCGAGCATGGCGCCACGCCAAAATCCATCGCCCTGGTGGGCCATTTCAAGGATGGCAGCAGCGACTATCTGAATGGCTTCACGGGGTGGCAGTTGTTGAGCCTGGAGCGCCAGGCCAGCGCCAATGCCACGGCCTTGCGCAATGCCTATTTCGGCAGCGCCGGCCGCGGCGTGGAGGCCGCCCTGGCCGCGCTGGTGGAACAGGCGCCGCGCGCCACGCTGGATTTTCTGCGCGCCTGGGCCGAATTGCCGGCTTTCGAAGCTTTGGCGGAAGAATGGCGCATGCTGCGCGACTATCAACAGTCCTGGGCCGCCGCGCCCTATCCGCCGGTATTCGTGACGGTGGATACCGTCGTGCGCTGTGCCGGCCACGTATTGCTGGTGCAGCGCGGCCAGGCACCCGGCAAAGGTCTGCACGCCCTGCCGGGCGGTTTCATCGAAACGCGCGAAACCGTTTATCAGTCGGCGCTGCGCGAATTGCGCGAAGAAACCAGCCTGGGCCTGCTCGAAATGTCGCTGCGTCAGTGCCTCAAGGACGTGCGCGTATTCGACCACCCGGACCGCAGCCAGCGCGGCCGCACCATCACCCACGCCCACTACTTCGACCTCGGCCAGCGCGACCTGCCCGAAGTGCATGCCGGCGACGATGCGGCCGCCGTACAGTGGGTGCCGATTGAACGACTCGCCGCAATGGAACATCATTTCCTCGATGACCACTTCCATATACTCGACCACTTTTTCGGCCTGACCGGGCCGACGGATTGAGCATCCCAGCCGCCGTCCAACATTCGTACCGGCGAGCATTGCAGCCGGGAGGAACTCGCGATGAATAGCGCAGCAGCGGACATCCCTACCTCCACCCAATCGCAGCGCCCACGCGCGCTCAAGTGGGGCCTTGCCCTGCTCCTGCTGATCGGCGCCGGCATCACGGCGCTGGTCATTGCCATGCAGACCTACGACTGGAACCGCGCGCGCGGCTGGATCGCCGGCAAGGCGTCAGAGGCAACCGGCCGCCGGGTCGAAATTCGCGGCAATCTGGCCCTCACCTGGGTGCGCCCGGGGCCGGACGAAAGCGGGCTGGGGCGCTGGATTCCCTGGCCGCAACTGGACGCCGAACAAGTGGTGCTCGGCAACCCCGACTGGGCCGCCACGCCGGACATGCTGTCGGCCGCCAAACTGCGCCTGAAATTGCGCCTGCTGCCGCTGCTGGGCCGCAGCCTGGTATTCGACACCATTGAAATCGACGGCCTGGATGGTGGTCTGGTATTGGACGCCCGGCAGCGCAACAACTGGACCTTCAGCCCGGCGCGCCAGGACGACAGCGGCGCGCCGTGGTCGGTGACCATCCGCCGCCTCAAACTGGAACACGTGCGGCTCACGGCACAGTTGGTGCCGCAAAAACTGGAACTGGAAGTGCTGGGCGCAAGCATGGACGAAGCGCCCTACGGCATCGGCTTTTCGATACGCGGCAAATATCGCGGAACCATAGTCACGGGCCGCGGCCGCGCCGGCAGTCTGCTCGCGCTGGCGGCCGGCGCGCAGGCTTTTCCGATCGATCTGGACCTGCGTTCCGGCAAAGCGCGCCTCGCCCTCACCGGCACACTGAGCGATCCGGGTCCGCCCGCAGTATTCGACGCCAAGCTCACGCTGGCCTTGCACAGCATGGCGGATATTTTCCCGTTTACCGGACTAAGCTTGCCCGACACCCCGCCCTTCGATACCAGCGGACGCCTGTATGGCAGTCGCAAGAATGGTATTGGCAGCGTGGCTTATGAAAATTTCAGCGGCCGCGTCGGCAGTTCGGATCTATCCGGCAGCCTGGTATATACGCTTGCCAAGCCGCGGCCCAAATTGAGCGGCGCACTGCACTCGAAGCTGCTGCGCTTCGCCGACCTCGGTCCGGCCGTGGGCAGCCCCACGGCCGCCGCGCCGGCCGCAAAAACCGGGCGCGTGCTGCCGAACGAAAAATTCCGCCTGGAACGGCTGGATGCGATGGACGCCGAGGTGGACTTTTCGGCCGGCCAAGTCGTCAAAACCGCCGGCATACCGATGGAAAAGCTGCATACCCACATTCGGCTCAACGCTGGACTATTGACGCTGGAACCGCTGGAATTCGGCCTCGCCGGCGGCAAGGTGGCCGGCCGCATCGTACTCGACAGCCGCGAAGCCGATCTAAAAACCCGGCTGCGGGCAACGCTGGAAAACCTGCAGATGAAACGGCTCGCACCCAGCGTACCCGAATTGCACAACAGCCTGGGCGTGATCAACGCGCAAGTGGATATACAAGGCCAGGGCAATAGTGTTGCGCAAACCCTGGGCAGCGCCGATGGTGACCTGCAGTTACTGATGAATCACGGCACATTCAGCAAAATTCTGCTCGAACAGGCCGGACTGAACTTAGGCAACGTAATCCTCGGCAAGCTGTTTGGCGATAGTCAGATCAAGCTCAACTGCCTGGCCGCAGATTTCGGCCTCAAAAGCGGCATCGCGAACACCCGTACTTTTCTGCTCGACACCGAAGACGCGCGCATCCCCATGACGGGCAACATCAACCTGCGCGACGAAAAGCTGGACCTCACCTTCAAGCCGGAACAGAAAAGCATGCGCATCCTGTCCTTGCGTGCGCCCATCTATGTGAAAGGCAGTTTCGCGCAGCCGGACGTATCGGTGGATAAAGGCGTGGTCGCCGCGCGCGCCGGCGGCGCGATCGCGCTGGGTTTGTTGGCGCCGCTGGCAGCGGTGGTACCGCTCATCGCCACCCCCAGCGGCGAAGAACAAACCGCGCCCTGCAAAAAAGCCCTGGCCGGCGTCGCCGCCGCCCGCGACAAGTCGCAGGCGCGGGACTAGCACAGTAGGTTGGGGTGAGCCTGCGAACCCCAACAACGGCCGCAACTTACCAATAACGGCCGTCACCTACCAACGACAGCCGTCACCTACCAACAACCGCCGTAACCCACCAACAACCGCCGTCACTTACCAAAACCTCGGCGACTTACCAACGTCCGATGTTGGGGTTCCTGCGTCACCCCAACCTACTTTCCGAACGCTCCAGCACCACGGCGATGCCGTGCCCCA
>JAEUNM010000068.1 GCA_016791105.1 Rhodocyclaceae bacterium | reverse complement strand
GTGAAGTAGCCGGTGTCCTTGTCGCGGATCGCGCCGTCGCCGGCGAGGTAGTACTTGCCCTGAAAATCGGCCGGGTAGTAGGACTTCTGGTAGCGCTCCGGATCGCCATACACGGTGCGGATCATGGACGGCCACGGACGCTTGACGACCAGAATGCCACCATTGCCCCACGGCACTTCATTGCCGGTTTCATCGACCACGGCGGCCTGGATGCCCGGGAAGGGCAGCGTGCAGGAACCCGGTACGAGCGGTGTGGCGCCCGGCAGCGGGGTGATCATGTGGCCGCCGGTTTCCGTTTGCCAGAAGGTATCCACGATGGGGCAGCGGCCGCCGCCGACGTTTGCGTGGTACCACTCCCAGGCCGCCGGATTGATCGGCTCGCCGACCGAACCCAGGATGCGCAGCGAAGACAGGTTGTACTGTTTCGGATGCACGGCAGCGTTGCTGTCGGACGACTTGATGAGCGAACGGATGGCCGTCGGGGCCGTGTAGAACACGGTGACCTTGTGATCCTGGATCATTTTCCAGAAGCGGCCGGCGTCCGGATAGGTGGGCACACCTTCGAACACGATGCTGGTGGAGCCACAGGCGAGCGGGCCGTAAGTGATGTAGGTGTGGCCCGTCACCCAGCCGATGTCGGCGGTACACCAGTACACGTCGGACGGCTTGATGTCGAAGGTCCATTTCATGGTGAGCACGGCATGCAGCAGATAGCCGCCGGTACTGTGCTGCACGCCCTTGGGCTTGCCGGTGGAACCCGAGGTGTAGAGCAGGAACAGCGGATGTTCGGCTTCCACCCATTCCGGTTCGCAGGTGGCCGGCTGAGCGCCGACCACATCGTCCCACCACAGGTCGCGGCCGGCGACCATGTTGATCTTGCCGCCCGTGCGCTTGACCACCAGCACGTTGCGCACCTTTTCGCAGCCGCCCATGGCGAATGCGTCATCAACGATGGGCTTGAGCGGGATGTTCTTGCCGCCGCGGCACTGTTCGTCGGACGTGACCACCACCACGGCTTCGGCGTCGCTCACGCGGTCGCGCACGGATTGTGCGGAAAAGCCGCCGAACACCACCGAGTGGATGGCACCGATGCGGGCGCAGGCCTGCATGGCCACCACACCTTCGATGGACATCGGCATGTAGATGACGACGCGATCACCCTTCTTGACGCCCAGCGATTTCAGCGCATTGGCCGCTTTGGACACACGCACCAGCATGTCCGAATAGGTCAGTTTGGTAACTTCGCCGCCGTCGGCTTCGAAAATGACCGCGACCTTGTCGCCCAGACCGGCTTCGATGTTGCGGTCCAGGCAGTTGTAAGAGACGTTCAGCTTGCCGTCTTCGAACCAGCGGAAAAACGGTGCTTCGGATTCGTTCAGAACCTTGGTGAAAGGCTCTTTCCAGGTCACGTGTTCGCGTGCCAGACGCGCCCAGTAACCTTCATAATCCCGCTCCGCCTCGGCGACCAGTGCCTTGTAGGCATCCATACCGGATACCGCGGCATTTTTCTGCATGTCTTCGGGTGGGTAATACAAGCGGGCTTGCGAATTCTCGGACATTACCACGTCTCCTATACGGTGAGTTTTCGAGAAGATTGCGGGACGACTGTCTACTTCGGACGCACTATTGCGGTGCACCACGCATGCGCGGTCAGGGCAAACGCCGTCCACGGTAATTTTTGTACGATTTCCTCCAACTGGAGCCGAATTTAATACCCACTATCTTACAGAGGACTTACGCAGTCCCGGCCGGCACCCGCTCCGCGGCGCCGATCGCGGATGATACAATTTCCGGCTTGCCAGCGTGAAATTTTTCTCCATTCGCATCGATGAACAAATCAATTCGTGCACTCGAAAACTTCATTTTCTGGAGCCGCTGGCTGCAGGCTCCGCTATACCTCGGTCTGATCGTCGCGCAGGGCGTGTACGTGTATCAGTTCATGGTCGAACTGAGCCACCTGGTGCACAAGATCGGCGACTTGCAGGAAACCGAAATCATGCTCGTCGTGCTGGGTCTGATCGACGTCGTCATGATCGCCAACCTGCTGGTGATGGTAATCGTGGGCGGCTACGAAACCTTCGTGTCGCGGCTCGAACTGCAGGACCATCCGGACCAGCCGGAATGGCTGTCGCACATCAACGCCGGCGTGCTCAAGGTGAAGCTGGCCACCGCGCTGATCGGCATTTCCGCCATTCACCTGCTGCGCACCTTCATCAATGCCGAAAACCTGCCGGACCGGCTCATCCTCTGGCAGGTGGTGATACACGTGGTGTTCGTGCTGTCGGCGCTATTCATGGCGCTGACCGATCGCGTCATGACCGCCACACTCAAATTGAGTGAAAAACACTGAAACCACAGCCAACCAGTACATTCCAGGCCAGACAGGCTGGCATCACCGGCGCCGCAGCGCCGCCGCGACAAGACGCGACGCGCCACCAACCATAGGGACGAAGCACATGACCACGATACGCCAGGAAGATCTGATCCAGTCGATCGCCGATTCTTTCCAGTACATCAGTTGTTATCACCCGCTCGACTACATCACCGCGCTGGGCGCTGCCTACGAAACCGAACAAAGCCCTGCCGCCAAGGACGCGATCGCGCAAATCCTCACCAATTCGCGCATGTGCGCGGAAGGTCGGCGCCCCATCTGCCAGGATACCGGCATCGCCGTCGTGTTCATCAAGATCGGCATGAACGTGCGCTGGGAAGCCAGCATGAGCATCCAGGAAATGATCGACGAAGGTGTGCGCCGCGCCTACAACGATCCGGTGAACAAACTGCGCGCCTCCATCCTGCGCGACCCGGCCGGCAAGCGCCAGAACACCAAGGACAACACGCCCGCGGTGGTGCATTTCGAAGTGGTGCCGGGCGACACGGTGGAAGTAATCTGCGCGGCCAAGGGCGGCGGCTCGGAAAACAAATCCAAAATGGTCATGCTGAACCCGTCCGACTCCATCGTCGACTGGGTACTCAAAACCGTGCCCACCATGGGCGCCGGCTGGTGCCCGCCCGGCATACTGGGCATAGGCATAGGCGGCACGCCGGAAAAAGCCATGCTGCTGGCCAAACAGGCCATCATGGATCCGATAGACATGCACGAACTGAAAGCGCGCGGCGCCTCCAACCGCGCCGAAGAACTGCGCCTGGAACTGTATGAAAAGGTGAACGCGCTGGGCATAGGCGCGCAGGGCCTGGGCGGCCTCACCACGGTGCTGGACGTGAAGGTGCTGGAATATCCCACCCACGCCGCGAGCTTGCCTATCGCCATGATTCCCAACTGCGCCGCCACCCGCCACGTGCATTTCGAACTGGACGGTTCCGGCCCCGCCAAACTGGAACCGCCGCGCCTGGAAGATTGGCCGGCCGTGGCCTGGCAGGCGGACGAGGAAAAAGCCACCCGCGTCAATCTGGACACCCTCACGCCGGCCGAAGTGGCGTCCTGGAAACCCGGTCAGATTTTGCTGCTGAACGGCAAAATGCTCACCGGCCGCGACGCAGCGCACAAGCGCATCGTAGATATGCTGAGCAAGGGCGAAGCGCTGCCGGTCGATTTCACCAACCGCGTGATTTACTACGTCGGCCCGGTGGACCCGGTGCGCGACGAAGTCGTCGGCCCGGCCGGCCCCACCACTGCCACGCGCATGGACAAATTCACCCGTGCCATGCTGGAAAAAACCGGGCTCATTTCGATGATAGGCAAGGCCGAGCGCGGCCCCGAAGCCATCGCCGCCATTCGCGACAACAAGGCCGCCTACCTGATGGCCGTGGGCGGTGCCGCCTACCTGGTATCCAAAGCCATCAAGGGCGCCAAGGTAGTCGGCTTCGCCGACCTGGGCATGGAAGCCATATACGAATTCGACGTGAAGGACATGCCGGTCACGGTAGCGGTCGATAGCAGCGGCACCTCGGTGCACCAGACCGGCCCGAAAGAATGGCAAGTCAAGATCGGCAAAATTCCGCTCGCGACGGCCTGACACACCTTGTATCACCGGCCAGCGGCGGGCAGTCCCGCCGCCCTGACCGGCAAACAACAAAACGGCGCGCCTGACGCGCCGTTTTGTTAGGTAGGTTGGGGTGAGCTTGCGAACCCCAACATTCGGCGCATCGGAATGGCCGAGTGTTGGCATTCCTGTCGTCACCCGAACCGACGTTTGCTGCCCCACGGATCGATGACCGATACGCCCGCAACCGCGTTGAACAGTGACGCGGCAATCACGGCGATTTAACCATCGCGCGGTGTCCGCACCGAATGCCAGGACGTAGGTTGAGGAGAGCTTGCGAACCCCAACAATCCGCGGTTGATTGACAGGTGAGTGTTGGGGTTCCTGTCGTCACCCCAACCTACGTTCGCTTTGGCCGAAGGCGGATCGCTCATCCGCCCTTGGGACAAGCCCGTTTAGTTCCGCGTTCTATCCCACTGTGCAAGTTCGTCCGCCGTAAACCCGGCCGCCAGCCGCGCCGCTGCATTGAACGGCGGCTGCGGCGCCGGTGCGTCGAATTGCGCGATCAAGGCACGGAACGTGGCTTCGGGTTCCAGCCCGCGCTCCGCGCACAGGCGGCGGAACCAGGTGTCGCCCAGGCGCACGTGGCCGATTTCGTCACGCAGGATGATGGCCAAAATGTCCAGGCTTTCCTGATCGCCGATTTTGCCCAGTTTGGCCATGATGGGCGGCGTGGCGTCCAGGCCGCGCGCTTCAAGCACGCGCGGCACGAGCGCCATGCGGGCGAGCGGATCGGCGGCGGTTTTGAGCGCCATTTGCAACAGGCCGTCGTGGGCTTCGAAATCGCCGTAGCCAAACCCCAGTTTTGCCAGGCGCGCGGCGAGCAGGCGGTAGTGGGTGGATTCTTCCCAGGCCACCTGCAGCCAGCCGGCGTGGAATTCCGGCGGCAGGGTGGCGTAGCGGCAGCAGCAATCCAGCGCCAGGTTGATGGCGTTGAATTCGATGTGGCAAATGGCGTGAATGAGCGCGGCGTGCCCTTCGCGCGTGTGCGGAGTGCGGCGCGGTACGGCGGCCGGCGGCACCAGTCTCGGTCGTGCCGGGCGGCCCGGTTCGAGCACCGGCGCGCAGTCGTAGCCGGGCACGGGCAGCACGCGCCCGGCCGCAAAATCTTCGCGCAGCACATCCACCGCGGCGCATTTTTCGGAGGGCTCGCCCAGCAGCAGGCAGGCGCGGGCGCGGGCGTGCAGATTGGCGTATTCCGGCGCAGGCATTAGCAGGCCCGAAAAACCTTGCCTCAGACCGCCGCCAGAACGGCATCGTCGCGTTCGCGCTCTTCCTGCAATTGCAGCGCCCACATTTGCGCGTAAGCACCGCCGGCCGCGAGCAGGGCCGAGTGGGTGCCGCGCTCGACGATGCTGCCGCCCTCCAGCACGATGATCTGGTCGGCGTCCTTGATGGTGGACAGGCGGTGTGCGATCACCAGCGTAGTGCGGCCCACGGCGGCGTATTCGAGCTGCGCCTGTATGGCCTGTTCGGTTTTCGAATCGAGGGCGCTGGTGGCTTCGTCGAATATCAGGATGGGCGGATTTTTCAGCAGCGCGCGGGCGATCGCCACACGCTGTTTTTCGCCGCCGGATAGTTTCAGCCCGCGCTCGCCCACGCGGGTTTCGTAGCCATCCGGCAGGCGTGCGACGAATTCGTGCAACTGTGCGGCGCGCGCGGCGGCCAGCACTTCTTCGTGCGTGGCGTCCGGGCGGCCGTACAGAATGTTGTAGTAAATGCTGTCGTTGAACAGTACGGTGTCCTGCGGCACGATGCCTATCGCGCGGCGCAGGCTGGCCTGGGTGTAATCGCGTATGTCGCGCCCATTGATTTCCAGCGCACCGCCGGCGGCGTCGTAAAAGCGGTACATGAGCCGCGCCAGCGTCGATTTGCCGCTGCCGGAATGCCCCACCACCGCCACGCGGTGGCCGGCCGCGATGTCGAAATCCACGCCGAACAGTATCTGGCGCTTGGCGTCGTATCCGAAATCGACCTTGCGAAAGCGCACGCTGCAGGAACCCGCCACGAGATCGACCGCGCCGGGCCGGTCTTCCACCTCGCGCTGTTCGGCGAGCAGACCGAACATGCGCTCGATATCGGTCAGGGCCTGGCGGATTTCGCGGTACAGCACGCCCAGAAAATTGAGCGGCATGTAGAGCTGGATCAGGAACGCATTCATGAGCACGATGTCGCCCAGCGTGAGGCGGCCCTCTGCCACCCCGCTCGCGGCGCGCCACATCATGAGCGTCACGCCCACCGCAATTACCGCCGCCTGGCCGATATTCAGGAAGGACAGGGACACCTGGCTTTTTACCTGGGCCTGTTCCCATTTCTGCAAATCTTCGTCGTAACGGCGGCGCTCGAATTCTTCGTTATTGAAATATTTGACCGTTTCATAATTCAGCAAGCTGTCGATGGCGCGCGTATTGGCGGCCGAATCCAGTTCATTGACGCGGCGCCGGAGCGCGGTGCGCCAGTTGGTCACCCAGATGGTGAAGGCGATGTAGAACCCCAGCGTGCCGGCCGCGATGAGCGTGAAAGCCGCCTCGTAGTGGGTGGCCAATATGCCCAGCACTAGCGATATTTCGACCAGCGTGGGCAAAATCGAGTAAATGGTGTACGAAATGAGCGAGGCGATGGAGCGCGTGCCGCGTTCCATGTCGCGCGTCAGGCCGCCGGTCTGGCGTTCGAGGTGGAAGCGCAGCGCCAGCGCATGCAGATGCTGGAATACCTGCAGCACGATGGTGCGCACGGCGCGCTGCGTGACGCGCGCGAAGGCGATTTCGCGCAATTCCGTAAACAGCGAACTGGAAAAGCGCAGTGCGCCATAGGCGCCCAACAGGCCGAGCGGCACCAGTATGGCCGCGCGCGCCAGCACATCGCCCGTCAGGGCCGGCGTGAGCCTGTCGATAATCTGCTTGAAAATGAGCGGCACGGCCACATTGGCCAGTTTGGCCGCCACCAGGCAACCCAGCGCGAACAGCACGCGGCCGCGATAAGCGAGCAGATAGGGCAGCAGGCGGCGTAGCGTTGCACCGTCGTTGCGCGGCCCGGTGGCCGGCAGGGGCAGCGCGGATTGAGGATGGCGGCGCATGGCGCCATTCTATGCCTTATCGCCGTGTGTCCGGCCTGGGCTGGCAAAAGCGCCACGGCGTGCCAAATGCTGCGCCCGCCGTGCCCCGGGCTGGCTAGAATGGGCGCGTTACGCCGCATGACGATCGCAGCTTCAACAACCAGAACGGGGTCCGGCCGCATGAAAGTTTTGTTCGTGACATCCGAAATCGCCCCCTGGGTCAAAACGGGCGGTCTGGGCGATGTCGCCGCGGCACTGCCCGGCGCCCTGGTACGCGCCGGCTGCGAGGTGCAGGTGCTGGTGCCCTGCTATCCGGCGCTGGCCACGGCATTTCCGCAGCGCCGCTATATGGTGGACGTGCCGCCGCTGGGCGGGCTGTTGCCGGAGGCGCAAATTTCGGTGGCGCAGGCGCCAGACGGCTTCGAGCTGCTGCTGCTGGAATGCCCGGTCTGTTACGAGCGCTACGGCAACCCCTACCTCGGTTCCGACCTGCGCGACTGGAGCGACAACGCCGTACGCTTCGGACTTTTGTCGCGCGTGGCGGCCTGGCTCGCCACCGAATCGGCCATGCCGCGCGTGGCGCCGGACCTGCTGCATTGTCACGACTGGCAGGCCGCCATGGCGCCGGCCTATTTGCGCTACCGGCCGGGCAAACGCCGCGCAGCGTCGGTCGTAACCATACACAACCTGGCTTTCCAGGGCTTGTTCGATCCGCACATGGTAGGCGACATCGGCCTGCCGCCCGACGCATTCACTTTCGACGGGGTGGAATTTCACGGCCGCCTGTGCTTCCTGAAAGCCGGACTGGAGTGCGCCCAGCGCATCACCACGGTAAGCCCCACCTACGCGCAGGAAATCCAGGACTACGCCTATGGCTATGGCCTGGAGGGCCTGCTGCGGCATCGTGCCGGCGAGTTGTCCGGCATTTTGAATGGCATCGATACCGTGCAGTGGAACCCCGCCACCGACAAACTGATCGCTGCCGACTATGGCGTCGACAGCCTGGCACGCAAGGCTGCGAACAAGCGCGCGCTACAGCGCCAATTGGGTCTGGCCGAGCGGGCGGACGCGCCGCTGCTGGGCATGGTAAGCCGCATGACGGAACAGAAGGGCTGCGACCTGGTGTTGGGCGAGGCCGTGCCGCTGCTCGAAGCCGGTGCACAATTTGCCGTGCTGGGCGCGGGTGAGCGGCGCTTCGCACAGCATTGGCAGGAACTTGCGCGGCGCTACCCGGACCAATGCGGCGCCGCCATCGGCTACGACGAACGCCTGGCCCACCAGATCGAAGCCGGGGCGGACATCTTCCTGATGCCGTCGCGCTTCGAACCCTGTGGCCTGAACCAGATGTATAGCCTGCGCTACGGCACCCCGCCGGTGGTGCGGCGCACCGGCGGTCTGGCCGATACGGTGGTGGATTGCACGCCGGCCACGCTGGCGCAGGGGCGCGCCAACGGGTTCGTATTTACCGATGCCAGCCGCAGCAGCTTCCTGCATGCGGTGGAACGCGCCATCGCCGCCTGGCGCGACGCCTCCACCTGGCAGCACCTGCAGCGCGCCGGCATGACGACCGATTTCAGTTGGGATGTCCCGGCGCGTGCCTACCTGTCGGTGTACGAGCGCGCACGCGCGGCGCTGTAGGCACAGCCGCGCCCGCGGCGGCCGGCACTTCGCAGCGCCCGCAAACGCCCGCGGTTGGACGCAGCCGGCGCGTTTGGTGTAGATTTGGCGCCCGGGTCCGCCAAGGGCTGCACGCCCGCATGCCGTGCCATACGCGCGAGCCGCGTCCCAGCCTGCACCCATCTTCACATCCAGACCAGAACATACGGAGAGCACCATGCCGGAATACCGTTCCCGCACATCCACCCACGGCCGCAACATGGCCGGCGCGCGCGCGCTGTGGCGCGCCACCGGCATGAAGGACGGCGATTTCGGCAAGCCCATCATCGCCATTTCCAATAGCTTCACGCAATTCGTACCGGGCCACGTGCACCTCAAGGACTTGGGGCAAATGGTGGCGCGCGAGATCGAAGCCGCCGGCGGCGTGGCCAAGGAATTCAACACCATCGCCGTCGATGACGGCATCGCCATGGGCCACGGCGGCATGCTGTATTCCCTGCCCTCGCGCGAACTGATCGCGGATTCGGTCGAATACATGGTCAATGCGCACTGCGCCGACGCCATGGTGTGCATTTCCAATTGCGACAAGATCACCCCCGGCATGCTCATGGCGGCGCTGCGCCTGAACATTCCGACCGTGTTCGTATCGGGCGGCCCGATGGAAGCCGGCAAGGTCAATTGGGGACCAAAAGTCATTGCGGTCGACCTCATCGACGCCATGGTGAAAGCTGCCGACTCCAATTGTTCCGACGAAGAAGCCGAACAGTACGAACGTTCCGCCTGCCCCACCTGCGGCTCCTGTTCCGGCATGTTCACCGCCAATTCCATGAACTGCCTGACCGAAGCGCTGGGCCTGTCCCTGCCCGGCAATGGCTCGGTGCTGGCCACCCACGCCGACCGCAAGGACTTGTTCCTGCGCGCCGGGCGCCTGGCGGTGGAACTGGCGCGGCGCTATTACGAACAGGACGACCACTCCGTGCTGCCGCGCAACATCGCCAGTTTTGAAGCGTTCGAAAACGCCATCAGCCTGGATGTCGCAATGGGCGGTTCGACCAATACCGTGCTGCACCTGCTGGCGGCGGCGCGCGAAGGTGGCGTGAATTTCACGATGCACGACATAGACCGCGTATCGCGCCGCGTGCCCTGCCTGTCCAAAGTGGCGCCGGCCAAATCCGACGTGCACATGGAAGACGTGCATCGTGCCGGCGGCATCATGGCGATTCTGGGCGAACTGGACCGTGCCGGGCTCATCAACCGCACGGTTCCCACGGTACATAGCAAAACCATGGCCGAGGCCATAGAACAGTACGACGTGGTGCAGACGCAAAGCGACGCGGTACGCCAGTTTTACCGCGCCGCGCCGGGCGGCATCCCGACCCAGGTAGCGTTTTCGCAGAACCGCCGGTATCCGGAACTCGATCTGGACCGCGCCGGCGGCGTGGTGCGCAACAAGGAAAACGCCTTTTCGCAGGACGGCGGCCTGGCCGTGCTATACGGCAATCTGGCCTTGAACGGCTGCATCGTCAAAACCGCGGGCGTCGATGAAAGCATACTCAAATTTGCCGGCCCGGCGCGCGTGTATGAAAGCCAGGAAGATGCCGTGGCCGGCATTCTGGGCGATGAAGTGAAAGCCGGCGACGTGGTGGTGATTCGCTACGAAGGCCCAAAAGGCGGACCCGGCATGCAGGAAATGCTGTATCCCACCAGCTATCTGAAATCGCGCGGACTGGGCAAGGCTTGCGCGCTTTTGACCGACGGGCGCTTTTCCGGCGGCACTTCCGGCCTGTCCATCGGACACGCTTCGCCCGAAGCGGCCATGGGCGGCGACATCGCCCTGGTTGAAAACGGCGACCGCATCGAAATCGACATTCCGAACCGCCGCATCGATCTGGCCGTGAGCGCCGAAGAACTGGAACGCCGCCGCACGGCGCAAAAAAATCGCGGTGCCGCGGCATTCACGCCGCAAAACCGCGTGCGCCACGTGTCGGCCGCGCTACGGGCCTATGCCGCGCTCACTACCAGCGCGGATACCGGCGCGGTGCGCGATCTGGCGCAATTGCAGCGCTGAAGCTGTGGAGGCCGGGCCCTGGCGTAATCGCCGGGCCGGCCGAAAACACGCCGTTCGGGGTCTAAGTAAATCAGGCCGGACGGTGCTTACCGCGCAGCACATCGACCGCAATTTGCGGGCCCGGTCGGGTATGCCGCAGTTCGGCCTGTTCCACATGGCGGATGCGGCCGAATTCGTCGGATATCACCAGCGTGGGGTAGAACGCGTCGCGTTTGCCGGCCGCGCCGTAGGGATGGAGGATATCCAGCGCGCGCGCCGCGGCCAGATCGGGATCGACCAGAAAATCTATGGTGGCGGTGATATGGCGGCGCAGGCGCCGCATCTGGGCGATGCTATCGCCGCTCACCACGACCACGTGGGCGCCGGATTTGCGCATGCGGCGGTAATAACAGGCGACCAGTTGCACGTAAGCCGCGCAGAAAGGTGACGCAATGCCGCGGTCGAACACCCATACCGTGGGGCGGCCGTAAAAATGCCGCGTATCGACCACATTGCCGCGCAAGTCGCGCAACAGCATATCCGGCATGGTGTCGCCGATCTGCAACCGAGTGCTGATTTTGCGCCGCAGCGGCGCGTACCAGAACACGAACAGCAGCATCCCCGCACAGTTGATCAACGCAAGGGCCAGAGCCAGCCAGGCTTGACTTTCGTCGCGCACGATGCCGGCCACGGACAAGGCCACCCCGGCCGCACTGACCGCCAGCGCAAAGGGCATGGACGGCTTGAGACGCACCAGTGAAGGGGCATAGGAAGCCAGTACGCACACCGCAAACAAGGTGCCCGCCATGCCCGCCCCCGCCAGCGCCACGCCACCCCAGGCAAAGGACCAGCCGAAGTAGTAGGCATGCAGCAGCCAGGCGAACAGTGTGAGCGGGACCACCGCACAAGCGTAAATCCGCACGTAATAGGCCTTGAGCCGTTCCGTGTGTCGCTGCGGAAAATCCCGCTCGGAGTCGAAAGGCATGACTTTTGCCGTGTGCGTGCGGGCGTCGAAAATGGGTTCGTTGGCAGCGTCCGGACACGGCACCTTGGCCGCAATGTCCGACGGCTTGTTGAGCGGTTCAGCCGGCATCGTTCGGTGACGAAATGTTAATATATTCTCGATAGGATAGCGAAGCCGACGCTGCGCGCATGTTACGCGCGTCACGGCGGCGATGAATCAAGGGCCTGCGCAAACGCGCAGGCGCCCGGCAGCGCGACTAAACCACGTCTATTGCGGCCGCGCCGGCGGCCAGTTCCCCCACCACGCAGGCACGGTCAAAGCCGTCGCGGCGCATGATGTCCAGCACTTGCGCGCTGGCCCCGGGCGCGCAAGCCACCAGAAGCCCACCCGAAGTTTGCGGATCGGACAGCATTTTCCAGTGCCACTCGGGCGCGTCGGATGGCAGGCGCACCTGCTCGCCGTATGCCGCCCAATTGCGCGCCGACGCGCCGGTCGCGACGCCCTGCCGCAGCAAATGCGCCGCCTCGTCCACCAGCGGCAGCGCGGAAAAATCGACGCCGGCGGACAGGCCGGCGCCGCGGCACATTTCCAGCAAGTGGCCGGCAAAGCCGAAACCGGTCACATCGGTCATGGCATGCACCGCGTCCAGTTCCGCCAGCGCAGTGCCGGGCGTGTTGAGCGCAGTGGTCCAGCGCAACATTTGCGCGTAGCCGGCATCGCTCAAAAGGCCTTTTTTTAGCCCGGCCGACAAGGCCCCGATGCCGAGCGGCTTGCTCAATATCAGATGGTCTCCGGCACGCGCGCCGCAATTGCGCTTCACGCGCTCCGGATGCACCACGCCCAAGGCGACCAGACCATAAATCGGCTCCAGCACGTCTATTGAATGGCCGCCCGCGATCACGATGCCGGCTTCGCGGCAAACGGCTGCGCCGCCGGCCAGAATGCGGCCGATCACCGCCAGCGGCAATTTATCCAGCGGCATGCCCACCAGCGCCAGCGCCAGGATGGGACGCCCGCCCATGGCATACACGTCGGACAAGGCATTGGCCGCCGCGATGCGCCCGAAATGCTCCGGATCATCGACGATGGGAGTAAAAAAATCCGTCGTCGCCACCAGCGCCTGCTGCGCATTGAGCTGATACACGGCGGCATCGTCGGACGTTTCGGTACCCACCAGCAATTGCGGCGGGATGGCCGTGGCCGGCGCGGCGGCGAGCATTTGGGACAACACGGCGGGCGAAATTTTGCAGCCGCAGCCGCCGCCGTGGCTGAAGGCGGTCAGTCGGATCGGGGCATCTGAGGACATGCGGAAACTCCATGGGTGGGCGGCGGGCGGGCGCTAGTTTACGCCCGCGGGCGCGCCTGCTGCGGGGCAGCAGCGGACGCACAGCCCCGATCTCCGCGGCGTGCCCGCAATGGGAACATACGGTTTGCACGGCAGCAAAGCTTGCCGGATAATGCATCGATATCTGTACGCCCCTGATTTTCAGGACCCGCCCAGGGGTGGAAAATACCGAGCGGACCGGATGGACAAGGCCTTTCGCCGCGCAAGCCGTTCCGAATTCGCTCCAACGATTCCAACGCCAAGGACAGTCCATGCAGTTGCAACCAGCGCATTTCCCGTACTTTTTCTACGGCACCTTGATGAACGGTGGCAAGTATTTCGAGCATATCAAGCCCTATCTGGCCAAAATCGAAAACGCCTTCGTGCATGGCCGCCTGTATTACAACGAGTATTTGGACGAGGCCGGCAACCCATCCGTCACCGCCGCGCTCGAACCGGCGGGCGCGCAACGCATACGCGGCCACATATTCCATGCCCTGCCCGAGCGGGCACTCGAAATACAACACCTGCTCGACGAACTCGAATTCAATTTTCACCGCCCCGGCGCCCCCGCCCAACCCGGTCAGGTTGGTCGCGACCGCGTCTATCTGCGCAACATCGTTTCCTGCTACACCGAATCCGGCGAATCTTTCCTGGCCTGGTGCTATCTGTATTACTCGGCCGAACATCCGCTGGAAGTGCTCATAGACGAAAACGAGTGCATCGAAACGCTGGTGGAATTCAAGCCCATCACGCACGCCGAATTTTTGCGCCTGCGCGAGACGCGCAGCAAGCGCGCGCGCCTCGCCGAGGTGAGTTAGGTTTTTGAACTGCCCGGCACGGGCGCCGGAGCCATCCCTCGTTCCGGCATAATTGGCAGCGCAGGCGCCGCCAAGTGCGGTGCGCCGCTCAGTTCCTATCCCTGGAGAACGCCCATGAAAAAATTGCCCGCAATGCTGGCGGCGCTGGCATTGGTGTGTGTGCTGGACGCAGCGCGTGCCGATGACGCAGCCAAAATCCTGCGCCCGGAAAATATCGCCTATCAGACCGACCCGAACCTGCCCGGCGTATCGTTCGCCGTGCTGGCCGGCAGCCTGAAAGAAGGGCCGTACACGCTACGCGCCAGATTTGCGCCGGGAACCCGGCTTCCGGCGCACAAACACCCGGATGCGCGCACCGTGACGGTACTGGCCGGAACCTATTTTTTTGCCGAGGGCGAACGCTTCGACGACGCCGCCCTCGTCGCCTACGGCCCTGGCACGGTGATCGTGGTTCCGGCCGGCAGGGCGCACTACGCCGCCGCGCGCGACATCGAAGCCATGGTGCAGGAATCCGGTACCGGGCCGACCGCGACGACTCCGATCGCGCACTGAGGCGAAATCGCAGGGCGGGCATGTTGCCCGCCCGCGGTTGGGCAGTTCAGTTGGTGCGGGCGGAGTGCCCGCACCCCCAGAAAAACCGCGGCGCGGCACAAGCCGGCCGCGCGAGTTGGCATCCGTGTTGCACGTTGACAAGGCTTCCCGCGCGGATGGGAAGGACCGCCGCGGCCTCGCCCGGACCGCTCCGTAGCTTTACTTCTGCCTGGCTTGGCGGCGCCGCGCGCCAGATGCCGCCCGCCATCGCCGCCGGCGCCGTGACATCTTGCGGGCGGGACGCCCGCACCCCCAGAAAACCGCCGCCGGCACGTGCCGCCCGCCCACTCCAGCTTTCCCGTCTGACGCCCGTCCGGCCGCAGTCGCGCCGCTGCAACGCGGCATTCAACGCGGCAAAGTGTGGAATATTCCCTAAAGTTTTCGGATTTGGAAAATACGTGAAAACCATCGCTAATTTTCGATTTCATCAAATTTTGTTTCTTTGAATTGCTTATAAAACGATAAGTTATGAATTTTATATTCACACAAAATGAACCCTTGAAAGGCTCACTTCCAGACCTGTGAAACATAACAAACTTCACGTTTACATAGAACAAACCAAAAAAACCGTTCATTCATCACAATTACCAAAGCAATGCATGTCTAGACTCGCCATCCATCGATATTCGGATTAGCGATGCATCATGCGAACACAGAAACGTCATGGCCTGCGTCCGCTCGCCGCCGCAATTTCACTGGCGGCGACTTGCGGCCTGCTGTACGCGCCCGCGCAGGCAGCCCTGGTCAGTACGGCCGGCTATGGTTTCAGCGACAGCGCGAGCATTACCGGCACGCACGGCGGTGCCGCCGACGCGAGGTCCAGCACAGGCGCCCTGGCCGGTAGTTCCACCATCACGCGTTTCGACCCCGCCCTGGGCGTTCTGACCGGTGCGCAGATAAGCCTCAATTCGCACCGCAGCACCTCGCTCGCCGTGACCGGCACCACGCAGAACACCGCCGCGCCCGGCAGCCAAAACGCAGACGCGAGCGCCACCCTGGGTGCCGCCACATTGTCCGCGCCTGGGGCATCGGCCAGTTTTGCCGCCCTGTCGCGCACGCAAACCTGCACCACCAGCCACAACGGTAACAATTGCAACGGCCATTCCAGTACCGTCAATAGCGCCACCGATGCCACCCTCGACATCGCGGCGGGCAGTTTGAATGCTTACGTCGCGGGCGCGCCGGGGGCGCTCTCGGTCACCCGCAGCGCGGCCCTATCCGCGACCGCCACGCGCAACAGCTTCTCGTCCGCCACCGCCACCCTGGACGCAGCCTGGCACGGCAACCTGCACGTTCAGTACGATTACCTCGCGCACGCGGCGCCCTCGTTCAGCCTGTCTAGCGCACAATCGACGCAAAACATCGATTTCGGTACCTGGTTCGTCGGCTCTACCCCGAGCGCGGCGGCGTTCCTGCTGGCAAACCGCCAGATGACGCCCAACGCCGCCAATCAGGTAGGGCTAGACCTGGACCAGGTGAGCGGCAGCGGCAACACCGCCGCATTCACGACCAGCCTGCCCGCCGGTTTCGCCAATCTGGCGGCGGGTCAGGGGCTTGCGCAAACGGCCGGCCTCAACACCGCGGCGGCCGGAAATTTTGCCGCCAGCTACCAACTTGCCTTTTCCGATGCCGACGTGGGTGCATCTGCCTCCCGCCACAGTGCCGGGGATCACCCCGCCGACTACACGCTGAACCTGAATCTGTCCGGCCGCGTGGTCGAGCACGCCAATGGATCATTCAGCGCGAACGCCGCGCAAACCACGCTGAACATCGATTTCGGCACTTTGCTGCTGGGTGAGGCCGCCGCCGGCCAAAGTTTCGATATTTACAACCTGCTGTCCGGCAGTCCGGCCGCCGCGCTAAGGCTGTTCGACACTACCTGGAGCGGTGACGCGACGCATTTTTCCGTCTGCAGCCCGGTATTCGCGACGCTCGCCGCCGGCAGCGGACAAACGTGCAGCGCCGGATTCGATACGTCCCAACTGGGACATTTCGTGGCGAGCTACCGCTTCGATATCGGCGACGACGCCAGCGGCATAGGCGGCGATGCGCAGTATTCCAGCCTGTACCTGAATTTGAGCGGCGAGGTCGTCGCACCGCTCGAGGCAGCATTCAATGCCGCGCACGTAGCGGAACCCGGCACCCTGGCTCTGCTGGGCCTGCCGGCCCTGGCATTTGCGCTGCGCCGCGCGCGGCGCGGCTGACATTACCGGACGGCAAACGGCTGTTGCGGCCATCCCCTTACGGAACGGCCATTGCACGCCGGCGGGGGCGGGTTTCAGCGATCGCCGCGGCCACGCCGCATGCGCGCAGCGAGGCCGAACAGCCAATAAAACACCGGCGACAGCAGCACGAACACCAGCAGCATGACCGCCGCGGCGCTGGGCATGGCCAGCACGGGCGACAAAAACGTGCCGCGAAAATTGCCGCGCGTAATGATTTGGTGGAACACCAGATCAGCCGCCACATAGGCCAGTATCGACGCCGCGGTGCCGGCCGCAAGGCCACGCAGGGCATTCGAACAGGCGCGGCGCAAGGCCCCGCGCTGTTTGCGCTCGCGCCAGGTGGCATACGGCACGTAGAGCGCCGCGCTGCACAGCAGCAGACCCAGCAGCCCGAGCAAGGCCGGCGCCAGCCAGCTTGCGCTGGTGGCGTTCATGCCCGCCGCGTCGCCGCGCGCCGTGCCATTGGCGCCGGCCTGGGTGGCCGGACGCGGCAGCGCAAGGCCAGGGCAGACGGCACATGCCTTGGCGGCGGTAGTCACGGTCGGGCGGCGGAGCGGCGGGTTTCCGGTCGCGCCGGGCGACGCGAAGCCTGCGCCATGCTCGCCGGAGTGTGCCCAGCCGTCCTGGCTGCAAGCCAAACCCAGCAGCAGGGCAAAAAGCGGTATGACGCGAATTTTGCGATTGGACATGGCGGACAAGGGACGGACACGGCAAGTGGGCGCGGCGCATAGTTTGCTACATTCGCGCCGCGCACAGAACCCCGCGCACGAACAAACGCGCCGCAAAGCACCCAGGACTTGCCGGCCCGGCCGGCCTAAGTACCGCCGGCCTGATCCAGCCGGGCCGCGATCCAGTCGCCCACGCGCGCACCCAGCGCGGCGCTGTCAGAGTCGAAGCGGGCGTCCAGAGGCATTGCGCGTAGCCAGGTGAGCTGGCGCTTGGCAAGCTGGCGCGTGGCGGCCGTGCCTTTGTCCAGCAGCGCGCGGCGGTCGATATCGCCGTCGAGAAATTCCCAGGCCTGGCGATAGCCCACGCAGCGCATCGAAGGCATGCCCGCATCCAGCGCATATTTTTCGCGCAACGCCCGCAATTCTTCCACCAGCCCCGCCGCCAGCATGGCTTCGAAGCGCCGGCCTATGGCGGCGTGCAAAGGCGCACGCTGGTCCGGAACCAGCCCTATGGCCGCCAGACGCACCGGCAGTTCGGCGCTGTCGCGGCGCGCGTAGGCATCCGCCAGCGGTGCGCCGGTGAGGCGCACGATTTCGAGCGCGCGTTGAATACGCTGGGCGTCCGTGGGTTTGAGGCGGGCGGCCGCGGCGGCATCCAGCCGTGCCAGTTCCGCGTGCAGTGCGGGCCAACCGTCGCGCGCCGCCTGCGCGTCGATTTCGGCGCGCATGTCCGCCTGCGCGGGCGGCAAATCGGACAGGCCGTCGCGCAGCGCCTTGTAGTACAGCATGGTGCCGCCCACCAACAGTGGCAGGCGGCCGCGCGCCGCGATAGCCGCGATGGCGGCCAGCGCGTCGCTGCGAAACCGCGCCGCAGAATAAGCCTGGTCGGGCGTAATCAGGTCGATCAGGTGATGCCGCACGGCGGCGCGTTCGGCCGCATCGGGCTTGGCCGTGCCCACGTCCATGTCGCGGAATACCTGGGCCGAATCGACGCTCACGATTTCCAGGTCGAAACGCGCCGCGAGCTGCATCGCCAGCGCGCTTTTGCCGCAGGCGGTGGGCCCCATCAAACAGATCGCCAGCGGCTGCATGGGCGTGGCGCTCAGCGGCCGCGCATGAACAGGCGGTCCAGTTCAGCCATGGACAATTGCACCCAGGTCGGGCGGCCGTGGTTGCACTGGTCGGCGCGTTCGCACGCTTCCATGTCGCGCAACAAGGCGTTCATTTCGGCCGGCGCGAGCTGGCGGTTGGCGCGCACGGCACCGTGACAGGCCATGGTCGCGAGCAATTCGTTGCGGCGCGTTTCGATCACGCGGCTGGCCGGCTGTTCGGCCAAATCTTCCAGCAGGGCGCGCAACAGATCGGGCAAATGCGCACGCACCAGCAATTGCGGCACGCTGCGCAGCGCAAGTTCCTGCGGCCCCACCGGCGCGACCTCGAAGCCCAGCCGGTCCAGCGTGGCAGCGTGTTCTTCGGCGGTCGCCAGTTCGCGCGCACTCACCGCCACCACGGCCGGTATGAGCAGCTTTTGCGCCGCCGGCATGCCTTCCACCACGGCTTTGAGGCGTTCATACAGAATGCGCTCGTGCGCCGCGTGCATATCCACCAGCACCAGCCCGGCGCGGTTTTGCGCCAGCACATATACGCCGGCAAGCTGCGCCAGCGCATAGCCCAGAGGCGGCACGGCGGCTTCGGCCTCGCTTTGTTCCGCACCGGCCGCCGCGGCGGCGCCCGGACGCAGGGGCAGCGCCGCGCCAGCGGCCGGCAGGGCCGCCGGCGCGAACCCGGTAACCGGCGCCAGCGTGGGCGCAGTGCCCGTGCGCGGCAGCGCAAAGGCGTCGAAATAGCGTTGCGCGGCCTGGGTCACGCCGCCTTCCGAGACCGCCAGTTCGCGCTGAAAACGCGGCTGGGCAGGCGCCGCGCCGGGCGGCGGCAAATGGAACGCGGCGGGCGCCGCCGCAGCGCTCGCCGCGCCGGCCAGCGGCTCGGCCAGCACCCGCTCCAGCGCGTGATACACAAACTGGTGGATGCCGCGCGCGTCGCGAAAGCGCACTTCGATTTTGGCCGGATGCACGTTCACGTCCACCGCACGCGGATCCAGCGTGAGCGCCAGCACATAGGCCGGATGGCGGGCCTCGTGCAGGATGTCGGCGTACGCTTCGCGCACCGCGTGGGTGAGCAGTTTGTCGCGCACGAAGCGGCCATTCACGAAAAAATATTGCGCATCGCGCGAGGCGCGCGAATAAGCCGGCAGCGCCACGAAACCGGACAACGCCACCGGCCCGGCCTGCACCTCCAGCGCGCGCGCGGCGCCGGTAAATTCTTCGCCCAGCACCTGCGCCACGCGCTGGGCGGCGGCGGCACCCGGCCAGCGATGCACGATGCGGCCGTTGCGCGTCAATTGCAGCTTTACCTGCGGCCGCGCCAGTGCGATGCGCCGGAACACGTCCTCGCAGTGGCCGTACTCGGTCGGTTCGCTCTTGAGGAATTTGCGCCGTGCCGGCGTCGCGTAATACAAATCTTCCACATCCACCACGGTGCCGCGCGCCAGCGCCGCCGGCGCCAGTTCGCCGCCCGGCACGCTGATGCGCCAGGCCTCGTTTGCCTCGGCGATGCGGCTGGTGAGCGTCAGGCGCGCCACGCTGGCGATGGCGGCCAGCGCCTCGCCGCGAAAGCCCATGCTGCGCACGCCCTCCAAATCTTCCAGCGAGGTAATTTTGGACGTGGCATGGCGCGCCAGGGCCAGCGGCAAATCGTCACGCGCGATGCCGCAACCGTCGTCCGCCACGCGCAGGCGGCGCACGCCGCCCTCGTCCAGCGCCACTTCGACCGTGCTCGCCCCGGCATCGAGCGCGTTTTCGAGCACTTCCTTGAGCACCGATGCGGGCCGCTCCACAACTTCACCGGCGGCAATCTGGGAAATGAGCAGGTCGGGCAATACCTGTATGGCGGGCATGCAGAACTTTCGCGCAATGAGCAAAGGCCGCGCACGGACGGCGCGGCAAGCCGCAAGCTTAGCCCAGGCGGCGGCGGCTGACCATCCTTGCGCTATCATGCGGCGCCATCCCCATCCCTCCGCGCCGGCATGGAATTTCTGGCTCAATTCATCGACATCGTGCTGCACCTGGACCGCCACCTCGCTGCGCTGCTGGCGCAGTACGGCGTGTGGCTGTACGGCATATTGTTCCTGATCATATTTTGCGAAACCGGACTGGTGGTCACGCCCTTCCTGCCCGGCGATTCGCTGCTGTTCGTGGCCGGCGCGCTGGCCGCCACGGGCGGACTCAATATCGGCCTGTTGATCGCGGTGCTGCTGTGCGCGGCGCTGATCGGCGACAACACCAATTACTGGATAGGCCGCTGGGTGGGGCCGCGCGTATTCCGCTGGGAACAATCGCGCCTATTCAACCGGCGCGCCTTCGACAAGGCACACGGCTTTTACGAAACCCACGGCGGCAAAACCCTCGTGATCGCGCGCTTTCTGCCCCTCGCACGCACTTTCGCGCCTTTCGTGGCGGGTGTCGCGGCAATGACCTATGCGCGCTTCGTGCTCATGGACACACTGGGCGGCATCACCTGGATCTGTTCGCTCACGCTGGCCGGCTATTGGTTCGGCAATCTCCCTTTCATCAAGCAGAACCTCAGTTTCGTCATCCTCGCCATCATCGCGATATCGCTCCTGCCGCTGGCGATCAGCTACCTGCGCTCGCGCCGTGCTGCGCGTTCGGCGGGCTGACGATGCATGTCGCCCGCCGCCTCGGTCTGTGCCTGCTGCCGCTGCTGGCGGCCTGCAGCAATACCGGCACCTATCCGGCGCCGGACAAGGGCATGTCGGCATCCAGTGTGGTGAAAACCGATATCGACCGCGTGCTGGAGGCGCAACAACTGGAAGTGTTCGCCGGCCTCAAGCGCATCGCGGAAAAGCTATACCGCCGCAATCCGCGCGAATTCCGCCGCGCCGGCTACGGCAGTGTGGAAGCCGCCATGGACCGGTTGTTCCAGGCCGAACACAATTGGCGGCTGGAAGAATTCGGCGGCCGGCGTGGCACCGAAGTGATCGTGCTGGCGTTCCAGGACGACTTTGCAGGCGACCGCGTCGCGGCCCTGGTCGCCGGCCTGGGAGGCATGATACGCACCGCCTACCAGGACCGCACCGAACTGTTCGTGGTCGATGAACTCGACCCGCAAGCCCTGTACAACGCCGCGCGCAACGTCGAAATCGCCATCTGGCGGCTATCCAACAAGCGCGACGCGCAGGGCGAGTTATACATCTTGTCGAACGCCGGCCGCAGCGCGGAAGGCGAGCCGGCCAACCTCAGTTACGAACGCGAATTCGGCAAAATCATCGCCCACCTGGATTTCGCCTCCCGGCTGGTGGCCGACAAGAACCGCCGCGTCGTCGTGCGTGTCGTGCAAACTTTGGCTACGGCGGTATTGCTGCCCGTGCATTAGCCCCTTGCATGGGGTGGCGAAGGAAGCCCAACACTCGCACGCTCAAACACGCGCTGGCGTTGGGGTTCGCAGGCTCACCCCAAGCTACACGCCAACACCTGCACCCCGGTCGGGGCTGGTAAACTGGCCCGGTGACTCCCTGGAGGCTGCCATGGGCTACGCACTGCGCGACGACAAGCGCCATTCCTATGCCGATTACCGCGCCTGGCCGGACGACGCGCGCTATGAACTCATAGAGGGTGCGGCCTTCCTGATGGCTCCAGCACCGACCATCGCACACCAGACGGTGGTATTTGAAGTCGCCCGCCAGTTGGCCGATGCGCTAGACGCGCGGGACTGCCGCGTACTTTTGTCACCCGTAGACGTCCTGTTGCCGCGCGGTAACGAAGCCGACGACGAGGTAACGACGGTGGTTCAGCCGGACCTCATGGTGGTGTGCGACGCACAAAAAATCGGCACGCGCCAGGTACGCGGCGCGCCGGACTGGATCATGGAAGTATTGTCCCCGTCCTCGGCCGGCCACGACCAGATCGTGAAACTCGCCGCCTATGAGCGCGCAGGCGTGCGCGAATATTGGCTGGTGCAGCCCACCGACCGCGTGCTCACCATTTATCGTCACGACGGCCGCGGCTACGGTCGCGCCACGATCAGCGAACTGAACGCGCCAACGCCCGAAGGCGTACTGCCCGGCGTAGCGATAGACTGGGCGCGGGTATTGGACAAACTCGGATTGCCCGAAACCTGAGCCGACAGTCGTCCGTACCGACTACACCGCCACGTAGGTTGGTGGTGACGAAGGAACCCCAACATTCCCGCGCTCAAAGACGGACTGGCGTTGGGGTTCGCAAGCTCGCCCCAAGCTACGCGACGCCCCTGCGCATGGACTGGATCATTGTCCGATCAGCACCTCTGCCGGAATCCCGAGTTGCTGGTGCAACCTGCGTATCATGGCCAAGGTGAGCGGACGCTTGCGCGACAGAATTTCGTACACGCGGTTTTTCCTGCCTATCATCGGTTCCAGGTCCTTCACGGAGAGGCCGCTTTGTTCCATACGGAATTTGATGGCCTCCACGGGATCGGGCGGATCGATCGGAAAGTGCCGGCCTTCATAGGCCTGGACCAGCGTAGTCATTACGTCCAGCCGATCTCCGTCCGACGTGTGCGGATCCGGATCGGACTCCATGAGGACCGAAATCTCTTTCAGGGCAGCCCGGTAGTCGGCGTCGTCGTGGATGGGGCGGATGTCCATATTGTCCTCACTCAGGCTCTACGGTCTCGGCATTTACGGCGTCGTATTCCTTATGCGTGCCGACAAATTTCACGTACACCACCTGCAGCTTGTAGGCGATTGCGACGACCAGGCGGTATTCGTTACCCTTGATGTTGAACACGACACGCCGGTTTTTGAGTACGCTGGCGCTGCGAAACTGCGCCTTGATGTCGGCGGGTTGGGTCCAGCTAGCGTGCGTGGCTTCCTCGTACCAAGCTCTCAACGCGTGTTCTGCGTCGGGATGCTGGGTCCAGAAAGTTCGCAAGCTTGCAACGGCAATCACGCGCATGAGGCGAATGCTAGTCCCAAACCGGGACTAGCGCAAGCTCGTACAGAGTTGCAATTCGGGCCAACCTCCCCATCTCGTCCGATTTTCATCGGCGATGAGCACATTCAAGAATTTCCGCAGCCACGTAGGTTGGGGTGACGAAGGAACCCCAACACTCGCACGCTCAAACACGAACGGGCGTTGGGGTTCGCAAGCTCACCCGAACAATAATGGCTACGCGAATACGCATCGTCCCGGACGATCTGCAAGGAACGGCCGCGCAAATCAGCACATACCCGGATTGCCGCAGCGCAACAGACCGTATTAGGATTGCGCTTTACCAGAATTTCCGGAGAACCGTGCCATGGACCGCCCGATACGCAGCCTGCTCGTCGCCAACCGCAGCGAAATCGCGATCCGCGTTTTTCGTGCCGCAACGGAACTGGGCATACGCACGGTCGCGATCTATTCCAACGAAGACCGCTTCGCGCTGCACCGCTTCAAGGCCGACGAATCCTATCTGGTCGGCCCCGGCGGCAAGCCCATCGCGGCCTATCTGGATATTCCGGACATCATTCGCGTCGCCAAGGCGGCCGGCGTCGATGCGATCCACCCCGGCTACGGCTTCCTGTCTGAAAACCCGGATTTCGCACAGGCCTGCGCCGACGCCGGCATCATTTTCATCGGTCCCAAGCCGGACGTGATGCGCGCGCTCGGCAACAAGGTGGCGGCGCGCGCACTGGCCGTGGCGGCCGGCGTGCCGGTGGTGCCGGCCACCGGCGCCCTGCCGCGCGACATGGACGCCATCAAGCGCGAAGCCGCGGCGATCGGCTATCCGCTCATGCTGAAGGCAAGCTGGGGCGGCGGCGGGCGCGGCATGCGCACAATAGAAAACGAACAGGAACTGCCCGGCCTGGTCGAGGTGGCGCGGCGCGAAGCTGCCGCCGCTTTCGGCAATGACGAGGTGTATCTGGAAAAACTGGTGCGCCGCGCGCGCCACGTGGAAGTGCAGGTGCTGGGCGACAAGCACGGCAACATCCTGCATCTGTTCGAGCGCGACTGTTCGGTGCAGCGCCGCAATCAGAAAGTGGTGGAGCGCGCCCCGGCGCCCTACCTGGACGACGCGACGCGCGCCGGGCTGTGCGAATCGGCGCTGAAACTGGCGCACCAGGCCAATTACACGCACGCCGGCACGGTGGAATTCCTGATGGACGCCGATACCGGCGCGTTCTATTTCATCGAGGTCAACCCGCGCATCCAGGTCGAACATACGGTGACGGAACAGGTGACCGGCGTGGATATCGTGAAGGCGCAGATCAAGGTATCGGAAGGCGTGCGCCTGGGCACGCCGGAATCCGGCGTGCCGGACCAGGCCGGGCTGCGCCTCAATGGCCACGCGCTGCAGTGCCGCATCACCACGGAAGACCCGGAAAATGGCTTCACGCCCGACTACGGCCGTATTTCCGCCTACCGCAGCGCGGCCGGTTTCGGCCTGCGGCTGGATGGCGGCACGGCTTATTCGGGCGCCGTCATCACGCCGTTCTACGATTCCCTGCTGGTCAAGGTGACGGCCTGGGGCCACAGCCCCAACGAGGCCATCGCGCGCATGGAGCGCGCCCTGCGCGAATTTCGCATACGCGGCGTGTCGTCCAATCTGCAATTCCTGGAAAACGTGATCGACCACCCGCAGTTCCGCGACGGCAGTTGCATCACGCGCTTCATCGACACCACGCCGGAACTGTTCAAATTTTCCGCGCGGCGCGACCGCGCCACCAAGCTGCTCAAATTTCTGGCCGAAGTGTCCGTCAATGGCAATCCGGAAATGGCCGGCCGCAAAAAGCCCGACGCCATTCCCGGCCGGCCGGTGAAGCCGGCCTGCGACCTGGGCCAGACCGTCGAGCCGGGCACCCGCACCCTGCTCAAACAGTTCGGCGCGGCGCGTTTTGCGCAATGGATGCTGGCCAGCCCGCGCGTGCTGCTCACCGACACCACGCTGCGCGACGCCCACCAATCCTTGTTCGCCACGCGCATGCGCACGCGCGACATGCTGGAAGTGGCACCGCATTACGCGCGCCTGATGCCCAATCTGTTTTCGCTCGAATGCTGGGGCGGCGCCACCTTCGACGTGGCGCTGCGCTTCCTGAAGGAAGACCCCTGGGAGCGCCTGGCCAAACTGCGCGAAGCCATTCCCAATGTGCTGTTCCAGATGTTGTTGCGCGGCTCCAATGCGGTGGGCTACACCAATTACGCCGACAACGTGGTGCGCCGCTTCGTGCAGCAGGCGGCCAGTGAAGGCATAGACCTGTTCCGCGTGTTCGATTCGCTGAACTGGGTGGACAACATGCGCGTATCCATAGACGCCGTGCTGGAAACCGGCGCGCTGTGCGAAGGCGCCATCTGTTACACGGCCGACCTGTTCGACCCGGCGCGGCCCAAATACAACCTGAAGTATTACGTCGATCTGGCCAAACAGCTCGAACGCGCCGGCGTGCACATCCTGGCCATCAAGGACATGGCCGGCGTGTGCCGGCCGCGCGCGGCACGCGAACTGATCACCGCGCTGAAAAACGAAATCGCCCTGCCCATCCATTTCCATACCCACGACACCTCCGGCATCGCGGCGGCTTCGGTGCTGGCCGCAGTGGATGCCGGCGTGGATGCCGTGGATGGCGCGCTGGACGCCATGAGCGGGCTGACGTCGCAGCCCAACCTGGGTTCCATCGCCGCCGCGCTGGCCGGGCATGAGCGCGATCCAAAAGTCGATCTGGCCGCCATGCAGTCGCTGTCGCACTATTTCGAAGGCGTGCGGCGCTTTTACGCGCCCTTCGAGCCCGACATGCGGGCCGGCACGTCGGACGTGTACAAGCACGAAATGCCCGGCGGGCAGTACACCAATTTGCGCGAACAGGCGCGCAGCATGGGGCTGGAACACCGCTGGCCGGAAGTTTCAACGGCTTACGCGCAGGTGAACATGCTGTTCGGCGACATCGTGAAAGTCACGCCCACCTCGAAGGTGGTGGGCGACATGGCGCTGTTCATGGTGGCGAATGACCTCACGCCGGCCGAAGTACTCGATCCGGCCAAAGAAGTGTCGTTTCCGGAATCGGTCGTATCGCTGTTCAAGGGCGAACTGGGCTTCCCGCCCGACGGTTTTCCCTCCACGCTGTCGCAGAAAGTGCTGCGCGGCCAGGCACCTTTGGCGGGCCGCGCCGGGGCCTCCATGGCGGCCGTCGATCTGGAAGCCAAGCGCGGCGAACTCGAACAGACCATTGCGCGCAAAGCTTCCGACACCGATCTGGCGTCCTACCTGATGTATCCCAAGGTGTATCGCGACTATGCGCAGCACCTGCGCGAATATGGCGACGTATCGCTATTGCCGACCTCGGCATTTTTCTACGGTCTGGCCGACCGCGAGGAAATTGCCGTCAATATTGACCAGGGCAAAACCCTCATCATCCGCCAGACCGGCAGCAGCGATACGCCGGACGAAGAAGGCCGCGTAAAGGTGTTTTTCGAACTGAACGGGCAGCCGCGCACCATACGCGTGGCCAAAGCCGGCGCCACCGCCACCCGGCGCCACCCCAGGATGGACGAAAACAATCCGCTCCACGTCGGCGCGCCCATGCCGGGTGCAGTGGTTACGGTAGGCATACACGTGGGCCAGAAAATCACCAAAGGCACGCCGCTGGTATCCATAGAAGCCATGAAAATGGAAACCGCGCTGTGCGCCGACCGCGACACCGTCGTGCGCGCCATCCACGTCAAACCCGGCGACAAGGTGGCCGCCAAGGATTTGCTGGTGGAATTCGAAAGCTGAGCCGGGCGGCCTGCCGCGGCAGGCAGCTCGCACGGGCGGCGCGCCGCGTTTGATGCAGCGCAGCGGGCAGCGCGCGATTGGACGGTACAATCGCGCGCAATCATGCCGCCCATGCCCAGCAAAAACATACATCTGATGTTCCAGCGCCTCGCGGCCGCCAATCCGGAACCGCGCTCGGAGCTTGAATACGAATCGCCCTACCAGTTGCTGGTGGCGGTCATCCTGTCCGCTCAGGCCACCGACAAAAGCGTCAATCTGGCCACCCGGCGCCTGTTTGCGCGCGCCCCCACGCCGCAAGCCATGGTCGATCTGGGCGAAGCCGCCCTGGCGGAACAGATACGCACCATAGGTCTGTACAAAACCAAAGCCAGAAACGTGGTCGAAATGTCGCGCCTGCTGCTCGAGCACAACCAGGGCAGCGTGCCGCAGGAACGCAGCGCGCTCGAAGCCCTGCCCGGCGTGGGCCGCAAAACCGCCAACGTGGTGCTGAACATCGTGTTCGGCGAACCCACCATCGCCGTCGATACGCACATATTTCGCGTCGCCAACCGCACCGGGCTGGCCACCGGCGCCACGCCGCTGGCGGTGGAACAAGCCCTGCTGGATCGCGTGCCGGTGGCGTTCCGCCAGCACGCCCACCACTGGCTCATCCTGCACGGTCGTTACGTGTGCACGGCGCGTGCGCCCAAGTGCGGCAGTTGCCGCATCGCCGATCTGTGTGTCTGGCCCGAAAAACCCCAACCCGCCTGAAGCCGCCATCCCCGGCCCTACCGCACTAACCAAGTCATGACACTTTCCACGTACCGCATCGGCACGGGCCTCGCGCGCGGCGATGAACCCGAACCGCAGGTCGCCGCCGCCGCCGTCGCCGCGGCGCTGGACCGCGCCGGCCTCGACTCCGCCCACAGCGTGCTGCTGCTGCTCAGTTCCGAATTTGCGCGCTCCGCCCATGCCGCCGTCACCGCCGCCGCGCGCGCTGCCGGCGCTGTAAATGTGCAGGGTTGCACGGTGCCGGGCGTATTCACGGAACAGGATTGGGCGCTCGACATGCCGGCCGCGGCGGCCCTGGTGCTGGGCGGCGATTTGCGGCTCGGGCCGCCCGCGGATGGGCCGGCGCTCAGTTTCGCCACCCCTTGCGCGGCACCGGCCGTCTGGCTCGCCTCGCGCCCGGAGCGGCTGGGCGCGCTATCCACCCACGCCGACGGACAACATGGCGGCCGCGTATTCGCGCACGGCCAGTTGCACGACAGCGGCGCGGTCGAATTTGGCGTGCGCGGCGCGCGCGCCGTGTATGCCGTGTCGCGCGGGGTGCGCATGCTGGGCGGCGGGCATAGGGTGAGCGGCGCGGGCGAACTGGAACTATTCGCGCTCGACGGCCATGCGGCACTGGGCACGCTGCAGCGCGAATTGCCGCTGGAGTTGCGCGAACTGCGGCAGGACGCGCTGCACCACCTGTTCGCCGGCGTGGCGCGCGACGCCGCCGCCGCGGCGGGCGGCGATTACCGGTTGCTGCCGGTGCTGCGCGCAAATGGCGACGACCGCAGCGTCACCCTGGGCGGCCGCGTCGAAGTGGGCGAACACCTGTTCTGGTGCGCGCGCCAGGCCGTCGCGGCGGAAGGCGACATGCGCCACGCCGCTGCCAAGGCTGCCGCCGCGATGGATGGCAGTGCGCGTTTCGGGCTGGTATTTTCCTGCCTGGGCCGCGGCCCGTATTTTTACGGCGGTGAAGATCGCGATCTGGCTGCGATCCGCGACCGCCTGCCCGGCTTGCCGCTGGTGGGCGCCTATTGCGCGGGAGAAATCGCGCCGGTCGGTGGCCAGAACGTGCTGTTGCACAATTCGGTGGTGTTGGCGTTGTTTGGGGAAGGTGCGTAGGCTCGGGGGCGCGGAGGCGCGGAGGCGCGGAGGCTCGTAGGGCGGATAAGCCGCAGGCGCAATCCGCCGTATGTGGCGCGCCAAGCCCGCAATGCGGCGGGAAGAACCGCCGCTTGTGGCGGGCAGGGCCACCGCCTGCGGCGGGAGGAACCCGCAATGTGGCTCACAGCCCCCATAGTACGCGCCTGACATTGATTGTCGGCTTGATTGCCGTTGATGAACGGCGGGAAACAGGGGTACTAATGTTCGATCCTACACGGGACCAGGCGCGCAGGTTTTTTATCGACGCCTGGCGCAAATATCGCGCGCAGGAGCCGCTTACCGGCCTGGAAAGCATGGCGGCGGCGCTCGTCGCGATGCATCCCGAATACCACGAATTGCTGCAGTCGCCGGACGCTGTGCTGCGCGAGTGGACGCCGGACGACGGCCAGCTCAATCCGTTCTTGCACCTGTCCCTGCACCTGGCCATAGAAGAACAATTGCAGATCGACCAGCCGCCGGGACTGGCCGCAGCATTCGACACCGCCCGCGCGCGCTTCGGCGACCGCCACGACGCCCTGCACGTGGTGCTGGAATGCCTGGGCGAAACCGTGTGGCGCGCGCAAACCACGCGCAGCGTGCCGGACGGCGCGGCCTACCTGGATTGTGTGCGGCGCAAGGTCAGCAGTTGAACATGCGCACCGTCATATTCGATCTGGGCGGCGTGCTCATAGACTGGAACCCGCGCTACCTGTACGACAAACTGATTGCAGACAGCGCCCAGCGCGAGCATTTTCTGAGCGTGGTGTGCCCGCAATCCTGGAACGAACAGCAGGACGCCGGCCGCAGCCTGCGCGCCGCGACGGATGAGCGCATCGATCTGTTCCCGCAGCATGCGAAACTGATCGAGGCCTATTATTCGCGCTGGCCGGAAATGCTGGCCGGCCCCATCGCCGGCAGCGTCGCATTGCTGCGGGCACTGGCCGCGGCGGATATGCCGCTGTATGCCCTCACCAACTGGTCGGCGGAACTATTCCCGATCGCACGCGAACGCTTCGACTTTCTGAAGCTGTTCCGCGGCATCGTGGTATCCGGCGCGGAAGGCCTGATCAAACCGGATCCGGCTCTATTCCGTCTGATGCTGGACCGCTACAGCCTGGCGCCGCCAAACTGCTTTTACATCGACGACAACCCGCGCAACATCGAAACCGCCGTCGCGCTGGGCATGATGGCGCATCACTATGTTTCGGCTGATGCGCTGGCGCTGGATTTGCGGGCGGCGGGCTTGATCGGGTAAATGGCGGCGGGAGCAGGGTTTGGGGCTACGCCAGCTTTGTTAGCTTCGGGTTTGGCTACGCCCGCTTCGCTGCTTTCCCATATGGCTACGCGGGCTTCGCCCTTCTCATACAAATGGGCACTTCGCTTTTTCTCATACGGCTACGCGCGCTTCGCGTTTCCCATACGGCTACGCGCGCTTCGCTTTTCCCATACGGCGGAATGCGCTTCGCTTTTCCGCCCTACGCGCCGTATGGGCCGCACTGGTCAGTAGGATTTGTACGGCAGGAATTTTCCGCTTAGCGTGATTTTCACGCGGTCGCCCTTGGGGTCGGGCTGGCGCTGGATGTCCATGTCGAAATCGATGGCGCTCATGATGCCGTCGCCAAATTCTTCGTGTATGAGTGCCTTGAAGGTGGTGCCATAGACGTTGATCAGTTCGTAAAAGCGGTAAATGAGCGGATCGGTTGGCACCGCCGTCGGCAGCGAACCTTTGTAGGGCACGGTCTGCAACAGCAGTACGGCTTCTTCGGGCAGCGCGAGCATGTCGCCCACCGCCGCGGCCTGTTCCGCATTGAGCGTCATCTGGCCAAGCAGGGCCGCCGTGGTCCACTCTTTCGACTTGCCTACCGCGCTCGCCAGATCGGTCCATTTCACACCGGTCTTGAGCTTGGCGGCCACGATCATTTCCGTCACATCGTTGCGGTTCATGCTGAGCTACTCCTCTGAAATTACGGCGGACGAATGCGCAATCGCGCCGCGCCGTGTCCCGATAGCCCGGGGGCCGATCCAGGAGCAACACTTGCGCGACGCAACAAATTTAACAGAGGATGAGCCTGCAGCGCGAATGCTGCAGGTGTGCAATGCGGAAAAGTGGCGGCCGGGGCGGCCGTCGAGCCAAGGCGAATCGCAAGTTGAACCGCCCCTTGGGGTGCGGGCGGGACGCCCGCACCCCAAGGAAAAGCGTCCTGCGGCCTGGAATGCTCGACGCCTGCCCGGCCGCCGACATTTCAGGCCAGCCATTGCGGCCGGCCTGAAGTTGCGAGAACGGTCAGATCAGTTTTTCTTGGGCGGCGTCGCAGGCGTCATGCGGCAGGGGTCGCCGCGCATGGGCGGCGCGGCCGCACCTTTTTCTTTCGCCCGCTCGGTCATTTTGGCGCGATGCTCGGTCATATAGGCATTGCATTCATCCGCGGACTGCAGCGAGCGCATCTTGTTCAGATGCGCCGTTCTCTCCTCCGGGGTCATGAGCATATAACCGGGTGTGTTGCCACGGTTCATGTGCCAGTTCATGTACGGCCCACCCATGCCGGGCCCCATGCCCTGATGCATGCCCGGACCCATACCTGCGCCCGGGCCCATGCCTTGGCCCATGCCTTGGCCCATGCCTTGGCCCATGCCTTGGCCCATTCCCGGACCCATTCCAGATCCTGGTCCCATTCCGGGACCAGCTCCCGCCGCGGGTGCGGCTGGCGCCGGCGCATTGTCTGCGGCCGGCAATCCCATGGCGACCGCACCCAACAGCAATGCGGCCAGCACGGACATTTTGGTACGTGTCATGATGGCCTCCTGATTCGGATGCCGGCGTGGGCGCACCGGCTGCGCGATGCACTTTCATAAGCGATCGTGTACATGATCTGCCGCTCGCGATCCCGCGTATTGTTCTGAATCAACAACCGCAATTGGCGCGGCCGGGCGACCGGCGCGCATCGTCCGGGGTTCAGGAACACATGGAAAATTCCCACATCGCGGCCGCGCCGGCCTCCGCCACGTCCGCACGGCGGCCATTGACATGGTGGCTGCGGCTCGCCCGCGCGGCCCTGCTCATCTATGTTTGCGTGCTCGCCTGGCTGTATTTCCGCCAGGAATACCTGCTGTTTCCGGGCAAGCCCCTGCCGCCGGACTATCGCTTCGACGTACCCGCGGACGTGCAGGAAGTGCGCCTGCCGGTGGCGGGCGCCACGCTGTCGGCGCTGCACCTGCGCCTGCCGCAGCCGGCCGGGGTGGTATTTTTCCTGCACGGCAATGACGAAAATCTGGCCACTTGGTTCGTCAATACCGACTATTACCGTAAGCTCAATTACGACTTGTTCATGATCGACTATCGCGGCTACGGCAAAAGCACGGGCCGCATTGCAAGCCAGGCGCAATTGCTGGCCGATGTACGCGCCGCCTGGGATTACGCGGCGCCACTTTATGCCGGCAAGCGGCGCGTGATTTATGGCCGCTCCCTGGGCACCGGGCCGGCCGCGATATTGGCCGCAGCCGTGCATCCGGACCTCACCGTACTGGTATCGCCCTACTGCAGCGTGACGCAGGTGGCACGCTCGGAATACCCCTTCGTGCCGGGTTTTCTGGTGCGCTACCCGCTATCCACCTGCGACGCGGCGGGGCAAATGAGCACGCCGCTGCTATTGATACACGGCGAGCGTGACACGCTGATTCCGCCCGTCCATAGCGAGCAAATCCGTGCGCGCGATCCGGCTGCCGATCTGCAAATGATTGCCGGCGCCGGTCACGAGGACATACACGATTTTCCCGCCTATCTGGATTTGCTGGCGGCGCGCCTGCGCGGGCTGGGGATGACGCCGGCGGGGCATTAGGCTGCATCTGCGCAGTGGAAATTTTGGCGGGATGGGGGAGGAGCATGGGGCGCCGGATGCCGTAATGCCTGGCCTTGCGGCGCCACGCATTTCCTGGGGTCGCCAGCGTCCGGCCGGCAGGATTTGACTCCAGCAAAGGCAGGCGGGCGAGACGCCCGCCCCCCAAGGTTTGCGGCTCGAGCCGTATTACCTCAACTTGAGGGAATGGCGGCAGCAGGCCGCGACCGGACCGGCACGCCGAACCGGGCGTGGCTGCTCAGGCGCCGCCCGTCTTGCGTTCCAGCAGTTGCAGGCGCTGTTCCAGCCGGGCGACGGCGTCGCGCACGTCATCCACGCCTTCGCACCACTCACGCAGGGTGGCCGGCCGCACCAGCAGATTGGCCTCGTAAGCCAGATATTCGGTGGCGTTGTCGGCCACGCGGCGCGCCAGATCGCGCTGCCAGGCAAGCACTTCCTGACCCGTGCGCACGATGCGCTCGGCCGCCACGTCGCCCACCACGCGGCTCAAATCTTCCGCCACGTCCCAGCGCATATTGCGCAGCACAAAGCCGAATGCTTCCGCCAGCGCGGCATCGCCTTCCACCTGCGCGCGGCGCATCGCCGCTTCGGCATCCAGCGCCATGTGCAGCGCGGCATCCGGCGGCAGGCTGATGTGCACGTCGGGCTGCGCGTCGGCCGGCGTAAATACCGAACCATCGTCGGCGATGCAAAAATTTTGCTGGATCGGCGGGCAGCTCAGGCGCACCTGTTTGCCCGCGTAAGGCTTGAGCCTGGCGCGCAGGCCGGGATTGTGGTCGAGCAGATGATTGAGCGCGCCGGCCGCCAGGGTGGCGGCGAACGGCGCGCGCGGAGCCGTTTCAGGCGGCTTGCTGGATTCCGGCGAGGAGCCAGCCATGGGTGCCATCGATGGGTTTTTCGAGATGCCACACTTCTTCGAACGCCTGCGGCGCTGCGTCCCGGTCTTCGCGCAGGGTGCCGAAAAAGCGCACGCTGGCGACGTGGCGCGGCGGCTCGGTGGCAATTTCGAGCAGCTCCGCATCCAGCGACACGACGTCGGTCTGCTGCGGATGGCGCGCCTTGGCTTCGATTTCCGGTAGCAATTCGGCGTGCAGTTTGGGCGTCATGTAGTGGCGCAGCTCGGCCACGTTACCGGCATCGTTGGCAGCTTGCAGGCGCGCGAAATTGAGCTTTGCCTGACGCAGGAAATTATCCACGTCGAAGCCGTCCGGAATGCGCGAAGCAGACGCCAGTGGCGCCGGCATGCTGGGCTCGACGCGCTGCGCATAGGGCCCCGGCCCGGCACCGGCATATTGCATGCCTTGCGCCGGCTGGCGGCGGCGCAACAAGGCAAACGCCACGCGCATCGCCACGAATACCAGCAAGCCGAATATCAGCAGGCCGAATATGCCGCCCATGCTGCCGCCGAACAACCATGCCAGACCGGCACCCAGCGCCAGTCCGCCGAGCATGGCGCCCAGACCGCTGCGGCGCGGCGCCGCAGCGGCGGCATCAGCCGCACCGGGGGCCGCAGCCGCCTGCTGCGGGGATGAACTGGGCGCGGCGGCGTCTCGTCTCACCACCGGATCGCGCTGCATTCCAAACGATTTACCGCCGCCCAGACGCCTGGCTTCAGCGTCCTCCGCCACGCCCGCGCAAAGCGCGAACACGGCAAAGGCGACCAAAAATAGTCTCGTCATTGCCTTCTCCTCTGTAGCGTGGCGTTCCAGTGCTTTTCATATTTTGTATCCGCGGTGCAGTGCCACTATGCCCGCGCTGAGGTTGAAATATTCTACACGCTCGAAACCGGCGTCCTGCATCATGCCCTTGAGTGTGTCCTGGTCCGGATGCATGCGTATCGACTCCGCCAGGTAGCGATAGCTCGCACCGTCCTGCGTAACCTTTTCGCCCAGCCAGGGCAGAACCTTGAACGAATAGGCGTCGTAGAACGGCGCCAGCGGCGGCGCAACGCGCGAAAACTCCAATATCAGCGCGCGTCCGCCGGGGCGCAGCACGCGCAGCATTTCGGCCAGCGCGGCGTCCTTGTGCGTCATGTTGCGCAGGCCGAATGCCACCGACACGCAATCGAAACTGTTCGCCGCGAAAGGCAGCTTTTCGCCGTCACAACGCAGCGCCGGCACCACGCAGCCGTGGTTGATGAGCCGGTCGCGCCCGCGCTCCAGCATGGCGGCGTTGATGTCGGTCTGCAACACCAGCCCGTTCGGCCCGGCACGGCGCGCGAAGGCGGCGGTGAGGTCGCCCGTGCCGGCGGCGATGTCGAGCACGCGGTTGCCGGCACGCACGCCGGACATTTGGATCGCGAACTGTTTCCAGATGCGGTGCATGCCGCCCGACATGAGGTCGTTCATCAGGTCGTACTTGTTGGCGACCGATGAAAACACGCTGGCCACGCGCTTTTGCTTTTCCGCCTCCGGCACCTGCTGGAAGCCAAAATCGGTGGTGCCGGGCTTGCCCTCAGTGTTTGCCACAGGAGTGCCCTCCGCTGACGGGCGCGTTCATGGGCTGGTCGCGGTCAGCGCCGGCTTCTTCCAGGCGCCGCAGGTAGTCCTGCCACAGCTCGTCCTGATGGGCGCCTATCGTGTACAGGTAATCCCAGGAATAGATGCCGCTTTCGTGACCATCGGAAAACACCGGCTTGACGGCATAGTTGCCGACCGGTTCGAGGCGCGTCACGTCCACGTTGCGCTTGCCGGTCTGCAGGGTTTCCTGGCCGGGACCGTGGCCGCGCACTTCCGCCGAGGGCGAAAACACGCGCAGAAATTCGAAACTGAGCTTGAAATGGCTGCCGTCGTCGAAGCTCAATTCCATGAAGCGCGACTTCTGATGCACGCGGATTTCGGTCGGGATAGGGGTGTTCTTGCTCAAACCAGCCATGATCTGCGGGTCCTGCTCGGGGAATGGCCTATGATAGCGCTTTCCGCGCGCCTGCCGTTCTGTCATGAAAGCTTCACCGGGCCGCAATAGACTGGGTCCGGTCGCAATTTCCGCAGCACAACCGATGTCCACGCAGATTCTGGTCGTAGAAGACGAAGCGGCAATCGCCGAACTCATAGAAATCAACCTGGTGCGTGCCGGCTACGGCGTGCGCCTGTGCGCCGACGCGGAAGCCGCGCTGGCCGCCATACGCGAACAATTGCCGGCCCTGGTGCTACTGGACTGGATGCTGCCCGGCCAGTCCGGCCTGGACGTGGCGCGCAAACTGCGCGCGGCCGAGCGCACGCGCGACCTGCCCATCATCATGCTTACCGCGCGCAGCGACGAATCCAGCAAGATCGCCGGGCTGGACGTGGGTGCCGACGATTACGTCACCAAGCCCTTTTCGCCGCGCGAACTGGCCGCACGCATCAAGGCCGTGCTGCGCCGGCGCGCGCCGCAGGCCACCGACGACCTGGTGGTGCTGGGCGCGCTGAAACTCGATCCGGTCTCGCACCGCGTCAGCGCTGGCGGCACGCAGGTCGAACTGGGGCCGACCGAATTCCGCCTGCTGCATTATTTGATGACCCACGCCGAGCGCGTCCATACCCGCGCGCAATTGCTGGACCAGGTGTGGGGCGACCACGTGTTCGTCGAAGAGCGCACCGTAGACGTGCATATCCGCCGCCTGCGCGCGGCGCTGGAGCCCTCCGGCGCCGACGATCTGGTTCAGACCGTGCGCGGCAGCGGCTACCGCATTTCGGCGGGCGGCAATTGATGCCGTTGCGCGGCGCTGCGGGCGCCGCTCGCCCGCACACGCCAGGCGCACGGCCGGCGGCCCTGCGGAGGCACCATGCCGCTGCGTGAGGAATGGATAGGCTGGCTTACCTGGCTGGGCGTATTCGCCATGCTGGGCGCCGCCATTTATCTGGTAAGCGGCAGTATGGCCTGGGTGTTCGGCTGTGCCACGCTGCTTGCAGCCTGGGGCTATGGTTACGAACTCTGGCGCCGCACCCAGTTGTTGCGCTGGCTGGAAAAACCCGGCCCCGACCTGCCCGATGCAGGCGGCACCTGGGAAAATCTGTTCGGCCGCCTGCGCCGCCTCTACCGCAAGAATACGGAAGAAGTAAAACAGGCCAGGCACCAGCTCGCACGCGTGCGCGCCGTCACCCACGCCATGCCGGACGGCACCGTAGTGCTGAACGCCGCCGATGAAATCGAGTGGTTCAACAGCACCGCCGAAATGCATTTGCAGCTCGACCCCAAACGCGACCTGGGCCAGCCCATCGTCAATCTGGTGCGCGCACCGGAGTTCCACGATTATTTACGTGCTGGCGGTTACAACGCCGCGCTGACACTCAGGGCAGCGCGCGGGCGCATTCTCGAAGTGCAGTGCGTGCGTTTCGGCGACGACCAGAAATTATTGCTCACGCGCGACGTGACCAAACTGGAGCGCCTGGAAACCATGCGGCGCGATTTCGTCGCCAATGTGTCGCACGAACTGAAAACCCCGCTCACCGTGATCGGCGGTTTCCTCGAAACCCTGGACGACGCGCTCGCCGAACTGCCCCCACCGGCCGTACAGCGCTACGTGCGCCTGGCACGCGAACAGTCGCAGCGCATGGAACGCCTGGTACAGGACTTACTGACGCTCTCTGCGCTGGAAAATGGCCGCGTACTGCCCAAGGACGAAGAAATCGACATGAGCGCCCTGTGCGCCGACCTGCTGCACGAAGCCGAAGCCCTGTCGGGCGGGCGCCACAGCATTACGCTGGAACTTGCCGACGAACGCGCGCTGCGCGGCGCGCCGGAAGAATTGCGCAGCGCCTTCGCCAACCTGCTCAGCAATGCCGTGCGCTACACCCCGGCCGGCGGACGCATCAGCGCGCAATGGCGCACCGGCCCGCAAGGCGCCGAATTTGTCGTATCCGATACCGGCATAGGCGTGGCCGAAGAACACCTGCCGCGCATCACCGAACGCTTTTACCGCGTGGACGGCAGCCGCTCGCGCGAAACCGGCGGCACCGGGCTGGGACTGGCCATCGTGAAACACGTACTTGAACGCCACCACGGCCGCCTGCTGATGGAAAGCGAAATCGGCAAAGGCAGCCGCTTTACCGCCCGCCTGCCACTCACCCGCCTCATCGAACAGGTGGCCGGTTAAAGCGGCGGCCAGGCCGAGGGCTGTTCAGCAAGGCTGCGCGGACAACCCCGCTTTCGTTTGCACAGGATACAAACACGTAAACACAGCCGCCTACCAATCACTCGATTCGGCCAATCCGCGCCCCACGGGGCAGACCTGATTCAATCCGCCAGGCACGCAATCGGGGCGGAATCAGGTAGGTTGGGATGACGAAGGAACCCCAACAATGCGCGGATAAACTACGCCCAGGGTTGGAATATACGCGACCGCGTAAGCTCTGGCGACGACGCGCCTGCCGCGCGCATGTGCATCGCAAGCGCCGAATGTCGGGGTTCGCAAGCTCACCCCAAGCTTGTATTATTTTTACCTACCTGAGCAGTACCTGATTCACGTGACCGGAGGCGGCTCAGGCCTGGCGAAGTTTTGCTGCACCAGCCGCCGAGCCCGTCCGGCGGCGAGGACTACCCCGCCCCGCAGGGCGGGGTTAGCGGTAGGGGCGTTTTGGCCCCAGCTCCACAAATTCTCGCTAAGCGGGTTGCAGTTCGTTGGTCGCGATTCCGTCGCGGGGCCCCCGATGCGAGTGGCTGGATACCGTCCCAAGCTTGGGCACCAGCCCCAGTCGTAGATTTCGTACCAGCATGGTGACGTGCAAACCGCACTAGAGAGGCAAAGCTTGGCAAATTATCTGATTGTGTGTGTTGAACCCAACAATAATGCCCTGATTGAAAAATGGCTATCGTCCACTGACAAGGCCAACGCGGACCTTCTCAAGATAGATCTGCATGAAGGCAAATGGTGCTATTTTCTAGCGAATTGCGGAACGCAGGATTCCTTCGGAGAAAACGGCATATTTAAGGGCTACGCCATAGACCATGACTCCAGGCGTTTAATCTACAGCGGAAGCGGTGTTGCGCCAAATGTGGATAACCCGGTTCCCGGCTGCTACATAAGGATGCAGCGCCATTTGGACGATTTGGTCGTTGGAAATGACCTGTTTGGCCAACTTCCGATAATCTATTCGTTTGAAAATGGCGTCACGGCAATTTCTGATTCCGTTTTTGTCTTGACCCAGGTACGGCGGCTCTTTGGCATTCAAAACCGCGTGAACACCGACGCAGCTCTATCTCGATCGTGGATACACGGGATGGCCAATCAACCGCTCGGGACAGCCACCTTGGTGGACGGTATTTATTGTTCTCCGCCTGGGTCAAGGATACATATCAATATTGCCGGAATAAAACCGGTACCCCGTATTCAAGTTCAACCTGCACAAGAACTATTTCCAGGTGATGTTTATAACTACAAAGAAGCCATTCTCGACGGCGCAAGGAAAACCGCGTCCATCGTTGCGACCGTTGCAGGGCTACCTGATGTAGACGTCAACATCGCCGTCTCGGGAGGGCTGGATTCGCGTATTTGCCTGGCTGCCGGATTGATATGCCCCAACAAAGAAGTGTTCTCGTTCCATACCAACAAATCCGTTACGGATGATTTTAATGTCGCCAAACAGCTCTCTGAGCGCTTCAATTTCTCGTTCACCAGCGAAGGCAAGTGCAAAGAACAAATCCCGGCATGGTTCCTTTCGTGTGCGGGAATTTACGACTCTCTTATTCCAGCCGAGGATTCGGCGCAAAATCAGCAAAGAGTTAAATTGCACGGGTTTGGTGCGGAAATTTACAAGGGCTATTACAACTGGCGTCCATTATCCCAGATCACGCCGGCCAAAGTGGGTTACGTATCCTCGATAAGAGAAAGCATTGCAACGCACATGTCGTCGCATTGCGACTCCAGCCAAACACTTATATCCAAACTTAAATACGCGCTTGGGCTCCCGAAACCAAAAGCAAGAACGGATATTTCGCAGGCAGCTTATCGCGAAGCTTCAAAAGGACTTGACGCCATCGGGATTGCGACCAAGGATCCCTGGGCGACAGAATGGCACTACCTATACTATAACAACCCCATACATGCGGGACGAACGACGATGCGCTCATTGCTGGATATAAAGCCTTTAATGCAGCACGAACTTGTTCGCCTAAGCAGGTCAAATATTAACCATTATCCCACCCCGAAACAATATTCACCTTCGATTGTATCTGATCTATTAATTGTGATGGATGCAAACCTTGCAACAATCCCGTTCGACGACGCAAAAAAGAATTTGCCCTATGACTACGTTCAGGAACGTTCCAGACTTCTGGGGCATATATCGGCCGCTCCAACTTATCATATAGCAGGAGGCCCAAACTCGGTTAATTCCGGTACGCCGAAATTCTTTTCAGAACTGATTCGTTCCAGAGGCTTTCATGGGAATTTTTCAACGGCGTCAGTGAAGCAGCTTGCGCTCGATGGCTATGATTTGATTCCTTCCGAAATCCGGCCAGCTTACTCCATCCCCAAACTTCTTGTGGAGAACGAGTTGAAACGGATATCAAGCTCCTGCTGGTATTGTAGAGCCGCGGGAAAGATGATGGCCTTTCTTTTGTTCACTTAATCAGGATAAATACGGAACCGACGTAGTTGTCGGCGCACCATAATTAAATTACTTGCGCTTCAACCCCGTCGCTTGGGCAGCCCAGCATCGCCCCCTCGCCTCGGCACCATTTCTCGAGTAGGTACGCGCACAGTGCGCACGCACTAGCGCACGGGCCTATTTGGGCGCGAGACCACAGGCAGCAAGGCGGGTGCCGGGCAAGATTCAAGCGCCGCATTTGGCATCAATTTCCACCTGCGGCGGAGGCCCTTCAACCAGAGGCGTCGGATTGGGGTGGAATCACATAGCGCTGAGCGACTAAGAGACCACAACAGAAGGCGAATTAATTACGCACAGCATTGGCGTATATGCGAACGCGTAAGCTATCGCGACGGCGAGACGGCCGCGCACACGTGGATCGCAAGCGCCAAGTGTTGGGGTTCGCAAGCTCACCCCAACCTACGAAACTACCGAGCAAGCATTGCCGCCGGCAGTTTCAGCAGCGACACCGCGCGGGCAAATGCGGCCTGACTTGTCCGGCAAGCATACCCCGCAGCCGCACAATGAAACCTGACCGCCCGCCGCTCCGCGCGAGTCCGGGCGGGAACCCGCAACTCAATGAGGCGCTTGAGGCGGCGGATAATTCGGCGGGGGATAGGCCCCGGCAGGCGGTGGCGGACTGGCTGAATAGTTTCCGGTATTGGGTCGTTGGTAGCGGTAGGCCTGCGGCAACTGATTGCCGTACGCATACATGCATTGCTGATACGTCACGTCGTAGCGCTGTTGCATGCTTTGCCCGGCCCAACCGGCATTCGAAGACCCTGCCGCGCTACCCGCAATCAAGCCCGCGGCCGCCCCGACGCCGGCGCCGCGCTGCCCGCCCACGAGCGCCCCAGCGGCCGCCCCGATCACCGTACCCAGCGCAGCATTCCCGGCGAAATTCGCATTCACGGTATCGCGGCTGTTCCCGCCTGAGGCGGACTCGGCATATTGGCGACACGTTTGATCTTCCCGCATGAATACATCAAAAGGCTTACCCGGCGTCGGCATGACTGCCACGGATGGTCCGTTCGGAACCGTGACACAGCCCGCGAGCAGGCCAGCCAATCCAAACACCGCAGCCACTTTCAATTTCATGATTCATCCTTCTAGAAGGCCGCACGGCAACCCATGCCAGCCCAACGCAAACAAGTAGCGGATCGAACTACCGCTACGGACATTCTATTGTCAATGGCGTTCAAAATCCCTCGAAAAATGGCGCCGACTGAAATTCCGGCAGGGGTTTTGCCCGACTGTAGTGGTGTCGAGCGCAGGCATTAGGCCGGCACAGTGAGCCCGTGAATCGGAACGGGCCGGGTCAGACTTGCAAAAGGCTGAACGGACTGACCATGCCTCCATGACAAAATTGGGTAAACGTGCAAAACCTGGCGCGATCGACCCATCGACGGGGGCTGATTTGTACATCCAAATCAGGGCAGGCGCGCGCTTCATCGGCCGCCGTTTTCGCGTCGATCAGCCGGACCGACTGCCCGGTTTGGCGCCACCTCCGGAGTCTCTGGCCCCCAAACGCGGTCTAAGCAAGCGACTTCGAAGTTCACGTGCATGCCGGGCGTACAGACGAACTGACCGGCACCACGGTCATGGCCGCACGGTGCCGGCCCAGGCCCGGCAGGCGCGCCTATGGCACCTGTTGAAAGCGCTGGGCGAAAGCCCGATACACGCGCTGCAAAGGCTCTAAATTGGTGCCAAAAATCAAGGGGCTTCGCGGTTTTCGGCTATCATCTCGCGTTTTTTGCACCGGCAATGGGCGCGCGCACCAATCCCGCGCATTGGCCGGTCTGGAATGGTGCGCGGCACGGGGCGCACGGCACCGCCGGCTAAATATGGGGAGATCGAGGTGATGTCGGATCAGTTCAAAAACGGCGCGGACGCGCTATTCATATTGCTGGGAGCGATCATGGTGCTGGCCATGCATTCCGGGTTTGCATTCCTGGAACTGGGCACCGTCAGGCAGAAAAACCAGGTCAATGCGCTGGTCAAAATACTGGTGGATTTCGCGGTATCCACCATCGTCTATTTTTTCGTCGGCTATGGCGTCGCCTACGGCACCAGCTTCATGATAGGGGCGGGCGATCTGGCGGCCAAAAACGGCTATGAACTGGTCAAATTTTTCTTCCTGCTCACTTTCGCGGCTGCCATACCTGCCATCGTATCGGGCGGCATCGCCGAACGCGCCCGCTTCGGCCCGCAACTCATCGCCACCGCGGTGCTGGTCGGATTCGTTTATCCGATGTTTGAAGGCATCGCCTGGAACCAGCGCTTCGGGGTGCAGGAGTGGATCAAGGGTCTGACCGGCGCCGAATTTCACGATTTCGCGGGCAGCGTGCTGGTGCATGCGGTGGGCGGCTGGATAGGCCTCGCTGCCGTGCTGCTGCTCGGGCCGCGTAAAAACCGCTATCGCAAGGATGGCGCCATGAGCGCGCACCCGCCTTCCAGCATTCCATTCCTGGCCCTGGGCGCCTGGATACTGACCGTGGGTTGGTTCGGCTTCAACGTCATGAGCGCGCAAACGCTGGACAAAATATCCGGCCTGGTGGCGGTCAATTCGCTCATGGCGATGGCGGGCGGCACCCTGGTTGCCGTGGTGCTGGGCCGCAACGACCCCGGCTTCGCCTATAACGGACCGCTCGCCGGACTGGTGGCCGTGTGCGCCGGATCAGACGTGATGCACCCGGCCGGCGCGCTGGTGGTCGGCGGCGTCGCCGCGGCCATATTCGTCCAGTTTTTCACCCTCACGCAAAACCGCTGGAAAGTGGATGACGTACTCGGCGTATGGCCGCTGCACGGACTTTGCGGCGCCTGGGGCGGCGTGGCCTGCGGCCTGTTCGGTCTGCCCGGCCTGGGCGGCATGGGCGGCGTCAGCCTGGGCGCGCAAGCCCTGGGCACGCTGATCGGCGTGGTGTGGGCGCTGCTTGGCGGCGTCATCGTGTATGGCACGCTGCGCGCCACCCTGGGCCTGCGCCTCACGCCCGAAGAAGAAAGCATGGGCGCCGACCTTTCCATACACCGCATCAGCGCAGCACCGGAACGCGAAGCGAACTGGTAGTTGCGGTTGGCCGGCAGGGGAACCAAACCTGAATTTCCCCTGCAGCTTAAATCGCCGAAGTTACCAACTAACGCCGCAATGACACAGGGCGCAATTCTACCGGGGAATTGCGCCCTGCCTGCATTTCAGCCCGGCAAGCGCCTGTTACGCAAGCGCCCATAAAAAGCTGAAACCAAGGGCCGGCGACCATGCAGCGACCCCTACAGCCGGCCATCCTTCACGGCTCCCGTTTCAGGGTCGCGCGCACAGCCCCCGTCGCCTCCTCCTCGGATTCGAAAATATGCGCCGCGACGCCGCGTTTGGCCAGCGTTTCGCCCAGTTTGGCGCGCATGAACGCGCTGGTCGTAAATCGCGTCACGCCGAGCAGATAGTTGCCAGTCATTTCCTTCACCGTATCGAGATAGGCGTCTTCCACTGCCCGGTCGAGTTCGAAACCGTCGTAATTGGCGACGCAGTACACCTTGTGGCCCAGCGGCTGCACCAGCGATTTCACCTTTTCCACCATGCGCAGCAGGAAATCCGGCGTGTTGATGTGCAGGTCCGACAGGTTGATGAAGAGCGTGTTGTGTTCTTCGTCGTACTTGAAGCGGGCGTCGAAAGGCAGGCGCAGCATATCTTCGCGCAGCCCCATGGGCTCGTCGCGAAAAATGCGCGGGTCCATGCTGCGCGGCTGGCGCACGATGGGCGCAAACGCCATCTTGCCCACGATGTCGCGCTGGATGTCTATGCCCGGCGCCACTTCTATCAGTTCCAGCCCTTCGGTGCTCAGGCGGAACACGCAGCGTTCGGTGATGTACAGCACTTCCTTGCCGGCCTGCGCGGCATAGGGGCCGGAAAAAGTGCGGTGCTCCACCTCTTCGACGAACTTTTGCTCGCTGCCGTCGCGCTCTATCTGCAATTTGTCGCCGACGATGGATACGTCCAGATTGCCGGCCGTAAACGTGCCGCAGAACACGGCTTTTGTGGCGTTCTGACTGATGTTGATGAAGCCGCCCGCGCCGGCCAGTTTGGGACCGAATTTCGACACGTTGAGATTGCCCTGCCGGTCCGCCTGCGCGAGGCCAAGGAAGCATATGTCCAGCCCGCCGCCGTCGTAGAAGTCGAACTGATAGCCTATGTCGATGACCGCCTGCGCGTTGCTGGCCGCGCCGAAAGACAGCCCGCCGGCCGGCACGCCGCCGATCACGCCGGATTCGGCCGTCAAGGTCATCAGATCGGCAATCTTTTCTTCGTTCGCAATTGCGGCGACCCCTTCCGGCATGCCTACGCCCAGATTGACCACACTATTGGTGCGCAACTCCATGGCCGCGCGGCGCGCGATAATTTTGCGCACGCTCATAGGCATGGGCTCCACCGACGCCGTAGGCACCCGCACTTCGGCCGCATATGCCGGCGTATAGCGGCTGCCGAAAGTCTGCCAATGGCAGTCGTCGCCGTTGGCGACGACGATGCAATCGACGATGGCGCCCGGCACTTTCACCTGCCGCGGATTGAGCGTGCCCGCCTCGGCGATGCGCTCAACCTGCGCGATCACGATGCCGCCGCAGTTGTGCGCCGCCATTGCCACCGACAGCACATCGATGGTCAGCGCCTCGCGCTCCATCGAAATATTGCCTTCGGCGTCGGCGGTCGTGCCGCGTATGATTGCCACATTGACCGGCACCGCCTTGAAGAACAGATAATCCTCTCCACCGATGCTGATAAGTTCGACTAATTCCTCGGTGGTCCTGGCGTTGAGCTTGCCGCCATCCTGGCGCGGATCCACGAAAGTGCCGAGACCGATGCGCGAGGCGTGGCCCGGCTTGCCGGCGGCGATATCGCGGAACAGGTGGCAGATCGCCCCCAGCGGCAGGTTATAGCCCTCGATCTGATTGCCCACGATAAGTTGCTGCAAGGCCGGGGTAAGCACGAAGTGGCTGCTGATGAAGCGCTTGATGAGCCCGGGCTGCGCCAGCCGGTTCATGCCGCCGCCCTTGAAAGGGTGCGCCATGCCCGCCGCGGAAATGATGGTCAGATTGCTCGGCTTGCCGAAAGTCGCGCTGCCCTCGTCCTTCGATTCATAGAACTCCGCCAGTTCGCGCACAATCACGTCCGGGAAGCCGATACTTAAAAATCCGCCGATGATGACGGTATCGCCGCTGCGGATGAGCCGCACCGCCTCGCGCGCCGAAACGATTTTGTCGGTCGCGCGCGTGCGCGCCCTTGCCATCAGGGAAGGGGAAAATGCCATGTTCTCCAAGCCTCGCTATTGATTGATTTTCACGCGCGGCCCGCAAGAGGGCTCGCGCGACCTCTGCTGCTACGCTGCCCCCGGCGGCATTGGCCGGAAGTTCGTCATTACAAACTAGATCACAGCGGGCAAAAGTGCACATGTGCGTACCGCAACGGGCGCTAGGGATGTGCCCTCCGGCCTTAGCCAGAGCGATCTGTCGCGAACACTTAATGACACCCATTGCGGCCGAAACCCGCGCCCCCGCCAGTGGGCTTAATTAGCCCAGACGGGGCTGACCCTGCACGCTGGACCGAGCCCTACGCCATGCATATGTGCTGCGAGTGACGAGCGCTGCCTCACCGGCACACACCGGGCAGCGGCCAATTATTTTCCGCCGCCGCGAACGTGCCAGCCTGCCGCATGGTCGATAGGAGGCACGGCCGAACCCCGCGCCCGTCCGCCAGCCGCGCTCACGCCGGCTTCCTGCAACGCGTCACCCACACCACCCTGATGATGGATCACAACACCACCTTGATCACCACGCTGGCCGCCGGCTTCGGCATCGCGCTGGTATTCGGCTTTCTGGCCGAGCGCATTCGGCTGCCGGCGCTGGTCGGCTACCTGTTTGCCGGCATCATGATCGGCCCCGCCACGCCGGGGTTCGTAGCAGACGCCAGCATTGCCGCGCAATTGTCGGAAATCGGCGTCATGTTGCTCATGTTCGGCGTCGGCTTGCATTTTTCACTGGACGATTTGCTGGCCGTCAAACGCCTCGCCCTGCCCGGCGCCATCGTGCAAATGAGCATCGCCACCCTGCTCGGCATGGGCGCTGCGGCGGCCTGGGGCTGGAGCCCGGGCGGCGGCCTGGTGTTCGGGCTTGCGCTTTCCTGCGCCAGTACCGTTGTGCTGCTGAAGGCGCTCGAAGCGCGCGGCCAGCTCGATTCCATGAATGGGCGCATCGCCGTAGGCTGGCTGGTGGTGGAAGATTTGGCCACCGTACTGGTCCTGGTGCTGCTGCCGCCGCTGGCGGGCCTGCTGGGCGGCAAGGGAGAGGCCGCGGCCGGCAGCGCGCTGTGGATCACACTGGGACAAACCCTGCTGCAGGTAGCGGGCTTCATCGCCATCATGCTGGTGGCCGGGCGCAAGCTATTGCCCTGGCTGTTGTGGCAGGTATCGCGCAGCGGCTCGCGCGAGCTATTCACGCTGGCCGTGGTGGCCGCGGCCATCGGCATCGCCTACGGCGCGGCCCAGGTATTTTCCGTGTCCTTTGCGCTGGGGGCGTTTTTCGCCGGCATGGTGATGCGCGAATCCGAATTCAGCCACCGCGCCGCCGAACAATCTCTACCCTTGCGCGACGCGTTCTCTGTGCTGTTTTTCGTGGCCGTCGGCATGCTGTTCGAGCCCGCCGTGTTGTGGCAACAGCCGGTCCGCGTCGGCGTGGTGGTTGCCATCATCATCGCCGGCAAGTCCGTCGCCGCTGCCCTGCTGGTATTGGCGTTCCGCTACCCGTTCAATACCGCGCTTACGGTCGCGGCAAGCCTGGCGCAGATCGGCGAATTTTCTTTCATCCTGGCCGGGCTGGGGATGGCGCTCGATCTGCTGCCCAAAGAGGGCATGAGCCTGGTGCTGGCCGGCGCCCTCATTTCCATCGCGGTCAATCCTTTCCTGTTCGGCGCCATCGCCCCGCTGCGCCGCTGGCTGCTCGCGCGCTCCGTGCTCGCGCGCGGGCTGGAGCGGCGTCTGGACCCCTATGCCGAACTGCCCCTGAGCACAGAGCGCAAATACCTCGAAGGCCAGGTGGTGCTGGTCGGCTACGGGCGCGTCGGCCGCCGCATCGCCGCCGCGCTAAGCACACGCGGCATCCCGTTCGTGGTGGCCGAACAGAACCGTGAAACGGTCGAAGCGCTGCGCAGCCGCGGCATTGCCGCCGTATCGGGCAATGCCGCCGACCCGGAAGTACTGGTCCAGGCCCACATCGCCGCTGCCGCCCTGCTGGTCGTGGCTGCGCCGGATAGCGTGAATGTGCAGCAAATGGTGAACACCGCCCGCACGCTCAACGCGCAGATCGAAATCGTGCTGCGCAGCGACAGCGAGGACGAATCCGAACTGCTGCGCAAACAAGGCCTGGGCAAGGTGTTCTTCGGCGAGGAAGAACTTGCCCGCGGCATGACGGCGTATGTGCTGGAGCGGCTAGCTCCGGCCAGCGTGCCCGAATAGCCCCGGCGAGTCGGCGCCACAGTGCCATGCGGGCGTAACGCCCGCAGTACCAGGTAAAGCGGCATGCGGCAAAGCTTGGTCTGGGCAGCATGGAATCCAGCCACATTCCCCGTGTCGGGTTATGCTCGCGCCGGTGGCGGCGGACTGGCGACGGTGCGGAAGCGCCTCAATCGCGGCCGGCGTTTTATTTCGTGCCCGCGGCGCGCAGGCCATACTGCGGCGGCGGGCATACCCCAAGCACGCTGTTGAAGCCCGCCCGAACGCAAACAAGCTATTTGAACGCCGTCGGGTTCGCTTGGCGTTTCCGCTGGAAACCGCAAATGCGCCCAAGGCACACCTTCCAAATCGACATGAACTCAAATTTGCGCAGTGCCGACAGGAGTCGCCGTGGATAAGACCGTCACACACAAGCAGCGCCAAGGCCCGCTGGCCGGAATCAAGGTGCTGGAATTTGCCGGCATAGGTCCGGGCCCGTTTTGCGGCATGTTGCTGGCCGACATGGGGGCTGAGGTCACTTTACTCGAACGGGGCGGCGGTACTTTCGCATCGCAAATGTTCGGCGGCGGGCGCAAGGCCGTTGCAAATCGCGGCAAAAAATCGGTTTGCGTGGACCTCAAACACCCCGCCAGCAAGGAATTGGTAAATCGCATGATCGGCGCGGTGGATGTGCTGATCGAGGGCTATCGGCCCGGTGTGATGGAAAGGCTGGGCTTCGGTCCCGATGCCTGCCTCGCCATCAATCCGCGCCTGGTGTATGGCCGCATGACGGGCTGGGGACAAACCGGGCCGCTGGCGCAGCGCGCCGGCCATGACGCCAATTACGCTGGCATCGCGGGGGCGCTGGATAGCGGCCGCCACCGGGGCGGCCCGCCCTGGGTGCCGCCCACGCTGCTGGCCGACATGGGTGGCGGCGGCCTGCTGTTGGCGTGGGGCATCGCCTGTGCGCTGTTCGAGGCGCAGCGCAGTGGGCAAGGCCAGGTGATCGACGCCTCCATGTGCGAAGGCGCCGCTCTGCTGGCGCACGGCTTGTTCAACCTGCAGGCTTTGGGTGCCTGGGATGGACGATGCGTGCTCGATTCCAGCGCGCCCTTTTACGAGGTTTATGCCTGCGCCGACGGACTGTGGTTGTCGGTGTGCCCGCTGGAGCCTCAGTTTTACGCGATTTTTCTGGAACGCCTCGGCTTGGCCGGGGACGCAGAATTTGCCGGCCGGCAATACGACACGGCGCGCTGGCCAGGCATGAAACAAAAACTGACGGACATCTTTGTGTCGCAGGACAGGGCGTTCTGGATCGAGCTTTTTGCCGATACCGACGCCTGCGTGTGGCCAGTACTCAGCATGGAAGAAGCCCCGCGCCATGCGCACAATGTGGCGCGGCAAAGTTTCGTGGACCTCGGCGGCATCGTGCAGCCGGCACCGGCGCCCAAATTTTCACGCACGCCGGGGCAGATTCATACCGAGCCGCCCTTGTTGGGCGAGCACAGCGCGGAACAACTGATGGCTTTGGGCCTGGCGCGCGGCGAGGTGGAACAACTGCTGGCGGCGGGCGTCATCATGCCGCCTCGCCCAGTCTGTTGACGGTCATGGCGGCCTTGCGCGGAAGCGATGCCGGCCTCCCGCCCGCCCCAAATGCGCGGGACCGGCCCGGAATTGAAGGGTCATGCCGCTTAGGTGCGGCGGCGCAGCAAAATGTGCGTAGCGCGCTCGCCCGGTACGACCTTGTTGCACTCATACCCCAGGGCGCGCAGGTCCAGGCCGCGCAGCAAATGTTCGCCACTGCCCAGCAGCACCGGCGCAAGGGCCAAATGTAGCTCGTCCACCAGGCCGGCGTTCAGATACTGGCGTACTGTTCCCACCCCGCCGCCCAGGCGGATGTCGCGGTTGCCGGCCGCTTGCCTGGCCTGTTCCAGGGCATCGTGGATGCCGCCGGTCACGAAATGGAATGTGGTGCCACCCGCCATTTCCAGCGTGGCGCGCGGGTGATGGGTAAGCACGAACACCGGTACGTGATAGGGCGGCTCTGCACCCCACCAGCCTTTCCAACTGTTGTCGGGCCAAGGGCCGCGCACCGGGCCGAACATATTGCGGCCTATGATCCAGGCGCCAACATTGGCGAAGCCCTGCTCGGCGAAATCATGGTCCACGCCGGTTTCGCCGCCATCCATTCCGTGCATGGCGCGCCAGGTGCGCGTCTCCAGCGCCCATTTCATCATGTCAAGTCCGTTGCGCCCAAGCGGGTTTTGCAAGCTCTGGTCGGGGCCGGCGCCATATCCGTCCAGGGACATCGAAAAGCTCTGCACGCGCAGTTTAGGCATGGGGTTCCTCGCGGGTCGGTTATCGGGCACATTGCCGGCGCGGACCGCGGCCGGGTGATGTCAGCATATGCGATCGCATCGGGTTAAGGTTAGTCGACGGCCGTCTATTCCTATGGAGCTGCGGTACGAGGGGTAGCCGTCGCTGCGGCCGCATCGCGCCGGCGGGGCGCCCGCGCCTCCCGGAAAAGCACGGCATGGTTCCGCTCGTGTTTCAATTGAAATATTGGTCGTGGACAAAGTAATGCGCCGGCAAGCATTCGCACACAGCATGGAAGCCTGTTCGATTCGCATCATGGAGCATCCGAATGCAACTGTTCACCGCCCCTGCGGCGCCTGCGTCCCGCTTCGCCGACGCGGCGCCGCTTGCGCGCCCCGGGGGCTGGACATGAAGGCCCAATGCGATGCCGCCGCCGCGCCGCGCGTCGCGGTGCTGGCCGGCGACGCGGTGCTGGCCGCCCTGTTCGCCGAATGGCTGGCGCAAGCCGGGTGCAATACGGTGACGGGCGGCACGGACGCACTGCCGGGCGCGGCGCGGCCCGATCTCATGCTGGTCGAACTGCCCTGGCCGCGGGCGCGCGCGGTCGGACTATTGAGCCGGCTTGCGAGCGCTCACCCCGGCGTGCCAGTGATCGCGCTGTCGCCGAATTTTTTCCCCAGCGTGGCGAGCCGGCAAGGCCCGTAGGGCGGATAAGCGAAGCGCAATCCGCCGTATGTGGCGGTTAAATTCCCAAAAGCCACTATTTAAGTGCTCGCTCGCAACATGCGCTTCGCCGAGCGGACACGCCCCATACGGCGGATTGCGCCTGCGGCTTATCCGCCCTACGACTGCCGCCGTACACGTGCAGGTTAGGGTGAGCTCGCGAACCCCAACATTGGGCGGATCGGAACGGCCGAATGTTGGGGTTCCTGCGTCACCCCAACCTACGAGGCGGCGCGGCCCGTAGGGCGGATAAGCGCAGCGCAATCCGCCGTATGTGGCGGTTAAATTCCCAAAAGCCACTATTTAAGTGCTCGCCCGCAACAAGCGCTTCGCCGAGCGGACAGGCCCCATACGGCGGAGTGCGCCCGCGGCTTATCCGCCCAACGACGGCGTACACGTGCAGGTTGGGGTGAGCTTGCGAACCCCAACATTGGGCGGATCGGAACGGCCGAATGTTGGGGTTTCTGCGCCACCCCAACCTACGAGGCGGCGCGGCCCGTAGGGCGGATAAGCGCAGCGCAATCCGCCGTATGTGGCGGTTAAATTCCCAAAAGCCACTATTTAAGTGCTCGCTCGCAACACGCGCTTCGCCGAGCGGACGCGCCCCCATACGGCGGATTGCGCCTACGGCTTATCCGCCCTACGACTGCCGCCGTCCACGCGTAGGTTGGGGTGAGCTTGCGAACCCCAACATTCCCGCATCGATAACGGGAATTGGCGGGGTATTTAAATACACACCGCAAGCTTCCCGGCTACGCCTGCGCTTTCACACCAGGTAGCTTCGGCAACCCGTCATGGCGTGGATAGCCACGCACAGCACCGGGTTATGGCACCGCACCGATTAACGATCATTCGGCGCCCGCTCGACCACCCCGCACTGCCATCCTCAGCCCAATGACCGCAGCGCAGCCGCATAGCGCGGCGCCAAATCTTCGCTGCGGCGCACGGTCAGCCCGAGATCGCGCAGCATGCCGTCCTTGAGGCCGTAAATCCAGCCATGCACCATCAGTTGCTGGCCGCGCTTCCATGCGTCCTGCACCACCAGGGACTGGCATAAATTGACCACCTGCTCCAGCACATTCAGTTCGCACAGGCGATCATGCGCAAGTTCGGGTGCAAGCGCATCGAACGCCGCCAGATGTTTCACGTGCACATCCTGAACGTGGCGCAGCCACAGGTCCACCAGGCCGACCCGCTCGCGATTAAGTGCCGCCTTGACGCCGCCACAGCCGTAATGGCCCACCACCATGATGTGTTTCACCTTGAGCGCATCGACCGCGAATTGCACCACCGACTGGCAGTTCAAATCGGTATGTACGACCACGTTGGCCACGTTGCGATGCACGAACACCTCGCCCGGCAGCAGCCCGACGATCTGGTTTGCCGGTACGCGCGAGTCCGAGCAGCCTATCCACAGGTATTGCGGCGTCTGCAATTCCGACAGCTTGGAGAAAAACGCCGGATCGCCCTGGCACATTTGCTGTGCCCAGGCGCGGTTGAAATCGAACAGGTGAAACAGGTTTTCGTTGGCAATTTCCTGTTCCGACCAGTTTTCCAGGTCGAGGGCCAGAAAAATCGTGCCTTCCAGCGGCGTCTGGTAGTAAGCGGGCGTCTCGTTGAAGCCTAACTCGCGGTACAGCTTTACGGCGATGCGCATGGCCGGCAATGTGTCGAGCAGCACCCTGCGATAGCCGAGCGACTTGGCAGCGCGGATGGCCCGCAGAGCCAGCGCCCGCCCGGCGCCCAGGCCGCGCGCGTGCGGCTCGACATAGAGCCGCTTTATTTCGCATATGCCTTCGGACAGCTGCCGCAGTCCCACGCAGCCGACCGGCTGTCCATCCGACTCGGCGTAGAACAGCCGCCCCTGCGGCGCGGCATAGGCGCCGGGCAGCGACGCCATTTCCTGGTCGAAGCCCTGAAAATTGAGGTCCACGCCCAGCCAGGCCGCATAGTTGCGGAAAAACTGGCGCACATGTTCAAGTTCGACGCGGTCGTGTTCGCTAAGCGCACGAATGTTCAAGGCCATGATCGCTCCAGAGGCTGCATGCGGATTGGTCAATGAGGCCGGGCATTGACGCGAATGCCAGTGCCTGCGGCGCCGCGCATCATAACGCGAAGGCGCGCCGCAGCAGCGTTGGAAAGAAGGCATCGCGGCGCAGCCGCCACAGACGCAACACCGTCGAACAAAGTCTGGGCTAAGCGCGGGCATCCGCGCCGCAACGCGCCTCCAGTTGGCCCGCTTCAAGTCGCCATCGGGTCAATAGCTACAGGCGTAGGCAGCGTACCGCCGACGCCTGCCGCCGCGACTATTCCGGCTGCCCCTTATCTTTCAACAGGTCGTGCAGGCTGCGCGGCGCCGGTTTCAAGGGCGTGCGGTGCTGCGTCCAGCCGGCCTGGGCGCCGGGCGTGAAGGCGCGCAAGCGCGTCGCGCCCCAACGCAGCGCGGCCCAGGCTTTGGGCGATTTGAACGCACCGCTCCAGAATTGCCATACCACCCGTTCCGCCGCGCTATGTTTCGCGCCCTGGCCGCGCAGCGGCGTGGCCACGGTTTCGTTGGGGTTGCGCTTGGCTTCGTTGCGCAGGCGGATCAACAAATCCGGAATCGGAATGCGCACCGGGCACACTTCGCTGCAGGCACCGCATAGCGTGGACGCGAAGGGCAGATCGCCCGCCTCGTCCAGGCCGAGCAGATGCGGCGAGAGGATTTTGCCTATCGGCCCCGGATAAGTGGTGCCGTAAGCGTGGCCGCCTATGCGCCCATACACCGGGCAGTGGTTCATGCAGGCACCACAGCGTATGCACTGCAGGGTGCTGCGCAATTGTTCATCGGCATAGGCCTGGCTGCGGCCGTTGTCCAGCAGCACCAGGTGTACTTCGCGCGGCCCGTCCAGTTCGCCGGGGCGGCGCGGACTGCTGATCAGATTGAAATACGTGGTGACCGCCTGCCCGGTCGCGGAGCGCGTGAGCAAACTTACCAGCGGCACCACGTGGTCGAGTTTGGCCACCACTTTTTCCATGCCCATGATGGCCACATGGACCGGCGGCACGGTGGTCGACAAACGCCCGTTGCCTTCGTTTTCGATCAGCCACAGGGTGCCGGTTTCGGCCACCGCGAAATTCACGCCCGACAAACCCACGTCGGCTTCCATGAAGCGCTGGCGCAGGGCGCGGCGCCCGGTCTGAATCAGTTCGTCCACATCTTCGGTGTAGGGCGTGTCGGGTATGTGTTCCTCGAACAGTTTGGCCACGTCAGCCTTGTTCTTGTGTATGGCCGGCATCACGATGTGCGAGGGCTTTTCGCCGGCCAACTGGACGATATATTCGCCCATGTCCGATTCGACGCACTCCATGCCGTGCTCGCCCAGATAATGGTTCAGCTCGATTTCCTCGCTGGCCATGGATTTGCCCTTGATCATGCGGCGCGCGGCATTGCGCTGCATGATGTCGAGCACGATGGCATTGGCTTCGGCGGCGGTTTCGGCCCAATGCACCTGTATGCCGTTGGCGGTGAGCTTGCGTTCGAGCTGTTCCAGCAAATCCGGCAAATTCGCCAGCGCGTACTTGCGGATGGCGCTGCCGAGGTCGCGCAGGCTTTCGCGCTCCTCCTCGTCGGAAAACTGATTGCGCCGCTTGGCCTGCAGGAAGTCCATGGCGCCGCGGAAACTTTTGCGCAGCTTGTCGTCATCGAGCGCGCCGCGTGCGCGCTCCTTGAAGTCGGCCGAGGGCACGAACTGCATGGGATGTTTGCTCATGCCGCTTCTCCTTCTGCACGCAGGATGAATACCATCAGACGCGCCGGTCCGTGCGCGCCATAAGCCAGGGTTTGCTGGATGTCCGCGGTTTTCGACGGCCCGGAAATCATGACCAGATTGCTGGGCATGCGCGCAGGCCAGTTTTCGCCCGCGGCGGCGTCAAATAGCGTGGCGTAAATGCGCGCCGCGTCGACCAGCACCAGATGCAGCGGCGGCACCAGGGACAGGGTGCGCGGCATGTGCGGTCCGCATAGATGCACCAGCGTACCGGTGGCGGCGATGGCGCAATCCGCCACCGTGAAGCCGGCGTCCACGTCTTCGAACAGTTCGGCTTTCCAGTCTTCCAGCGGGCGGCTGAATTCGGCCGCCTGCGTACCGGCCGGCAGGGCGCCGGCCAGTAACTGCCCCTCTGCACCACTTTGCAGCAGCAGGCGCCGCACGCCCTTTTCCTCCAGCGCACGCGCCACGTCCACCGCCCAGCCAGCGCGGCTTACGACACGCACGTCGGCATGCGAAGCGGTCAATTCCGCGGCCAGGCGTTCGGTGCGCTCGGCCAAGGTCGCGGCCGGGCGGCCGGCGTAGTACGCCGCCACGTCCGGCATGGTCGAAGCGCCGCGCGGCGCGGCGGCACGCAGTTTGTTGAGCATATTGGTGCGCGCATTCATGCCGATTCTCCCGCCAGACGTTCGCAAACAAAGCTGGCCATATGGGTGCCCGCCACGCCCACGCCGCGATGCTGGGCGGCGGTCGAAATATTCAGCATGCAGCCGCAATCGGCCGTGATGAAACGCTGGCAGCCGGTACCGGCGATGCTATCGACCTTGTCGCGCACGATGGCGCCGGAAATATCCGGATGGCGCAGGGAAAACGTACCGCCAAACCCGCAGCATTCGGATTCACGTACATGCTCCACCACTTCCACGCCGGGCAGGCTGGCCAGCAGCGACAGGCCATGCCCCCGCGTGCCCATTTCGCGCCGCGCCGAACACGAGGTATGCAAAGCCACCTTGCAGGGCTCGGCGCGGGCGCGCGAATAGTCGGGGCGCAGCACGTTGACGATGAATTCGGCCAGTTCAAACACGCGCACGGCCAGCGCGACGGCTTTGGGACCGTACACGGGGTCGCCCGCGAACAGCTTGGGCCAGTGCTCGTGCATCATGCCGCCACAAGATCCGGACGGCACGACGATGGGCCAATCCTGTTTGAACAGGTCCATTTGGGCGCGTGCCACCTTGCGCGCGGCTTCCGCGTCGCCGCTGGTATAGGCCGGCTGGCCGCAACAACTTTGGTCCTGCGGAAAATGTACGCTCACCCCCTCGCGCTCCATCAGGCGCACGGCATCCATGCCGGCCTGGGGCACGAACAGGTCGATCAGACAGGTACCGAACAGGTACACATTGCTGGGTTTAGGCGGATAAGTTCGGGTTTGCACGGTTCGCTCCTCCTTCTACCTGAGTATGGTTCGCGGCGCGCCGCCATGGCCGCCAGATCGGGTGCGCGAATGTTGCGCGGACCGGCAAATCGACGCAAACTGGTCGGACCAATTTTTTGTGCGACTTGGCCGGCCGGTACGTCCGGGGCGGCGCAGGCCGATCCCGCCGCGCACGCTGCGAGGCCGCCCCATCGCACGCCGCCGACATTGCCGCAATGTTTCCAGCCCGCGTATCGGGGGAAACCTGTACGGCCAGGAACCGGATCCATCATGCGCAAACATTCGAATGCAAATCTGGTGCAGCACATCGTGCGCGATTTCGAAGCGCGGCTGTTGGGCGGACAATGGAAACCGGGCCTGCGCCTGCCCTCCGAACGCGAACTTGCCGAACAGTTGTCCGTATCGCGCGGCACCGTGCGCGAAGCACTACAGCGGCTTGCGGCGCGGGGGCTGCTGGTCAGCCGTCAAGGCAGCGGCGTATTCGTGACCGACGCGCTGCAGGCGGGATTCATTTCGCCCTGGCGCCAGCTCATGACGGCACACCCGGAATTGCGCGGCGACATGCTGGAATTTCGACGCGTACTGGAAGGCGCGGCCGCCTATTTCGCCGCCTTGCGCGCCGAAGCACGCGATCTGGCGCAACTGGCGGAAATTTTGCAGCGCCTGCGCGATGCGCGCGCGGCCGACGCCAGACCCGCCGAAGCGCAGGCCGACGCGCAGTTTCACGAAGCCATCGCACACGCGTCGCACAACACCATGTTCCACCACCTGCACAACAGCGTAATCACCCTGCTGCGCGAACATATCGCGCTGAACAATGCCGGTCTGCGCGCCGGCAGCGACGCGGGCGTGGCGGAATGCCTGCTCGCCCAGCACGAATCCATACACGGCGCCATCGCCGCGGGCGACGCCGATGCGGCGCGCGCAGCCATGTGGTCACATATCGATTACGTGCAGGCGCAACTCGAGCGGCGCGCCACGGGCACGCCAGCCGACTGAACCGTCCTGAACGAGGATGGCCGGATGTGTCGAACGACGTGGGCAACGGCAGCGCACAGCAATGCCGACACACATCGGCCGCGTGTCCTGCGGCCAGCAATGACGACGAACTGATTGCCGGACACCGGCCAGCCTATTTCGGCTCGTTCGCCGACGCTGCGGCACTTTGCCCCACCACATGGTGGATGTAATGCGCCACCGCTTGCGAGCGCCGCGTGACCTTCAGTTTTTTGAAGGCGTTGTGCAGGTAATTCTTGACGGTTTTTTCGGACAGGTTGAGCGCCACGGCGACCTGTTTATTGGTCAGCCCAGCAGCCACTTCGCGCAGCACGCGGCGTTCCTGGGCGGACAACGATTGCAAGCCTTCGGCTGGTTTCGCGTGCGAACGCGGCGGCGCACTCATGCGGCCCAAATCCGGGTCCAGTTCCAGCATGTCCAGTGCGCGCCCCGCGGCCGCCGCGTGGACGGCGCGTATCAAAGTCTGCACCGCCGCCGTATAGGGCACAACGGCGGTTACGCCGGCGCTTGCTGCCTGTGCCAGCGTGTCCGAATTTCTGCCCGAAGCAAGCACCAGCACACGGGTTGCCGGTCGCGCCGAACGAATCGCGCGGCACAGGCTCGCGGCGTCGCTATCGGGTAATTTTTCGGCGACCAGCACCACTTCCGGGCGCAGGCCCAGCAACTTGTCCATTGCTTCGGAGGCACTGTCCGTTTCGCCGGCAACGTCTATTCCGCCATCCGCCTGCAGCAACAGGCGCATCCCCCGGCGTGGAATTTCGTGTTCCTGAACCAGCAGCGCGCGTATGCGCTTTTCGATCGGGGCGTCCATAGATCACTCTCCTGGCGCGGCTAGCGCCTGTATCACCCCTTTTTGCTTCGCACGGCCGCAAAACCTTCCGGCGGCACCCTGGCGGTCTGACGCCCGCACCTCGCGGGCGCAATCGGGATGTGCTCCCGGCCGCGATAAGAAACCGCAACGTTCAAGTTCTTGCCGCCGCAACCACGGCGGCAATTGGACTCTAGACCACATTACCTGGAATCACCGGATTTTTTCTAGTGCGAAAATTTCGAGTTAACATGAAATTGACGTATGAAAATGCAATGAATTTGATGGAAGTCAATCATTTATGCCTGGTTTTTTCTTACCTGGAACATGGTAACGCAAATTCCATGTAATCGAAGGCGGATATACCATGCGCACCGGGCGGCACGGTGACCGTTCCGGCGCATTGGGGAGAGCTTGCGTGTCGGGCTTGTTGCTGGGGGTTGTGATTCTTGGTGCGGCCGTACTGGCCGTAACGCTGGCGCGGCGCCTCGGGCTGGGCGCGGTGCTCGGCTATCTCGGGCTGGGTGTCGTGGTGGGGCCGTGGGGCCTGGGCTGGATCGACGACGTGGAGGCCATCGCCCACCTGGCGGAATTCGGCGTGGTACTGCTGCTGTTCGTGATCGGCCTGGAACTGCAGCCGAAACGCCTGTGGCACATGCGGCGCGCCGTATTCGGTCTGGGCGGGGCTCAGGTGGGCGCCACCGCCGTGTTATTGGCGCTCATCGCGGCGCTGCTGGGGCTGCACGTCAAGTCGGCCATTTTCGTGGGTCTGGCGCTGGCCATGTCGTCCACGGCATTTGCGCTGCAAATGCTGGCCGAGAAAAAACAGCTCACCGCACGCCACGGCCGCGCGGCATTTTCCATTCTGCTGTTCCAGGATTTGGCCGTCATTCCGCTCCTGGCGCTGATACCGCTGCTGGGCCCGACGCGGGTCACCATAGGCATCGAAACCCTGACGCGCGCCGGCACCGCGCTGGGCATGGTGGCGCTGGTCGCGCTGGGCGGACACTTCCTGCTGCGCCCGGCCTTGCGGCTGGTCGCCGCAAGCCGCGTGCATGAAGCGATGACGGCCAGCGCATTGTTCATCGTCGCCGGCACTGCGCTCCTGATGCAGTCGGTCGGATTATCCATGGGTCTGGGGGCCTTCCTGGCCGGCTTGCTGCTGGCGGATTCCGAATACCGCCATGAACTGGAAGCCGACATAGAGCCCTTCAAAGGCTTGTTGCTGGGCCTGTTTTTCATTTCCGTCGGCATGTCCGTCAATCTGGACCTGCTGGTCGCGCGCGCGCCGCTGGTGGCAGCGCTCACGGCCGGCCTCATCGCCGTCAAGTTCGCCGTGCTGTACCGCTTGGCCCGCGTCTGGGGCGGTACGCGCAGCTCGGCTTTGCAGCTCGCATTCGCCATTTCGCAGGGGGGTGAATTTGCTTTCGTGCTGTTCGGCGTGGCGGAAGGCAAGCACGTGCTGGACGGCAATCAGGCCGAACTATTGGTGGTGGTGGTAACGCTTTCCATGGCATTGACGCCGTTTCTGAGCGCCGCGGGAGATTTTTTCGTGCGCCGCGTGCGGCCCGCCCAGGCGCGCCGCTACGACACGCCGCCGGCCACCGAACGGCCCGTCATCATCGCCGGACTGGGCCGCTTCGGGCAGATCGTGGCGCGCGTGCTGCGGGCGCGGAAAATTCCTTTCACGGCGCTCGAAATTCGGCCCGATCAGGTCGATGTGATGCGCCAGTTCGGCATCGAAGTGTATTTCGGCGATGCTTCCCGCGTCGAACTGCTGCGCGCCGCGCAGGCCGATCAGGCAACGCTGTTCGTACTGGCCATCGATGACGAGGAAGCGTCGGTGCGCACGGCCGAGGTGGTGACTCAGCATTTTCCCGGCCTGCCCATCTATGCCCGGGCACGCAACCGCAAACACGCCTATAGGCTCATGGACCTGGGCATACAGCACATACGCCGCGAAACTTTCGTGTCGTCGCTGGAACTGGCCTCTATGGTGCTGCAGGGCCTGGGCATGCAGCGTGCCGACGCCCAGCACAGTATCGAACTGTTTCGCAAGCACGACGAAACCCTGCTGGATACCTTGCACCCACACAATGACGACGACGAAAAGACCCGTTATCTGGCGCAGGAATCGGCGCGCGAACTGGAAGAACTGATGCAGCAGGACACCAAGCTGCCGGACAAGTAAGGCGCCGGCAGCTTGGACTCAGGCGGCGGGCAACAGGGTTTTGAGCGGTATGGCGTCGTCAGCAAGCGCGGCGGCGTCGACCGGGATGCGCTCGGCCACCAGACGCTTGGCAAGCAGAAATTCCGGCATGCGGGCAACCGTGTCGGCCGCGATGACGATTCCGTCCTTCAGATAGAACGCCGAGAACGAGCGTGCTGCCGGATCGCCGCGCAACACGCAGTGCTCGTAGCCCTGATTGAGCCCCACCATTTGCAGCTTGAGGTCGTACTGATCCGACCAGAACCAGGGCACGGCCGCGTAGGGCTTTTCCTTGCCGCACAGGCTGGCTGCCGCCGTGCGCGCCTGTTCCAGCGCATTCGGCACCGATTCGAGGCGTATGCGGCGGCCGTACAGCGCGCTCGGATGATTCGTGCAATCGCCCGCCGCGACGATGTCGGGGTCGGAAGTGCGCGCGAACGGGTCCACCACGATGCCGTTATCGACCTCAAGGCCGGCCGCGGCGGCAAGTTCCGTATTCGGCAGCACGCCTATGCCGGCCACCACCAGATCGGTAGCGATTTCCGTGCCGTCGGCCAATTGCACGGCGCTCACCGCGCTGCCCTCGGCATTCAGGCGCCAGCCCGTAATGTTGGCGCCGGTACGCAGATCGACCCCGGCGGCGCGATGCACACCCGCATAAAATTCCGCCACCTCGGGTGAGGTAACGCGCGCCAGCACGCGCGGCAAGGCTTCCAGCACCGTTACTTTGAGGCCGCGCTTGATGGCGGTCGCCGCCACTTCCAGGCCGATGTAACCGCCGCCGACGATCACCAGCCGCGCCCCCGGCGCAAAGCCGGCACGGATTTGTTCACTGTCCGCAAAGGTGCGCAGGTAGTGAAAATTCTGCAGGCGTTCGGGCGCTTCCACCCCGACCAGCGGCAGCTTGCGCGGCCGCGCCCCGGTGGCGAGCGCCAAGCGGGCGTAGCCAATGCGGCGCCCGTCCGCCAGTTCGATGTGCTTGCTATCGCGCCGTATCGCCGCCACGCGGCAGCCGCTCATCACTTCCACCTGGGCTTTGTCGAAATTGGCCTGCGGCTTGAGCTGTATGGCAGCCGCGGCCAGATCGCCAGCCAGGTAGCCTTTGGACAGGGGCGGCCGCTGGTAGGGCAGGCCGGGCTCTTCCCCGACCAGCAGGATTTTTCCCTGATGGCCGTTCTGGCGCACTGCAAGGGCTAGTTCGCCGCCGGCGTGGCCGCCGCCCACGATGATGATGGTTTGTTCGTCAGACATTTTGGCTCCGTGGGTTTATAAAAATTGAGCGCTCCGGTCACCCTTGCGCAGGCACAGCTCAGCGCCGCGGCGCATACGCGGCGGCCCCCCGCTGTGACCCATGGCGGTCGGCAGCAAGCTGTCCCGCCTCGCAGGTGCAAACTGGCGCCTATGCTAGCCCGCGGCCACCCATAGTTAAAATTGATTGTTTCTATGAATACAATAGCCTTTAGCTACTGACGCCCTCGTCCACCTGCGATGCCACGGCCCCGGCAGCCTCCGCGCGACCACGCGCCGAGCCACGAAGTACGCGGGCTTCCAGTTGCCAGGACGGCCGGCGCGACGGATACTTGCGCCCTGACACCATCGAGGGACGGCGCACGATGACACCGAATTCCGTACACGACATCCGCAACGTGGCGCTGCTGGGGCAGGCCGGGAGCGGCAAAACCACCTTGCTCGAAGCACTGCTGGCCGCATCCGGCGCCATTCCCGCTGCCGGCAGCGTGGAACGCGGCGACACGGTAGCCGATTTCGACGCCATGGAAAAAAGCATGGGGCGCTCGCTCAACGTGAGCGTGGCCCACCTGGAGTGGGCCGAACATTGGGTCAATATGCTCGATACGCCCGGAACGTCCGATTTCGTAGGCCGCAGCCTGGCCGCGCTGGGCGCTGTGGAAACCGCGGTGCTCGTGGTGAATGCTCAGGCGGGCGTGGAAATCATGACGCGCCGTTTCATGGACGAGGCGGAATCGCTGTGCCGCATGATCGTCGTGAACAAGATCGACGCGCCCGGCGTCGATCTGCCCGAGGTGATGCGGCAAATAACCGACATGTTCGGCAAGGAATGCCTGCCCATCAATCTGCCGGCGCCCGACGGCAGTGCCGTGATCGACTGCTTTTTCGAGCCGCAATACGACGCCGCCACGGCCTTCTCGTCGGTGCGCGAGGCGCACGACAGACTGGTCGATCAGGTCGTCGAAATCGATGAAGAACTGATGGCGCTGTACCTGGAACAGGGCGAAGCCATTACGCCGGACCAACTGCACGCGCCTTTCGAAGCCGCGCTGCGCGACGGGCATCTGATCCCGGTGTGCTTCACCAGCGCCAAAAGCGCTGCCGGCATACGCGAATTGCTGGACATTCTGGGACGGCTCATGCCCGACCCCACCGAGGGCAATCCGCCCCATTTCCTGAAGGGCGAAGGCGACGAGGCGCAGGCCGTAAATATCATTCCGGGCCCCGAAGCCCATGTGATCGCCCACGTGTTTCAGGTAAGCAACGACCCCTATCGCGGCAAGCTGTCAGTATTCCGCATCCATCAGGGCACCATGACGCCGAACAAGCAGCTCTACATCGGCGACGGCCGCAAACCGTTCAAACCGGCCCACATCCTGCGCCTGCAGGGACGCAACCAGATCGAAATTCCGGTCGGCGTGGTGGGTGACATTTGCGCCATCGCGCGCGTGGAAGAAATTCATCGCGACGCCGTGCTGCACGACAGCCACGACGAAGACCTCTACCACCTCGCGCCGCCGCATTATCCGCAGCCGGTGGCGGGTCTGGCCCTCATTCCGCAAAAGCACGGCGACGAACAGAAATTGTCCGAAGCGCTGCACCGCCTGCGCGACGAAGACGCCTGTCTGGCCGTGGAATTCGACGACCAGACCAAACAGACCGTGGTGCGCGGCCTGGGCGAAACCCACCTGAAAGTGGTGCTGGATCAGTTGCAGGCACGCTGGAACCTCAAATTCGATACCCGCCCGCCGTCCATACCCTATCGCGAAACCATTTCCGGCAATGGCGAAGCACGTTATCGCCACAAGAAACAAAGCGGCGGCGCCGGCCAGTTCGGCGAAGTGGCGCTCAAGGTGGAAGCGCTGGAGCGCGGTTCGGGCTTCGATTTCGTCGATGCCGTCAAAGGCGGCACGATACCGGGCCAATACATTCCGGCGGTCGAAAAAGGCGTGCGGCAGGCGCTCGAAGAGGGCGTGCTGAGCGGGCACGGCGTGGTGGATGTGCGCGTCACGGTATTCGACGGCAAACATCACCCGGTCGATTCGAACGAAATTTCTTTCGTGCTGGCCGGCCGCCATGCCACCCAGGAAGCGCTGCGTCTGGCGCGCCCGGTCCTGCTGGAACCCATCGTGAGCGTGGTGGTGCGCGCGCAGGAACAACTGTTCGGCGACGTGAGCGCGGATTTTTCCGGCCGCCGCGGGCGCGTGGTGGGCACCGACACGCCGCGCGCGGGTTGGACCGACATCACGGCGCTGGTACCGCTGGCCGAAATGGATGGCTTCGAGGCGCGTCTTAAATCCATTTGCGCCGGCGACAGTTCCTGCAGCATCGTTCTGAGCCATTACGAGCCGGCGCCGCCGGACATCCAGCAAAAACTTGCGCGCCGCCACGGCGAACAAGCCAAGGCACAATAAACCCGGCCTGCCGGGCACGGAGGAAGCGACATGTCACTGCAGGGGAAGACGCTTTTCGTGAGCGGCGGCTCGCGCGGCATAGGGCTCGCCATCGCGCTGCGCGCGGCGCAGGATGGCGCCAATGTGGCCATCGCCGCCAAAACCGCCGAACCGCATCCCAAGCTTGAAGGCACCATACACACCGCCGCCGAGCAGATACGGGCCGCGGGCGGACGCGCGCTGCCGCTGTTGTGCGACATACGCGACGAAACCCAGGTCGCCGCGGCGGTCGATGCGACGGTGGCGGAATTCGGCGGCATAGACGTGCTGGTCAATAACGCCAGCGCGATATCGCTCACGCCCACGCTCGCCACCGACATGAAGCGCTACGACCTCATGCATGGCGTGAATGCGCGCGGCACCTTCCTGTGCGGCAAGCTGTGCCTGCCGCACCTGCTGCGCGCCGCCAACCCGCACATCCTCACCTTGTCGCCGCCCCCCAATCTCAAGCCTGAGTGGTTCGCCGCCTGTGCGGCCTATGCGCTGGCCAAATACGGCATGAGCCTCTACACACTGGCCTGGGCGGCGGAATTCCGCCAGCAGGGCGTCGCGGTCAATTCACTGTGGCCGCGCACCACCATCGCCACGGCGGCCGTCAATATGCTGGGCGGCGACGCATACCTGCAACGCTCGCGCACGCCCGCCATCATGGCGGATGCCGCCCATGCCATCCTCACCAAGCCGGCACGCCAGTTCAGCGGAAATTTCTGCATAGACGAAAGTCTGTTGCGCGGCGAAGGCGTGACGGATTTTTCCCGCTACGCAGCGGTGCCGGGCACACCGGACGCGGAACTGATCGTAGACCTGTTCGTGCCGTCCGACGGCGCCACCACGGTATTCGGCTGACGCGCGCACGCCTTGACGGCGCGGCAAACTGCGCAATGTGCAGGCCTGCTTGCAGGTATCATTGAGCCCATAGTGCTTGAAAGTTCCGGGCCACTCGGCCCGGCGCTGCCCGCCGCGGGCAGGCACGACCGTACCGGCGCAGCACCATGCACCCGCCATATACCATGCCCCATGCCTGCCAGGCCGGAAGCGGCCATTCGAAGCGGCCGCATACGGATGCGCGGGGCGTGCGCGCGCGCAACGGAGCGCATGGTTGCGCGCAGTGCGGCAGGAACCGATGAAGTCCGAGGCGCAGGCCGGCCAGCCCGACTGGCAAGCGCTCTACGAACTATCTCTGTCGATAGGCCGCAGCCTCGATGCGCAGGAATGCTGCGCGGATTTTCTCGGCGCGTTGTTGCGCCACCTCGACGCAGCCTGCGCCAGCGTCTGGCTGGCTGACGGCCGCGACCCCGATGCGGCCGGTTGGCGCCTGCACTACAGCCTGCCGCGCGGGGCCGGCTGCCCCGATCGCCTGCCTTTAGACCACGCTACGCTGGCCGTGCCCGAGGCCGCGGCCTGTCACGCTGCTGCGTGCGACTCGGTACAGACCGGCGTCGAAGCGCAGTTGTCCGTGCGCAGCATTGCGGTATTTCGGCTCGCCGATTTCGGACGCCTGCGTCTGGCCCGGACCGAAGGCCAATTCGAAGCCGCCAAGTTGAGCCTGCTGCGCCCGCTGGTGGAAAAATTCGCGGTGTCGCTGCAGGGTGCGCTCGCCCACCACGCCCAGAAAGCCGAACAGGCCTGGTCCACCGCGCTCTATGCGGCCATTCCCGATCCGCTCTGGGTAAAGGACAC
>JAEUNM010000045.1 GCA_016791105.1 Rhodocyclaceae bacterium | reverse complement strand
CAGTTTGCCCGGCGCGTCCTGCACAAGCTCGCCGACTCCGGCGCCGTTGAATGTATACACTGCGCTTATTCTGGATTGTTCGCCTTCGTCACGGCGCATTCTGGTAAACGCTGTGGCGAGATGTCCTCCCAGGCTATAGCCTGTCACGCTGAAATTCTTGCCCTTCAGCAGCGCCGGGTCGTTGTTCAGTTCCCGATACCACGCTTCCATGTCCGCGATCTGACCGAAGGCATATCCGAATTCCTTGATTTCCAGCTTATTGGTCGCCTCGTTGTCGCGCGCCGCGTCGTCAATGAATTCGGTCGAGCGGAAGGACAGAACAAGCTCGTCCTTGTGGTAGCCGAGAGCCGGATCGTCTTCGGTACACATGAACAGGGTTCCAGAAAAGCCGGTATTGGTGTTGGGCTTCTGGGCAAGTACTTTCCAATGGAGGGCGAAATCGGTCGCCAACTGCGTGGGGAATTTGCTCGCGTGGTTGTTTCCAGTGATGAGTGCCTGCTGCAAACGATCTGGGAGAATTACGTTTCCGGACTTATCCGCAAGAAATGCCTCTGCCGCCATCTGAAGATTTGCGAATTTGAGTAATTCCGCGCTATTCGGGATAGACATCATGCACCTCACTGTTTGGGTAGAAGTAATACTTTCTCTACAAAATTGCGCGCCTGATCAAGCGGATACGCGTGTTCACCGGGGCTGGCCTTTCCGTACTTGAATAAATTCGGACAAGCGTAGTCCAGTGCAATAATCCAAGGACTGCGGCCGCCGGATATGTTTCCCTGGCCGGGGTCTACAATGTACCCGACCCGCTCGGCGATGACTTCGGAAGCTTCGAGATCAATTACTTTCAGCGAGCTACCCGCTATCCAGTGGTCCCTGTCCTCGCGCGTGGAAATATCGTCATACGTCACGCCGTAGCGGGGGTACGGGGGGGTTGCAGGGGATTTTTCCAAAATAAAGTCGAATACCCCGGCAGCGGCGGTGGTAGGCTTCCTTTTGATTCGTTCTTCCGCGTACCCAGTGTAGCGATAGCGCTTGCCGTCCTTTTCGTCGACGACGTCGACATAGCGGTATCCATTTTGAACAACTTTTTCGACATTAACGTATCCAGCCAAATCCTTGCCTTCCAGGAAGCTCTTTATATAACCGTCCCCGCCCATATCGCGCCCATAGGGATCGTCCATCGCATACTGGTCACCGAAATTGACATGGTTCGGACGAACCCTCATCAACAGCAGCCCCTCCACGTTTTCCACCGTCCGGGTAATCTTGATGCCCGCGGTTTTGCAGTGTTCTTCGTAGCGTCGGAACGCTTCGTCCACCCGCGCGTCGCGTTGCATCTGCCGCAGCTTGGTTTCCACGACAATCTTCACCGGGAAATACAGTACGGCCACTGCCACCGCAACCCCGCATACCCACTGCACACGCCGGGATTTGGGCAGCACGAAGCACAGCACTAAAGCCCCGGCCGCAAGTGCAACATAGAGCAAGATCACCCACTTCAGGGCATCGCCGACCCAGGTCGAACCCAACATTTATTTCTCCCTTTCCATTCGCACGACTCGCGAGCCGGCGCTTTTATTACGCTGCCGCTTGCGGCGGTCGCCACCCGGCAATTTAGTCCTTGTCGCCCACCCGCCAATTCGTGGTGCACCCTGCGTGACCGGACTTGCGCTGCAGCGCCATGCCGCTTCGACAGCAAGGATTCCCTGTTCCACGGCCACTCTGCCGCGACGCGTTACCCCGTCATCGCCGCCGTTACGCTGCGCCGACTGCGCCGATCGCGCCGGTAAGCAGTGGCGGACATATAGTCCGTCCGGCCTAGGTAATTCGGCGCATGCCGGCCGGATGCCTCGTATGGGTCCCACGCCTTTTTATCGCTCGTGCAAACTTTCCGCGACCGTTTTGCGCATCGGATCAAGGAAAAAATCGATCACGCGGCGGCGGCCGGTATTT
>JAEUNM010000030.1 GCA_016791105.1 Rhodocyclaceae bacterium | reverse complement strand
GCTGGCGACAGCGCGCCCGAGAATACCGAGGAACCACGACAACCAGCCGGTGACATCGAGCGTGCCCTTCTGGGTGCGCTCCAGCACATCATAGTAATCCTTGCGTTCGCGCTGGATTTGCGCCGACAGGCTGTAGAAGCGTTGCGGACTGCCGTCGGCGCGGGCCAGAAACAGGTCGCCCACGGCGCGGGCGATGCGTCCGTTGCCGTCGTCGAACGGATGCAGCGTCACGAACCACAGGTGCGCCAGCCCGGCCTTGACGAGTGCAGGCGCGCCGGCTTCCTCGCTGGCCCACGACAGGAATTTCGTCGTCTCGACGGGTAGCACATCGGCGGGCGGCGCTTGGAAGTGAACCTTGCGCCGTCCCACCGGGCCGGAAATCACCTGCATCGGCCCGGCGGCATCGTCGCGCCACTGGCCTACGGCAATCCTGTTCATGCCCGAGTACCCGGTCGGGAACAAGGCCGCGTGCCAGCCGAACAGGCGCTCGGCGGTCAGTGGTTCGGCGCTGTGGGACGTGGCGTCGTGCACCATCTCGACCACCCCGTCGACGTGCCGATCCACCGGAGCGACGGCGCCTATGTCCACGCCCAGACGGCGGGCGATGGACGAGCGCACGGATTCGACATTCAGCACTTCGCCTTCAATTGCGCTGGTTTTGACCACGTCCTCGGTCAAGGCGGCGAGGCTGGCCTGATCGCGCAGCGCCCGCCCGACGTCCGCCAGGCGGCCCAGCAGCATGCCCTGGGCACGGCTGACCTCGGTTAGCGGCCCGGTCAGCGCGGATAGGTCATAGCGCCAATTGGGCCAGTCGGCGGCCTGCCAGATATAGAGTTTTTCTCCGCTATCCATGCGGAGATTAAACACCCAATTCGCCGCAAGGGCAAGACATTCTCCGCGTACCGTGCGGGGAATGTGGCGGTTAATCACCGTATTCGGCACCGGTCGGCACCTCAAGATGTTCCTATTTTTCTCCAAAATGCCGCATCGGGAGAATATATGGAACACGATACGGCCATATCCGCCGTAAGCGGTAACTACCCGGCGCGGTGCGCCGATCTCCCGACCTGATATAAATCCGAGCGCAGCGGATGCAAAATAATTCGAGCCTGGAACCTTTTCCCGTTCTAGAACCTTTTCCCGTTCTAAGCCGCCAGGGCGATGGAAGTTGCATCACCGTCGCTTGATCCTGATGGGTGTCTGACGCGATTCATTCGCAGCCATGATCTGAGAAAACGGGCGCGATCGACAGTGCCGCACGCGGCAAGAGGTTGGAAAACGGCGGCTTGCGCTGCCGCGGGGTGCTTTGCGCGCTTGACACGGGTCGACTAATGGGTGTCCCCAGTTTCCCGCCCTTACGGAAACGCTGAACAAGTGCTTCGCGGGCGACCTGCGCTGTCGCGGGCGGCCCGCTTCAAAGCCTATCTCATTGATATGCCTCGGTCGCCGCGCTGCGTGCGCCTTGCCCCCCATCGCGCTCGCGCCATCTTCAGAATTTCCGTTGCAATAATCCGAAGTGTTGTATAGACTCCTATGAGGTGCAAGACTATCCCCCTTGATCCGCTTCATGGCGGCAGCGTGGCTGATAGCCCCTACGTGACGACAACGTCGCCCAATAATAGATAAACGTAAACATCCCATGAAGACAAAAAATATCCGCGGTATTGCCTCGCCAGGTAATTGACCCCCTCCAGTGCTAGATTGGAGTGAAGTATCGCGCATGTACCTTGCTGGCCCCATGGTGACAGGCGACTGCCAGACTCTAACGCTTGACGACGCCAATTGTTGATGACCGTGGGTGAAAGAAGAGAAGTATGTCAATTTCCGGGGCAGATGGAACGGGAGAGACGTTAGCACACGGGTTAAATTAGGGGGGATACGCCCGCCATGCGCTTCGCAACTTTGCTGTCACCGGCAATTTTCGCGCTTCCGCAGAGGGCGCATCCGGCCTCTGCAGTTCTTCGCGGCGTGGGTTCGGATAGAAATGTTGATGCCGCGCGAGACAATGCTCTTCACCCCTTCTCACCCTGCGGCGGAGTAGCCAGGATGGTTTCGACATTGACAATGAGGCCGTTCCGGTTCACCGAAAGAGCCTGCGTCCATGTAGCACAGACACGCATCGGAGCAGCAAAACCGTGGTCTGTCCCCATTTTTGCACCATTTTTGCACCTTTTTACACCATTTTTGCACCCGACGACAACGCCTACGCCGAGGCCCTGTTCCGGACCGCCAAGTACTGGCCCGAATTCCCGGCCCAGCGCTTCGACACCCTCCATGATGCACGCCACTGGGCGCACGGATTCACCCAATGGTACAACCACGAGCACCGCCACAGCGGCACCCGCTACGTCACGCCTAGTATCCTGAACTAGAAATTCGTTGACCAAAAATGAACATCTCAGATCTAACGGGTTTTCGACCGAGGCGTGGGGATGCGATGGGAGCCAGACCGAAAGCACAGATTGTGTTGATTGATAGCGAGCGGGAGCAACTGTTGGCATGGTCGCGCCGGCGCAAGACGGCACAGGCGCTCGCGATGCGCTCGCAGGTGGTGTTGGCGTGTGCCGAGGGAATGGATAACAAGGCAGTTGCGGCCCGATTGCGGGTGACGCCGCAGACGGTATCGAAGTGGCGCAACCGCTTCGCCGAGCAACGCGTCGACGGGTTGCTTGATGCGCCGCGCTCGGGTGCGCCGCGCACGATCAAGGACGCACAGGTCGATGCGGTAGTCGCACGCACGCTCGAATCGGTGCCTAAGAATGCCACGCACTGGAGCACGCGCGGTATGGCGCGCGAGATGGGCATGTCGCAGACGGCGGTTTCGCGCATCTGGCGCGCCTTCGGGTTGCAGCCTCATCGGCAGGAAACCTTCAAGCTCTCGACCGATCCACAGTTCGTCGAAAAGGTGCGCGATATCCTTGGCTTGTATCTCGACCCGCCCACCAAGTCGATGGTGTTGTGTGTCGACGAAAAGAGCCAAATTCAAGCACTTGACCGCACTCAACCGATTCTCCCGCTGGCACTGGGCATTCCCGAGCGCCGCACTCATGACTACATGCGTCACGGCACCACGACGCTATTCGCTGCCCTCGACATCGCCACCGGCGAGGTGATTGGCGAACTGCACCGCCGTCATCGCAGCAGCGAATTCCTACGGTTCCTGCGCACCATCGACGCGAACGTGCCTGCCGAGCTTGATGTCCATCTGGTCATGGACAACTATGGCACTCACAAAACACCGAAGGTCACGGCCTGGTTTGCGCGGCATCCCCGTTTCCACGTTCATTTCACGCCCACCTCGGCTTCCTGGATCAATCAGGTCGAACGCTGGTTCGCCACACTGACCGAAAAACAAATCCGCCGTGGCACCCATCGCTCCACACGCCAGCTCGAACAGGCCGTCCGCTCTTACCTTGTTTCGTACAACGCCGACCCCAAGCCCTTCGTTTGGGCCAAGTCGGCCGATGAAATCCTGGCGTCCATCGAACGTTTTTGTCTGCGAATTTCTAACTCAGGACACTGGCCAGCGCCACGCCGCCGAAGACCACGCCATCCTGGCAGCGCGCCATGCGCTCTACCAAGCGAGCCGCCAACGCAACCCTGCACGCTGGCGCGGCACCACCCGAAACTGGACACACATCGCCTCCGTGACCCTCAACCCCGACCGAGATGCACCCGTCCAGATACCACCACAAGCCCAGAACAGTATGCATTTTGCAGCTTGAACTCACGCGACAACTATCTTGACGTTTACCGGGGATTGGGGCTTACAACCCCACAATAAAGTGGTCTTGACAATAGCTCCAGAAAGTGACTTAATCAGTGCTTTCTTAACGCACTGACGAATAAATATAATACCCGATTCTCGAGAGAGGAAACTATGACCAAGAGAAGCAGTCCGTATAGCGTTTGCGTAGTTGTAATTGCAATCCTCTTCACAATTTTCCACTCTGCTATTTCCTTGGCGCAGAGCGTCTCCACGTCCAATGAATCGGTGATTTCACTTCAAGAATGCGATGCTGCAGCGTCGCATCCAAACGATCCACGACGCACGGCGCCAGGCGTGTCAGATGAGCAACTGATTCCGGGTCGCGCAATCCAGTTGTGTGAAAAAGCTGTCCAGCTTAACCCAACTAACGCTCGCGCAAAATTTGAGCTAGCCCGCGCCTATTGGCTCGGTCAAGACGACAAAAAAGCCTTTCGGCTTTTTGCTCAAGCCGGAAATAATTACCCACCTGCATTAAAATATATTGGAGACGCTTATTTGGAAGGTCGTGGATTGCCCAAAGGTGAAAATCAGGATGCCAATACTGCGCTAGTTTGGTACAAGCGGTCATGCGGCAATCTATGCAAATCTGCATCAACGGTTCCGGGCTTTCCAGATGCACGCAACGCGGTCAACGAACTAACGCAAAGGCTACAAGAAGAAAGGGATGTCAACATCCACACAAATAAACATGAAAATAGAACGAAAGCAAGCTTTAATATATTTCAGATGCCGGAAATTATAAAGGCCTTGTATAACGGAACGCCAATTGACTGGCAAGGGCATGCGTACGTCGCCCAGTATCTGGATGGGTTTATTTCTGAAATGCACGAAAAGATATTGTTTTTGAATGGGGGCCAATTTTGTGCCCCACTCATTTCAGCAGAGGCGACTTCACGTTTAGGCCCATTAAAACAGCGCGCGTCGTATGGGGCACTTGGAGGTGGTGGCTACGACAATATGTTAAATGGCCCACAAAGAACTCAAATGGTAACAGATGCAGGACGTCGCGACGCTTTAATGCTTTTCAATAAATTCGGATGTGAGAGCGGTGTCTCACGAACAATTATTAAAAATATGAATATTGCGCTGTCCAGGTCGGAGGACACGTATTCTTCTGTTTCTAGAGACATGTTAAATAGCATGGACCGTCCAGGCGTACCCGGTTTTATGTATAAGGAAAATACTTACGCAAATTTAGGAAAACCAGTAGACGGTTCAAGGGACGAAAATAAGATTATTGCCAGGTTAAATGCATTTGAAAAAACGCTTGATGACGATGGGCATATGGGATTTAATTTTGCCAAAGAGCATCCGTCCGCTCCTTGTGTTGTTCCACGCGACATAGCAATTGCGGTAGAAAGCGCGACAAAATTTCAAGCGGCCTGCAAGAAATACAAAGAATTGCGTTGAGGAACGCACTGGTTAAATTCTTCGCCACCTCCGTTGCCCACCCATTAACATATTCCAGCTTCTGCCTTCCTCGATCCTGCGATGCAAAAGTTCTTATCAGCACTTGGATACGGCGTCAAGAAGAAACCGACGCGCGGCGCGACCGGTTTTTTGCCGAGATCAAAACGGGGGGCTGTGGTCGGTGGTCGGCACTGATTGCGGCGCTTCAATCGTCTTATCCCAAGGGAAAGCGGGGCCGGTGGCCGATTGACCATGAGCGAATATTACGGTTGTACAGCGCCCAGCCATGATTTGGTCTGTCCGATGAAGAAGCGGAAGATGCGCTCTATGACAGCCCAGCCAAAGGTGGCCTGCCTGGCCCACAATGATCTCGGCCGCGAATCGCCCCCGGACGCGATGACGCTTCCTGAAGTTCAGCTAACTGCTCAAAGAGAATAATCTAACCAAGAGCATCTTTGACACCATCAACAGCCAGTTGGCCATAAAAGGGCTTGATGTTGAAGGTAGACGCCGTCATCGGTGGTTTTATCATTGCTGCGTCGCCGTCGGTGAAGAAACAGGCCAAGGCGCGCTACCCGGACAGGCAATAGGCGACGGAGGGCAATCAGTGACAATTCGGCATGAATGCCCATATCGGCTGAGATGCCCCAATTGGATATTTACGTAAGCTTTTTTTTGCGAAACATGGTTGATGGACAACAAAGGACGTATTTATGCTGCTGAGAATTTCGCTTATATTTTTCTATTGTTGTGTTCTGTCGGGGTGCGTTCAAATGCCGACGTACACAGAAGATTGGGAAAAAGAAAAGCTTAGACAAAAGTCGTCTGCCGAGGCAACTGCACGTCAATCTTCTTTGAAACTGCCTGAAAATGAACAACTAGCGATGGAAAAATATACCCATGGAATTTACTTGTTTAGGCGTACAAATAGGTTAAAAAATGAAGGGAGGGAAGCCTTGGAAGTCTTCAAGTCTTCCGTCGAACTTGGTAATGGTCATGGTGTGTGGCCCTGGCTCTCTGCAATGTGGCTCGGGCAGCTGTATAAGACTGACGATGAAATTTCTGATTCTTCTTATATGGTGTACTCGTATTTTAAGGTCGCATTTGAACACCGTAATGATGTATTTCAGAATTTTCCTGAAAAGGATCATCCGAAAAATAACGCAGAATTAAATAACATTATATGTACATTAATGCTATTTGCGGTTAAGCCGCAATACCTTACGCCACAAGAGGCCAAAGGTGCATTATCTTGCTGGTCAGAGTTTTATCAAAATAATCAAGGCTTGGAGGCTATGGTGCTTAAAGGGCGTTTGTACGCTGAAGGACGTGGTGGGCTCAAGGTAAGTAAAGATGATGCATTTAGGTTGATGAAAGCAGTTATCACAAAATATCAATCCATGCTTAGCGCTGGTAGCGTGACGCCGCGGGTATATCGAGGAGGGATAGTTGGTTTTGGGCCGTATTTTGGCCCGCCGCAGTACACGGATGAAGAAGCGGGGGAACATGCTTACTTTTGGATGAGGAATGCAGCTCGGGAAGGCTATGCCCCAGCCGCCGCTTGGGTTAAAGCATCAAGTTTTAAAATTAAATCGGTGGATAGACTATTTGATCGGAAGTAGGCTCCTGAGTTGGACGAAGCCGCTACGCGGAGGAGAGACAGCGACAGTCCCAATGCCGTTAAGATTAAAAAATCGCTTGCGATTTTGGTATAGAGCGGAGGAATCGGGGTCAGAGCGAGGTATTTTCCGAACGTATCCGTACTAGGATCGGGACATTTTCGCTGTAGCGCAAAAACCTGACTCTGGCCCCGGTTACGGCCCCTCGCCAGTTCGTAGCCAGTGCTGCGCCCGCCGCCGGGCGACTTTTTCAGCACACCCAGTTGCAGCATCTGCGTGATGTCGCGCAAAGCGGTATCCGGCGAGCACTTGGCGATGGCAGCCCACTTGCTGCTGGTGAGCCTGCCCTCAAAGCCGTCGAGCAGACGGTTGAGCAGCTTCAGCTGCCGTTCGTTCAAGGGCATGCCTGCCCAGCGTTGCCAAAAGCGCGCCTTGACCAGCACGGCGTCCAGCGTGGACTGCGCGCTGGCGACAGCGCGCCCGAGAATACCGAGGAACCACGACAACCAGCCGGTGACATCGAGCGTGCCCTTCTGGGTG
>JAEUNM010000141.1 GCA_016791105.1 Rhodocyclaceae bacterium | reverse complement strand
GACGCAGGCCTGTTCAGTTGGGCCGATGCGGATCTGGACGGCACGCTGCGCTGGCGTAGCGATGCAGGCCTGTGTTGCGTGCCTTTGGTGTCCTGATCTGGCCAGGGCAAGTTCCGATAAAGCCAGGGCAAAATAGGGGACAGACCCATTGCCGTTAAGCTAGGCGGACGGTTTTTTCACTTTGTCGCCTTGTACGCGCGGTGGCGACGTGGCTTGACTTCTTACCTTGGCCGCTCGCATTGCCGGCCGGGCCGAATTCGTTCGACAACGCCCGCAATAAGTTCAATAAGTTGCTCAAGCTTGTGTGTGGCAGCGCGCTTGCGCGCGAGCAGTTGCGGCAATATTGTGCGTGCCGCAGACAGCGCATAAGTTAGATTGACAACGAGCGTTTGTTCGGTAGACCTAGACTGGTTGGCGCGTTCGTTGGCAAAGCATGCGAGTGAAGACATAACGGCATTGGCATCGGCGTTGGGGGCAGACCCCGGAATTTCCTTCTACGAATGCTGGTGCAGGCGGAACGGCTGCGATGCAGCCCAGCGTAGGGCGCAATCCGCCGCAGGTGAATTGCGCCGCAGGACGCTTGCGGCGTGTCACGCGTTGCCCTCATGGACGCGCCCGCGGAATCCCGTGTTTGGCCGCCGCTGACAGTAGCTTGGGGTGACGCAGGACCCGTAGGGCGGAAAAGCCGCAGGCGCATTCCGCCGCATGCGACATCCGGGCGGCACCATACGGCGGATTTCGCCTTCGGCTCATCCGCCCTACGAATGCTGGCGTTGCGGGGCGCCGGCTCAGCCAATGCGACGGGTTGCTACGGGCCGCCTGGGGCCTGGGTGTGCTTGGACTCCGGTCGAAGGGCTGCCGGACGGGGCAATTTGGTCGGCGGACGTGACAACGGTCGCGGGACGGGACAACAGTCGCCGGACGGGGCATTTTGCCCCGTCCGCAGGGTTTGCGGCGGTGCAGCTGGCGCGTGCTCCCGTGTGTGTCGGTACGTGGAACCGTTAGGGACGGGGTAAATACCCCGTCCCGCCAGCCAGCAATTTGGTCGGCGGACGTGACAACGGTCGCGGGACGGGACAACAGTCGCCGGACGGGGCAGCGGCCGCCGGACGGGGCATTTTGCCCCGTCCGCAGGGTTTGCGGCGGTGCAGCTGGCGCGTGCTCCCGTGTGTGTCGGTACGTGGAACTGTTCGGGACGGGGTAAATACCCCGTCCCGCCGGAGTGTGGGAGGGTCAGCGGGCGCAATCCCGCTGGCTCGACCCTACGCGATTGTTCGTGCCGGCGACCAATTTTCGCGTTCGGCCTGGGCTTCTGCGTCTTGCAGCTCGGGCAGGCGGCGGCCGTAGCCGCATTCGGTGATGAGCTCGCGGGCGAGATGGAGTTGGGTGCGCTCGCGGAACAGGCGGGCACGGGTGAGGGCGAGATCGGCGAGATGCAGTTTCATGCCGGCGCGGCTTGCGATGGTTTCGGCCTCGATCAGGTCGGCGCGGCAGCCGGCGGTGTCGCCGCAGGCGTGGCGCAGCCAGGCGCGGGTGACGAGGCCGCGGGGGAGGTGGTGCTGTGCTCCGGCGGCGCGCAGGCCGGATACGGCGGCCTCAATCTCGCGGTGGGCGGCGTCGCCGGGCGGGCGGTTTTGCAGCAGGTTGGTGGAGAGGGCACAGCGGGCCAGGGTGAGGTGGTCGAGGGCGATGTCGAGGAGCCAATTGTTCCGCTCGGCAATTGGCAGCGTCTGCGCCGCCCGCCGCGCCACCTCGGCACAGGCCGGCAAGGCCGCCTCATCCCCCAAGTCCCGCCAGGCCGCACGCTCCATCGGGGCCAGCAGCAGTTCGCAGTAGCGGAATCCCCCCAGCGAATAGAGCAGCGGGTACTCGGGCCAGTGTTCCGCCTGCATGGACTCGGCCACGATGTAGCCCTCCTGGGCCTGCCCGGTTGCGCCCTGCTGCTGCCTGGCGTCGGCCAGGGTGGTGCGCTTGCTCAAGCGCTGGAACGCGTCGCCGCTGCGGTCGGCGTATTCCACCGCGCGCGCCGCATCCTGCACGGCAGCGGCGATACGGCCCAGGGTGAGCTGCAGTTCGCTGAGGTTGCCGTAGTAGATGGCAGCGTTTTTCCAGTCCTCGCCGCGCACGACCATTTCCACCCCCGCGCGCATGGGCTCCAGCGCCTCCGCGAGCCGGCCCAGCGCGCGCAGGCGGAATGCGGCTGCGTTGAGCAGCCAGGACTGGTCGGCCGCTTGTAGTTGCGGCGCCGGCCGCCGCCAAGGTTCGACGAAAAAGCAGGCCACCGCCCCCAGGTCGGCACCGATGGCGCCGAGCTTCTGGATGCTGTAAAAGCCGTCGTGCCCGGTGCCGCGCAGGATGCGGTCGTCGTACACCTCGGCGCAGGCCTCCTGGTACAGCCCCGCCTTGCAGCCGTGGGCCACGGCCTGGTACAGCGGCTGCAGGCCGGTCAAGCCGTCCGGGCGCTGCGGGGTGTCGGTTTTGAGCTGAACGTATACGCGGCGGTGGCCTTCGCGCCAAGCCTCAATCTGGTCCTGTTCCAGGCGCTGCGCGAAATATTCGCGCACCAGCGGGTGGGCATCCAGGCTGCCGCTATCGGCATCGAAACGCAGCAGGCCGGCTTGCGCCAGGTTGGCGAGCGTGCAGTTCCAGTCCGGTTCGTCCAGACCGATCAGCGCTTCGCTCAGCCCGGCGATGGCAGGCGCCGCGCGCAGTGCGGCGAGGTTGGCGCGGCTGGCCGGGCGGTCGAAAAAGCCCACCAGCCGGAGCGCGGCCAGTTCGCGCGCGCCGGCTGCGCCTTCGCGCGCGAGCCAGGTGGCGTAGGCGGCGATAGTGCGGAAGGCGTGGCCGCGGTTGGTTTTGTCGTTGGCGCGCGCAAAATCCACGATGTCGCGCTTCCTCACGTCGCCGCCCCAGGCGCGCGCGAGGTAGCTGCCCAGCAGACTGAGGGTGAGCGCATGGCCTGCCACTTCGCGGCTCGCGGCCTGCAGTTCGGTGTCCTGGCTTGCGGCACTCTCGGCGATGGCTGCCGCGCCGGCGCGGGTGACGCCCAGTCTGTACAGCAGCCGGGCGCCGTCGGCCTCCGCCAGATTGCCCAGGCCAAGCAGCACCACGCCGGCATCCGCGCGCTCGCCGTCGCGCAGGCGGTCGGCCAGATCGGTGAGGCTGTCGCGGCTGGTGATGAGCACCAGCCCGGGCTGGCCGTGCGCGGCGAGCTGTTTGAGCAAAGTTTGCACGCCGGGCGCCTTGAGTTCCCCGGCCAGCGCGTGGCCGGGCGGGTACTGCAAGGGCTCCAGGCCGTCCAGGATGAGCAGGTTT
>JAEUNM010000090.1 GCA_016791105.1 Rhodocyclaceae bacterium | reverse complement strand
CGCGATGGTGTCGCTGTCGCGCCCGGGCGTGACGAAAATTACCTTGTGCGCCTGGGCATCCGCGGCGATCGTGAGGTATTTGTGGCCGCGCTGGTAGGACGTTTCGTCGACCGCCAGCGTCGTGGTTTCCGACAGGTCGGCTTCGGCGCGAGCAAGATCCACATAGCGCCCGCAGATTGCACTGACCCGATGCCAGGACAACCCCGTCACCCGTGCGACGGCCTCAAATGTCATTTCTCGGCACAGGGCCACCACCAGGGCCTCGAACAGCAAAGTGAACCCGCTGAGCTTCCCGGCCCAATCGGGTTCCACCTGGCGGACGGCGCCGTCGGGCAGCCGTACGCGTGGCACGCGCACCTCCAGATAGCACTCGTGTTCAAAGAAATTCAGATGCCGGTAGCGCTGCTGGCGCGTGTCATGCACGGGGTGCTCGCCCTGCGCATCGGGATGGGCGAACCGACTCCCAGCCACAAAATCCACTCCGATCGTCAGAACACGCTTTGTCTGGTCGAAGCCAATCGATTGAACGAACCAGGGCTGGGATATTCCGAGTGCTACTTCAAACAGACGGTTGTGCGACATCGCGCTGTAGTCTCCAAGGCTGAATGCCGCATTCTGCCGCATTCAGCCTTGGACCAGCGTATGTGTTCGAAGGCGGTGTCAAGGGTTCGCTTCGCCGGGCACAGCCCGCCCTTGACACCGCCTTCGAACACAAAACCGGGCAACTCCACCCACCCGATTTTCAAAAGAGGCATTTCGTCGATAACGCCACGGCCGCGAGCCGCGCCCTCACCCTGCACTTTCCTGTCACCGACGGCGCCGCCCGCAGCCAGCAGACCGTACAGATACGCGTATTCGACCTGAATCGCCCGCCGCAACTAAGCGTAGCGAACCATGCCGTGCAGATCGGCCAGCCGCTGTCGCTGCCCATCCGGTTCGGAGTCGATCCGGCCGCGCCGGCCCATGCCATCACCGTGACCGACCCCGACGGCGCGGCGCAAACCCGGTCCCTCGCCGTCAGTTTCAGCGGCCTGCCGGCAGGTGCGGCCTACGATGCCGCCACCCAGCGCCTCAGCTGGACCCCCGGCCCCGGCCAGGCGGGCGATTACGTAATCACCGCCCAGGCCGGCGACGGCCGCAACACCAGTACCCAAACCTTCACGCTTCGCGTGGTGGCCGATGCCAGCGCCAATGCGCCCGCCATCGCCATCACCGCCACGCCCGGGACGCCGGTACTGCCGGGCCAGCTCACGCTGGTCAGCGTGCGCGCCGATAGCTGGAGCGGCATCGCGCAACTAAGCGCCGCCGTGCGCGGCAGCGCGCTCGGCGCCGATAGTTGGCAAAGCGTGGCGCTGGACGGTGCCGGCCGCCTGCGGCTTACCCCCACCCAGCCCGGCCTGGTCGAAGTGCGCGTCAGCGCCACCGACCGCGACGGCTTCAGCGCCACCCGCACACAAACCCTGCGCGTAAAAGACCCGCTCGATACCACCGCACCGCAGCTCACCTGGCGCGGCGCCCTGGCCGGCGCCACAGCGGACAGCCAACCCATACAACTGAACCAGGCCGCCGACATCGCCGCCGGCATCAACGACGCCCAACTCATGGGCTACCGGCTCGAAATCGCCGCAGCCGGCAGCGGCCACTGGCAAACCCTGGCGCAACAGG
>JAEUNM010000072.1 GCA_016791105.1 Rhodocyclaceae bacterium | reverse complement strand
GGCCAGCTTGTGGCTGTCGATCTGGGTGCGGGCGAAGTCCTTGTTGAGCACGTTCTTGAGCTTGCCGTTCTCGCGCTCGACGGCTTCCATGGCGTTGTCGATGAGCCAGCCCACGGTGCGCATCTTGTCCGGCACCATTTCCAGCTCACCTTCCGCGTTGCGCACGTAGCGGCCGTCGCCGTCGCGCTTGGGCACTTGCCACGGCAGCTCGCTGCCTGGCGGAAGTTGGGCCAGGTCGCGCAGCGTTTGCCAGCGCGCTTCAAAGGGCACCCAGAAGACGTTTTTCTCGGTGTAGTAGTCCCTCACCTCCAATTCGGCGGCGATATGGCCTTCGTAGTCGTCGGCGTAGTCCTCCGGCGCCAGGTAGTAGTCGTGCTCGGGGTTTTGGAACTGTTCGCGCAGTTCCTTTTGCCGCTCTTCAAAGGCGTCGGAAACGTATTTCAGGAATATCAGGCCGAGCACCACGTGCTTGTAGACCGAGGCGTCCAGCGCGGAGCGCAGCTTGTCGGCAGCGGTCCAGAGCTTCTTTTCGAGGTCGTTGAAAAATTGTTGTTCGATGGGGTTCATGCTGTGGTCTCGGGGGCGAAAAGCAAGGGCAGCGGCCGGCGCGGCTTGGAGCGGCCACTGCCTGGCCCGTTTGCCTATTATCAGTGATGGGTTTCAGCCAGGTACCCGGCATTATGAGACGATTCCCTGTGTGGCAGCCGCCTGTGGTGCTTTTGCCCACAGGCCGTGCCGCAGGGCGTTCTCCAGCACCAGGTTTTGGGCTTCGGGTATGACATGGTGTCGCCTCATCGCTGGTTTGACGCCAATGTACTGCCTTTAGCCATTTCCTGGCAGCCATCAGCATGGCACGGCTTTTTCTGAGCTTGACCTGCCGCGGTGAGCCAGTGGAAGGGGTTATTACCGGTGTAATCGGTTGCGAAATTACCGGTCAACGCAGTTCTGGATTGCCCGGCAGATTACCGACGCACTGCTGATTGATCAAGCGCGCACACTCAATGTCGGCTCAGGCCGAGTTGCCTGCGTAGGGCATCTGGGAAGTTTCAGACCGCAGCAAGCTCATGACGAGCCGCTTTGACGAGGCGCCGAAGGTCTGTTTATTGCTGGTAACAGGAATCGAAAACGGAAGGCAGGGTTTCCACTCCCGGGGATTCATCTGGAGCGCTAAAACCAAGGTGAGGAACCAGCGCCCCACGAGCAAGGTGCGAGCAACGCTATCTCGGCCCCGACCGGCAATGCCCCGGCACACGGACTTTCGCCCGCCGAAACGACAAAGGCCAAACCTTGCGGTTTGGCCTTCTGTCTCAAGCATTCGTGGTGGCCAGGGGCGGAATCGAACCGTCGACACGCGGATTTTCAGTCCGCTGCTCTACCAACTGAGCTACCTGGCCTTGGTGCAAAGAGGCGCGATTGTAGCAGGCTTGGGCGACCCGGTAAACGGCTGCAGGCTACTTAGCGCACGCCAAGTACGTAATGGATTTTTGCCGCCACGAGCAGTACCCACGCGGCGAGCAGGCTCAGGCAGCCGAGGGCGACGGGGAGCATTCCTTGCGCCTGACGGGCGGGCAGCAGTTTGCGAAACGGCGCCCACAGGGGGCGCGTACTGGCGGAAAAAAATGCGTAGATGGGGTTGCTGTGGCAGGCGCTGCCGGCAAGCAGGCGCAATACGGCCTGCCCCAGCAGCACGAACAGGAAAATTTCCACCAGGGCTTTGGCGACGATTACGACTTGCAGCATGTGTGCCGGGCTGAATTGCGGTTGCGTACTGGTACAGGAAGTAGCCGAGTTTAGCAGCGAGAACACCGCTGCGCACCAGCGCATGTCCGCGCTTAAACCATGCTCCAGAACCTGAATGGAATGCGCACTTTTACGCCCGGCGCAACCTGCTCAAACGGGAATCTGGTGCCGCAAACGGACCATGCAGTCGATGTCGAACGAATTCCGGATTGCGCGGGGCGTGCCGCTAACCAAGCGCGAGAAACTCAAGTCGATAACGCTCCCCCACGCCTGGCTGCGCCGCGATTCGCAATCTGCGATGTGCAGGCGCGCCGTGGCGCCGTACTTTGCTTTCCCGGCCACCCGGCCGGAGGCGCAGGCGCACTCCGGCCCGAGAAGCCGCCGATGGCTCAGTGCGCCACCGCCTTGGCCGACAATATGCCGGTATTCTGGCGCACGTATAGTTCGTCCCACATGTCCTCGGCACGCCGGTCGCGGTACAGCAGCGAACCGATGATGACGGCGAGGAAGCCGACGGGCACGGAAATGATGCCCGGGTTCTTGAGTTTGAACAGCGGCTCGCGCAGGCCGAATATGGACGTATCCTGGTTCTGGAATTTGGCGATGTCATCGCGCGCCTTGGCGACGGCCTTTTCCTGCACCACCAGTGCGCGCGTGGCGGCGGCAATCGCTTTCATGTCGCTGCCAGCCTCGGCGGCGGCGCGATCGGCGCGCAACCTTTCCACCTTGGCGGCATCGCCGTCTATCACTTTTTGCGCGGCAGCTTTCACCAGGCGCGGATAAGTCATATTGGGCGAAACCAGCACCAGCACGATGGAGGTGAGTGTGCCCACCACCATGCCGGCCACGATGCCGCCGGTATTGCAGCGCTTCCAGTACAGGGTAAGCAGCACGCAGGGGAAATTCGCGCTCGACGCGACGGCAAATGCCAGCGCGACCAGGTGCGCAACGTTCTGCCCTTTTGCCGCGATGCCCAGACCGATGGCGATGGTGCCGAACACGACGGTGGCGATGCGCGCGGCGCGTATCTGTTCGTCCGGCGTGGCGTGTTCGCCGCGTACCACGCCGACGTAAATGTCATGCGCCATGGCCGACGCGGCAGCCAGCACCAGGCCGGCCACCACCGCCACGATGGTGGCGAAGGCCACCGCGGCAACGAAAGCCAGCATGAAATTGCCGAGGAAACTGTCCTGCCCGCCGCCCAGGTGTTGTGCGAGCAGCGGCGCGGCCAGATTGCCGCCGGGGTCCACCGAGCGGATTACGTCCGGCCCCACGCGTATGGTGGCGCCCATGCCGAGGAATATGGTGAGCACGTAGAAGCCGCCGATGATGCCCATCGCCCAGATGACGGATTTGCGGGCTTCCTGCGCGGTCGGGACAGTGAAAAAGCGCATCAGGATGTGCGGCAGGCCAGCGGTGCCGAATACCAGGGCCACGCCCAGCGAAATTTGATCCCAGGGGTCTTTGAACAACAGGCCGGGCTCGAGAAAGCGCTGGCCCAGTTCCTGCGGCGTCATGTTGCGGGCTGCGTCGCCCAGTATCTGCGCCACGCGCGCCTGGGTTTTGGGATCGCTCACCACGGCGTTGAGGAAGGTGGATAGCGAAAATCCGTAGGGCGCCCAGACGAACAGCACGAGTACGATGGATGCCGTTACCAGCAGTACGGCCTTGATGATTTGCACCCAGGTGGTCGCCACCATGCCGCCGAACAGCACGTAAGTGAGCATGAGCAGGCCCACGGCGATGACCGAAATTTCGTAGTCGATGCCGATCAGTGTTTTGACCAGCACGCCGCCGCCCACCATTTGCGCGACCAGATAAAAGGTGGATACGGTAATGACCGACAGTGCGCCCACGATGCGCGTCTTGCGCGGATCATTGCGGTAGGCCAGGATGTCCGACAGTGTGTATTTGCCTATGTTGCGGCAAGGTTCGGCGATGACCAGCAGCACCGATATGTAGGCCACCAGCCAGCCCACGGAATACATGAAGCCATCGTAGCCCCAGATGGATATGAGGCCGGCGATGCCCAGGAAGGATGCCGCAGAAAGATAATCACCCGCGATGGCCCAGCCGTTCTGCAGGCCGGATACGCCGCCGCTGGCGGTGTAAAAATCGGCCGCCGATTTGACGCGGCCGGCCGCCACTTTGGTGACGTACATCGTCAATGCGATGATGGCGCCGAATACGGCGAAGGTGAGGATGCGGTATTTGTCGCTTACGGCGGTCTGCGCGAATGCCGGCTGCGCGATGAAAGGCAGCACCAGGGCTGCCGCGGCAAGCAGCATTTTGTTGCGTGGCATGCTCATGATGGTTTAGCGTCCGATCTTTTCTGCGTCGCGTATCAGTTCTTTGGCCATTTCGTCGAATTCGCGGTTGGCGCGACGAGAGTAGTAGTAGGCGATGCCCCAGGCGGCGACAAATTCGGACAGCGCGAACAGCAGTCCGAAATTGACCGGGCCCCAAACCTTGGCCTTGAACAGATCGGGCGCAAAAGCAGCGCCGACAGGCAGAAGAAAGTAATAAATAATCGATATGACCATCAAGGTCACGAGAAACGCCGTTTTTCTGGAGTGCAGCCGCTGGAAGCGTGGATCGGCGTCGATCGCTTTCCAGTTTATTTGCGATGCTGAAACCATCATACCCCTCCTACTCGTAAAGCCGGCTTGGTGCCAGTCTACGGGGCAATCTAACAGGGCTTGCTGACGGTTTTCTTACTTTACGAGGCAGGCTCGGGCGCGGTTTCGGCCGCTATCGGGCGCACGCGGGCACGCGGGAATACCACCTGGAATACGCTGCCGCGACCGCCGATGCCGCTGCGGATCAGTACGTTGGCGCGGTGCAGATCAGCAATTTCGCGCACGATGGCAAGCCCCAGGCCGCTGCCATCGGCACTATTGCCCAGCACGCGATAAAAGCGCTCGAACACCAGGTCGCGCTCGGATTCGGGTATGCCCACGCCGCTATCCTCCACCTCGACGATGGCGAATTCGCTGCTTTTTAGCCGCACTGTCACGGTGCCGCCTTTGGGCGTGTATTTGATCGCGTTGTCGATCAGGTTTTTGAACAGTTCGCGCAATAGTGCCGGCGAACCGTCGATCACCAGCGGCCAGCCGGTGGTTTCGACGCCAAAATCGATGTGCTTGGCGCGCGCCTGCGTCACCCACTCGCGCACGATTTCGGGAATGACGCGCTCCAGATCGAGCGATTCCACTGCGTTGATGGTTTCCGAACTGGCTTCCGCGCGCGCCAGCGACAACAACTGGTTGATGAGGTGGGCGGCGCGGTCGGCGGCCGAGCGTATGTGTTCGAGCGAACGATGCAATTCGTGCGGGTCTTCTTCGTGCAGGGCAAGATCGGCCTGCATTTTAAGCCCGGTGAGCGGCGTGCGCATCTGGTGCGCGGCGTCGGCGATGAAGCGCTGTTGCGCCTGCTGGTTCTGTTCGAGGCGCTCCATCATGTCGTTGAACGCTTCGATGACCGGCCGCACCTCTTCCGGCAGGCCGCGCATCGTAATGGGAGATAAATCGCTCGGGCGCCGCCGCGCGATGATGCCTTGCAGCCGCCGCAGCGGCGCAATGCCGCGCCCCAGTCCGACATAGACCAGCAGCACGGCGAGCGGAATAATGGCGAATTGCGGCAGCAACACGCCGGACACGATGCGGGACGCCAGCGCGCTGCGCTTGTTGCGCGTTTCCGCCACCTGCACCAGCGCCAGCCGGCCGGTGTCGGCAGCGCCGGTGTTCATGAACAGGTAGGCCACCCGCACGTCCTCGCCAGCCAGCTCTTCGTCACGGTAATACACGACGTCGGGCTGCATGTCTTCCGGCACCGCAACGGCGGGAATGTCCGCATCGCCGGCCACCCACTCGCCGCGCGCGCCGCGCAACTGAAAATAGACCGTGTCTTCGTCATTGGCGCGCAACAGCGCACGTGCCGGCGCCGGCAAGTTAAGGCTTACCTGGGGGCCATTTGCGCGCACCAGGCGGGCGATGGCCGACACGTTTTCGGCCAATGTTTTGTCATACGGAACATTGGCGATCTGGCTCGCCACGTGATGCGTGAGGGCAACGCTGATGGGCCACAAAAACAGCAACGGCGCCAGCAGCCAGTCGAGTATCTCGCCGAATAGCGAATTAAGTTCGGCAGGTTCGCCCTTGCCGGCGCCGGGCCGCAGCCGCCTAAGGCCCACCATTGGGCTTTTCCAGCGAGTACCCCAGACCGCGCACGGTCACGATGCGCACGCCGCCGTGCTCGAGCTTTTTGCGCAGCCTATGCACATAAACTTCGATTGCATTATTGCTGACTTCTTCGCCCCAGCCGCACAGGTGGTCGACCAGTTGTTCCTTGCTTACCAGGCGTCCGGCACGCAAAAGCAATACTTCGAGCAGGCCGGTTTCGCGTGCCGATAGTTCCACCACCTGGCCATTCAGTTTGGCCACGCGCTCGCTTTGGTCATAGGCCAGACTGCCGAATTCGATGCGCGTGGGCATCCCCGTGCCGCGCCGCGTGAGGGCACGCACGCGCGCTTCCAGTTCGGGCAGCGCGAAAGGCTTGGTGAGATAGTCGTCGGCGCCGGCGTCGAGGCCGCGCACGCGGTCCTCCAGGCCATCCTGCGCGGTCAGTATGAGTACCGGCATGGCGCAGCGGCGCCCGCGCAGCCGCCGCAGCACATCCATGCCGGACATGCGCGGCAAGCCCAGATCGAGTATGAGAAGATCATAGGGCTGGCTTAACAGCGCAGCATCGGCGCTGGCCCCGTCGGCAACGTGGTCAAGCGCGTAACCGGCTTTGCGCAAAGTGCGCGACAAACCGTCCGCAATAAGCGTGTCATCTTCAGCCAGCAATATCCGCATGCACCCCCCGAATCGTGCGTAAGACTAGCGTAAGCGAAGCCAAATATAGTTCGCCTCGCTGTTCTCCTTTTTGTTCGGTCTTTGGGGGCTTGCCACTTCCGCAAGGTAAAGGCGTGCCTCGGGGAGCGCCCTATCCCTGCACTGGGTGACTCCCCACCGCCTTTTTTCCGGCAGCGGCTTTAGTTACATCAGAGCCGTTCGTACCTGCCAGACATCTTCCGACCAAGCTTGAACCCCGCTGCACGGCCTGCCCCGTGAGCTGATCTGCGATTCTAACACGCGCACTGCCTGGCGCCACTTCGCGTTGTTGCGTGCCCGTCTGCGGGCCACATCGGGCGCTTTCGCGCATAAAAAAAGGCCCCGCATCAGCGGGGCCTTTTTGCCGCAGGGGCGGGACTTACATGTCCATGCCGCCCATGCCGCCCATACCGCCCATGCCACCCATCGGGGGGCCGCCGGCGGGTTTGTCTTCCACCAGCTCGGCCACCATGCAGTCGGTGGTGAGCATGAGGGCTGCGACCGACGCGGCATTCTGCAGCGCGGTGCGGCTTACCTTGGTCGGGTCCAGCACGCCCATTTCGACCATATCGCCATAGTCGCCCGTGGCGGCATTGAAGCCGTAATTGCCCTTGCCGCGAACGACTTCGTTGACCACCACGGACGGCTCGTCACCGGCGTTGGCCACGATCTGGCGAATCGGCTCTTCCAGCGCGCGCAGCACGATCTTGATGCCGGCATCCTGGTCGTGGTTGTCGCCCTTGATGGAACCGATGGCAGCACGCGCGCGCAGGAAAGCCACGCCACCGCCGGCCACGATGCCTTCTTCCACCGCCGCACGCGTGGCGTGCAGGGCGTCTTCGACACGCGCCTTCTTTTCCTTCATTTCGACTTCGGTGGCCGCGCCAACCTTGATGAGCGCCACGCCGCCGGCCAGCTTGGCCTTGCGTTCCTGGAGCTTTTCGCGGTCGTAGTCGGAGGTGGCCACGTCGATCTGGGTGTTGATGGTGGCAACGCGCGCCTTGATGGCTTCTTCGGAGCCGGCACCGTCGATGATGGTGGTTTCTTCCTTGCCCACTTCGATGCGCTTGGCCTGGCCGAGATCTTTCAGCGTGGCCTTTTCCAGCGACAGGCCGACTTCTTCGGCGATTACCGTGCCGCCGGTCAGGATGGCGATGTCTTCCAGCATGGCTTTGCGGCGATCGCCGAAGCCAGGCGCCTTGACCGCGCAGGTCTTGAGCACGCCGCGAATGTTATTCACCACCAGCGTGGCGAGCGCTTCGCCTTCGACTTCTTCCGCCACGATGAGCAGCGGACGGCCGGCCTTGGCGACTTGTTCCAGTACCGGCAGCAGGTCGCGGATGTTGGAAATTTTCTTGTCGTGCAGCAGCACGAAGGGGCTTTCCAGGATGGCGATCTGCTTGTCGGGGTTGTTGATGAAGTAGGGCGACAGGTAGCCGCGGTCGAACTGCATGCCTTCGACCACTTCCAGTTCGTTGTTGAGCGACTTGCCGTCTTCAACCGTGATGACGCCTTCCTTGCCCACCTTGTCCATGGCGTCGGCGATGATCTGGCCAACGTCGGTGTCGGAATTCGCGGAGATCGAGCCGACCTGGGCGATTTCCTTGGAGGTGGAACAGGGCTTGGAAATTTTCTTCAGCTCGTCGACCACCACGGCCACGGCGCGATCGATACCGCGCTTCAGATCCATGGGGTTCATGCCGGCGGCCACGAATTTCATGCCTTCGCGCACGATGGCCTGGGCCAGTACGGTGGCAGTGGTGGTGCCGTCACCGGCCACGTCGCTGGTCTTGGAAGCAACTTCCTTGACCATTTGCGCGCCCATGTTTTCGAACTTGTCCTTCAGTTCGATTTCCTTGGCGACGGACACGCCGTCCTTGGTCACCGTGGGGGCACCGAAAGAGCGCTCCAGCACCACGTTGCGGCCTTTCGGGCCCAGCGTCACCTTGACCGCGTCGGCCAGGATATTGACGCCATAAACCATGCGCGAGCGCGCGGAATCACCAAACTTGACTTCTTTTGCGGGCATGCTTCAGCTCCTTGTGCTTGATCTGCGGGGATGCCGGGCCTCAGGCCTCGACCACGCCCATGATGTCTTCTTCGCGCATGACGAGCAGTTCCTCGCCATCGATCTTTACGGTCTGGCCGGAATACTTGCCGAACAGCACGCGCTCGCCCACCTTGACAGCCATCGGGCGCACATTGCCGTCTTCGAGAATCTTTCCGGTGCCTACGGCCAGAATTTCGCCTTGATCTGGTTTTTCCGCGGCCGTGTCGGGAATTACGATACCGGAAGCGGTACGGCGCTCTTCTTCCAAGCGCTTGACCAGAACACGATCATGCAACGGACGGATTTTCATCGTCTTCTCCTGATTCAAAAAAATCCGGCGGTCTGAGCCGCCGCGTGGGTTGATCCGATCGGTGCGGCGCTGTTAGCACTCATCACTGACGAGTGCTAATAATAATGGCGCCCAGCGCGCTTTTCAAGAGTGTCGGCAAAGAAAATTTTGCAGCCCAGCAAAATGGCCGCCCGCGGCCGCGGCGGGCCGCATCGCCGCGCCACGCATGGCGGCACGGCCAGGTCGCAAAATTTCAGAGGGATTGCCAGTAGCCATCGAGCGCGGCGTAATGCTGCGCGCGCTCGGCGTCGGTCAGGAAGGCGGCTTCGAAGCCGTTTTTCAGCAGGCGATATAGTTCGTCGCGGGTCAGGTCCAGCGCAGCGGCGGTCTGGCGGAAATTTTCGTTGATATAGCCGCCGAAATAGGCGGGGTCGTCCGAATTGACCGTGGCGCACAGCCCGGCCGCCAGCAGGCGGCGCAAATTGTGCTCGGCCAGGCGCGGAAATACGCATAGCTTGACGTTGGACAGCGGGCACACGGTAAGCGGCATGCGGCTCGCCGCGAGCCGCGCCACCAGCGCCGCGTCTTCGAGCGCGCGCACGCCGTGGTCGATGCGCTCCACCTTCAGCAAATCCAGCGCCTCGTAGATATAGGCAGGCGGCCCCTCCTCGCCCGCGTGGGCAACCACGCGCAGGCCCAGCTCGCGCGCGCGCGCAAACACGCGTTCGAACTTGGACGGCGGGTGGCCGCGCTCGGAAGAATCGAGGCCCACGCCGTGTATCAGGCCAAGATGCGGCACCGCCTGTTCCAGCGTGGCAAAGGCATCGGCTTCGCTCAGATGGCGCAAAAAGCACAGGATGAGCCGATACCCCATGCCGTAGCGGCGCTGCGCCTCGGCCAGCGCGCGCGTAATGCCTTCCACCACCACCTGAAACGGCACGCCGCGCGCGGTATGGGTTTGTGGATCAAAAAATATTTCGGTATGAACGACGTTGTCGGCGTGCGCACGCTCGAGATAGGCGCGCGTCATGGCGTAAAAATCTTCTTCGTGCAACAGCACCGCAGCGCCCGCGTAATAAATGTCGAGGAAGGACTGCAGGTCGCTAAATTGGTAAGCAGCGCGCACGGCATCCACGGTCGGGTAAGGGATCGACACCGCATTTTTCGCTGCCAGTTCGAACATCAGTTCCGGTTCGAGCGAACCTTCGATGTGCATGTGCAGTTCGGCCTTGGGCGCGCCGGCCACCAGTTGTTGCAGATTCGCAGCCATTATTCGACCTCCTCGCGTGCAGCCGGGGCACCGCACCCGGCACCCCGCGTGCTTTGATTGTACGCCGCCAAACTTGCCAGCCACCGTGCCGGCCGCAGCGCCGCGAAGCCGGTATATGCTGGCGCATCGATCACCACCAGGACGCAGCCATGCCCACTTACCACATTGAAATGTTTGAAGGCCGCAGCCACGAGGAAAAACGCGAACTGGTGGCGGCTATCACGGAAGCCACCTGCCGCGTGCTGAACTGTGCGCCCGGCGCCGTGGATATCATCATCCACGACATTCCGCGCCACAACTGGGCAACAGCGGGCAAATTGTGGTCCGAACAATCGAATTGAGTGGCGCCGCGGGCGTTCAACGCGCGCGCGGCAAAGTTTCCAGCCCGGATATGCGCTGGCCCGGCCCGATGCGGTGCTGCTTGAACCAGCCGGCATTCATTTCCAGCACGTAAGCGGTGGCTTTGGCGCCGCAGTGGTTGGCTTCGGTCTGCGGCTGCATGTCTTCGATATTGATGATGGTACCGCTGGCATCCATGAATGCCGCAGACAGCGGAATGTCGGTGTTTTTCATCCACATGCAGATGTAGCCGCTTTGCGGAAACGCGAACAGCATGCCGCGCCCGGCCGGCATCGATTTGCGGAACATGAGGCCTTGTTCGCGCGCTTCCGGCGTGCGCGCCAGTTCGGCCTGGATACGGTACAGGCCTATGCTGATTTCCACCGGCTCGAACTCGGCCGCCATGCCGTGGCCTGCGAAAAGGATTGCGGCACATGCGGTGATCGCGCGCGTGGCCGGGAAAAATTTACGCATCGTGCGGGCAGGAACGAAGCAAAGGTGGGGGTGTTTCATCATACGGCAGCGCTTGGCGCGCAAAAAAAGCGGCAGGTTGCCCTGCCGCCTTTCTGTGCCGAAGCGAAGCCTTACTTGGCAGGCGCGTCGGCGGCAGCGGCAGCTTTCTTGCTCTTCGTGGCCTTTTTGGCTTTTTTGGCCTTCTTGGCGGGCTTGGCGGTTTCGGCCTTGGGTGCATCGCCGGCAGCCGGCGCAGCAGGCGCATCGGCAGCCAGGGCGACTTGGGTGGTCACTGCAAACAGACCGGCGATAAGAGCGGACAGAAGCTTGTTCATTTTTAAGGTTCCTCAACAGGATAGACACACGACCCCGGCACCAGCGCCGGGATCACGGCAATCAACGCCAGCCCGCACGGCCGGTTGACAACAGATCGCCGGGATTTTCGTAGCGCCACTGCCCCGGCGCCAGTCCATCCAGGCGCCACGGGCCGATTGCGGCGCGGACCAGCCTCAAGGTCGGATGGCCCACTGCGGCCGTCATGCGCCGCACCTGCCGGTTGCGGCCCTCGCGCAATTCGATTTCCAGCCAGTCGGTCGGGATGGCCAGTCGCACGCGTATGGGCGGCACGCGCTCCCACAGCCCGGCGGGTTGTTCGATGCGCCGCACGCGCGCCGGCAAGGTCGGCTGGCCGTCCAGCAGCACGCCGGCCGCAAGTTGCCGCAAGGCCGCCTGGTCCGGCCGGCCCTCCACCTGTACCCAATAGCGTTTGGCGAGCTTGTTGCCCGGATGCGCGATGCGCGCTTGCAGGCGGCCGTCGCTGGTGAGGGCGAGCAGACCTTCGCTGTCGGCGTCCAGCCGGCCGGCCGGATAGACATCCGGCACAGCTATGAAGTCAGCCAGCGTGGCGCGCTCACCGCCACCGGAAAACTGGCACAGCACCCCGTAGGGCTTGTTGAACAGGATGAGCGGCTGCGCGGCGGACATGGAGGCTTCAATCGCCGGCCAGCGGCGCGCCGGCTACGGCCTGGCGGTCGCACCGGTAGCGCCGCGTAAAGCGCAATTCTTCGGGATAGGGGTAAAAATCTTCCAGCGATCCACAGCGTATGCGCTCCTGCGTGCGCTGCCAGAACTCCGGCCGCAGAAGATCGGCGTGGTGCTTCATGAAGGCTTTGCGCACCTTGGGATTGGCGAGCAGGAATGTGCCGAATTCCTCCGGGAACACATCGTTGCGCGCCACCGAATACCAGACCTCGCCGGACAATTCCATGTCCGGATAAGGCGCTGGCGGAATGCGGCGGAAATTGCAGTCGGTGAGGTATTCGATTTCGTCGTAGTCGTAGAACACCACGCGGCCGAAGCGGGTGACGCCAAAATTTTTCCACAACAGGTCGCCCGGAAAAATGTTCGCCAGGGCAAGCTGCCGGATCGCATTGCCGTATTCGCATACGATCTGGTCTATCTGCGTTTCGCTGGCCGATTCGAGGTACATGTTGAGCGGAATCATGCGCCGCTCGATATAACAGTGCTTGATGATGAGGTCGTCGCCGTCCTCTTCCACGATGGACGGCGCTAGTTCGAACAGGCTGTCCAGCAGGGCCCGCGAAAAGCGTTTGCGCGGCAGGGCCAGTTCGGAAAATTCCAGGGTATCGGCCATGCGCCCGACGCGATCCACCTGCTTCACCATCACGAACTTGCTTTTTACGGTGTCGCGGTCGGTGTCCTTGGACAAGCCGAATTTGTCCTTGATGATTTTGAACACATAGGGATACGAAGGCAGCATGAATACGTGCATGACCAGCCCGCGTATGCCCGGCGCTTCGACGAAATTGTCGGCCGAGTGGTGCAGGTGGTGCAGCAGGTCGCGGTAAAACATGGTTTTGCCCTGCTTGCCCAGGCCGATCATCGTGTACAACTCCGAACGCGGCTTGGCCGGCATGAGCGTGCGCAGAAACTGCACGTAGGCGGACGGTACGTCCATATCGACCATGAAATAGGCACGCGACAGCGAAAACAGCATGCTGATAAGCCCGACATCGAGCAGGATGGAATCCAGCAGCAAGCGTCCGACACGGTTGTGCAGCACCGGGATCACGAATGGAATTTCCAGATGCCCGTTCACGCCCTTGCCGATCACATAGGCGGCCTTGTTACGGTAAAACGCCGACCCGAGCACCTGGATGTGACAGTTGGCTTCGACCTCCGGCCACACGCCCTTGAAGTGGTCGCGCAGCGCGCGCATGACGTGTACGACATCCTTGTCGAGATTGGCAAAGCTGCACTTCCAGCGGAATTCGACGAATATCTGGCGGATCGCCCGGCGCAGGCCTACGTCATTGGGGTAGTAGCTGCGGTAGGTAGGCGGGTCGGCGCCGATGTATTCGGTAGACACCGCAGGCCGCACAAAAATGAAGTCATTGTTGAAATAGGTGCGGTGCAGGATTTTCGTGGTGACGGAATTGAAAAAGGTTTCCGCGCACTCGGGCTGCTTGTGATTGACCAGCCGCCCCATATAGAGCAGCTTGGTCTGTTGCCAGGTGTTGTCGTCCAGGGAATCGGCGTGGAACTCCGTGTGCAGCCGCTCCGCGCATTCGCGCACCCGCGCGTCGTAAAAACGTATGCGCTCCTTCACCGCCTTCTGCTGGCCCGGCCAATCGGCGGCTTCGAAGCGCAGTTTGGCTTCGCCGCTGGTCTGCCGGAACAAGCGATAATGCTTGTCGAAACCTTCGATCAGGGCCTGCGCAATGGCGTGCGCTACCGGGTGCGGCCCGAGCGGATTTTCCATGCGCCTTGTCTCCCAGCCTTCGACGGTCTAAATTTTTGATTCTGACACAGGCGCGTGCCGGCGGCGTGCAAGCTATGATTGGCATGGGTGTACTCGGAACTTATGCCGCCCCATGCAGTTTCGGCCGGGAGGAACACGCACCCCGGATTGCATGCACGTGCGGCGGACGATACATCCCAGCCTCGCAAGCAGGTGGCCCTGCCCGGCCGCCCTGCCCGGACACCGCACTGCGGCATCCCGCCAAGGATTTGCCACACACATGATGGAGAAGACATGAGCGCGACGAACCTGATCAAACTTCCCGCCACGGGCAGCCAGATCATCCCCGGACAAGCAATTCCGGACGACCCCATCATCCCCTTCATCGAGGGCGACGGGATAGGCGTGGATATCACCCCGGTCATGATCAAGGTGATCGACGCGGCGGTTGCCAAAGCCTACGGCGGCAAGAAAAAGATCAGTTGGGTGGAGGTCTACGCCGGCGAAAAAGCCACCCGCCTCTACGGCCCCGACATGTGGCTGCCGACGGAAACTTTCGACGCGCTGAAAAAATATTCCGTTTCCATCAAAGGGCCGATGACCACCCCGGTCGGCGGCGGTATCCGTTCGCTCAATGTCGCGTTGCGGCAGGAACTCGATCTGTACCAGTGCGTGCGCCCGGTGCGCTATTTCCGCGGCGTACCGTCCCCGCTCAAGCAGCCGGAACTGGTGGATATGGTGATATTCCGCGAGAACACCGAAGACATCTATGCCGGCATCGAATGGCAGGCCGAATCGGAAGGCGCGCGCAAGATCATCGCGTTTTTGCAGAACGAAATGGGCGTCAAGAAAATCCGCTTCCCGGCCACTTCGGGCATAGGCATCAAGCCCGTATCGCGCGAAGGCACCGAGCGCCTGGTGCGTGCCGCCATCCGCTATGCGGTCGACAACGATCGCAGGTCGGTCACGATCGTGCACAAGGGCAACATCATGAAATTCACCGAAGGCGGCTTCCGCGACTGGGCCTATGCCCTCGCGAAGAACGAATTCGGCGCTGAGCCGATCGACGGCGGACCGTGGTGCAAATTCCGCAACCCCAGGACGGACCGCGAAATTGTCGTGAAGGACGCCATCGCCGATGCGTTCCTGCAGCAAATCCTGCTGCGCCCGGCCGAGTATGACGTGATCGCCACGCTGAATCTGAATGGCGATTACGTGTCGGATGCGCTGGCAGCCCAGGTGGGCGGCATAGGCATCGCCCCCGGCGCCAACATTTCCGACCAGTACGCGGTATTCGAGGCCACCCACGGTACGGCCCCAAAATACGCCGGCCTGGACAAGGTGAACCCCGGCTCGCTCATCCTGTCCGCGGAAATGATGCTGCGCCACCTGGGCTGGCGCGAAGCCGCGGATCTGGTGATCAAGTCCATGGAAGCCGCCATCGGCGACAAGATCGTCACTTACGACTTCGCGCGCCTCATGGACGGCGCCACCGAAGTGAGCTGCTCGGCCTTCGGCGACGCCATGATTGCGCGCATGTAATGCAATTGCCCGCCGCCCGCCAGAGGCCTCGGCGGGCGTAAAAAAACCCGGCGCATGCGCCGGGTTTTTTATTCTTTCCCCTCGGAGGTTAGCCCCCGTGGATATTCGAGGCCTGTTTGCCTTTCGGCCCTTGTACGATTTCGAAACTTACTTTTTGGCCTTCTTTCAGCGTTTTGAATCCATCCATCCTGACATTGGAAAAATGCGCGAACAAATCTTCGCTGCCATCATCCGGCGTGATGAATCCATAGCCTTTTGCATCATTGAACCACTTCACGGTGCCCGTTGCCATAAAACTAATCCTTTAAAAATCTCCTCCACCCCGGGGCTGGCCCCAACTAGCGCCCAAAGTTTGCAACCGCAGCCGCCTTTCCATCCCGCCACGCGCGGCGCAAAGCCTGCCAGCACAGGGAAAAACGCGATTCGGACGAAACCCGGACAGGAAGGGCTTTTAGCGCAGACCAGGCAGTCCGTCAAGAAAATTCCATGCTGCACGACAGCATGAAACCTTCAGAGCGCCCCTTGTCGGAGCGAACTTGCGCCCCCAGATTGTTGCCGGGAACGATCGAATCCAGCCCGCAAAAAGCGCCTCGCGGACGCCCGTGCGGCTGTCACGAAGCGGTCAAATTCGTGTCTTGCAGAAACGCTTTTAAGGTTTAGAATCGTTGCCATGGCTACACGCAAGCAGGACGATCTGGTACTCGAAGCCAAGAAGAGCGCGGTCAAGCCGCCGCCGCTATTCAAGGTCATGATACTGAATGACGATTACACGCCCATGGATTTCGTGGTGGTCGTGCTGCAGAAATTCTTTTCGATGAACCGCGAGCAGGCGACGCGAGTCATGCTGAAGGTGCATCGCGAAGGTGTCGGTGTATGCGGAGTGTTTCCACGCGATGTCGCCGCCACCAAGGTGGAACACGTTTGTGCCTATGCGCGTTCCCACCAGCACCCTTTGGCATGCGTAATGGAGGAAAACTAGGATGATCGCTCAAGAGCTCGAAGTCAGCTTGCACATGGCGTTCGTCGAAGCGCGCCAGAAGCGCCACGAATTCATTACCGTGGAACACTTGCTGCTGGCATTGCTGGACAACCCCTCGGCCGCCGAAGTATTGCGCGCCTGCGCCGCCAATATCGAGGATTTGCGCAAGGAACTGACGGCGTTCATCAACGAACACACGCCCACCGTGGCAGGCGATGACGAAATCGATACCCAGCCCACGCTGGGCTTCCAGCGCGTGATCCAGCGCGCCATTCTGCACGTGCAGTCGTCCGGCAAAAAAGAGGTAACGGGCGCCAACGTGCTGGTCGCCATATTCGGCGAGAAAGATTCGCACGCCGTGTATTTCCTGCAACGGCAGGGCATTACCCGGCTCGACGTGGTGAATTTCATCTCGCATGGCGTCACCAAGGCGCCGCAGGCCACGCAGCCGAAACCCGGGCCGGAAAACAACGAGCAGGAGCAGGAACAGCAAGCCGGCAACGGCGCGCTCGAAAGCTTTACGCAAAACCTTAATACTCAGGCCCTGATGGGGAAAATCGATCCCCTGATCGGCCGCGACAAGGAACTCGAGCGCGTAATTCAAACCTTGTGCCGTCGCCGCAAGAACAATCCGCTGCTGGTGGGCGAAGCCGGCGTCGGCAAAACCGCCATTGCCGAAGGCCTGGCACGCCGCATCGTGGAAGGCCGCGTGCCCGAAATACTGTCCAGCTCCGTCATCTATGCGCTCGACATGGGCGCGCTACTGGCCGGCACCAAGTACCGTGGCGATTTCGAACAGCGCCTGAAAGGCGTGCTGAAACAATTGCTGGAAAATCAGAACGCCATCCTGTTCATAGACGAAATCCATACTCTGATCGGCGCCGGCGCCGCGTCGGGCGGTACGCTGGATGCCTCCAATCTGCTCAAGCCGGCGCTTTCCACCGGCCAGCTCAAGTGCATAGGCGCAACCACCTATAGCGAGTATCGCGGCGTGTTCGAAAAAGACCACGCGCTGTCGCGGCGCTTCCAGAAAATCGACGTGACCGAACCTTCGGTCGAAGAAACCGTGCAGATCCTGAAGGGCCTGAAGTCGCGCTTCGAACAGCATCACGGCGTGAAATATTCTTCGACCGCGCTGTCGTCGGCGGCCGAACTGTCGGCCAAGTACATCAACGACCGCCACCTGCCCGATAAAGCCATAGACGTGATAGACGAAGCCGGCGCGGCACAGCGCATCCTGCCGCGGTCGCGCCAGAAAAAGACCATAGGCAAGCTGGAAATCGAGGAAATCGTCGCCAAGATCGCGCGCATTCCGCCGGCCCACGTCACCTCCGACGACCGCTCGGCGCTGCGCAAGCTGGACCGCGATCTCAAGAACATGGTGTTCGGCCAGGACGAAGCCATCGATGCCTTGGCGCGCGCCATCAAAATGTCGCGTTCCGGGCTGGGCAACCCGCAAAAGCCTATCGGCTGTTTCCTGTTCAGCGGGCCCACCGGCGTCGGCAAGACCGAAGTTGCGCGCCAGCTCGCCTATACGATGGGCATAGAACTGATCCGCTTCGACATGTCCGAATACATGGAGCGCCATGCCGTATCGCGGCTCATCGGCGCGCCGCCCGGATATGTCGGTTTCGACCAGGGCGGCTTGCTCACCGAGGCCATCACCAAAAAGCCGCATTCGGTATTGCTGCTGGACGAAATCGAAAAAGCCCATCCGGACATTTTCAATATCCTGCTGCAGGTGATGGACCACGGCACGCTCACGGACAACAACGGGCGCCAGGCCGATTTCCGCAACGTAATCATCATCATGACCACCAATGCGGGTCAGGAAGCGCTCACCAAGCCCACCCTGGGCTTTACCGCGAAAAAGGAAACCGGCGACGAAATGGGCGAAATCAAGCGTCTGTTCTCGCCCGAATTCCGCAACCGCCTGGACGCCATCATTTCGTTCCGCGCTCTAGACCGCGAAATCATCCTGCGTGTGGTGGACAAATTCCTCATGCAGCTCGAAGAGCAGCTCAACGAGAAAAAAGTCGAAGCCATATTCACGGAAACTTTGCGCAGCTGGCTTGCCGATCACGGATTCGATCCGGCCATGGGCGCCCGGCCCATGTCGCGCCTCATCCAGGATTCCCTGCGCGCGGCGCTGGCCGACGAATTGCTGTTCGGGCGTCTCGTCAATGGCGGGCGCGTAACCATCGATCTGGACGAATCCGGCAAGATCAAACTCGAATTCCCGCAGGAAGAAGAAACGGCGCAGGTTTGAGCCGCCCACGCGGCAGCCTGCATAACCCTGAATGGCGGCGCAAGCCGCCACTTTTTTTGGAATGATGCAATGGAAATACATACTGCCGACCTTTGTGACGAACACGCCGGCAAGCTGCGCGTGTGCCAGCCGATGTTCCGCAGCTTTGGCGGACGGCCGGCATTTGGCGGCGCGATCGCCACGCTCAAACTGTTTGAAGACAATTCTCTGGTGCGTACCGCGCTGGAGAGCGAAGGCCGAGGGCGCGTGCTGGTGATAGACGGCGGCGGGTCGCTGCGCTGTGCGCTGGTGGGCGACCAGCTCGCGCTGCTGGGTGTGAAAAACGGCTGGGCCGGTATCGTCGTGTATGGCTCGATACGCGACAGCGCCGCCATCGCGCAAATGGATATCGGCGTGATGGCACTGGGCACCCATCCCATGAAAACGGTCAAAAAGGGTTTGGGCGAGGCAGACGTCCCGGTCAGCTTCGGCGGTATCAGCTTCCATCCCGGCGAATACCTGTATGCCGACGCCGACGGCGTGATCGTGGCCGCAGAACCACTTCTCTGAACTCCCGGGGCGCTAACCTGAGCGCCCCGGCACGCCACGGCCGGCGCCCGCCGCGCCGGCTTGTGCGGCGCAAAAAATTTCCCACACGGCGCGCATGGAATTTTTCACAAGATCAATTATCATCCCGCATTGTGAAAAAATAATTTTAACACATTGAATCAAAATAAGAAAATAATTTCTTATATCTTATATAAGACTGCTTGCTGCGTCGCAAAAACCGCCCTATACTTCTGCCTGTCCACGTCGCTTTGCAGGCCCGAAAATTGAGCCAGGAGAACGATTCGGGCGCTGTCACTGGGACATGTATTCACATATTCACTTAAGGATCGCACCTATGAGCAAGCAAGACGAGATCGCCAAGATCGCACAGGATTGGGCTGAAAACCCGCGTTGGAAAGGCATCGAGCGCGGCTATTCCGCGGCGGAAGTGTATCGGCTGCGCGGCTCCGTCCAGGTCGAACACACGCTGGCTCGGCGCGGTTCCGAAAAGCTGTGGCAATTGATCACGACCGAAGCTTTCGTCAATGCCCTCGGTGCGCTGACCGGCAACCAGGCCATGCAGCAGGTGAAAGCCGGCCTGAAAGCCATTTACCTGTCCGGTTGGCAAGTTGCCGGCGACGCCAATCTGGCCGGCGAAATGTATCCCGACCAGTCGCTCTACCCGGCCAATTCCGTGCCGGCCGTGGTGCGTCGCATCAACAATACCTTTGCGCGCGCTGACCAGATTCAGCACATGGAAGAAAGCGGCGACGTCGATTATTTCGCGCCCATCGTGGCCGACGCTGAAGCCGGTTTCGGCGGCGTGCTGAATGCTTTCGAACTCATGAAAGCCATGATCGAAGCCGGCGCGGCCGGCGTGCACTTCGAAGACCAGCTCGCCTCGGTGAAGAAGTGCGGCCACATGGGTGGCAAGGTGCTGGTGCCCTCGCGCGAAGCCGTGGCCAAGCTCGTCGCCGCTCGCCTGGCGGCCGACGTGATGGGCGTGCCCACGCTATTGGTTGCCCGTACCGACGCCGAAGCGGCCGATCTGCTGACCTCCGACGTCGACGATAACGACAAGCCCTTCTGCACCGGTGAGCGTACCGTGGAAGGTTTTTACCGCACCAAGCCTGGCCTCGAACAGGCCGTGAGCCGCGGTCTGGCCTATGCTCCTTACGCCGACCTGGTGTGGTGCGAAACCGGCAAGCCGGATTTGGCCTACGCGAGAAAATTCGCCGAAGCCATCCACGCCAAATTCCCCGGCAAAATGCTGGCGTACAACTGCTCGCCCTCGTTCAACTGGAAGAAAAACCTGGACGACGCCACCATCGCCAAATTCCAGCGCGAACTGGGCGCCATGGGCTACAAGTTCCAGTTCATCACGCTGGCCGGCTTCCACAGCCTCAATTATTCGATGTTCAACCTCGCGCACGGCTATGCGCGCAACAACATGAGCGCTTTCGTCGAACTACAGGAAGCCGAATTCGCCGCCGCTGAAAAGGGCTTCACGGCCGTCAAGCATCAGCGCGAAGTGGGCACCGGCTATTTCGACGCGGTCACGCAAGCCATCGAGGGCGGCCAGTCGTCCACGACCGCGCTAAAAGGCTCGACCGAAGAAGAACAGTTCCACTGACCGCCACACCGGAGCACAGCTCCGCTCCGCCCCGCCCGGCATTGCCCGGCGGGGCTTTTCATTGATGCACCCGCAGCCTGCGACGCAGAAAACCGCCTCTGGCTGCAACGGCGCCGCCGCGGCATGAGCGAATACGACTTCAAACTCGAGTCCGACTGGCGGCTGCCCTACTCTTGCGCACACGTATGGGCGGCGCTGCGCGAGCCGACGCAATGGCCGCTGTGGTGGCACGAGGTCGAGCAGGCCACGCAAATCGCTGAGGGCGACAGTGACGGTATCGGCAATCAATACTCCTTGTGCTGGACCAGTCCCACGCTCTACCGGGTGCGCTTCGTGAGCACCGTCACCGCGGTGGAAACCGAAAGACGAATCGTTGCTGCCATAGACGGCGATCTGTGCGGACGTGGTGAATGGCAACTCCAGCCCGACGGCGCGGCGACACGGGTACGTTACGTCTGGCAGGTGCGCGTCACGCAGCGCTGGATGCGCCTCACGCTGCCGCTGCTGCGCGGCCTGTTCGTGTGGAATCACAATCGCGTCATGGCCCTGGGGGAGGCCGGATTGCACGCTTATCTGGCCGGGCAGAACCGCCACGAGTGAATTTTCGAGGCCGCGCGGCATGCACGCTCAATTGCGGTACACTGCGCGCCGTTTCAGCCGTTAACCTTCTTCATGCTGCGCCCCTTCCTGCTTTGTTTTGCGTTTGCCTGCGCGAGCGCCCAGGCGGAAATTGCCGTCGTTCTGAATTCCGCCGACGAAACCCTATCCCTGGTCGATACCGTAAGTTACAAGGAATTGCGCCGCATCCCGGTCGGCAAGGAGCCGCACCACCTGATGCCGTCCGCGGATGGCCAGCTCATCGTGGCCAACGCCGCTTCCAACGAACTATTGTTCCTCGATCCGGCCAGCGGCGAAATTCGGTCCCGCCTGCGCAATATTTCGGACCCTTACCAGATCGGTTTTTCGCCCGACCACAAGTGGTTTGCCGCCACTTCGCTGCGGCTGGATCGCTTCGATATTTACGATGCGAAAACTTTCGCGCTGGTAAAACGCTTTCCGGCCCCCAAAACACCCAGCCACCTGGCTTTCGATTCGCAGTCGAAATACGTATTCGTCACGCTGCAGGAAAGCGACGAATTGATGGCGATAGACCTCGCCAGGATGGAAATCGTCTGGAAAATGCCGGTCGGCAAACAGCCCGCCGGCATCTGGATGACGCCGGGCGACAAATACCTGCTGGTCGCCGCCACCGGCGCCGATTATTTCGAGGTGATCGATTGGCGCGAACGCAAAATCGTGAAGCGGGTCACCAGCGGTAAAGGCGCGCACAATTTCGTCGCGCTGGGCGATAAGCGGCACATTTTCCTGTCCAACCGCATGGGCAATTCGATCGTGAAAATCGACCAGCAGACGCAAAGCGTGGTGGCCACGCTGGACGCCCCGGGCGGCCCGGACTGCATGTGGATCACGGCCGATGGCAAACAACTTTGGTACACCGGGCGCTTTTCGCGCAAGCTATGGGTAATCGACTTGGCGAGCGGCAAAATTGCGCAAAGTATCCCGGTCGGCCGCAGCCCGCACGGTGTGTATTTCAAAACCCATGCGCCGCTCGAATAAACGCGCCGCCTGTGCGGCGGCCATGTTGCTTGTGGCCGGCGGAGCGGCCGTGGCGGCAGACTGCCGCGGCACGGTGTATCTGACCATAGACACCGGTTCCATGTCACAGGCGCGCCTCATCGCCGACATACTGGCCAAACACTCAGTACCGGCCACGTTTTTCCTGGCCAACGAAAAAACCGTCCAGGGCGATTACAGCCTCGATGAGGGGTGGCGCGACTTCTGGCGCGAAATGGCGCAGCGCGGTTATGCCTTCGGCTCGCATACCTATGACCACGTGTATTTCCGCAAGGGCGATCAGGGCGAGCACAGCGTGGGCGTGGCATCGCAGGGACCGCAGCAGGGCCAGGCCAAGGTTTATGACGAGAAAAGCTTTTGCGCCGAACTCGATCGCGTGAAGCAGCGCTTTTTCGAATTGGCGGGCCAAAAACTGGACGGCTTCTGGCGCGCACCGGGCGGCTACACTACAAAAAATACGCTGCGTTGGGCCGAGCACTGCGGTTACCGCCATGTCGGCTGGTCACCGGCGGGTTTTCTGGGCGACGAATTACCGTCCGAAAAACATTCCAATGCGCAATTGCTGGAGCGCTCGCTGGCCCATATCGGCGCGGGGGACATATTGATGATGCACACAGGCATCTGGTCGCGTCACGAAACTTACGCACCGACGCTGGACCCGCTCATCGCCGGCCTCAAGCAGAAGGGCCTGTGTTTCGCGACGCTGCGCGAACACCCCACGCTCGCCAACCGCTAAGCCGCGCCCATGCTATCGACGCTCAATCAGTCCGTTGCCTTGTTGCAGCAATGGCTGTTCCAGCAAATCGTGCAGCCCGTCATGTACGCGGCCGGCTATGCCGGCTGGGCAGAAGACGCCTACGACGCCACCGAGTGGTTCATTTACGGCGTGCTGGAAATCGCGCTGCTGTATGCCATTTTGCGCCCGCTCGAATTGCTGCGGCCGGTCGAACGCTGGCCGGATCGGCGCGAGGTGGGCGTGGATGTGATCTATACCTGGCTCAATCGCATCGGCCTCCTTCCGCTGGGCATATTCGTATTGCTGCTGCCGGTGGTGGCATCGGTGGATGGCTGGCTGCGCATGCACGACATCATTCCGCGCAGCCTGGAAGATTTGTTTCCCGCCTTGCAGAGCAAACCCTTTGCCAGCTTCCTGATTTACCTGCTGCTGTTCGACTTCGCCGAATACTGGCGCCACCGCCTGCAGCATCGTTTTGACTGGTGGTGGGCGCTGCACGCGGTGCATCACAGCCAGCAACGCATGTCGTTCTGGGCCGATTCACGCAATCATGTGCTGGACGAAGTGTTGCGGGCGCTGTGGTTTGCCGCCGTGGCGCTGCTGATCGGCGTGCCGCCGGGACATTATCTCGGGCTGGTATTCGTGACGCGCTTCGTCGAATCGCTGTCGCACGCCAACCTGCGCCTGCATTTCGGCCGCTGGGGCGAGCGTCTGATCGTCAGTCCGCGTTACCACCGCATGCATCACGCCATAGGCGAAGGCCACGAAGGTGTGGCGCGCGGCTGTAATTTTGCGGTGCTGTTTCCGTTTTGGGACTTGCTGTTTCGCACCGCAAATTTCGACCTGCGCTTCGCCGCCACCGGCATACGCGATCAGGTTACCGATCAGCGCAATTACGGCAGCGGGTTTTGGGCCCAGCAATGGCTGGGCATCACGCGCTTGGCGGCCAGCCTGTTCGGCCGCTGACCTACTTGCGGCGCATGAAAAACTCGAATTCCTTGTCGAGTACCGCGTGCGACAGCAGTTCGTGCCCGGTCTGGCGCGAAAACGCCTGAAAATCCTTCACCGCGCCCGGATCGGTCGCAACGATGTGCAGCACTTGTCCGCTCGTCATTTCGGCAAGCGCCTTTTTGGCACGCAAAATCGGCAACGGGCAATTGAGCCCGCGCGCGTCCAGTTCCTTGTCGTATTCCATCAACACTCCCATATCGAGTCCGGCGCCGCATTGCGCCCCAACGACAGCCACACCCCGGCCGCCCGCTGCGTCCCTGGTTTGACGGCAGGGCGCGACGAAACTGTACCGCATCGGGCACTGTCGCGGCGGGCCTAGGCCATCGTGTCGCGTACCAGAAATTCGAGCGGGCGCACCTGCCCGAAATAATGGCCCTGCGCGTAATCGATGCCCACCGCGCGCAGCACGCGCAGCGCGGCCGGCTCTTCCACCCATTCGGCGATGGTGCGCATGCCCATGACGTGGCCCACCGCGTTGATGGCTTCCACCATCGCGCGGTCTATCGGATCGTCCGCCATATCGCGAATGAAGGTGCCGTGTATCTTGAGGAAATTGACCGGCAGATGTTTCAGGAAAGCCAGTGAAGACATGCCGCCGCCAAAATCGTCGAGCGCCACGCGGCAGCCGAAATCACGCATTTCGCGCACGAAAGCGCTGGCGCGGGGAAGATTGGCGAGCGCGGCGGATTCGGTCAATTCCAGGCACACCAGCGCTGGCGGAATCTGGTGGCGCTCGAAGCGCCCTTTCAGGAACACCACGAACTTGTCATCTTCCAGCGCTGCGGTGGACAGGTTGATCGACACCAGTCCGAGCCGCAGGGCATGGGGCTTCTGCAGCAAATCCGCGAGGGCGGAAAAAGACGCGTCTATCACCCAGCGGTCGATTGCGGACAGCAGACCGTGACGCTCGGCAACCGGCAGAAACACGGCGGGTGTGGTGGCCGTGCCGTCCTCGTTCATCAGGCGCAACAGCAATTCGATATGGCGGCCCGTTTGTATAGGCCCGAGCACCGGCTGCACTTCCTGCACAAACAGCCGGAATTTTCCATGCGCCAGCGCATCGCGCAGACGGCCGGCCATTTCGAGTTCCTTGCTGCGGGTTTGCAGGGCGCGCGGCTGTTCTGCGCTGAATACCTGGACGCGATCACCGCCGTCCTCTTTCGCCATATTGCAGGCCGCCTCCACCGCCGTCACGACTTCGCTGACCGTTTTGCCCGGCTCGCCAACCACCACCAGGCCCAGGCTGGCGCTGACCGAAAAGCTGCGGCCATTCCATACGAAACATAGATCGGCGACACTGCGCCGAACTTCCTCGGCGATGCGCAGGGCGTGTTCCGGGGAACAATTTTCGAGCAGGGTGCCAAACCCATCGCCGCCCAGGCGCGCCAGGGTATCGCCTTCACGCAGGCGCTTCTGCAGCAATTGCGCGATCTGGCGCAACAATTCGTCGCCGACGGCAAAGCCGCAACTATCGTTGATGGCGCGAAAACGATCCAGATTGAGCATGATCACGCCGTGCTGGCGCCGCATGCCCAACATGCCCTGCATCAGTTGATTCAGGCGCCGATCAAATTCGCGCCGGTTGGCGAGGCCGGTCAGCGCGTCGTGGCTGGCCTGATAGGACAAATGCAGGCTGTGCTGGCGCGCCAGGCTTACGTCGTGAAACACCAGCACATGCCCCGCCACCCGCCGCTCGACGTCGTGTATCGGGGCGGCAGAATAATCCACGGCGACTTCACTGCCATCGCGGCGCACCAACAGGGAAAAGCCATTTAGATCGCCCGGCGGTTTGCTCACCGCTCGCTCGATGATATGTTCGACCGGCACGCGGGTCGCTTCGTCAACGATACTGAACACAGCTTCCAGCGGCTGTTCGCGGGCCTCGCCAGGCTTCCAGCCGGTCAGAAATTCGGCCACCGGATTCACGTAATCGATACGTCCATCGGCACCGGTTGCGATCACCGCATCACCGATGGACGCCAAGGTCACCAGCGCGCGTTCCTTTTCTGCGCTAAGTTGCGCCTGCGCGTGCTTGTAGTCGGTAATGTCGGTAATCGAACCGGCCATGCGTGTCGGGCGGCCCAGCCCATCCCGCACCGAAAGACCGCGTGTGCGAAACCAGCGGAATTCCCCGCTACCAGTATGCAGCCGGTGCTCGATATCGTAAGCGGCGCCCTCGCGCAAATGCGCATCCAGCGCCTGCACCGTGCCCGCCTTGTCCTCGGGATGCACACGGTCAAGTATCAGTTCCGGCGCGCCAAGACTTTCCGCTTCGTCACAGCCCAGCATTTCCAGCATGCGCGGCGAAACGAACAGCGTGTGATTGGCGATGTTCCAGTCCCAGATGCCATCGTCACTACCCGTTACAGCCAGTTTGAAGCGCTCTTCGCTTTCGCGCAGGGCGTCTTCCGCCCCCGCCGCACGCCGCACCATGCGCTGCGACAAGGCCACGCCGGCCAGCGTGAGCAACACCACGGCGGCCCAGATGGCAACCGTCAACGCGTTCTGTATGAAGCGGCCGGCTTCACCCAGCGTGAATGAAAATTCGTCCTCAAGCGGCGTCAGTTCGCCGTCGACGCGCAGTATTTCGGCCACCAGTGCCTGTTCCGCCAAATTATCGCCGTCGCCCGCGGCGATGCGCTCGTGCAGTTTGCGCGCGCTCGAATTCAGTTCGGCGATGAGCGCATCTCCTTCCGCCCAGACCGAAATTGCGCGCTGCATGTAACTGAGGTTGCCGAAAGTGCGGAACAGCCAGATCATGCCGTCCACGTCGTCGGGATGAATGCGGCCGGCGGCAAAACCGCGCCGCACGATATCCAGGTCGGGTGCAGGCTTCAGCAATTCGAGCCGCGCTTCGCGGTCGCCCAGCGGCACGGCGATGGTCGCCAGATAACGATCGAAATACACCGCGTCGCGCGTGCGTGCGTAATCGAGCAAGTGGTGCACGGCACTTTTTTGCGCCTTGGACCACAGGCTTTCGCCGCTCACATAGGCACGCGTGGCAGACAATATCGTCATGCTGGTGAAGGCCGCCCAGGCCAGCACCACCACCACGGCCAGAAACGGCCAGATGATGGAAAACAGGCGTCGCGCGCCTTGCGCGCCGAGCTTTGCGGAAAGTAATTTGGGTGTACGACTCATCGCGCGCGGCGTGCCCCGGCGGCCATCTTGGACGCGTGCGACGCGCAGCATTGTGCGACCGGGCGAAGCGCCCAGCTCGGCTCATGGTCCGGCATTATTGGTTCCCCCTGGCTCGCGCCGCCCGCTAGCGGAGCAGCGCGACGGCGTATTCTGCACGCAGCGGCGAAGCGCGCCAATGCTTGATTGCACGTCCCCGCGATGCAGTTATCGGGTGCCACGCAATTTGAAGGATGGCGCAGGCCGGCAGGAACTGCAAGCTTGGTCGCAACGTGACGGACGCCGGATGAAATGGGTCGGCCGGAAGTGCCGGAAAGACGCTCAGGAAGCTTATCGAAAATTCATTACGGGTAGGTACGGAGGCTCGCGAGCAACGTGCAGACTGCGCACATAACGCTGCAGAAAAATGCCGCCGAAAGGTCGCCCATGCATAGGCGCCCATGGTGCCGGGAGGGGGACTCGAACCCCCACAGTGTCTCCACCGGCGGATTTTGAGTCCGCTGCGTCTACCGATTCCGCCATCCCGGCTGGAGGAAGGCGCGAATTATGCGTGCGAAGGCGCGGCTGCGCAAGATCCCGCACGCGCCTCGGGTAAAATTCGCCGCCCCTGCGGAAGTTCAACCGTGCGCCTGTCCGATTTCGATTACCTCCTGCCCCCCCATTGCATCGCCCAAACCCCTGCGGCCGACCGCGCGGCAAGCCGCATGCTGGTGCTGGAACAGCATGGCTTCGGCGACCGCCACGTGCGCGACCTGCCGGCCTACCTGCGGCCCGGCGACCTGCTCGTATTCAATGACACGCGCGTGCTGCACGCGCGCCTGTTCGGACTGAAAGCCAGCGGCGGCAAGGTGGAAATTCTGATCGAACGCCTGCTCGGCGAGCACGAAGCCCTGGCGCAGATTCGCGCCAGCCATTCGCCCAGGCCGGGCAGCCGCATAGAAGTGGAAAATGCGTTCGACGTAGAAGTGCTGGAGCGCAGCGGCGAGTTTTACCGCCTGCGCTGCGACCGGCAGACTAGCTTTCTCGCCCGCATCGAAGCGCACGGCCGCCTGCCGCTGCCGCCTTATATCGAGCGTGCAGCCGAGGCTGCCGACGAAGCGCGTTACCAGACCGTATATGCGCGCGCACCGGGATCGGTCGCGGCGCCCACCGCCGGCCTGCATTTCGACGCCGATCTGCTGGCGGCAGTGGCTGCGGCTGGCGTTGCCAGCGCCTGGGTGACGCTACACGTGGGCGCCGGCACCTTCCAACCCGTGCGGGTCGAAAATCTCGACGAACATCACATGCACAGAGAACATTACGTAGTCCCCGCGGCCACGCGCGACGCCATCGCCGCCGCACGCACGCGCGGCGGCCGCGTCGTGGCGGTCGGTACCACCAGCTTGCGTTGTCTCGAAGCCGCCGCGCAAAACTCGACCGACCCCACGCTGCCACAAGCAGGCAGCGGCGAAACCGAACTGTTCATCGTTCCGGGCTACCAGTTTCGTGTGGTCGACGCGCTGCTGACGAATTTCCATCTGCCCAAATCGACGCTGCTCATGCTGGTGAGCGCGTTCGCCGGAACCGAGCGCATCCGCGCCGCCTACGCCCACGCCATGGCGGCCGGCTACCGCTTTTTCAGCTATGGCGACGCCATGCTGATTCCGGCTCGCGCCGAGCGCGCAGGAAACCGCTGATGCGTTTCGATCTACTTGCACAATCGGGCGCGGCGCGGCGCGGCCGGCTGCAGCTCGCGCACGGCAGCGTGGATACGCCGGTATTCATGCCGGTCGGCACCTATGGCACGGTAAAAGGACTGGCGCCGAACGAACTGCAAACCCTGGGTGCGCAAATCGTGCTCGGCAATACTTACCACTTGTGGCTGCGGCCCGGCATGGAGGTGGTCGCCGCACACGGTGGATTGCATCGCTTCATGGGGTGGGAACGGCCCATCCTGACCGACTCGGGCGGATTCCAGGTGTTTTCGCTGGGCGCGCTGCGCAAAATTAGCGAACAGGGCGTCAAATTCGCCAACCCTATCAATGGCGACAAGTTGTTGCTCACGCCCGAACTGTCGGTACGCATCCAGCACACGCTGGATTCCGACGTGGTGATGATATTCGACGAATGCACGCCCTACCCGGCCAGCCACACCGATGCGGCGCAATCCATGAGGCTTTCCCTGCGCTGGGCAGAGCGCTCGCGCCAGGAGCACGTCAAGCTGGAAAACCGCAATGCGCTATTCGGTATCGTGCAGGGCGGCATGTATGAAGATTTGCGCAGCGAATCGGCGGCCGGTCTGATCGAACTGGGATTCGACGGCTATGCGATAGGCGGCCTGTCGGTCGGCGAACCCAAGGAAGATTTACAGCGCGTGCTGGCGCACACCCTGCCCTTGCTGCCGCACGCGGCGCCGCGCTATCTGATGGGGGTGGGCACGCCGGAAGATTTTCTGCTGGCGGTGGGCCTGGGCGTGGATATGTTCGATTGCGTGCTGCCCACGCGCAACGCGCGCCACGGCATATTGATCACGCAACACGGCGACGTCCGCATCAAGAACGCGCGCTTTCGCGCAGACACGCGGCCGCTCGATCCCGAATGCGACTGTTACACCTGCCGCAATTTCACGCGCGCCTACCTGCATCACCTGTTTCGCGCCAACGAAATGCTGGGCCTGCGTGCCAATAGCGTGCACAACCTGCACTATTTTCATCGCCTCATGGAGCGCCTGCGCGCCGCCATCGAAGCTGGCACCTACGCCGAAACCGCTGCCGCCATCACAGCCGAACGCGCGCGCGGCGTGGATTGACGGGCCCGCGCCGCGCCAGCTCTGCAAAAGTTCGCGGCTTCCTGCCCGCGGCTGCTAAAATGCGCGGTTTATCCTAAAGCCAGCGGAGCCCAAATTGTTGATTTCGAATGCTTATGCCCAGGCCGCCGGCGCCGCTTCGCAGGACCCGATGGCCGCCCTGTCGGGTTTTCTGCCCATGATCGTGATTTTTGCGGCCATGTGGTTCCTCATGATACGGCCCCAGATGAAGCGCGCAAAAGAGCATAAAGCGATGGTGGAAGCGCTCGCCAAAGGTGACGAAATCGTTACCCAGGGCGGCGTGGCCGGCCGCGTCGAAAAGCTCGGCGACGCCTATATCCAGCTTGAAGTGGCCGAAAACGTGAAGATTGCGGTCGCCCGCAATGCCGTGGCCAGCGTGCTGCCGAAAGGTACGCTCAAATCGCTGTAAAGAGCGGCCGCCGCGGCGGCCCGGCCTCGCACTGACACGCATCCGCCATGAATCGCTACCCAAGCTGGGCCAATGCCCTGATCGTCCTCGTCGTGTTGTGGGGCGCGCTGTTCACGCTGCCGAATTTTTTCGGTGAAGCGCCGGCCGTCCAGGTTTCCAGCGCCAAATCCACGGTAAAGATGGATAGCCGCCTGCAAACGCAGGTACAGGACATCCTGACTGCCGCAAAACTCGAACCGCTCGCCATGATTTACGACGGCAATAGCGTGCGCGCACGCTTCGCCGACGTGGATACGCAGCAAAAAGCCAAGGACGTGATCAGCCGCGCGCTCAATCCGGACGCGAAAAACGCCGACTATGTGGTGGCGCTCAATCTGCTGTCGCGTTCGCCCTCCTGGCTCACGTCCATCCGCGCCCTGCCCATGTACCTGGGCCTCGATCTGCGCGGCGGCGTGCACTTTTTGCTGCAGGTAGACATGCAGGGTGCGCTCACCAAGCGGCTCGATTCGACTGCGTCCAGCCTGCGCACCGAATTGCGTTCCAAGGACGTGCGCCACAGCGGCATCACGCGCGTGCCGGGCGGCATACAGTTCAAGTTCCGCGACGAGGCCACGCGCGAAAAAGCGCGCGGCGTCATTCTGGATGCCGCGCCCGACCTGCAGGCCACGACCAGCGAACAGGGGGCGGATTTCCTGCTCACCGCCACGCTCAAGCCGGTTGCCGAGCGCGACGTGCGCGATTCCGCGCTGAAACAGAACATCAGCACCCTGCACAACCGCATCAACGAACTGGGGGTTGCCGAGCCGGTCATCCAGCAACAAGGTGCCGACCGCATCGTGGTGCAGTTGCCGGGCGTGCAGGACGTGGCGCGCGCCAAGGAATTGATCGGCCGTACCGCCACGCTGGAAGTGCGCCTGGTCGATGAAGGTGCCATGGCCTCAGGCGACACCTCCGGCGCCGACGTATTCCCGGAACGCAAGCGTGACGGCAGTTTGTCTGCGGTGCCGCTCAAAAAGCAGGTCATCCTGACCGGCGACCACATCGTGGGGGCCGCAGCGGGTTTCGACAGCAACCACAGCCCGGACGTGAATATCGTTCTGGACGACACCGGCGGGCGCATCATGCGCGACACCACGCGCGACAACATCGGCCATCTGATGGCCATGGTGCTGTTCGAAAAAGACCGCGGCGAAGCCATATCGGTGGCGCGCATCCAGGGCGAATTTGGCAACCGCTTCCAGATTACCGGCCAGTTCTCGCCGCAGGAAACCAATAACCTGGCAATTTTGCTGCGCTCCGGCTCGCTCGCCGCGCCCATGGAAATTATCGAAGAGAGGGTGATCGGCCCCTCCCTGGGCGCAGAAAACATCACCAAGGGCTTTCATTCCACGCTGGGCGGCTTTGCCGCCATCGCCGTGTTCATGATGTTTTATTACCGCGCCTTCGGCAGCATTTCGGTGGTCGCGCTGGCAGTCAATCTGCTGTTGCTGGTGGCCTTGTTGTCGGTGCTGCAGGCAACCCTCACGCTGCCCGGCATTGCAGCGATGGCGCTGGCGCTAGGCATGGCCATCGACGCCAACGTGCTCATCAACGAGCGCGTGCGCGAAGAACTGCGCAACGGCGTCACGCCGCAGGCCTCCATTCACGCCGGCTACGAGCGCGCCTTTGCCACCATTCTCGATTCCAACGTGACCACCCTGATCGCCGGCATCGCGCTGCTTGCATTCGGCTCCGGCCCGGTGCGCGGCTTTGCGGTGGTCCATTGCCTGGGCATCTTGACCTCGATGTTCAGCGCCGTGGTGGTATCCCGCGCAATCGTGAATTTCCTCTATGGCCGGCGCCGCAAACTGGAAAGCGTGTCGATCGGCCAGGTCTGGAAGCCCGGCGGCAGCGCTGCCGGCACCCTCTAGCCGCGCGACGGCAAGGACAACAAGCATGGAATTTTTCCGCATCCAGCGCGACATCCCCTTCATGCGGCATGCGCTGGTGTTCAACGTCATTTCGCTGATCACCTTTCTTGCTGCAGTCGGGTTTCTCGCCGTGCGCGGCCTGCACCTGTCGGTCGAATTTACCGGCGGCACCCTGGTCGAAGCGCGCTATTCCGCCCCTCCCCAGCTCGAAAAACTGCGCGAGGGGCTGAGCCAGGCCGGCTACACGGACAGCCAGGCGCAAAATTTCGGCAGTTCGCAGGACGTACTGATCCGCCTGCCCAGCAAACCCGGCACGCAAACCGGCAAACTGACCGACGACCTGCAGCCCATTCTCACCGCGGCCGGCCCCAACCCGGTCATCAGCCGCGTGGAATATGTCGGGCCGCAGGTGGGCAAGGAACTGGCCACCGACGGCGCGCTCGCCCTGCTGGTGGTGGTGGCCGGCATCGTCATTTACCTGGCCCTGCGTTTCGAATGGCGATTCGCCGTCAGCGCGATCATCGCCAACCTGCACGACGTGGTGATCATCCTGGGCTTCTTCGCCTGTTTCCAGTGGGAATTTTCCTTGCCGGTGCTGGCGGCCGTACTTGCCGTGCTGGGTTATTCGGTCAATGAATCGGTCGTGGTATTCGACCGCGTGCGCGAAACATTCAAGAAAAAGCGCGGCCTGACCACCCCGGAAGTGCTGGACCACGCCATCACCAGCACCATTTCGCGCACCATCATCACCCACGGCAGTACGCAAATGATGGTGCTGTCCATGCTGCTGTTTGGCGGCGAAACCCTGTTCTACTTTGCCCTGGCCCTCACCATAGGCATCCTGTTCGGCATCTATTCGTCGGTACTGGTCGCCAGCCCGCTCGTCATGTGGCTGGGCGTATCGCGCGAGCAGTTCGTGAAGCCCAAGAAAGAGAAACAGGAAGCGGTGGTTTAGCAGAGGACAGATGACTGAGGACTGAGGACAGATTGGTAGTCAGTGGTCTGAGATCAGTGGCGGTGCGCGGCTACCTTGGGCCTGTCTGCCCAATACCCTGGTGTGTCACGGACAATCCCGCCGGAAATTCCTGCTGATGCCGATCGGCAAATTCAACCGATTATCAGTGTGGGGGTTTTCAAGGGACTGCTATCATTATTGCATCCATCATGCTAGCAGAGGTGCATGCAATGGCAAATCTGAGCCTTAGGGGAGTCGAGGCGGAAACACTGGCTGCGCTTAAGGCGCGGGCGCGCGCGGAAGGCGCCAGCGTCAATAGCGTGGTATTGAAGCTGATCAGCGAGGGGCTTGGAATCGCACAGGCCAGAACGCGTGTTCCTCGCCATACCGATCTGGACGAGTTGGCCGGCGCGTGGAGCGCCGATGAGGCCGCCGAATTTGCGGCAGCAACGTCCCCCTTCGACGAGGTGGATGAAGGGCTCTGGAAATAGCATGCGCCCGCTGCTTGTCGATACGAATGCCTACGCTGCATTCATGCGCGGCGAGCCGGAAATCGTGGAGGTCCTGGCACGCTGCGACAAGCTGCTCATGTGCAGCATCGTACTTGGAGAATTGCTGGCAGGTTTTTCCACCGGCTCGCGCGAAGCCAAAAACAGGCAGGAGTTGCACCGTTTCCTATCCTCGCCCAGGGTTTCGGTGCTGCCCGTCACGGCAGATACGGCGGATTACTACGCGCTCGTTTATGCCGCCCTGCGCCGCAAGGGACGGCCGATACCGACCAATGACCTGTGGATTGCCGCCTGCGCCCTGCAGCACAGTGCCGGAGTTGTCAGCCTGGATGCGCATTTCGCCCACGTAGATGGTTTGAAAACCGGCCGCACCGTCGCCGATTTTCTGCCCTGAGGACCAACCTCCAGCAGAAATACGGCCCGGCCACTGAACACTGACTACTGACCACAAATCCGTCCTCTGTCCTCTGTCCTCTGTCCTCTGTCCTCTGTCCTCTGTCCTCTGTCCTCTGTCCTCTGTCCTCTGTCCTCTGTCCTCTGTCACCTGAACCCCCCCCGCATTACAGCCTGAACCAGCTCCGCGACCGCCCGCACGTCCATTTTTTCCATTACGCGGGCACGGTGCACTTCCACGGTTTTGATGCTGATGCCGAGGTCGTCGGCGATCTGCTTGTTGAGCCGGCCGGCCACGATGAGGCGCATGACTTCCTTTTCGCGCTCGGTGAGCGATTCCAGCCGGCGCATGTCGTCCAGGACAATGTGGTGACGTGCGCGCTGCTCGCACTCGCGCGCCAGGCATTGTTCGACCAGACGTACCAGTTCGTTGTCGTTGAACGGCTTTTCGATGAAATCCGCCGCGCCCTGTTTGAGCGCCCCGACGGCCATCGGCACATCACCGTGGCCGGTCACGAATATCACCGGAATGAGCGGCGTGCGGCCTGCCGTCTGGCGCAGTTTGTCGAATAATTCCAGCCCGCTCATGCCCGGCATCCGCACATCGAGTACGAGACAGCCGGATAGCGCCGGGCCGTAAATTTCCAGAAAGGCTTCCGCCGATTCGAAGGTGCGCACGCGGAAACCGCGCGATTCGAGCAGCCACGCCGCTGAATCGCGCATGGCTTCGTCGTCATCGACGACATAAACGATTTGTTCCGGTGCGGCCGTTCTGGTCATGGCAAGGTCTCCCGCGTCGAGGCGTGCGGCAAGGTAAAGCGGAAAACGCTGCCGCCGCCCGCGTTGGGCTCCGCCCACAAGCGCCCCTCGTGAAATTCGATGATGGAGCGGCAAATATTAAGCCCCATGCCCATGCCCTCGGGCTTGGTCGTAAAAAACGGCGCGAACAACCGCTCGAGTTCCTGTTTGTCTATGCCGTGCCCCTGGTCGGCCACGTGCACGGCGACCATGCCATCCGCAACACGGGCGCCGACGTGCAGATCGCGCCGCGGCGCCGGGGTGTCGTGCATGGCTTCGACGCCGTTCTTGACCAGATTCAATACTACTTGCTCAATCATGATGGGATCGGCATACACCTCGGGCAGGCCCTCGGGCAGATCGACGTGTATGCGCGCGCCGGTTTTGCGCGCTTCGATTTCCGCGAAGCCCACCGCCTCTTCGATGATGCGCGGCAAGCTCGCATTGGCCCGGCAGGGTTCGCGCCAGCGCACGAAATCGCGCATGCGCCGCACGATTTTGCCGGCGCGTTCAGCCTGAAATCCGGCTTTACGCATCGCGCCCAACAACTCATCTTGACGCCAATTGCCGGATTCCAGGCGCGCCACGCAGCCCATCGCGTAATTGGTAATGGCCGCCAGCGGCTGGTTCAGTTCGTGCGCCAGGCTGGAAGCCATTTCGCCCATCGTGATGAGGCGCGCCGTTTGCTGCAGGCGCTGTTGCTGGCGGTCCGCCTCTTCCGCCGCCAGTTTGCGGTCGGTCACGTCGGTCGCTACCTGCATGCGCACGATGCGCCCATCCACCCAGCGCAAGGCGCGCTCACGCAGGTTGTACCAGCGGCCGCTCCTGGCGTGGCAAATTTCCGCTTCCAGCAATTCAGCCGGCAGCACGCTGCCCGGCCCAAGCTGGGCGAGCGCCTGCTGCACCGGCTCCACGCCGGCCTGACAGTCGCGCGTCAATTCGTCCGCCTTGCATCCCACCGCGTCAAAACCGTAAATCTGCTTGAAGGCGCGATTGGCATACAGTATTTCGCCGCTCCCCACGTCGGCCACGAATACCGCCGCATCCAGGCCGTCCAGCACGGTCACGAAGCGCGCATGCGCCTGTTCGAGTTCCGCGCGCGCGCGCTTGGGATCGGTAATGTCGTGCATGGAACTCATCCAGCCGGTATGGCGGCCGGCGCCATCGATGAACGGGGACACGAATTGGCGCACGTCGAAGCACTCGCCATTTTTGTGCTGGATGCGTACTTCCCAGCCCTCGGGCGGAATACGACCGGACAAGGCGTGATCCAGCACGGTCTGCAGCTCTTCGCGCAGGTCGGCCGGCCAATAGGGATAGGGCGGCCGGCAACCGACCAGTTCGTCTTCCGAAAAGCCGGTCATCTGCATGAAGGCGCGATTCACGTAGCGTATGGTGCCGTCCAGCGCGATCATGCGCAGGCCGGTCACCACCGACTCTTCCATGGCGCGCCGAAACGCCGTTTCGGCATTGAGCGCCTCTTCCCGGGCGCGGCGCTGGGTGACGTCGTGGCCGACCGCGTACACCAGCTTTTCGTGCGGCACCGGATTGACGTTCCACTGCACCCACTTGTATTCGCCGTCGGCGCAGCGGCAACGGTTTTCGAATACCACGGGCAGCCCGGAAGCAAGCCGCCGCAAGTGGTCCACGGTCGAGGAAATATCGTCCTCATGCGCCAGTTCGAGCAGGGCGCGCCCGGCCATATCGTCCTGCGAGTAGCCCAGCACGCGCTTGAAGGCCGGGTTCACGCGCACGAAACTGCCGTCCATGCGCTGTATGCACAGCAGGTCCAGCGACAGACTGAATAGCGCGTCGCGTTCGCGTTCGGCACGTAGACGGCGCGCAAGATGCAGCCGCAGTACGGCCAGACTGGCCACGATGAGCGCCGAAAGTCCGACGATCGCCACGATGGGCGCAATGCGTGCGATGGCGGATTCGGTGCGGTACACGGTCGCCACCAGGCGCAATTGCCCCAGCGGCTCCATGCTCACGCTGCGCGACAAGCTCTCATCCAGTGCAGCCGTGGCCGCGGCGGAGGCGACGCGCTCGCCACTGGTACGCACGATCGCCAAACGGTATTTTTCGGCGAACCAGGTCGGCACCAGATATTGCAACAAGCCGTCGACCGGATAGACGCCCGCAATGACGTCGGCCACAGCGCGCTCGCGCTGCACCGGCACGTAAATTTCCACCGCACGCCGGCCGCGTGCGTCGACGAAATCCGGCGTATAGCTTACGCGCCCGGAACTGCGCGCCGCCTGTACGGCGGCAGCCTGAACCCCGCCCAGGCGCTCGCCCGCCACCCGTTCCGTGCTGTCGAAGGGCGCGCTCCAGCGCACCGTGTCCTGCGCATCCAGACGTACCACGGCAGACATATGCTGGTTATTGGCCAGGTACTCATTGGCACGCACCTGAAATTCCCCGGCATTCATGGCACCGCCGGCCAGATCGCGCGAAATTTGCGCCAGAAATTCCTCGTCGGCCGACAAATGCAGGCGCATGGTCTGTTCCGCCCACTGCATGTCGCGCGCCAGGGTATCGATGGCGGCATCCGTTTCGCGCTTTTGCAGTCCCCATACTGTCGCCAGCATGGCAAGCGCAAATATCGCCACCGCCGCGTAAGGTAAATTCCAGTACCAGCGGCCGCGCGGAGACCGTGCGGCGTGATCGATCGCGCTGGCAAAAGTGTTCATGTATGGGCTTTCGCGGCCGGACCGGGCAAACAGTGTAGAGCGACCGGATGCAGGCGCGGCAACTCCGGCATTTCGATTTTGCCAGCTTAGCCAGAAATCGCCACGGCGCCATTCGGACTATCCCGTATTGAAGCGCGAACGCCTTTGCCAGCAAAAAGCCCCAGGGCAAGTGGGCGAACATTTTGCAACGGAGCGGCGTATCGCTGCGGCCGTATCGTTCCGACGCCTCCCGCCGCACTGGCAAAATGCAAAGCTGGCGCTGAGGGGGCTGCCGCATCAGGTGTTCACCGTATGGCGCAAACCCGTCTGGCAGACCATAGTTTGCTCGGGAGGAGGCCCATGACACGCATGAAGTTGCCGATGCAAAAGGCCGCTGCCGATTGCCCATCCATTTTGCTGCGGCCAGCCACGACACCCATGAGTCAGCGCCGGCTTTTGGCAATCCTGCGGCTCGCGCTGGTGACGGCCGGGCTGCTCTTGTTCGCAGCGGGCGCGCGCGCCGCAGATGGGTGGCGCATCGGTGTAAGCGGCCCCTTTACCGGCGGTTCGGCGCCCATGGGTTTATCCATGCGCGACGGCATACGCCTTGCTGCGGCCGAAATCAATGCCGCTGGCGGCATCCTTGGCGAACCGCTGGTGCTGATCGAACGCGACGACGAATCGCGCCCCGAACTGGGCGTACGCATCGCGCAGGATTTCGTGGTCCGTGCCAATGTCGTGGCGGTGGTCGGCATCGTAAATACCGGAGTCGCGCTGGCCAGCCAGCGCATTTACCAGAACGCGCGCCTGCCCATGCTCACCGCGGTGGCTACCGGCACCATCATCACGAAACAATTCCACCCGCCGCAGTACGCCGACAACTACATTTTTCGCGTGTCGGTGAATGATTCCATCCAGGCCGAAATGATCGTCGCCGAAGCGGTGGACAAACGCCGCTTCACACGCCTGGCCATCCTGCACGACAGCACCAACTACGGCCTGCTCGGGCGCGAGGATCTCGAAGCCGCGCTGGCACGGCGCGGTCTCAAGCCGGTACTGGTGGAGCGCTTCGACCTGCGCGGGGCGGACATGACGAAACAGGTTTCGCGCGCGCGTGCTGCGGACGCCCAGGCCCTGCTTACTTACGGCATAGGACCAGAACTGGCATCCATTGCCAACGTCACCGCCCGGCTTGGCTGGAGCGTACCTCTGATAGGCAGCTGGACGCTTTCGATGTCGAACTTTCTGGATAACGCCGGCCCCAACGCCGAAGGCGCGCGCATGCCGCAAACCATGCTGCAGGAGCCACAAAACGCCCGCCAGCGCAGCTTCATCGCAGCCTGGCGCAAGGCCTACGGCCCGGCGCGCATTGCCTCACCCAGTGCCGCCGCGCAGGCTTACGACGCGCTCATGATGCTGGCCGCCGCGCTGCGCCAGAGCGGCACGCGCGACGGTTCTGCCATCCGCGCCGCGCTGGAAAATTTGCAAGAGCCCATAGACGGTGTCGTACAGCGCTACGAGCGGCCGTTTTCGCACACGGATCACGAAGCGATCGATTCGGCTCAGGTACCGGTGTTGGGGGAAGTGCGCAACGGTAAAGTAGTGTCTGCTTATGGTGCTACACCACACGGAAAATGATTTCGGCTCACACACAACAAACGGCCATACCGATGCCAGGGGCGTCGTGCGAAAAGCCGCACTTTTGCGACGCGAAGTCTAATCTGGAGGGTTCATATTTCGGCTCACCCCATTGCACATTATGAATCGGCATTTTATAATGCGAAAAATACGCCGGAACGGACAGCCCGACTCGATCCGGCACGCGTCATTAGCGCGTAGCAGGTAATAGAAACACGACACAACACCACCACACATTGCACAAGGAGTAGACACATGTCGGCTGTACCGGATATCAGGCTGCGCGATGACCCGGACGCGCAAGAAACCCAAGAATGGCTGGATGCTCTGCAAGCTGTCATCGAGCAGACCGGCGGCGACGAACGGGCACACTATCTGCTGGAAAAACTGATCGAGCGCGCCCATGAATCCGGCATCAACCTGCCGTTTTCCGCCACCACTCAATACATAAACACCATTCCGGTCGACAAGCAGGCGCACCTGCCAGGCGACCAGAGCGTGGAAGAAGCCATCCGCAATTACGTGCGCTGGAATGCGCTGGCGATGGTGATCCGCGCCAACAAGCACACCAACGTGGGCGGACACATCGCATCATTTGCGTCGGCCGCGGTGCTGTATGACGTGGGCTACAACCACTTCTGGCACGCACCGAGCGACAAACACGGCGGCGACCTGATATTCGTACAGGGCCACTCGGCCCCCGGCGTCTATTCGCGCGCCTTTCTGCTCGGCCGCCTGACCGTCGATCAAGTCGACAATTTCCGCCAGGAAGTAGACGGCAAGGGCATTTCGTCCTACCCGCACCCCTGGCTGATGCCGGATTTCTGGCAGTTCCCGACCGTGTCGATGGGCCTGGGCCCCATCATGGCCATTTACCAGGCCCGCTTCATGAAGTACATGCACGACCGCGGCATGGTCGATACAGCAGGCCGCAAGGTGTGGGCCTTCCTGGGCGACGGCGAAACCGACGAACCGGAATCGCTCGGCGCGATCGGCATGGCCGGGCGCGAAAAGCTGGACAACCTGGTATTCGTGATCAACTGCAACCTGCAGCGCCTGGATGGCCCGGTGCGCGGCAACGGCAAAATCATCCAGGAACTGGAATCGGAATTCCGCGGCTCCGGCTGGAACGTGATCAAGGTGATCTGGGGCACCAAGTGGGACGCCCTGCTCGCCCGCGACAAGAAGGGCATCCTGATCAAGCGCATGATGGAGTGCAACGACGGCGAATACCAGACCTTCAAGGCGCGCGATGGCGCCTACGTGCGCGAAAACTTTTTCAACACGCCGGAACTGAAGGCGCTGGTTGCCGACTGGTCGGACGAGGACGTGTGGAATCTGGACCGCGGCGGCCACGATCCGCATAAGGTGTATGCCGCATTCCACGCCGCGGCCAACAGCCAGGGCAAGCCCACGGTCATTCTCGCCAAAACCATCAAGGGCTTTGGCATGGGCGAAGCTGGCGAGGCCATGAACATCACGCACCAGCAGAAGAAGATGCCGGTCGAGTCGCTGAAGCACTTCCGCGACCGCTTCAAACTGCCGATTCCCGATGCGGAAATCGAAACCGTGCCCTACCTCACTTTCCCGGAAGGCTCGAAAGAGCTGGACTACATGCGCGCCCGCCGCATGGAACTGGGCGGCTACCTGCCGGCGCGCCGGCGTAGCGCCGCGCCGCTCAAGGTGCCGGCCCTGTCGAATTTCGAGGCACTGCTGAAGGCGAGCGGCGAAGGCCGCGAAATTTCCACCACCATGGCGTTCGTGCGCATCCTCAACATGCTGGTGAAGGACCGCGAAATCGGCAAGAACCTGGTGCCCATCGTGCCCGATGAGTCACGCACTTTCGGCATGGAAGGCATGTTCCGCCAGGTCGGCATCTGGAATCAGGAAGGCCAGAAATACCTGCCCGAAGACCATGACCAGCTCATGTTCTACAAGGAATCCAAAACCGGCCAGATTCTGCAGGAAGGCATCAACGAAGCCGGCGCCATGTGCGACTGGATCGCCGCCGCCACCGCCTATTCGACGCACGGCGTGCAGATGATTCCGGTGTACATCTTCTATTCCATGTTCGGCTTCCAGCGCATCGGCGACCTCTGCTGGGCGGCCGGCGACATGCGCGCGCGCGGTTTCCTGGTCGGCGGCACCGCCGGCCGCACCACGCTGAACGGCGAAGGCCTGCAGCACGAAGACGGCCACAGCCACCTGTGGGCCGGCGCCATTCCCAACTGCATTTCGTATGACCCGACCTTCTCCTACGAAATCGCGGTCATCGTGCAGGACGGCTTGCGCCGCATGTACGCGGAACAGGAAGACGTGTACTACTACCTGACCGTCATGAATGAAAACTACGAGCACCCGGCCATGCCGGAAGGCGCCGAAGCGGACATTCTGAAAGGCATGTACGCGTTCCGCAAAGGTGCCGACTCGAAAGGCCCGCGCGTCCAGTTGCTGGGCTGCGGCACCATATTCCGCGAAGTCATGGCCGCCGCCGATCTTTTGAAGAGCGATTGGGGCGTCGAGTCCGACCTGTGGAGCTGCCCCAGCTTCACCGAACTGGCGCGCGACGGCCAGGCGGCGGATCGCGACAACATGCTGCACCCGGGCGACGCACCGAAACTTGCTCACGTCACCAAGTGCCTGCAGAACACGCAAGGCCCGGTCATCGCCGCGACCGACAACGTGAAGCTGTACGCCGAGCAAATCCGCGCCTACGTACCGCGCCGCTACCGCGTGCTCGGCACGGACGGCTTCGGCCGCTCCGATACGCGCGAAAAGCTGCGTCACTTCTTCGAGGTGGATCGGCACTGGGTCACCCTGGCCGCACTGCAGTCGCTGGCCGCCGAAGGCGCCATCCCGGCCGCCAAGGTGGCGGAAGCGATCGCCAAGTACGGCCTCGATCCGGCCAAATCCAACCCCATGACGGTCTGAGCGCACAAGGAACATACAAATGGCTCAAACGATAGAAGTGAAGGTGCCGGACATCGGCGATTTCAAGGACGTTCCCGTCATCGAAATTGCCGTCCAGCCCGGCGATACGGTCAGCCCCGATCAGGGCCTGGTCACGCTGGAATCCGACAAGGCGACCATGGACGTACCGGCGCCGGCCGCCGGCGTGGTGAAAGAACTGAAAGTCAAGATCGGCGACCGCGTCAGCGAAGGCAGCCTGGTACTCCTGCTCGAAACCGGCGCCGGAGCGGCTGCCGCGGCGCCCGCACCGGCTGCGGCCGCATCGGCCCCGGCGGCGGCAGCACCCGCGCCAGCCGCCGCCGCGGCCAGCAGCGTAATCGACGTCAAAGTGCCGGACATCGGCGACTTCAAGGACGTACCGGTCATCGAGGTAGCGGTCAAGGTGGGCGACACCGTGACGGCCGACCAGGCCCTGGTGACGCTGGAATCCGACAAGGCCACCATGGACGTGCCCTCCCCGGCCGCCGGCGTGGTGCAGGAAGTGTTGCTCAAGCTGGGCGACAAGGTGAGCGAGGGCAGTCTGGTAGTCCGTCTGGCCACCGGCGGTGGTGCAGCGGCGGCAGCCCCTGCCCCGGCCGCGTCCGCGCCTGCACCTGCAGCAGCCGCGCCGGCTGCGGCACCAGCCCCGGCCCCGGCTTCAGCGCCCGCTGCAGCGCCGGTCGCCACCGCGCCGGCCGGCAAGGCCCACGCCAGCCCGTCGGTGCGCCGCTTCGCGCGCGAACTGGGCGTGGATGTGAGCAAAGTAGCCGGCACCGGCCCGAAAGGCCGCATTCTGGCCACCGACGTGCAGAACTTCGTCAAGGGCGTGATGGCCCAGGTTGCCAGCGGTACGCTTGCCAAAGCCGCACCGGCGGCGGGTGGATCCGGCGGCGGGCTCGATCTGCTGCCCTGGCCCAAGGTGGATTTCGCCAAATTCGGCGCCATCGAAACCAAGCCGCTGTCGCGCATCAAAAAGCTGTCCGGCGCCAATCTGTCCCGCAACTGGGTCATGATTCCGGCCGTCACCTATCACGAGGACGCCGACATCACCGGCCTGGAAGCTTTCCGCGTGCAGTACAACAAGGAAAACGAAAAGTCCGGCGCCAAGGTGACCATGCTGGCATTTCTGATCAAGGCCTGCGTCAAGGCCATGCAGAAATATCCGGAGTTCAATTCCTCGCTGGACGGCGACAACCTGGTACTGAAAAAGTACTTCCACATCGCCTTTGCGGCCGATACGCCGAATGGCCTGGTGGTTCCGGTGGTGAAGGACGCGGACAAGAAAAGCGTGGTCGATCTGGCACGCGAGACCGGCGAACTGGCCAAAAAGGCGCGCGACGGCAAACTCGGCCCGGGCGACATGCAGGGTGCCTGTTTCACGATTTCCAGCCTGGGCGGCATAGGCGGCACGTATTTCGCGCCCATCGTCAATGCGCCGGAAGTTGCGATCCTGGGCGTGAACAAGTCGGCCATGAAACCGGTCTGGAACGGCAAGGAGTTTGCGCCGCGCCTGATATTGCCGCTGTCCCTCACCGCGGACCACCGCGTGATCGACGGTGCGCTGGCAACGCGCTTCAACGTCTATCTGGCGGAACTGCTGGCGGACATGCGGCGCGTCATCATGTAAATCGGCGCGGGCGAGCCCGCGGCGCGAGCCGCGGGCAGGCGTGTTCTCATCACACAAGCTGCAGGCGCTGGAGAGCCATGACCACCATTACGGTTGCCCGAAAAGGCGACGAGGTCGCCATCGCGGCCGATTCGCTCACCACTTTCGGCGACACCCGCCTAGCCGCCGGCTACAAGTCCGAGCACGACAAAATTCTGTGCGTGCGCGACTCGTACATCGGCCTGTGCGGCAGTTCGGCGCATCACCTGGTGGTGGCTTCGGCCCTGGCGCAATTGCAGGATGTGAAGTTCGGCAGCCGCATGGAAGTGTTCGAAACTTTCCGTCGGCTGCACCCGGTGCTGAAAGAACACGCCTATCTCAACCCCAAGGAAGACGAAGACGATCCTTACGAGTCCTCGCAAATCACTGCCTTGATCGCCAACCCGAGCGGCATATACGGCGTGTATTCGTATCGTGAAGTGTTCGCCTACGATCGCTTCTGGGCCATAGGGTCGGGACGCAGTTTTGCCCTGGGCGCCATGTACGCGATTTACGACAGCGAACGCACGGCCGCACAGATCGCCGCGGACGGCATCGCGGCGGGCATCGAATTCGACACTGCATCGGGACCGCCCATCCTCACCCACACCCTGAAGCTGGCAAAGGAAAATCAGAAATGAGTCAATTGTTGGACGTGAAAGTGCCGGACATCGGCGACTTCAAAGACGTACCGGTCATAGAAATTGCGGTCAAGCCGGGCGACACCGTGACGGCAGACCAAGGCCTGGTCACGCTGGAATCGGACAAGGCCACCATGGACGTGCCGGCCCCGGCGGCCGGCGTAATCAAGGAAGTGCTGGTCAATCTGGGCGACAAGGTTAGCGAAGGTACGCTCATCGCGCGCATGGAAAGCGGCGCCGCAGCGGCGCCGGCACCCAAGCCGGCAGCGCCCGCCCCGGCCGCAGCAGCACCCAGCGCCCCGGCTCCGGCTGCGGCCGCACCTGCCGCCGGCAGTTTTGCCGGCACGGTCGATATGGAGTGCGACATGCTGGTGCTGGGCGCTGGTCCGGGCGGCTATTCGGCGGCCTTCCGCAGCGCCGACCTGGGCATGAAAACCATACTGGTCGAGCGCTACGCCACCCTGGGCGGCGTTTGCCTCAACGTCGGCTGCATCCCGTCCAAAGCACTGCTGCACGTGGCCGCCGTCATGGAAGAAGCCGCGCATTTCGGCGATCTGGGCGTAAGTTACGCCGCGCCGGCGGTCGATGTGGACAAACTGCGCGCGCACAAGGCCAAGGTGGTCGGCAAGCTCACAGGCGGTCTGGCCGGCATGGCGAAAGCGCGCAAGGTCACCACGGTTCGTGGCGTGGGCACTTTCCTCGACCCGAATCACCTCGAAGTCGAACTGACCAGCGGCGACGCTCAGGACAAAAGTGGCGAAAAGAAAGTGATCCGCTTCGCCAAGGCCATCATCGCGGCCGGCAGTCAGGCCGTGCACCTGCCCTTCATGCCCAAGGACGATCGCATCGTCGATTCCACCGGCGCGCTGGAACTGCGCTTCATCCCCAAGCGCATGCTGGTGGTGGGCGGCGGGATCATAGGTCTGGAAATGGCCACCGTATATTCCACCCTGGGCGCCCGCCTGGAAGTGGTGGAAATGCTGGATGGCCTCATGCAAGGCCCGGACCGCGATCTGGTCAAAGTGTGGGAAAAGAAGAATGCCCACCGCTTCGACCGCATCATGCTCAAAACCAAAACCGTGTCGGTGGAAGCCAAACCGGAAGGTTTGCTGGTCAAGTTCGAGGGCGACAACGCCCCCGCCGAGCCGCAGTTGTACGACATGATTCTGCAGTCTGCCGGCCGCGTGCCCAACGGCAAGAAAATCGGCGCCGAAAAAGCCGGCGTGATCGTGGGCGAGCGCGGCTTCATTCCCGTGGATAGCCAGATGCGTACCAACGTGCCGCACATTTACGCCATCGGCGACATCGTCGGCCAGCCCATGCTGGCGCACAAGGCCGTGCATGAAGCGCACGTCGCCGCGGAAGCCGCGATGGGCATGAAGAGCCACTTCGACGCCAAGGTGATTCCCGGCGTGGCCTATACCGATCCGGAAGTGGGCTGGGTGGGGCTGACCGAAGACGATGCCAAAAAGCAGGGCATCAAGGTCGGTGTGTCCAAATTCCCCTGGGCCGCCTCCGGCCGCGCAATCGCCAACGGCGCCGACTACGGCTTCACCAAGCTCATATTCGACGAAGAAACGCATCGCGTGGTAGGCGGCGCCATCGTCGGCCCCAACGCCGGCGACATGATAGGCGAGGTGGCGCTGGCCATAGAAATGGGCTGCGACCCGACCGACATCGGCAAAACCATACACCCGCACCCGACGCTGGGCGAATCCATCGGCATGGCCGCCGAAGTGTTCGAAGGGGTTTGTACCGACTTGCCGCCGACGAAAAAGCGCTGAGGCGAGGCACATAACCAAAAAGGGCGCCGCGAGGCGCCCTTTTTCATCTAATCTGGATGACTGCCCTGCGCGTCATCGCCGTCGACCTGCCCTCCCCAGTCAGGCGCGACCTGCGCGCCGCCGGCTCGACCAAGCCCCCAGAGCCACCATCCCCATGCCCAGCAATGCGATAACGCCGGGCTCAGGAATGATGCCTTCGTCCAGCGCGGAGCCATACTGGAAACTCACATTTGAAAGCCAGCTTGCATTGAAGCCGGCCAAATTCAGGTTGCCGACCCGGAAAATGGCCTTGTTCTTCTGATACGGGTCATTGTTGTTGAAGCCGCCCGTACCGGTAGTCAGTACGTCGCCCACGGGCAGGATGCCGAAATTCACACCACCAAGTCCGCTGGTGGTGCCACCGTTGCCATTAGGTAGCAGCGGGCAGGACGGACCGCCGGGCGTACAGAACAGGTCTCCGCTACCGAAGGTGCCACCTAGGCCGGATGCCGCAATACCGAAGTTTCCTGCGTGCGACGCCGGCGGCGTCGTGAAATACTTGAACGCCCAAGCGGCGCCAACATTGGTACCAGGCTGCGCAACCGTGGCAGCGCCCGGCCCCACCGTCACCAATGGGTCTTCAGCAGTCGCCGAAAGTTTGGTCGGTGCGGGCGGCAAACCCATGAGATCGAAAAATACGCCTGTCAGAATATCGGGTGGGCTTACCGCATCGTCAGCCGTCGAACCTGGAATGTCCAGCGAGTTCTGCAACTCGATGCAGAGCACGCCACCGCTGCAGTCGAAATGCAGGACACCGGCTGCATAGGGCGTTGCGCCCACGCTACCCGCCGCGTAGGCCACTTGATAGTCGGCATCATTGGCAATGAACTTTGCCGTCGCGGCACGCGGGCTCGTAACGTTGGTGGTGGGATTGGTGTACGTCCCCGACGCGGAGATGGTTACCACCGTTGCCTGCGCGGGCAGGCTGCTTACCAAGGCAACCGAAGCAGCCATTCCAAATAGGAAAGTTGTTCCTGTTCTCATTCCAGCACCCAAAATTGCTATTACTTCGAAAGTTATATGCCTTATCAAAAGCAAATCTTGGGCCATGTTTCTAACCGTTTGTTTTTACTATTCTTTTATATTTGTTTATCAATGCCCCACGTTCCAGCTTAAAATTTTTCGACACGAAACCTTCATGGCGTTTGTATATATCGACTCTTTATGTTGGAAACATTCCAGAATTTCAGGGAATTTCCCTGCCTTGGCGTAACTTTTTCACGCCCCGCCAAGCTCTGAGGACGCGCCATCAGGGACTCCGTGACGGACTCGACGGACACCCGCCCACCCTATTTTTTATACTATTTTTCAAATAGTTAAATTGAATTCTGAGGAATTGTCAGTAGCCGCGCGGTAGCCTTCCGGCAGGTGCCACAGCGAATAATTGGGGGCGACAAAGGCAAATTGTGAACGCCAACCCCGATCCCCGCCCAATCACGCACGGACATCCAAATAGGCTTTGAGCACGAGCGGCTGAAAATGTGCATGTTTTCACGGCTTGCGGCTGGCCATGCAGGCAGACAGCAATTCCCTTTGCATTTTTTGTGGCGACAAGGCGCCCTGCCGGAAACGCTTTCAGGGATATTTCTTGATGACGAATATATTCGTAATTGATTGTTTTACTGCTATTTTCTAGATTTTTATTATCTTTTCACGATTATTTTCTCCATTTCGGCCTGAAATATCACAAAAGTCAGGAATCTATGGGTAAGCCGCAGCGCGTACTGATGCCGCCCCGAAAAAACCGCGTAGCGGCGCTGACGTCAACCGCCTGTGCCGGGCAAGCGTTGCCCGGATCGCCGGACATAGCCCCTCCTCGCGCCGGGCAAATTCGCCGCCGCGGACGGGCAAGCTACAATTGCGGCCCACTGCACGGATCCAAATCACATGAATCCAGACCAACTCAAACAGGCTGCGGCCGCTGCCGCACTGGCTTATCTGCAGCCCGACAGCGTGGTCGGCGTGGGCACGGGCTCCACCGCCAACTGTTTCATCGACCTGCTGGCAGCCCAAAAAGACCGCTATCGCGGCGCCGTGGCGAGTTCGGTCGCCAGCGCAGAGCGTCTGGCAGGGCACGGCATCCGGGTGCTGGAACTGAATGAGGCGCTGGACGCGGGCCTGGATATTCCGGTCTATGTCGATGGCGCGGACGAAATCGACCCGGGTCTCAATCTTGTGAAAGGCGGCGGCGGCGCGCTCACGCGCGAAAAAATCGTCGCCGCCGTGGCACAGCGTTTCGTCTGCATTGCGGATGAATCAAAGCTGGTGCAAAGGCTGGGGCGCTTTCCTTTGCCCCTGGAGGTGATCCCCATGGCGCGCGCGCTGGTCGAGCGGGCCGCGCGCAGCCTGGGCGGCTCGCCGCGGGTGCGACCCAATTTCACTACCGACAATGGCAATATCGTGATCGACGTGGCCGGGTTGAGCATTACCGACCCGGTCATGCTGGAAATGCGCTTCAATTCGGTGCCGGGCGTGGTCACCAACGGTCTGTTCGCGCAGCGCGGCGCCGATGTCGCAATCATCGCAGCGCCAAACGGCGTGCGCACCCTGCGCGGCCGCGCCTGAGTGCAATCTGATTGACACACGAACGCTCTATCCTGACACTGAGCACAAATTCCCCTGCCCCGGAAACCCCTTATGAACGAGCATCTTTCCAAACAGTACGACGCCGATCTGGAAGCCATACGCACGCGCGTGCTGCAGATGGGGGGCCTGGTCGAACAGCAGATCACCTGTGCCATGGATGGGCTGGCCAACGGCGACCATCTGCTCATCGATCAGGTCATCAATAACGACACGCGCGTGAATTCGCACGAGGTGGCGCTGGACGAAGCCTGCAGCCACGTGATCGCGCGGCGTCAGCCGGCGGCGGGGGATTTGCGCATGATCATGACGGTGGTGAAAACCATCACCGATCTCGAGCGCATAGGCGATGAAGCCAAGAAGATCGCCAAAATGGCGAAAAAGATTTACGAAGCCCAGCGCGCCTTCGTGCCCAATGTCGAATTGACCCACGCCGCCCAGCTTGCCATCGACATGCTGCGCAAGGCGCTGGACGCGTTCGCCCGCCTCGATACGGTGGCCGCAGCCGACGTGGTGAGGCAGGACCGGGACGTGGATGCCGAATTCAAGTCGGTCATGCGCCAGCTCATCACCTTCATGATGGAAGATCCGCGCACGATTTCGCGTGGGCTGGACATTCTGTTCATCGCCAAGTCGATAGAGCGCATCGGCGACCACGCCAAAAACATGGCCGAATACGTGGTGTATATGGTGAAGGGCCGCGACGTGCGGCACGTAAGCCTGGAAGAAATCGAGCGCGAAGCATTGCGCTGATCGCGCTGGCCGCACATCGGGTGCGGCACCGCGTCCGGCTGCGCGCTCAATACATGCCGAACAGCGTGCGTATGCGCGCGCCAAGCAATTCCAGGTCGATCAGGTGCATTTCCAGATAGCGGACGGCTCCGGTCACGCCTATCAGCACAGTACAAAGAGATGCCACGCCCAGAACCTTTGCGCGATTCACGCCGAAGAAGCGCGTGCGGCAGTCGCGGCAACGGAACGGCACTTTGAACGCAAAACTGCCTTTTTCCTCGCCATTCTTGCGGTGCGAGCGCCGCACATCCGAACCGCCACAAGCCGGACAAGCCGGTCGCATCGAAAACAAGGCCATAGTCGTGTATCCCAGTGTTGCGGCCGATTATGCGATCAGCCTAGGCAAAATGCTGTGACGCACACAACGACCGCTTCCCGGTAAACCTTAGCCCCCACAATTTTTATAATTATTGTATAAAACTGTTTTTATTTCATGCAAATACAAAACTTAGCCTAAATACAAATCAGCCCCGCGCAGACTTTTAGATTCAGAAAATCAAGGGCTGATTCGGACAAACGCCAGCCCCGCGAGAACCTTGCAGTGCGTGATCGGAAGTTGCAGACGGCACGCCTGTCCAGCGCGGGCGCCACTGCACGCAGCGGCCGTGGCCTGCCAAATGGCGCCGGCCCGGCGGCCACTGGAGGGGGACAGTTCCCTGCCGAAAAAGGCCGCGCAGTACATGCCTGGCAACTCAGGGGGAAAAGGACGGCGGCGCGCAGCAGGCAAGACCGCCCTGCGCCTGTGTAGAGATTTCTACGAGGGGTTCGCTGCGAAATGCCGCGGCCGGGATCGTGCAGCAAGAAGCGCCAAGTGCGCGCCGGCCGGCGCGCCGCGCGGGTACTGCGGGGTCAAACGCTCAGGACTGCTGCGGTACGTAGCCCGCCACGCCATCCGCGCCGTCGCCGAAAAAGTGCTTTTCCATCTGTTCGGACAGGTATTTGCGCGCACGCGGATCCATCAGTGACAGGCGATTTTCATTGATGAGCATGGTCTGGTGGCGCAACCATTGCTGCCATGCTTCTTTCGATACGCACTCATAGATGCGCTTGCCCAGGGCGCCGGGCACGGGCGGAAAATCCAGTCCTTCGGCCTCGCGACCAAGTTTGACGCAGTTCACCATACGGGCCATCGCAAAATCTCCGTTTCCGGTCATGAATACGGAGATTCTAACCTTACCGGGGCCGCCGCGCAGGCACGGCTAGATCAGATGATCGTTGGCAGCGCTTGCTTTCCAGATGCTCCAGCGGTGCTTGCCGGACTGTTTGGCGGCATACATGGCGCTGTCGGCGTAGCGCGCGAGTTGGTCCGCGTCGGCCGCATGCAGCGGGTACATGGCGATGCCCAGACTGGCGGAAATGCGCACTTCGCGGCCCTGGAAGGTAAATACCAGGGCATCGACGGTCGTCAGGATGCGCTGCGCCAGCGCCTGCATGGCTTCCAAGCCGCAGTCGGGCGCCAGAACGGCGAATTCATCGCCGCCTATGCGAAAGAAAATTTCGCTCTTGCGCACCACGCGCGCCACGGCGTCGGAAAACCGCACCAGAACCTGGTCCCCGGCCTGATGACCAAATTCGTCATTGATCGGCTTGAAGCCGTCCAGGTCGATTTCCATGAGGCCCAGCGATCCGCCGCGCCGCTCCGCTTCGCCCTGGCGCTGGCGTAGCTCTTCTTCGAAGCGGCGCCGGTTGAGCAAGCCGGTCAGCGCGTCGCGCTCGGCCAGATCGACGAGCTGCTGCGCGGTGCGGCGTTGCTCGGTCACATCTTCGAATATCCACACGCGGCCGATCGGATGTTCGCCCGCGGCGCTCAATACCAGGGCTGACATGTCGGTCACGATACGGCCGTCGGCGAGCGTAAATTCGAATAGTTCGCTCGCCCCGGGGCTCGCCAGCACCGCTTCGACGTGCGCACAATAAGCCGCGTCGTCGCAGCGCAGATGTGCGGTGCGTGCGAGCAAGCTCGCGTCATCCAGGCCGGACAGGTTGTCCGCATGATCTATGCCCCAGATGCGATGAAAGGCGCGGTTGGAGTACTGTACGCGGCGTTCCTGGTCCACGAACAGCACACCTATGCGCATCACGTCGAGCAGTGCTTCGAGCCGCCGACGTTCTTCCTCACTGCTGGTAAGGTAGAAATCCTTCAGGCTTTTTTCGCGCCGCAGGGCCGCCACGCTGTCGGCCATTTTCAGCTCGGCTTCCTTGCGGCTCTGGATTTCGTGCGCTGACAGGCGCAGGCCGAGGTTTTCGCCGGCTTCGTCGTAAATGGGCTGCCAATTAACTGTCACCCACACGCACGCGCCATTCCGGCGCTGCAAGCGCAGTTCGAAATTTTCGCCCGTATTGCCCGCAGCCGCCGACCGCGCCGCGTCCATCACGCGCTTGCGGTCGCGCTCAGGCACGAACAGCAGCAACAGGTCGTCGGCCAGTATGCATTCCAGCGGCGTATAGCCGGTCACCCGCTCTATCGACCGGTTGATCCAGATCAGCCGGCCACGCAGCGAAAACCAGGCTTCGATGCCGTAGGTATAGTCGGCGATGGCATGAAAGCGACGCTCGCTCTTGGTCAGCGCTGCCACCCTTTCGTCCAGCGACTGCGCCATGAGATTGACGGCGCGCGCGAGCGCGCCGACTTCGTCATTCAGATAAGCAAGTTTGGTATCCGATGCTTCGCCGTTCTGCATGGCGCCGACACAGCGTTCGAGTTCCCGCACCTCACGCAGCAGCCAGTTGCCCGTAACGCCGAGAAAAAGCGCGAAGGCGAACACGACCAATGCGCCGGCAGCGAAATTGCGGTTGAGCAATTGGGCGCGCGCAATGTCGCCGTTCAGAACATTCAGGCTGGTGTAAAGTTTTCCGACGCCGGCCAGCGCGAGGCTGCACTCGTGGCGCGCGTTGGCTTCATCGAAGGTACAGGCGTCCGCTACGCGCAGCGACGCATCACCCGGCGCGCCCGCTTCGAGGCGCGCACCGGCAAACCCCAGGCCACGCGCATGCTCTTCGACACGCAGCAATAGTTCGGCGCTATCGGCCGGCCCATGCTGCATGAGCGCTTGCGCGAGCGCGCGGCTCAACTGCAGAGCGCGCAGCGAATCTGCCGATCGATAGGACTGTGAAATGACCGCCCGCTCGTTCGCGGCCACCACTATCAGCAATGCAGTGCAGAGACCCGCAACCAGTATCGCCAGGCGAACGCGCAGTGCGCCGCCGCGAAACCAGTGCCCGGGTTTTGCCATGGCTTGCCCTTTCTAGCGGAGCAGCGAAAATTTTGACATACCGGCGCCATGCCGGGGCGCTGGTGACAGGTGGCATTATTGCGCCAATGCCTGGAAAAATCCGTGGCGATTAATGCGGGCGCGGTTTACGCCCCAATAATCGCATATCCGGCTATGCCGGCGCCATGAAATCCGCGACGCTGGTGAGAACCGCGATCAAATTTCCTTGATAAACACTTTGCTGCGCCGCTGCATGTTGTAGAGCATGCGTTTGCGCGTCGGCAAGGCGTCCACGCCGACTTCGCGAAAGCCGCGTTCGATGAACCAGTGCGCGGTGCGTGTGGTAAGCACGAACAGCTTTTTGAGCCCGGCGCGCTGGGCACGCTGCACCATGTGGGCAAGCATGATTTCGCCGAAGCCGCGCTGGCGGTACATGGGCATCACAGCGACACAGGAAAGTTCGGCCACCGCCTCGTCGCTGAACGGATAGAGCGCCGCGCAACCCACCACGGCCCCGTCGTGTTCGAGCACGGCGAAACGATCGATTTCCATTTCCAGCAGTTCGCGGCCGCGCGGCACCAGCGTACCGTCGGCTTCCAGCGGCGCGATGAGGCGCACGATGCCGCCGACGTCTTCCGGCACAGCGTCGCGCACCCGCGCCAAGGACTGTTCGGTGATGACAGTGCCTATGCCGGCCGGTGTGAATACTTCGACCAGCAGTGCGCCATCGACGTCGCGGTCGATCAGATGGGCGCGCTGCACGCCGTTTTGCACGGCGCGGATGGCATAGGGCAGGTAAAGCCCCAAATCTTCGGTAATGCCGCGTCCTTCGCCGAGCCAGCGCTGCGCCTCGTCGGCCGTCATGGCGCTCACCAGTTGGCCGGCATCGTCGACCACGCCGGGCGCATCGCAGAGGTAAATCAGTTTGACGGCGGACAGCGCGACCGCCACCCGCTCTGCCACTTCTTCCATGCTGAGGTTGAATACCTCGCCGGACGGCGAAACGCCAAATGGAGCGATCAGCACGACATGGTGGTCCTCCAGCGCACGCGCCAGACTATCAGCGGCAACTTTGCGCACCGCGCCGGTGTACTGAAAATCCACGCCATCGACCACGCCGACCGGTTTGGCGGTAATGAAATTTCCCATTGCCACGCGCATCGCACCGCCCGCCATGGGGGTATCCGGCAGCCCCTGCGATAGCAGCGCCTGAATATCCACGCAAAGCGCGCCCATGGCGCGTTTGGCGCATTCCAGCGCCGGCCCGTCGGTGACACGCAAACCTTTGTGATAGCGCGACGGCAGGCCGCGCGCGTCCATTTCGGCCTCGATTTGCGGGCGCGCGCCGGCCACCAGCACCAGATGTATGCCCAGGCTGGCAAGCAGATTGCAATCGTGCGCCAGCCGCAGCGCCATATCGCCCTGCATGACTTCACCGCCGAAACCGATCACGAAGGTGCGCTTGCGGAACGCATGGACGTAGGGCGCCGAGTGGCGCACCGAGGTGACGAAAGCCGAAAAATCGGTCGATTTCATGTCCGTGCCCCTGCCGCGTCGGCAATTCCGTGCCCGCGTCCGCACGCGGCGCACAACTCGATTTCCTGCGGACTCATTTCAGCGCACTTTCCAGGCGTTCGCACAGCGTGCGCAATACCTTGGCGCGCGCGAACAGTTTGTTGTCGGCTTCGACCAGGGTCCATGGCGCAACTTCCGTGCTGGTGCGGTCTATCATGTCGCACACGGCCGGCACGTATTGCGGCCACTTGTCGCGGTTGCGCCAGTCTTCTTCGGTAATTTTGAAGTGCTTGAACGGGGTGGCGGCGCGCTCGTCGAAGCGGCGCAACTGCTCAGTCGGACTGACGGCGAGCCAGAACTTCACGATGACCGCGCCCGACTTGGCGAGCTGGTCTTCGAAATCGTTGATTTCGTTGTAGGCGCGCATCCAGTCCGCCTCGGTGCAGAAACCTTCCACGCGCTCCACCAGCACCCGCCCGTACCATGAGCGGTCGAATATCGCCAGCCGCCCGCGCCGCGGCACATGGCGCCAGAAGCGCCATAGATACGGCAGCGCCTTTTCTTCTTCGGTGGGGGCGGCGATGGGCACCACGCGATACACGCGCGCATCCAGGGCGCCGGTCACACGGCGTATCGCACTGCCCTTCCCGGCCGCGTCCATGCCTTCGAACACCACCACCAGTGAGTGCTTGTCGAAGCCCTTGCGCCGCACCAGCATGGCCAGCCGGCCCTGCAACTGTTCCATATCGCGCGCATAGCGCGCCGGTGGATAGGTTTGTGCCGGCTGCAGGCGATTGAGCAGATTGACGCCGTCCAGCGGCGGCGGCGCGATAGGCGCGACCGGCATGGCGTAAGACGGTTCGGCGGCATCGGCGTCGAGCCGCTTGGTAATCGCATCGAGCAGCACCCGCCCCACATACACCGAGCGATAACGCTCGTCCGCCCCTTCCACCACTACCCAGGGCGCATGGCCGGTGGAGGTCTGGCGCAGCACGTGTTCGCTCACTTCACGAAACCGGTCGTAGTGCGCAAAGTGGTTCCAGTCGTCGTTGGTGACGCGCCAGCGTGTGAGCGGGTTTTTTTCGAGTGCGCGCAGGCGCCGCCGCTGCACGTCCTTGGCGAGGTGAAACCAGAACTTCAGGATGAGCACGCCTTCCTGCGCCAGCATGCGTTCGAAATGATTGATTTCGTCTATGCGCGCGTCCATTTCGGCGCGCCCCATGTCGCGCTCCACGCGCCGCAGTATTGGCTCGGAATACCAGCTGCCGAACAGTATGCCCATCGAGCCGCGCGGCGGCAGCGCGCGCCAGAAGCGCCACATGAAAGGCCGCAAAATTTCTTCTTCGGTGGGCGTGCCGAAGGCGTGGGTGCGGATGTGGCGCGGGTCCATCCAGGCATTGAGCACATTCACCGTTTCGCCCTTGCCGGCGCCATCGACGCCATTGATGAGCACCAGCACGCCAAAATGGTTCTGGCGCCCCAGGCGCACCTGCATGTCGAGCAATTTGGCGCGGAGATCCGGCACCACCGCGTCAAATTCCGCCTTGGAAAGCTTGTGGTCAAGTTCGGCCGATTCAAACATCAAAGATCTCCCGCCAGAGCATGCACCGCTGCCAGGCCCGCGCAACCGGCCGTTTCCGTGCGCAACACGCGCGTACCGAGCCGAACACCGGCAAAGCCGGCTTGCCGCGCCATCGCGATTTCCGTTTCATCCAGACCGCCTTCCGGCCCGACCAGCAAAATGATCTGTCCCGCCGCAAGCTGTTCCGCGCCGAGCGGACGCACGGCTTGCGGTTCGAGCATGAGCTTGGGCTGGGTGACCGCCGTGGCCTGCGCAAAATATTCCGGCAGCGGCTGCACGGCAGCCACCTCCGGCACGCGATTGCGGCCACATTGTTCGCACGCCGCCAGCACCAGCCGCTGCCAGTGCTGCACGCGCCGCTCGGCGCGCGCGGCATCCAGGCGCACCACGCTGCGGCGCGATTCCACCGGCACGATGCGGCAGGCGCCCAACTCGACGGCTTTCTGCACGATCCAGTCCATTTTTTCGGTAGATACCAGGCATTGCACCAGGGTGACCGCAACCCGCGCCTCGCGCTCCAGATCGAGCCAGCTTCCCGTGCGCACGATGCAGCGGCGGCCGGTTTCCGCAATGTGGCCCGGATATTCGCCGCCCGCGCCGTCAAACAACACCAGCTCGTCGGCCAGCCCCAGGCGCAGCACGCGCAGGGCGTGATGGGCGCTCGCCTCCGACAAGGCAATCATGGCGTCTGCGCGCAGGGGAAAATCGCAATACAGCCGCGGTAGCATGTGGCGAATCCAGCAATTCCAGACCAGAGGCGGATTTTGCAGCAAATCGGCATGCGCCGGTGCCGGAGGATTTGTGCGCTAGCCACGGCCAAAAGGGCGTTACTATCGGTTTTGCGTAAATCCAACCAGAGGTGGCAACATGGTCAGCCTGAATCCCCCCGTCTGCGAATTCGGCCTGCCCGCGCCGGATTTCGACCTGCCCGGCGTCGATGGCCGGCGCTGGACACGGGACAATGCGCGCGGTGCGCGCGGCCTGCTGGTGATGTTCATCTGCAATCACTGCCCCTATGTGAAGGCGGTAATCCACCGCATCGTGCGCGACACGCGCGAGCTGGCGGCTTACGGTGTCGGTTGCATCGCCATCATGTCCAACGACCCGACCGACTATCCGGAAGATTCCTGGGACCACATGGTGCAGATCGCCGAACGCCTGCAGTTCCCGTTCCCCTATGTGCTGGATGAAACACAGGCCGTCGCGCGCGCCTATGGCGCGGTATGCACGCCGGATTTTTTCGGTTACAACGCCAATCTCGAACTGCAATACCGCGGCCGCCTGGATGCGTCGCGCCGCGACACCGCGCCGGAAGGCGCCGGGCGCGAACTATTCGAAGCCATGCGCGCGATCGCCACCACCGGACGCGGCCCCACCGAACAAATTCCGAGCGTAGGCTGCTCGATCAAATGGAAATACGCTTGAGCATGCCGGTGGCTAGCGCCGGGACAGCACCGGACCTTTGAGGCCGCCCCAGAAAACAACCGGAAACATTCACCATGTCGGCCAAACACCCCATCATCGCGATCACCGGCTCATCGGGCGCCGGCACCAGCTCGATCATGAAAACCTTCGAAAAAATCTATCGACGCGAAGGCGTGCGCGCGGTGCTCATAGATGGCGACGCCTTCCATCGCCACGACCGCTATGCCATGAGCGAAGCCATGGAGCGGGCCGAAACCGAAGGCAATTTGAATTTTTCGCACTTCGGCCCGGAAGCCAATCTGCTGGAAGAACTGGAATCGCTATTCCGCAGCTATGGCGAAAGCGGTCGCGGCCGCACCCGGCGCTACATCCACAACGCGCAGGAAGCCACCTTGTTCGGCCAGGCACCCGGCACCTTTACCGATTGGGAAGACATCCCGCAGGGCACCGACCTGATGTTCTACGAAGGTCTGCACGGCGCCCTGCGTACCGACAAGGTGGACATCGCCAGCCACGTCGATCTGCGCATAGGCGTGGTACCGGTCATCAACCTGGAATGGATACAGAAACTGCACCGCGACCGGCACGAACGCGGTTACCCGACCGACCTGGTGATGCGCACCATCTTGCGCCGCATGCACGACTACGTGCATTACATTTGCCCGCAATTCACCGATACGCACATCAATTTTCAGCGCGTCCCCACGGTGGATACGTCCAACCCCTTCATCGCGCGCGACATCCCCTCGCCGGACGAATCCATGGTGGTGATACGTTTCGCCAACCCGCGCGGCGTCGATTTCACCCACCTGTTGCGCATGTTGCACGGCGCTTTCATGTCGCGCGCCAATACCATCGTGGTGCCGGGCGGCAAACTGGAACTGGCGATGCAGTTCATATTCACGCCGCGCATCATCAAACTGGTCGAAGAAGGCCGCCGACTGCGTGCCGAAAGCACTGTGCAAGAGCCCGCGCCGGCACCGGCACCGGAACCCAAGCCGCCGCGCGCAGCGAGCGCCGGCCGGCGCAAGGCGCCGCGGGCCGGCTGAAGTTTTGCTAAACTTTCCGGCTTTTCAACGGCGGAAACGCCTCAGGCATTGTCATGGGCCGGTCCAGCGAAATATCTCAACCAGAGTTCAATCCGATCACCGGCGCCATCCGCGCGCTCGCGATGGATGCCGTACAGCAGGCCAATTCCGGCCATCCCGGGATGCCCATGGGCATGGCCGAAATTGCAGCAGTGCTGTGGCGCAAATTTCTGCGCCATAACCCGACCAATCCGGCCTGGCCAGACCGCGACCGCTTCGTGCTGTCGAACGGTCATGGCTCCATGCTGCACTACGCGCTATTGCATCTGAGCGGCTACGACCTGTCGATAGACGATTTGCGCCGTTTCCGTCAACTGCACTCGAAAACGCCCGGTCACCCCGAGCTGGGCATCACGCCCGGCATCGAAACCACCACCGGCCCGCTCGGTCAGGGCATCGCCGCTGCGGTCGGCATGGCCATCGCCGAAAAACTGCTGGCGGCCGAATTCAACCGGCCCGGCATGGCCATCGTCGATCACTACACGTATGTGTTCCTGGGCGACGGCTGCCTCATGGAAGGCATTTCGCACGAAGCCTGTTCGCTCGCCGGCACGCTGGGGCTGGGCAAGCTCATCGTGTTCTACGACGATAACGGCATTTCCATCGACGGCCACGTGGAAGGCTGGTTCACCGACGACACCCCGGCGCGCTTCGCCGCCTACGGCTGGCAGGTGATCCCGCGCGTGGCCGGGCACGACGCGGCCGCCATCGAAGCCGCCATACTCGCCGCCCGCGCCGACACCAGCCGCCCCACCCTCATTTGCTGCCAGACCGTGATCGGCATGGGTTCGCCCAACAAGGCCGGCACCCACGACGTGCATGGGGCGGCGCTGGGCAAGGACGAAATTGCCGCCACCCGCGGCGCCATAGGCTGGTCGCACCCGCCCTTCGAAATTCCGGCCGACGTGTATGCCGCCTGGGACGCCAAAGCCGCCGGCGCGGCGCGCGAGGCGGCCTGGCAAAGCTTGCTGGCCGATTACCGCGCCGCCGAACCGCAAGCCGCCGCCGAATTCGAGCGCCGCATGGCTGGCCGCCTGCCCGAGGGCTGGGCCGCCGGCGTACAAGCCACCCTGGCGCGCATGGCCGACAAGGCGGAAACCGTGGCCACCCGCAAGGCCTCGCAACTCGCGCTGGAAGCATATGGCCCGCTGCTGCCGGAACTGATAGGCGGCTCGGCCGATCTGGCCGGCTCCAACCTCACCATCTGGAAGGGCTCGCGGCCGGTCACGCGTGAGGCCGGCGGCAATTACCTGTATTTCGGCGTGCGCGAATTCGGCATGACCGCCATAGGCAATGGCCTGGGCGGCCACGGCGGCTTCATTCCCTACACCGCCACCTTCCTGGTGTTTTCCGATTACGCGCGCAATGCCATCCGCCTCGCCGCGCTCATGCGCGAGCGCCACGTATTCGTCTATACGCACGATTCCATCGGCCTGGGCGAAGACGGTCCCACCCACCAGCCGATCGAGCACGCCGCATCGCTGCGGCTGATTCCCAATCTGGACGTGTGGCGCCCCGCCGATACGGTAGAAACGGCCGTCGCCTGGGCGGCTGCGGTGGAACGTGCGGATGGTCCGACCGCCTTGCTGTTGTCGCGTCAGAACCTGCCTTGCCAGCCGCGCAGTGCGGAACAACTGCAAGCCATCGCGCGCGGCGGCTATGTGCTGTCCGAAGCTCAAGCCGGCGCGCCAAGTGCCGTCCTCATCGCCACCGGTTCCGAACTGCCCATCGCGCTCGCCGCGCAGAAACAGTTGGCGGAGGCGAACATCCCGGTGCGTGTGGTTTCCATGCCCAGCACCAGCTTGTTCGACCGCCAGGATGCGGCCTGGAAGGCGTCCGTGCTTCCGGCGGGCGTGCCGCGCGTGGCAATCGAGGCCGGTCATTGCGATTTTTGGTTCAAATACGTCGGGTTTGAAGGTACAGTCGTAGGCTTATCCACGTTTGGCGAATCGGCTCCGATTGGCGACCTTTACCGTCATTTCGGCCTTACCGCCGAGCGCGTGGTGGCCGCGGTGCAGGAACTGCTCGCGGTCTGACGCAGGATTTTTTCGGGATGCGGGCGGCGGCGGCCGCCCGCAGCGCCCGGCCAAACACACCAGGAGAACAGCACACCATGACCATACGAGTCGCGATCAACGGCTATGGCCGCATCGGCCGCAACATATTGCGGGCGCACTACGAAGGCGGCAAAAAGCACGACATCGAAATCGTCGCCGTCAATGACCTCGGCAACGCCCAGACCAACGCCCACCTGACGCGCCACGACACCGTGCATGGCCGTTTTCCCGGCACGGTGGCGGTGGATGGCGACTCCATGGTGGTCAATGGCGACCGTATCCGTGTGCTGGCGCAGCGCAATCCGGCCGAATTGCCCTGGGGCGACCTGGGCGTGGACGTGGTGCTGGAATCCACCGGCCTGTTCACCTCGAAAGAAAAGGCTTCGGCCCACCTCAAGGGCGGCGCCAAAAAAGTGATCATTTCCGCCCCGGGCGGCAAGGACGTCGATGCGACCATCGTGTATGGCGTCAATCACGACACGCTCAAAGCCAGCCACACGGTCATCTCCAACGCCTCCTGCACCACCAACTGCCTGGCGCCGCTGGTGAAGCCGCTGCACGAAAAAATCGGCGTGGTGTCCGGCCTCATGACTACCGTGCATGCCTACACCAACGATCAAGTGCTGACCGACGTGTATCACGAAGATTTGCGCCGTGCCCGCTCCGCCACGCAATCCATGATTCCGACCAAAACCGGCGCCGCCGCAGCGGTGGGCCTGGTGCTGCCGGAACTGAACGGCAAGCTGGATGGTTTCGCGATGCGCGTGCCCACCATCAACGTGTCGGTGGTCGATCTGACTTTCACGGCCGCGCGCGCCACCACGGTGGATGAAGTCAATGCCATCCTGAAAGCCGCCGCCGCATCCGGTCCGCTGGCGGGAATCCTGGGTTACAACGACGAGCCGCTGGTATCGGTGGATTTCAACCACGATGCGCGCAGTTCGATATTCGATTCCTCGCAAACCCGCGTGATCGACGGAACCCTCGTGAAAGTGCTGTCCTGGTACGACAACGAGTGGGGCTTCTCCAACCGCATGCTGGATACCACGGTCGCCCTCGCCACCGCCAAATAAGCCTGCGCCGCGCCCGGCCCGTGCGGCCCGCGTTTGCAGCGGGCCGCGCACCCGCCGCGGCGCCGCGGCCTGCATGCGACACCCTTGAAATTTCGATCAGAACCCGACATGAAATTCAAACGCCTGACCGATCTGGACCTCGCCGGCAAGCGCGTATTCATACGCGCCGACCTCAATGTGCCGCAGGACGACCAGGGCAACATCACCGAAGACACGCGCATACGCGCCTCCGTACCGGCCATCGCGCACGCGCTCAAGGCCGGGGCGGCAGTGATGGTGACCTCGCACCTGGGCCGGCCGACCGAAGGCCAGTTCAAACCCGAAGACAGTCTGGCCCCGGTGGCGGTGCGCCTGGCCGAACTGCTGGGCTGCGAAGTGAAACTGGTGCAGAACTGGGTGGATGGCGTGGAGGTGAAGCCGGGCCAGGTGGTGCTGCTGGAAAATTGCCGCGTAAATAAAGGCGAAAAGAAAAATTCCGACGAACTGGCGCGCAAGATGGCCGCCCTGTGCGACGTGTGGGTCAATGACGCGTTCGGCACCGCGCACCGCGCCGAAGCCACCACCCACGGCATGGGCAAATATGCCCCGGTGGCCTGCGCCGGCCCGCTCATGGCGCAGGAACTGGATGCGCTCGGCAAGGCCTTGAACGCCCCCGCGCGCCCGCTGGTGGCCATCGTCGCGGGCGCCAAGGTATCCACCAAACTCACCATACTCGAAGCGCTTTCGGCGCGCGTCGATCAGCTCATCGTGGGCGGTGGCATCGCCAATACTTTCCTGCTGGCGAGCGGCAAGCGCATCGGCAAATCCCTCGCCGAACCCGATCTGCTGGACGCGGCGAAAGCCGTATTGGCCAAGGTGAACGTCCCGCTACCCACCGACGTGGTGTGCGCGAAAGAATTTTCAGCCGCCGCCACGGCCACGCTCAAATCCGTCGATGCGGTGGAAGACGACGACCTCATTCTGGACATCGGCCCGCAATCGGCCGCGGCGCTGGCGGAAATCGTGGGCGCTGCCGGCACCGTGGTGTGGAACGGCCCGGTCGGCGTGTTCGAATTCGAGCCCTTCGCCCAAGGCACCGAAACGCTGGCACGCGCCATTGCAACTTCCAGGGCGTTTTCCATCGCCGGCGGCGGCGACACCCTGGCCGCCATTGCAAAATACGGCATCAGCGAGCGCATCGGCTACATATCGACCGGCGGCGGCGCCTTCCTGGAATTTCTCGAAGGCAAAAAACTGCCCGCCGTCGAAATACTCGAACAGCGCGCCTGAAGCCCTGCCCGCAACCCGATTCCAGCCGCGCCGCCAGACCGCCTGCGCATAACCATCACCCCGTCCAGGAGACACACATGCCTATCGTATCCATGCGCCAGTTGCTCGATCACGCCGCGGAAAACGGCTATGGGCTGCCGGCATTCAACGTGAATAACCTCGAACAGGTACAGGCCATCATGGCCGCCGCCCAGGAAACCGGCGCCCCGGTCATCATGCAGGCCTCCGCCGGGGCACGCAAATATGCCGGCGAAGCGTTCCTGAAGCACCTGATCCAGGCCGCCGTCGAGGCCTATCCCGACATTCCCATCGTGATGCACCAGGACCACGGCCAGTCGCCGTTGATCTGCCGCGGCGCCATCGATCTGGGCTTTTCCAGCGTCATGATGGACGGGTCGCTGATGGAAGACGGCAAGTCCGTATCCAGCTACGACTACAACATCGACGTGACGCGCAAGGTGGTCGATATGGCGCATGCACTGGGCGTTACCGTCGAAGGTGAACTGGGCTGCCTGGGCTCGCTGGAAACCATGAAGGGCGACAAGGAAGATGGCCACGGCGCGGAAGGCACCATGACCATGGAACAGTTGCTCACCGACCCCGAACAGGCCGCCGATTTCGTGCGCCGCACGCAACTGGACGCGCTGGCAATCGCCATCGGCACCTCGCACGGCGCCTACAAATTCACGCGCAAGCCGACCGGCGACATTCTGGCCATCAAGCGCGTGAAGGAAATTCACCAGCGCATCCCCAACACCCACCTGGTGATGCACGGCTCGTCTTCGGTACCGCAGGATTTGCTGGCCGAAATCCGCCAGTTCGGCGGCGACATGAAAGAAACCTATGGCGTGCCGGTGGAAGAAATCCAGGAAGCGATCAAGCACGGCGTGCGTAAAATCAATATCGACACCGACATCCGCCTCGCCATGACCGGCGCAATTCGCCGCTACATGGCGGAAAACCCGTCCAAATTCGATCCGCGCGACTACCTCAAGCCGGCGCGCGAAGCCGCCAAAAAAATCTGCAAACAGCGTTACCTGCAGTTCGGTTGCGAAGGCCAGGGCGCCAAAATCAAGGCCCGCCCGCTCACCGACGTGGCAAAGCTGTATGCTTCCGGAGCACTTGCTCAAACCGTGAATTGATCCGGCCCGGGCGGGTGCGCCTTGAGGTCGGCATGCGGCGTGGCGGAGGCATAGCAATGGAAAAGGAATCGCCCGCGTTTTCGCGCATACGGCGCGCCCTGCAACTGGGCGTGGATGCCATAGAGCATCTGGGCCTGCTGGCGATCGTGGTGGCCACTTCGGTGGCCATGCTGCAGGAAGTGATGGTCATGCTGCAGGCGCACCACGTGCAGCTGTCCGACCTGTTGTTGCTATTCCTGTTTCTGGAAGTGCTGGCCATGGTGGGCCAGTATTACCGCACCGGGCAGTTACCGGTGCGCTTCCCGCTCTATATCGCCATGGTATCGCTGGCTCGCTACCTGATCCTCGACGTGCATGACCTCGAGGAATGGCGCATCCTGGCCGTATCGGTTTCCATCCTGCTGCTCACCGTGGCCGTGCTGGTGGTGCGCTACGGCCATATTCGCTTCCCCTACGAAAAGGACAAGGCCGAGCGCGGCAAGGCCTATGTGCGCGAATAGCGCCCAGGCTGCCGCATTCGGGACGATTACCGTGCCATGACCGACGCGCTATTCGAATCTTCCATCGCCAGCCTGCCGCTCGTCGGACGCGGCAAGGTGCGCGACATTTACGCCGTCGATGCGGCCCATTTGCTCATCGTCACGACGGACCGCCTGTCGGCATTCGACGTGATCCTGCCCGATCCCATACCGGGCAAGGGGCGCGTGCTCAATACCGTATCGAATTTCTGGTTCGAGCGCCTGGCCCGCTTTGCGCCCAATCACCTGACCGGCATCGCGCCGGAAGACGTGGTGAAAACCGACGCCGAGCGCGCCCAGGTGGCCGGCCGCGCGGTGGTCGTCAAACGCTTGAATGCGCTGCCCATAGAGGCCGTGGTGCGCGGCTATCTGATCGGCTCCGGCTGGAAGGACTATCAGGCCAGCGGGGCGGTATGCGGCATCGCCTTGCCGCCCGGCCTCAAACTCGCGGCGCAGTTGCCGCAACCTCTATTCACCCCGGCCACCAAGGCGGCAGTGGGCGAGCACGACGAAAACATCGATTTCGGCCGTGTCGAAGCCATGCTCGGCACCGCCACGGCAGACACCGTGCGCCGGCTGGCGATACAGCTTTACCTCGATGCGGCGGACTATGCACGGCAGCGCGGCATCGTGATCGCCGATACCAAATTCGAATTCGGCACCGACGAAAACGGCGTGGTTCACCTCATCGACGAGGCGCTCACGCCCGATTCTTCGCGCTTCTGGCCTGCCGACGCCTGGCGTGAAGGGCACAACCCGCCGTCTTTCGACAAGCAGTATGTGCGCGACTATCTGGAAACGCTGGACTGGAACAAGCGCGCGCCGGGCCCACGCCTGCCGGCCGAAGTGATCGCGCGCACCGCCGCCAAATATCGCGAAGCACAGGAACGCCTGCTGGGCCGCTAGCCCGGTACCGCACCCGAAGCGCGCCTCCCTCCCCTCGCGCCGCGCCCGCAAGCCGCGGCCGGTGCGGAAAAATCTCAACTTGCCGTAGATCGACTCCGATACATTCAGTCAAATGAACATGAACCCCCTACTTGATTTTTCCGGGCTGCCGCGTTTCGACACTTTGCGCGCCGAGCACGTCGCGCCCGCGATCGATTCCCTCATTGCCGAAAACCGCGCGCTCATCACGCAACTGACGCAAAGCGCGGATGAACCCACCTGGGACAATTTCGCCGCGCCCTTGACCGACGCCGGCGAGCGCCTGTCGCGCGCCTGGGGCATGGTGGGCCACATGCATGGCGTGATGGACGTGCCGGAATGGCGCGAAGCCTACAACCAGAGCTTGCCGGCCATTACCGCCTATTACACCGATCTCGGCCAGAACCTGGAGCTGTTCCGCAAATTCAAGGCCATACGCGCCGGCGCCGGTTTTGCCGCCCTGAGCGCTGCGCAACAACGCGTGATCGACAACGACATACGCGATTTCCGCCTCTCCGGCGCTGAACTGGCGGACGAAGCCAAGCCGCGCTTCAAGGAAATTCAGGAAGAACTTGCGCAACTGGGCGCCAAATTTTCGGAAAACCTGCTCGATGCCACCAATGCCTACGCCGAGTGGGTCGAGGACGAAAGCTTGCTGTCCGGCATACCGGCCGACGCCCTGCATGCCGCGCGTGCCGCCGCCGAACGCGAAAACCGCGCCGGCTGGAAGTTCACGCTACACATGCCGTCCTACCTGCCGCTCATGCAGTATGCCGACAACCGCGAACTGCGCGCGCGCATGTATCGCGCCAACGCCACCCGCGCATCCGAATTTTCCGCCGAAACCGGCCATGCAGAATGGGATAACGGCCCGCTCATACGGCGCATACTCGAACTGCGCGCGGAAGAATCCCGCATGCTGGGCTATGCCAGTTTTGCGGAACTGTCGCTGGTCCCGAAAATGGCCGAATCGCCGCGCCAGGTGCTGGATTTCCTGGCCGACCTGGCGCGCCGCGCGCGCCCCTACGCCGAACGCGATCTGGCGGAATTGCGCGAATTTGCCGCACGCGAACTGAACCTGCCGCAACTGGAATCCTGGGATGTGCCCTACGCTTCGGAAAAGCTCAAACAGGCGCGCTACAGCTTTTCCGACGAAGAAGTAAAGCAGTATCTGCCGCAACCCAAGGTGCTGGCCGGCCTGTTCCGCGTGGTCGAGGCGCTGTATGGCGTCACGCTGCGCGAAGATAACGCCCCCACCTGGCACGAGGACGTGCGCTTCTACAGCATAGAGCGCGCGGGCGAACTGGTCGGCCAGTTCTACATAGACCTCTACGCGCGCGAAACCAAGCGCGGCGGCGCCTGGATGGACGAAGCGCGCTCGCGCCGGCAGTGCGTCGGCGGCGTGCAAAAGCCCATCGCCTACCTCACCTGCAATTTTTCCGCGCCGGTGGGCGGCAAACCAGCCTGTTTCACGCACGACGAAGTGCTCACGCTGTTCCACGAGTGCGGGCACGGCCTGCATCATTTGCTGACCCGGGTGGACGAACTTGCAGTGGCCGGCATACATGGCGTGGAATGGGATGCGGTCGAATTGCCCAGCCAGTTCATGGAAAATTTCTGCTGGGAATGGGACGTGCTGTCCGCCATGAGCGGCCATGTCGAAAGCGGCGAAGCGCTGCCGCGCGCGCTATTCGAACGCATGCTGGCCGCGAAAAATTTCCAGTCCGGCCTGCAAACCCTGCGCCAGATCGAATTTGCCGTATTCGACATGCGCCTGCACGACGATTTCGACGCCCAGGGCGCACAGTCCTGCCTCGACCTGCTGGCCGAGGTGCGGCGCGAAGTCGCGGTACTGGTGCCGCCGGCCTGGAACCGCTTTCCCAACAGCTTCTCGCACATCTTCGCCGGTGGCTATGCAGCCGGCTACTACAGTTACAAGTGGGCGGAAGTGTTGTCGGCGGACGCGTTCGAAGCGTTTGAAGAAGCCGCCCGCGCCAGCACGCCGTATAGCGTGCTCGATCGCGGCACGGGCATGCGCTTTCTGGACGAAATACTGGCCATGGGCGGCGCGCGCCCGGCGCTGCAATCTTTCAAGGCTTTCCGCGGCCGTGAGCCGCGCGTCGACGCCCTGCTGCGCCACAGCGGCATGGTGGAGGCCTGACTTTACGGAGCGAGCGCATGAAACGCATCTATCTGCTGTCCGCGCTGGTACTGGGCCTGGCCTGGCAGACCGAAGTGCCGGCGCAGCAAACCTACCGCTGGGTAGATAAGAACGGCGGCGTGCATTACAGCGACTCGCCGCCGCCGGACGATGCGCGCCAGGTGCAGCAAAAGCGCCTGGGCGCGAACAGCATCATCGACACCACCGACATGCCTTACCTGCTGCGCCAGGCCGTGCAGAATTTTCCCGTCACGCTGTACCTGAATGTGGAGTGCGACAAATATTGCGAGCAGGCACGCCAGTTGCTGCAGAAACGCGGCGTGCCCTACTCCGAGCGCCCCTTGCGCACGAAAGAAGAAATCGACGCCTTCGTGCGCGAATTCAAGCTCAAGGAATCATTCGTGCCGGCCCTCGCCGTAGGCAGCGAGCACCATGCGGGATTTGAAGCGTCGGCCTGGAACCGCGCCCTGGATAACGCCGGCTACCCGGCGGCCGGCACAGTCCCGCCGACACGCGGCGCCAACCCGGCGCCCGCGCCAGCAGGACGTCCGGAAGGCGGCTGAAGCGAACGCAAGCCGGCGCCTGCCGGCCTTGCGGTAAAACCGCCCGCCATTGCGGCGGGCACACACAGGTCAGGCAGAGGGCGACCAGCCGGCGTCGGCCCACAACTCGCCGCTCACGGCCGAGTTGGAAATCAGGAAACACAGCGCATCGGCAATTTCTTCCGGCCGGATCAGGCGCTTCAGCAGCGTGTACGGCAGCACGTGTTTCTCGATGTACTCGTTGCCCATCGAACGCACCATGGGGGTATCGGTGAAGCCGGGGTGCAGCACACTGCTGCGCACGCCGTAGAACATGGCTTCCATCATGAGCGTCGCGGCAGCGCCTTCCAGACCGGCCTTGGTGGCGGAGTAGGAAATCTGGCCGCGGTTGCCCTGCGAAGAAATGGAGCCGATGAGCACGATCGCGCCCTGAACGCCTTCGGACGGATCCCAACGCTTGAGGCCGCGTGCGAAGCGGTCTTCGGCGATGCGCGCGATCATTTCCAGCGCCCAGTAGATCGGCGCCGTCAGATTTACGTCCAGGACGAGCTGGAATTCTTCTTTCGAATAGATGGTGGCCTTGCCGGTGGTCTTGTCCAGGCGAATCGCCAGCTTGTCGCGCGTAATACCCGCTGCCGGCACGCAGATGGTGGGCAGACCGTGGTTGGCGGTCATGTCGTCGAACACCTTCTTGCGGAATTCCTCGTTGGTCACGTCGCCGACGAAAGGCACCGCCACAACGCTTTTACCGGCTCGCTCATTGATCGAATTGGCAATTTCGGTTGCCACATCCGTGCGGTCTACCAAAGCGATCGCCTTCGCACCGCGCTGAGCGAGTTCCTGCGCCAGTGCGCGGCCGATACCGCTCGCCGCACCAGTGATGACTGCAACTTTTCCATTGATTTGCATCGTGAGCCCCTTTTACTGTGTAGTCGTTTCAATCGGTGGCGAATACCAGTGCGCGCCGATCCCGCGATATTGCACCGCAACACAAAACAATGCAAGAGGCACCCGGGGAATAGGCCCGAAAAACTTTGATATTCCCCAACATTTTTGCAATTAAGCCTGAAAATGCACCGTTTTTGGGCGTGATCGAGTTCTACAAAGCCTCGCCGTTTATGATCCCGCATTGCACAGCAACAATGCAGGTTTGATGACGTTCAGATGGATGCTCGCGCAGGCGCCGCGCTGGCCCCCAGTCCACCCAGTGCGGGCGCAGAAAGCGCGCGGCCACGGCCATGCCCTACAATGTTCGTGTGCAAAATGCTTCCCCAAATGTGCGCTTGGCGGAGGAATTCGACAATGCAATCCGGCCAGCCGAACACCTAAGTCTGACCAGAAAGATTGTGCGGTGAGTACCCAACTTTTTGTTCAAGCAGACCGCCTTGCCGCCGTCTGCCGCAGGCACGGCATACAAAAACTGTCATTGTTCGGCTCGCGCATGAAAGGCACATCAAGGCCGGACAGCGACGTCGATCTTCTTGTCGAGTTCCAGGCCCAAGCACGGCCAACCTTGCTCGACATGGCGCAGATTGAAATTGAACTGTCGGCACTGCTGGACGGACGCAAGCTTGATTTGCGTACTGCCGAGGACTTGAGCCGATTTTTCCGCGACGAAGTGGTACATAGCGCGGAGCCCCAATATGTCGCCGGATGACCGCTGGCGCCTCACGCATATGATCGAAGCAGCCGAACAGGCGCTCGAATTTGTTGCTGGACGCGACTTGGCCGACCTGGATCGGGATGCCATGCTGCGACTCGCGCTGACGCGGGCGGTCGAAATTATCGGTGAGGCGGCAAGCAAAGTAAGCGATGCTGGCCGCGCCGAAATGACATCGATTCCCTGGGCACAGATCATCGGGGAGCGAATTCGCATGATTCACGCCTACTTTGACATCAACCGCAATATTCTTTGGGACACGGTACACCTCGATCTTCCGCCATTGTTGGGCCAATTGAAATCCAGCCCGGGAAGCGCCTAGGCGTTCATGCTTATGGCCAGCAAGCCAAACGGCAGCATGTATTTGAACATTCCCGCATCGACGCAAGAAACGCTTGCATCCGGGAAGCCAATGACCGCGACGCGGCATCATCAGGCGTGCTTCGGCAATGACGGCCCGCAGCCGCCATACCGATCCATTTGAAATACCGAACCACCCGGAAGTAGCGAGGCACCCAGCGACCTATGAAAATCGCCACCTGGAATTCCGTTTAGCCTTTCAGGAAGTCTCAGCAAGTTGCAAGGGACGCCCCCAAGTAGCTGTAAATGCGTCGCGATTAGCTTCCATTCGTTTCACGTCATTTCCCTGCATAAGATAGAAAGTGTGTAGCTGCATGCGTAGCTACGCGAATTGACGTTATTGGAGGGGTGCATGGGCAAGCTGGCGGACGTGCAAATCCGTCACTGGATCAGAGCGGGGAAACCGGTCGCCAGGGCACAGGGCGACTTCCCTGGCCTCACCTTCACGTTGTCGGCGAAGGGCACCGCATCCTGGGTACTGCGCTACCGCGACGGCGGCAAGCCGAACGAGCTGACACTCGGCCGCTATCCCGACTTCACCATTGCCACGGCCAAGACTGCAGCATTGGAGGCGCGCGCCCGAATCCAACTGGGTACCGACGTAGCCACGGAGAAGCGCCGGGCCAGCATGGAACGCGCCGCCGCCAAGGACTTCCGGCAATTGGCCACCGACTACATGGACATGGCTTTCCCAGCCTGTCGGCGAACACGATCAAGCAGCGACGGCACCACGTCGAGAACGTCATCCTGCCCAAGCTGGACGGATTGGCGGCCCGACAGGTCACAACGGCCATCGTGGTGGCGTTGATCGTGACGCTCGGGAAGAAGTCCGCAAATGTTGCGAAACTCGTGTTCACCGCCGTCTCCGAGATATTCAACCTACATTCCTCAGTTAGACGCGCCTGAGGGTGCGGCGGGCGCGTTGCCTGCCTAGGCGCGACGAGGCGGCAGGGCCGCCCCCTGCAACGAGGAGCAACAACGGCAGGCGGCGCGCCCGTCGTGCCATCGGGTGCGTAGCGGGGCTAACCCACAAGGTACGACCTTAAGTTGCTGAAAGTTTAATTATTTCCGGGCGTTATCGACGCATCGAAGCGGTCAACTGGGGAATGTAGGTTCAAGCATGGTGTCGCGCGGCACGTCGTCACCGCGACCCCGTGCGAAGGCATTTCGGTTGCCGCCATCGTCGGCAAGCCGCAGCCCGTCCGCCAGCGGCTGAAACTTACTGCCGACGAGCTGCGCACGCCCCTGCCGGCGCTGACCGGCCTCGGCGGACAGAACGGCCTGGCCGTGAAAATCCGGCATGACGGGCGGTGCGGAAGAAATCGGCGCCGGCCCGGCACACCGCCGCCGGTGCGGCGGCCTTGCGTTGCCGTATCCTATTATCTACAATCAGCGCGTGAAGATCATCCACACCACCGAGACGTTCGACGACTGGTTCGCCTGGCTGCGCGACAAGCAGGCAGTTCGCCGAATCCAGGCCCGCATCGACCGGGCCGAGGACGGCAACTTCGGCGACTGCGAGCCGGTCGGCGAGGGCGTCTCGGAAATGCGGATTCACTACGGGCCGGGTTACCGCGTGTATTTCGCGCAGCGCGGCTGGAGATCGTGATCCTGCTGGCGGGCGGCGACAAATCCACCCAGTCCCAGGACATCAAGACCGCGCGGGAACTGGCGCGGCAACTGTAGGAGAGGCCATCATGGGAACCATCAAGCTGCGCAAGTGGGACAGCGCCGAGCACCTCAAGACCGAAGAAGACATGGTGCTGTACCTGGAGGCCTGCATGGAAGAGGCGGGCGACGATGCTGCTTTCATCGCCAAGGCGCTCGGCAACATCGCCCGCGCCAAAGGCATGACGCAACTCGCCCAGGAAACCGGCCTGGGGCGCGAAAGCCTCTACAAGGCGCTGTCCGGCGAAGGCAACCCGAGCTTCGGCACCATCCTGAAGGTCATGCACGCCTTGGGCATCAAGCTGCACCCGGAGAAAATCGCCCGCGCCTGACCAGATGATGAGACCGCACTTCCGCGACAGCTTGGCGCAACAGTCCCAGCAGCCCCGCGGCATGTAGCCACATGCGTAGCTGCGCCCGGAATCAAGACATTAATATTTTAATATTCAATACATTACATCGATAATGCGAATCGCCACCTGGAACGTCAATTCCCTGAAAATCCGCCTGCCGCATTTGCTCGAATGGCTGGCCAGCGAGCAGCCCGACGCGGTATGCCTGCAGGAAACCAAAACCGAGGACGCGGCGTTTCCGCGCGCCGACATCGAGGCGGCAGGCTACCGGGTCGTGTTCAGCGGGCAGAAAACCTATAACGGCGTGGCCGTACTGACGCGCGCCGAGCCGGCGGAAGTGAGGGCCGGCATTCCCGGTTACGAAGATGCGCAAAAGCGCGTGCTGGCCGCCACCGTGGATGGCGTGCGCCTGGTGTGTGCCTATTTTCCGAACGGGCAGGAAGTCGGCTCGGACAAATACGCCTATAAGCTGGAATGGCTGGAAGCGCTGATTGCCTGGCTGGGCGCCGAAGTGGCGCATTACCCCAGGCTTGCGCTGCTGGGCGATTACAACATCGCGCCGGAAGATGCCGACGTGCACGATCCCGCGCTGTGGGCCGGCAAGGTGCTGTGTTCGGAACCCGAGCGGGCGGCCTTTCGGCGCCTGCTGGAACTGGGTTTCAGGGACAGTTTCCGCCTGTTCGAGCAGCAGCCGAAAAGCTACACCTGGTGGGATTACCGCATGCTGGGCTTCCAGAAAAACCACGGCATGCGCATAGATCACATCCTGCTCACGCCGGAACTGGCCGCCCGCTGCACCGGCTGCCGGGTGGATCGCGCCATGCGCAAGCGCGAGCGCCCGTCCGACCACGCGCCCGTAATCGCCGAGCTGGCGCCATGAAACCGGCCGCCGAAGATCTGCTGGCCATCTATCCGCAACTGGCGGACCTGCGGCCGGCCGCGCGCCAGCAGTTGTTCGACCAATTGAGCCTGATCGAACTGCCCGCCGGCACACGGGTGTTCGACGAACACGATCCCTGCCGCGGCTTCCCCTTCGTGCTCGATGGCGGCATACGCGTGCTGAAAAACGCCCCGAATGGCCGCGAACTGCCGCTATACCGCGTCGAAGCCGGTGAAACCTGCGTCATATCCTCGGCCTGCCTGCTGGGCGGCGCCGCCTACAACGCGCGCGGCATCACCGATGCGCCGACGCGGCTGGCCGTGCTGCCGGCATCCAGCATGTTTGCGCTGCTGGCCGAAGAGCCATTCCGCCGCTTCGTGTTCAACCTGTTTTCCGAGCGCGTCGCACAACTGATGCAACTGGTGGAAGAAGTGGCTTTCCGCAAGCTGGACCAGCGCCTGGCGAGCCGCCTGCTGGGCCACGGACAGGTGCTGACCCTCACGCACCAACAACTTGCCGACGAACTGGGCAGCGTGCGCGAAATCGTGAGCCGCCTGCTCAAGGGCTTCGAACAGCAGCAATTGGTGCGCCTGGGGCGCGGGCACATCGAGGTATTGGACGCGGCAGGATTGCGGCGGCTTGCGGCCGGGTAGGGATAAGCACGGCGCTAGTGCCTGCGGGGATTGCACCCTACGCGAGCTTGCGAACCGTGCAAAAACCGTGCAGACGGGGCAACATGCCCCGTCTGGCGCCGCGGCCCTAAGGCGTTTCGTGCGGCTAAAGGCAGGTGTGCTCACCCCGCGGTAATGGGCGTGCCCTGGCAACGTTTCGCCGGACCACAGGCACGCGTACCCACCCCAGGGCACGGCAAATGGGGCTAGACTTCGTCGTGCGGTCCGGCATGTCCACGGATCGGGAGAAAACCATGACGGCAGCCAGCCAATCCATAAACTTCATTTCCGAAGCGGAATATCTCCAGGGCGAGCAGTATGCCGAACTTCGCCACGAATACATTGGCGGCGCCGTGTATGCCATGGTCGGCGCCACGGACCGGCACGGGCTACTGGTTATGAATATCGCGGCCGCCCTGCATCGTCACCTGCGCGGCGGCCCCTGCCAGGTGTTTGCCAGCGACATGAAGGTGCGCCTGTCGGTGGCCGACGAAACCGTATTTTATTACCCGGATGTGCTGGTGTCGTGCCGGCAGGACGATCGCGAACGGCTGTTCAGGCAGCATCCTTGCCTGCTGGTGGAAGTGCTGTCCGAGGCAACCGAGCGCACCGACCGGCGCGAAAAATTCCTGGCCTACCAAACGCTGGCAAGCCTTGAGAACTACGTACTGGTTGCGCAGGACGCGCCGCTCGTCACGGTGTTCCGCCGCGCCGGCGGCTGGAAGGCCGAACATCTGGGCCAAGGGGATACGCTATCCCTGCCCTCCCTCGAATTCTCGATTCCGCTCGCCGAAATTTACGAAGGCGTTTGAATTCCTGCGCAAGCGGCGCAACTGTCGCGCGGTGGGTGTGGGAAGTCCACTCTCCTGAGCGCCGCAGAGCACCGGGCGGGCATCACCTTACGGCATTGGGCCTGCCCCAATGCCGAAAACGCAAGGCCGCCGCAAAACCTGCGGACGGGGAAGCATGCCGCGTCCGGCGTCGTGGCGCATCGGGCGCCGTGGGCAGATTCTTGGCAGACGCGCGACAGCGCCCGCGATACGACGGCCATTTCAACGGCGCCATGTACCAAGCCGGCATGGATTAGGATGGCAGCCGCGCCACCCCGTGCGCAACAGGACCAACCGCCATGCAGTGGATTACCCGTGAGCGCCCGAAAATCGATCGCATCGCCTGCCCCTGGCTGGTGGCGCGTTTTATCGACCCCAACCCGGAATTCCTGTACGTGCCGGCCGCCGACGTGCTGCAGGTAGCCGCGCAAACCGGGGCGATTCCTTACGACGTGCCGGACGTGGAACTGGGCCACCACGGCGAACTGTGCAGTTTCGACGCCTTCATGGCCAAATACGGCCTGCACGACCCGGCGCTGGACAAGCTCGCATGCATCGTGCGCGGCGCCGATTGCGGCCGGCCGGAACTGGCACCGGAAGCGGCCGGACTGCTCGCGCTATCCCGCGGTCTGTCAATGAACTTCGCCGACGACCACGCAATGCTCACAGTAGGCATGGTGGTGTACGACGCCCTCTATGCCTGGTGCAGCGGTCACAAGTTCGATTCCGCCGCCCCCCTTCCAAAGTGCTAGACCGCCTGTTGCTGCCGCCGGGCGCCGATCGCTCGGCGGGGCGGCTGCTGTTTTCGCGCGCGCTGCGCGGGCTTGCCGATGGTTATGTGGCCATCCTGCTGCCGGCCTATCTGTTCGCGCTGGGCCTGGGCACCTGGGAAGTCGGGGTGCTTGCGTCCGCGACGCTGTTCGGATCGGCACTGGCGACCTTGGCGGTCGGCGCCTGGGGGCATCGCTTTCACGGCCGCTGGCTGCTGGGCGCAGCGGCCGTGTTGATGGCGCTCACCGGCTTCGGATTCGCCGCGGCGGCGAGTTTCTGGCCGCTGCTGGTGGTGGCATTCGTGGGCACGCTGAACCCGAGTTCGGGCGACGTGAGCGTATTTCTGCCACTGGAACATGCACGCCTCGCCAATGCCGCAGGCGGCCCGGCGCGCACGGCGCTGTTCGCGCGCTACAGCCTGACCGGCGCGCTATTTGCGGCACTCGGCGCGCTGGCGGCCGGACTGCCGGATGCGCTGACGGTGTGGGCAGGCATATCCCGTTTGGACGCCCTGCGCGCCATGTTTCTGATGTATGGGCTGATCGGCGCCGCGCTGTGGGTGCTCTACCGCGGCCTGCCCGAATCGCCCCAGGCAAGCAGCGAGCGGCTGACGCCGCTGGGGCCGTCACGCACCATCGTGCTGCGCCTGGCGGCTTTGTTTTGCGTCGATTCGTTTGCCGGCGGACTGGCCGTCAATGCACTGCTGGCGCTCTGGCTGTTTCAGCGCTTCGATCTGTCGCTGGCTGCAGCGGGCGCGTTCTTTTTCTGGGCCGGACTGTGCTCGGCCCTGTCCCAGCTCGCAGCGCCGCGGCTCGCCGGACGCATCGGTCTTGTCAATACGATGGTGTTCACGCACATTCCGGCCAGTCTGTGCCTGATTGCCGCGGCTTTCGTGGCGGATGTCCGTGTGGCCTTGGGATTGATGCTGCTGCGCGCGCTGTTGTCGCAAATGGACGTGCCGGCGCGCGGGGCCTTCGTAATGTCCGTGGTCACGCCCGGCGAGCGCGCTGCGGCTGCAAGTTTTACCGCCGTGCCACGCAGCCTTGCCGCAGCGGCGGGACCGGGCCTGGGCGGCGCAATGTTCGCGGCGGGCTGGCTGGCGGCGCCGCTGGTGGCCTGCGGGGTATTGAAAATTGCCTATGACGTGGCGCTGTGGCGCGCGTTCCGACATACGCCGGTCGGTGGCGATTGAAACTGCAGGTGGTGGCGCGCGGCGGTTGGGTTCGCGAGGGCTATTGTCGGTGGCGTGCAGCGGTGAGGTGGCTGATCGAGGTGAATTAGGGCTGCCTACCGGAGTAAGACTGTGGCTGCGCAAACGTATCCCAGCGGTCCGGGGCGTTTCGGCAGTGCAAGGTTTTGGGAGTGCGTGCGTAATCAATCGCTGCAAACCGTGCGGACGGGGCAACATGCCCCGTCCGGCGATGGTGCCCCGTCCGGCGACGGCGATCTACATTGCCGGCGGTGGCGCGCAGCGGTTTCGCGCGCCAGGGCAATTGTCTGTGGCGTGCGGCGCAAGTCCCTGCGGGGATTGCGCCCTACGGCGGCTACGATGGCGCAGGAGCTGATCGAGGCCGGGTTAGGGCATCGCGTTTTGGCGGCATTTCTGCCTGGGACGGAACACCATCGCGGCCATGCCGCCGGGGCAAGCCCGCTGCGCCTCTTACGCCCCTGTGGCGTGGGCGCCATCGCCGGCACTGGAAAAAATCCCAATGTAACCAAGGTTACTGACCACGGCGGCGCAAGGGTATTTAATTGCGTCCATCGAATGCACAATTTCTTCACTAACCGGGAGCTGATCATGAAATCCAACGTAGGTGGAATCGACCGTATCGTACGCATCCTCGCCGGCCTGGCGCTGATTGGACTGGCTGCCACGGGTAACGTGGGCGTGTGGGGCTGGATAGGCGTGGTGCCGCTCGCCACGGGCTTGATCGGCTGGTGTCCGGCTTATTTGCCCTTCGGCCTGAGCACCTGCGCCGTCAAAAAGGCCTGACCCGTCAGTCTGGCCGGTAAAAAAGCCGTGCGGCTTTGCCGCACGGCTTTTTCGTTTACTGCCTCGGCATCGGAAAATTTCCCGATGCCCTAAGTGCTGACCATGCCAAGGGGCAGGCATGTTGCCCAAGCGGACGTGCGAACGTCAAATCGTGCGGGCGAGACGCCCTCACCCCCAGGGAAGCGACGGCACCGCACGCCTTGGACATTCAGTCGCAAGGACCGCCCCGGACAAGCCTTCCCGGCCGGCAGGCCAATTCAAATCGACTAGACTGTTTTTTGCCACCGCACGACCTGTGCAGCGTGCGCCACCGCTTCCGATTGGACACCCCCGCCTGGAGGTAGTCGCATGAAAAGCAAACTCACACTGGAATTGTCCGACGCGCGCAAAGTCATCGCGGCTGCCGAACAGGAAGCCCTGCGCAACGGATGGAATGTGTCGATCGCCGTCTGTGACGACAGCGGCGCGCTCGTCATGTTGCTGCGCATGGACGGCGCGGCGCCGGTAAGTGCGGCAATCGCGCCGGAAAAAGCGCGCACCAGCGTGCTCACCCGCAAGCCCACCAAACAGTCGGAAGAAATGATCAACGGCGGCCGTTTCGCGGCCCTCAAGATGCCCATCGTCCCATTGGAAGGCGGCGAAATGCTTATGGCCGACGGCCATTGCGTAGGCGGCATAGGCGTATCCGGCGTGCGCCCGGGACAGGATGCGCAGATCGCGCAGGCCGGTGTGGCAGGTTTGCCCGGGTGACCTGCCCCGGTGTTGCTGGGGGGCCGCCCGACGTGGAACCCCGTCGCCAAGACGGGCACATAAGCAGGCCCCACCCGAACTGGGTACACCGAGCACAACTGCCGGCAGTCTGCGCTCCGACGGCAAGGCGATTATCCCAATAAGGCGGAGTCAATCGCCCAACCGCCGGCACGGCAGTTTCCCCGCGGATCAGTTGCCGGCCTGCAATTGCGCAGCGGCATCGCCCCGCCGCCATAGCCGGCGCGCGGCCCGCAGCAGGTCGTCGATGAAGGTGAATACCGCCGGCACCACCAGCAAGCTGAGCGCGGTGGAGGTGATGAGGCCGCCTATCACGGCGATCGCCATGGGTTGGCGGAAGCTGGCGTCGGCGCCCAGGCCCAGCGCGATGGGCAGCATGCCGGCAGCCATGGCGACGGTGGTCATCAGGATGGGGCGGGCGCGTTTGTGGCAGGCGTCGACCAGTGCGTCCTGCACCGAAAGGCCGCGCTGTTTGATGCCCATCACCGCATAGTCCACGAGCAGGATGGAATTTTTGGTCACGATGCCCATCAGCATGACCAGCCCTATCATGGACGGCAGGCTCAACATGCCGCGGCTTACCAGCAGCGCCACGAAAGCGCCGCCCACCGACAGCGGCAGGGCCGACAGGATGGTAAGCGGCTGGAAAAAGTCGTGGAACAGCAACACCAGCACGCAGTACACGCACAGTATTCCGACTGCGATGGCCATGGCGAAGCCGCCCATCAGTTCGGTCATGATTTCCGCATCGCCGGTTTCGATGAGGCTTACGCTGGTGGGCATGGACTGTACGGCCGGCAGCGCTTTGGCGGCGGCCAGGGCCTGGCCCAGCGGAGTGCCGCCCAGATCGGCACTCACGGTGAGGTAGCGGCGGCGGTCGAAACGGTCGATTTGCGAGGGGCCGCTTTCCATGCTCACCTGCGCCACGCTGGCGAGCGGCACCAGGCCATTGCGGCCGCGCACGCGCAGATTCGACAGGCTGTCCAGATTTTGCCGGTCGGCGTCGGCAATGCGCACCTGGATCGCCACCTGGCGGTTATCCAGATTCAGTTTGGCAAGCCTGGCGTCAAAATCGCCGCCGCTCGCGATGCGCACGGCGTCCCCTATCGCGGCGCTATCCACGCCCTGCTCGGCGGCGCGCACCGGATCGGGCCGCACCACCACTTCCGGGCGTTCCAGGCTGGCGGTGGACCGCACGTTGGAAAGTTCCGCCACCTCGCGCAATTCGCGTTCGAGCTGCTGGGCCGTGGCGCGCAGCGCGGCGGCGTTGTCGCTGGCGAGAATCAATGCCATTTTTTCGCCCACGCCGCCGGTGCCCATGGAAAAGCGCGCACCGGGCACCTTGCGCAGCGCCTGTCGGACTTCATTTTCGATGGCCGTCTGGCTGGCACGCGCCGCGCGCGCGGACAGCACCAAAGTCATGGTGGCGCGGCGCAATTCGCCCGGGGAAGTTTCGCCCGGCCCCACCACCTGCGAGGCGCCCACGCTGGTCAGCACGTGTTCGATGCCCGCCACGCCGGCAATCGCCTGGCGTGCTGCTTCGGCGGTGGCGAGCGTGGCGTCCAGACTGCTGCCGGGCGGCAATTCCACGCTAAGGTTGCTGAAACCCTTGTCCGCGGGGGGTATCAGGCCGGTTTGCAGGAAGGGCACCAGCGCCAGCGATGCGACGAAAAAGCCGGCAGCAGCGGCAAAGGTGGTCCAGCGGTGGGCCAGACACCAGCGCACCCAGGTGAGGTAGCGCGTCATGAGCACGCCGTCCCGGGCCGCCGCGGCGGTGGCGTGGGGTTTCAGCAGGTAGGCGGCCATCATGGGCGTGAGCAGGCGCGCCACCAGCAGCGAGGACAGCACGGCCACCACCGCCGTCCAGCCGAATTGTTTGAAAAACAGGCCCGATACGCCGCGCATGAGCGCGGTGGGCAGAAATACCACCACCAGCGTGAGCGTGGTCGCCATGACCGCCAGGGCGATTTCATTCACCGCTTCGGCCGCCGCCTGGCGTATGGGCTTGCCCATGCGGCTGTGGCGCTCGATATTTTCGATTTCGACGATGGCGTCATCGACCAGAATGCCGACGATGACGGCCAGCGCCAGCAGCGTGAGCGTATTGAGCGAATAGCCCAGCCAGTTCATGACCGCGAAGGTGGGCAATATCGACAGCGGCAGCGCCGAGGCGGAAATGAGCGTGGCGCGCCAGTCGCGCAGGAACCACCACACCACCAGCACGGCCAGCAGCGCGCCCTCGTACAACATGTACATGGAGCCTTTGTATTGCTCCGCGGTATAGCCCACCGAGCCGGATAGTTGTTTGAACTGCAGGCCCTTGTTGGCGGAGGCCAGCGCCGCCAGGGCGGTTTCGACGCCCTGCGCAACGCGGGTTTCGTCGAAGCCCTTGGCGCGGAACACGCGGAAGCCGACCACCGGCTTGCCGTCCAGCGTGGCGATCTGGCTGCGGTCGGCGTAGGTGTCGTGCACGGTCGCGACCTGATCCAGATCGATGCGGCGGCCATCCGCCAGCACGATGGGCAGGCGTTCCAAATCCTTGGCCTGACGCACGGTGGCGATGGTGCGCACGGTCTGTTCGCCGCCGCCCACCTGGCCGCGGCCGCCGGAAGATTCCTGTTCCACGCTTTTGAGCGCCCGCGAAACTTCGGCCGCCGTCACGCCCAGCGCGGACAGGCGCGCCGGATTCACCTCCACGCGCACCTGGCGCTGCACGCCGCCGATGCGGTCGAAGCGGCCTATGCCCGGCACGCCCAGCACGGTTTTATTCACCACGTCATCGACGAACCAGGACAGCGCCTCTTCGTCCATGCGCTCGGACAGCGCGGCGTACACCAGGGTGGGCTCGCCGCCGGCGCGTACCGCACTGATGGCGGGCTGTTGCAGATCCGCCGGCAGATCGGAACGCACTTTGTCCACGGCGTCCTTGGTTTCGATGAGCGCGTCGGACAGGGTTTTTTCCAGGATGAATTCGACATAAATGGTGACCAGCCCGTCGCTGATGGACGAGCGTATGTGCTTTACGCCGGACAGGGTGGCGAGCGAGTTTTCCACCTTGCGCGCCACTTCGGTTTCGAGCTGGGCCGGCGCCGCGCCGGGCTGGGTGAGCGCGATCGCGACCGTGGGCAGGTCTATGTCCGGCAGATGCGAAATGGGCAAGGCGCGGAAGCCATACACCCCGGCCAGCGAAAGCAGCGCGAACAGCAGGATGGCGGGGATGGGGTTGCGTATCGACCAGGTGGCGAAGTTCATGCGAGGGCCTTCAGACGTGGCGCGCCGAAGGCGTCCGGCGTGCTTGTAATCGCGGCGTGCAGGGGTAGGTCCGCGCTGTCGCGCCGGCTGCCCGGCAGGTGGTGAAGGTCGGCGGCAGCCATCATTCGCGCCCCGCCTTGGGCGCTTCGGGCATATCGGGCGCGACGCGCACCAGGTCGCCGTCATTCAGAAAGCCGGCGCCGCGTACCGCCACCCGTTCGCCCGCAGCAATGCCGGACAGAATTTCCGCGGCTTCGCCGTGGCGGCGCCCCACTTCGACCGGCTGCAGGCTGATGCGGCCGCCATCGACCAGTTTCGGCACGTAGCTGCGGCCGTCGCGCACCACCACGCCGGCCGCCGGCACCGTCAGCGCCGGGCTGCTGGAAAGCGCCACCGCTCCTTGCGCATACATGCCGGCGCGCGCCGTGCTTTTCGGCTCAAGGTCGGCATAGGCGATGCCGAGCCGGGTGTGAGCATCCAGCGCAGGCGCCAGTTGCCGCACGCGGGCGGCGGCGCGGCTGCCGTCCGGCAGCGCAAGGTCGACGCGCTGGCCGGGTTTGATGCGGGCGAATTGCGCGGCGGTGAATTCGCCGCGCCATTCCAGGCGGTTCTGCCGGATCATGCGGAACAGTTCCGCCCCGCTGCCGGACACCGCACCCAGCGTGGCGCTGCGCGCGCTGATCACGCCGTCGTCGGGCGCCTTCACCGTGGCATAGCTAAGTTGCAGGCGCGTGGTTTGCAATTGCGCGCGGGCAACTTCGGCCTGGGTTTCGTACTGCAGCAATTCCTGTTCGCTCATCGCGCCCGAGCCCTTGATCTGCAGCGCGCGCTGGCGGTTCGCCTCGGCCTGCTGCCAGGCAGCGGCGAGCCGTGCCTCGTCGGCGCGCAGCAATTCGGCGTCGAATACCGCCAGCACCTGGCCGCGCTTCACCACGTCGCCCACATTGGCGCGGATTTCCGCCAGGCGCAGCCCGGCCACCTGGGCACCGATCACGGCTTCCTGCCAGGGTGCGATGGCGCCACTGGCGGCGAGCGTGAGCGGCCATTCGGCGCTCGTCGCGCTGGCGATCGTCACCGTCAGTGCCGCTCGCGGCTGCGCGGGCGCCGGCGCGGCGGACGGAGGGCGCGTAAAAACCAGGCCGGCGCCGGCCAGGGCAAGCAGGCCCAGCGTAATGGCGGCAATTCGCCCGCGGCGCGAGGCGACCGGGGCGAAAGGGCTAGCTTCATTCATGTCGTTTCATCTCCGGATACAGGGTAATGGCACCACCGGTGGCTTTTACCAGCGCGGTCCAGGCCAGTACCTGATCGCGCCGCGCAGAAATTTCCGCATCCTGGGCCGCGCTGAATTGCCGCCGCAGGTCCTCCAGTTCGAACCGGCTGGCGGCGCCGGCTTGCCACTGCGCCTGCACGGCCTGCAGCGTGGTGCGCGCGGCGGCCACCTGTTCGGCACTGGCCTCGGCCCGCTGCGCGGCCGATTGCTGCGCTGCGAGGGCGTTTTCCACGTCCTGCACGGTGCTGCGCAAGGTCGAGCGCAGGCCGGCTTCGGCCTGGCGATAGCGTGCTTCGGCCGCGCTCAGGTTGGACGCACCGGCGCCGCCGTCGAATAGCGTACCGGCGATACTGCCGCCCAAGGACCACGCGGCGAAATTCAGACTGCTGCCGGCAGCGCGTATCCACTGCCCGGTCAGCGCGGCGGTCAAATCCAGGTGCGGCAGGCGCTGGGCGCGGGCCACGCCGATTTCCGCCCAGGCGGCGGCCGCCTCGCTTACGGCAGCGATCACATTGGGATGGCGCGCCAGCACCGTGGCCGGCAGTTGCGGCAGCGCGGCCGGGGCCGGCGGCATGAAAACCGGGCCGGCGCCACGCTGCTCACTCGCCCCGCGCACCCGTCGCAAGATTCCGGCCGCCTCCTCGCCACTCAGCGCGACCAGGGCATTCAGTTCGCGCGCACACAGTTCTTCCTGCGCCGCGAGCTTGCCACGCGCCGCGGCGACGCCGGCCAGCGCACGCGCTTCTTCCACCGCCGGCGCAAAACCGGCCTGCAGCCGCAAGCGCGTGAGCGGCAGGGTTTTTTCGCGCGAAGCCAGGTCGGCCGCCGCCACGCCGCGCGTGCTGTCGCAGGCGCGCAGGGCCGTTACCTTGTTCGCAACTTCCGCCGCCAGCACCAGCCGCGCCTGGCCGGCGTCGGCCGTGCGCGCATCCAGCCGCCGCTGCGCGGCTTCAACCGAATGGCGCACGCGGCCGAACAAATCGATTTCCCAACTGAAGGCGGGCCCGGCATGTACGGCGGTACTGCGTAACGTAGGGCTGGCAATCGGCGGCATGGTGTTCTGGCTTTTGGCGCGGGTAATTCCAGCGCTGGCGCCCAATACCGGCGCACCGGCCGCATTGCTCACGCCCAGCAGCGCCGCGGCTTCGTCCATGCGTGCCACGGCGCGCGCCAGCGTCGGGCTATCCGCAAATGCGGCGGCGACCAGGGCATCGATGGCCGGATCGCCCAGCGCCTGCCACCACGCATCGTCCAGCGCGGCCGGGTCACCCTGCGCGGGCGTAACGGCCGACCACGCCGCGGGTCCGGCTGGGGTCGGCGCGACATACGCATGCTGCAAGCTACATCCCGCCAGGCCGAACGCGGCCAACAGGACTGCCCGGGTCCGCATTTGCCGGACCGGAACGGAAAAAACGCCCCCACGCGCAGTAGTCATACCCCACACCCCGTAAACGAAACCGTACTGTACGGTTTCGAATTATGCTTGACTTTGCCCCCATGTCAAGCAAAACTGTACCAACCGGTTTCGTATAGAAGCTCATGAAAAAGATGACCGAGGCGCGCCGCGAGGCGATTTTGGCGGCCGCCAAAACCTTGTTCGAAGAAGTCGGATTCGAACAGGCGACCATGTCCGAACTTACCGCGCGCCTGGGCGGGTCGAAAGCCACGCTATACCGCTACTTCAACTCGAAAGAGGCCTTGTTCCAGGAGTTGCTGCAGCGCTCCGCGCGCGAACACAGCGGCGCCATGTTCGCCATGCTCCACCCTTGTGGCGGCAGCGGCAACGAACTTCCGCCCGATGCCATGGAAGCGCTCGCGCTGCTCAATCCCGAGCAGGATGTGACCAGCACGCTCAAAGTATTCGCCGAGCGCGGGCTTAAAACCTTCCAAAGTTTACGGCGCATTGCCACCCGAAGAATATTGATCGCCGCCGCCAGCAATGCGGAAGTGGGCACACAATTTTACGAACATGGCCCGCGGCGCGGCATGCAAATGCTCGCGCGCTATTTCGAGGGCGTCATGAACGCAGGACAATTGCGCCGCGCGGACCCCTGGGTGGCCGCCTGCCACTTCCGCGCGCTGGTGGAATCCGAAGTCGACGAGCCCGGCCTGTTCAACGCCAGGCCGGACCTGACGGACGAACAGATACACGCCACCGTCGCACGGGCGGTCGACATCTTCATGCGTGCTTACGGGCCGGCTTAGATTCCGCGCCGCAGTCTCGCGCTTGCCCTTTACGGCGAACTAACTGTTCTATCGCCAGCGTCCTGTTAAACCGCGCGCTCCGCCAATACACCACCGTAGGTTGGGGTGAGCTTGCGAACCCCAACACCAGCCTTCGATCACGGCGACCCGTTGTTGACCAATGCCCAGGCCTCTCCACAGCGCGGCATCGTCCCAACATTTGGAATTGATCCAGCCAGCCCAACCTTGGGATTCCTGTCGTCACCCCAGGCTACGCGCCGGACCGCAGGCGACCTGCAGACAATGGCGATGGCCAGAAACTCAACCCGCGCGCGCACCGCGGCGCGACCGCGCGAAGGGCAGCAAACCCAGAGCCAGCAGCGCGGCCGTTGAGGGTAGCGGAACCACGGCCACTTGCAGATTATCCAGGCCGATCGCGTCTTTATCCGGTACGCCGGCAGGATTGGAAATCGAAAACCCGGTAATCGGATTGGCCGTATCGATCACGCCGAAAAACGCCGCGTTGCCATTCACCACGGTATTCGGATCCAGCCCACCCATCAGTTGCAACACGCTGCCGCCGGATACCTGGCTCAGCGCCACGCTCAGGTTGGGAATTGACCCGCCGGTGCCGATCCAGTCACTCGCATCGGTAATGTAGAAACCAAGCGCGGACAGCGGCCGGTCGAAACTGATCGAAAAATAGGTGGAACCGCTGTTCGTCAGTGCTTCGAGGTATTGCGCGCCACTGATGGGAAAGGTGGAGAAAGTACCGACGCCGGCGGAAATGCGCGAATAGTCGCTTGCGCTGTCCGTGTAAGTTGCGGCCACCGTACCGATATTGAAACCAGGTGGCACAGCGCCCAGTGACATGGCGTCGAAATTCTGAGTTGCGAGCGGCCCGGCCGCTGCAGCAAACGCAGCCGCTGCGGCAGCCGCATTGGGCGCCGCGCCGCCGGCCGACAGATTGAGATTGTCGAGGCCGAAATAGACCACGGGCGCAGCCGCCGCGTTGAAGGTGGCGGCCATGCAGGCGCCCGCCAGGGTGGTTCGGACCAGACTGGACCAGACATTCATGACTTGTCTCCGCTTTGGATGGGACGGCAATCAGGTAAACAAACCCCTCCGATGCATGGAGGGACAATACATTTTAGCGATATGCCGGCGCGGATTGCGGAACGATTGCGCAGTACGGCCAAGGTCGGTGCGGAATTTGAGCGGAACCTGCGCGGCCGGCCTGAACCTCGTGTTCGCCCGCCTGCACGGAACTTCGGGCAAACCGCCTGCGCCCGCGCCACAGGTCACGCGAAGCACCGGCGGAAGCGAAACAAAGCCTTACAAACGCAGGACGGCCGGCCAAATCCTGCGGCGTTACTCTGGGAGCATCAAACCACTGGAGAACATCATGCAACAATCCGCTCCGCGCCCAGGCCTGCACCCGCTCGTGTGGGTGGCGGCCGTATCCGTCACCTTATTCAGTCTGGTCGGCATTGCCGCCATCATGGGTCTTATCCCGACCTCGTCCAGCAAATCCGCCGACCAGGTACCCGCCCAATTGACCGAAGCGGCCCCGCCCGCCGCCGCACAGGTTCCGCGCCCGCCCCAGAGCGCCGCCGCGCCGGTGGTGACGGCACCGGTGGCGACGGCCCATCCCAAGCCGGTGCATAAAGAGCCGCAGCGCATTGCCGCGGCCGAACCGGCGCGCAACGCCCCACCGCCGCCCGCAGCGATCTGCATGGATTGCGGCACCATCGCTGGAATACGCACGGTGGAACATGCCGGCAATGCATCCGGCGTAGGCGCCGTCGCGGGCGGCGTGGTAGGCGCCCTGCTCGGCAATGCGATCGGCAATGGGCGCGGCCGCACCGTCACCACCATCGCCGGCGCGGCGGGTGGCGCCTATGCCGGCAACCAGATCGAAAAAAGTCGTAACAAAACCCTGCGCTACGAAATCAGCGTGCGCATGGATGATGGCAGCACCCGCACGCTAAGCCAGGACAGCGCCCCGACCTGGCGCGAAGGCGACCGCGTGCGCATCGAAAATGGCGTGCTGAGAACTAACGGCTAAACCTGCTCGCACAGCAGTCAGTGATAATCGCGGGGCGGCCAGAGTACCGCCCCGCGGCGTTTTTGCGAGGCGCGCCGACGGGGCTTGCGCAAACTGCCCGGCTCGCATAAAACCGGAAAGGTGTCCCGCCCGCACTGCCGGCCAGCGTGTTTGCGCGCCAGGAGGCAGAGTGCCGCGGCGAGCCGGAACTTGCCCAGCCCATAGAGGCATTTCGACATGCTCATCAAGGGGCCAGCCCTCATCCAGCCATCCGAAATTACGCCGCGCGCGCAATTCGAGGCGCGCCGCCGCCTGCTGCGTGCCGGCGCCGCCAGTCTTGCCGCCTGGACCTTGCGCGCGGCCGGCGCGCAGGAAGGCCCGGCCGATACGCTGGGCCTGCTGCAAGAAAGTCCTTTTTCGATCGCCGAACCGCCAACGCCCAAAAAGGACCTTACCTCGTACAACAACTTTTATGAATTCGGCAGCAACAAACAAGACCCTGCGCTGCAGGCCTACAAGCTGCCGACGCGGCCCTGGAGCGTCGCGATCGATGGCCTGGTGCACAAACCGCGCCGCATCGCGATCGAAAATTTGCTCAGACTGGCGCCGCTGGAAGAGCGCATATACCGCCTGCGCTGCGTCGAGGGCTGGTCCATGGTGGTGCCCTGGGTGGGAATTCCACTATCGGTATTATTGCGTCAGGTGGAGGCACTAAGTAGCGCCAGATATGTCGAATTCGAGTCGTTCTACGAGCAGAAAATCATGTCCTCGCCGATATTCGGCCGGCTCGAATGGCCCTACGTGGAAGGATTGCGCCTGGATGAGGCCATGCACCCGCTGACGCTGGTGGCCGTGGGCCTGTACGGCGAGGTATTGCCCAATCAGAACGGCGCGCCGGTGCGCATCGTCGTACCGTGGAAATACGGCTTCAAAAGCGCAAAATCCATCGTGCGCATACGCTTCGTCGAGGAACAGCCGCTCACTTCATGGCGCAAAGCAGTGCCGCAGGATTACGGCTTCTATTCCAACGTTAATCCGGATCTCATACATCCGCACTGGAATCAGGCGCGCGAACGGCGGCTGGGCGAATTTCGCAAGCGCGACACCTTGCCATTCAACGGCTATGCGGATCAGGTGGCCGGCATGTATGCGGGCATGGATTTGCAGCGTCTGTTCTGAGCCGGCCGCACCGAGGAAGCGCATGGACCCGATCGCCAAAACCGCTTACTACTGTTGCGGCGTGCGCATGCTGGATGCCCACGAAAAATCGCCCGTGTGCGGCGATCACTATGCCGAATTATTCATGGACGCCGACGCGCGGGCGGTATTTCAGCGCTTCGAAAGTTTCCGTGGACCCAACGCGGCCAATGCCGCGCGCCATCGCATCATCGACGACATATTGCGGGAACGGATCGCCGCCCGCCCGAATCAGCCCATACTACTGCTGGGCGCCGGCTTCGACACGCGCGCCTTCCGGCTGGGCGGGGGCGACTGGTTCGAAATCGACACGCCGGCCATCGTCGCGCACAAGGAGCACATATTGCCGGCGCGCAGCGCACCCAACAAACTTACGCGCATGGGCATGGATTTCGGGCAGGAAAAGCTGGAACCCAAGCTTGAAACCCTGGCCGCGCAGGGCAATCCGGTGGTGGTGGTGATGGAGGGCGTCAGCATGTATCTCACGCCCGAGCAACTGCGCGCCACGCTCGCCACCTTGGTCGGCAGCCTGCCCGGACACACCCTGGTATGCGATCTCATGAGCGCCGCCTTCGCGCGCCGCTACGGTTGGCGCATGCGCCAGCGCATACGCGAACTGGGCGGCAATTTCGCGCCACTGCTGGATGAGCCGGCCGATTTCGTGATCGCGCAGGGCTACCGCGAACGCGGCCGACATTCCATTTCCGGCCGCGCCGTGGAACACGGCTCGGTGCCGCTGCCACGCTGGCTGTTCAATAGCCTGCTCAAATCGCTGCGCGACGGCTATCAACTGTACGTGTTCGAATCTCTGCCCGAATAGATTTCGCCCAGCGTGACCGCGGCCCGCGGTCCGCCCCCGCAGCAATCTCACGCCCGCCGCGCCTTGATGCAGCGCACCAATCCCGCGCATGCGCCACCGCTCGTGGTGCGTGCGTCCGCGCCGCCATGTCCGCTTCGCTCGCGCGCCGGCGCGACCCCGGCGCATCCTTGGCCCACAGCCCAGCCCGGCCGAACGTGCAAAATCGCCGTGGCAGCCCGCTTTGAGCGCTCTCCGGCAAGCACATCACCGTATCAGGCAGCAGCGGCGCATGCCGGCCGGCGCCGCCGGGCATGTGCAGCCCTGACGTGGCACAATTTTCGCTTTTCTGCGGTCAGCATGCCTTCGCCGGCACGCTTTGTGCTGCGTCTTTGGAGATTCCACCTCATGAAAACATTCATACAAGTCACCGAAATCTGGACCCCCTCGCGCGATCGCTCCATTCTCGAATTTCATGACGGCTGGTATGGCGACCACCAAAGTTTCGGCATCGTAAGCCGCAAAATGTGCTTTGGGTATGGCGAAGGCCTGCCCGGCAAGGCCTGGGCCGAACGCCGCCCGGTCATATTCACGGATTTGCAGAATGCCTATTTCCTGCGCGCCGACGCGGCGCGCCGCGCCGGCCTCAATTGCGGCGTGGCCTTGCCGGTATTTGCGGGCGACTTCCTGCTGGCCGTGCTGGTGTTTTTCTGCGCGTCCGACGAAAAGCACGTCGGCGCGATCGAGTTGTGGCACAACGACCCGGCTACCGACGCGGAACTGAAACTGGAAGACGGCTATTTCGGCATTGCCGAAAGCTTCCGTACCGTGGCGCAAAACACCCGCTTCGCGCGCGGCGTCGGCCTGCCCGGCCTGGCCTGGGACAGCGGCATGCCGCAAATCATGGAAGATTTGGGCCATTCCGGACTATTCGTGCGCAGCGACGACGCGCGCCGCATAGGCATCAACAAAGGCCTGGCCCTGCCCTCGCCCTATGCGCCGGGCCAAAATTACGTGATGACCTTCCTGTCTGCACTCGGCACGCCCATCGCACGCCGCTTCGAAATCTGGGTGCCCAAGGCGGATGGCTCGGCGCTGGCGTTCCTGACGGGCGAATGCGACCGCAAACCCGGCTATGGCGCGGCATTCGCCAATGTCGAACTGGCGCCCGGCGCCTCGGCGCTCAGCAAGTGCTGGACCAACGGACTGCCGGTTCTGAGCGACAGCATCGCCTCCGAGCAAACCCCGCTCGGCGCTTCGGCAAAATCCGCCGAACTGGATTCGGTGGTGACCATCCCGGTGCTCGAATCCGGTCGTGTGTGCGCCGTCACGGCGATGTATTTCTAAGCCGCTGCGCCGCCCGGGCGGTAACCCGGCGCGGCCAATTCCACGCTTTTTGCCGGCGCCCGCGACGGGGCAACAGCACGCTGTGCTAAATTGCCCCGATGCAATCCATCCTGATCGCCAACCCCAAGGGCGGTAGCGGCAAAAGCACGCTGGCAACCAATCTGGCCGGTGCCCTCGCTCATGCCGGGCACCGCGTCATGTTGGGCGATATCGACCGCCAGCATTCCGCGCGCGAATGGCTGGGCCTGCGGCCGGCAGAACTGCCGGCCATTTCCACCTGGAAATTCGACCCCGACGCACCGGCCCGCCCGCCCAAGGGCACCACCCACGCCATACTCGATACCCCGGCCGGCCTGCACGGCAAAAAACTTGCAGCGGTGCTGAAAGTGGTAAGCCGGGTATTGGTGCCGCTGCAGCCCTCGCCTTTCGACATGCGCGCCACGCGCGATTTTCTGGCCGTGTTGCTGGAAGAAAAGGCCGTGCGCCACGGCAAAGCCTATGTGGCAATGGTGGGCAACCGCGTGGACCCGCGCACGCAGGCTGCGCAGGAACTGCAACGCTTTCTGGGAACTTACGATTTGCCGGTGCTGGCCTGGCTGCGCGATTCGCAGATATACAACCACGCCGCCGCAGCCGGGCTCACGATATTCGATCTGCCGGCCTGGCGCGCCGACAAACATCGTGCCGACTGGCAGCCCATACTGAACTGGGCCGCCGGCGAAGGTGCGGAACCGCCCAGCGCCGGCTAGGCGCAGCCGGCCGAAGCCAGTTCCTGCTCGCGCAGCAATTCGTTGGTGTGGCGCAGGCGCGAGGCCATGGTACGCATCACCTCGACCGCGAAAAACGGCGCTTGCGATATGAGCGACAAAAACCGTTCGCGATCGATTTCCACCAGCCGGCAATCGGATTCCGCCAGCACGGTGGCGGAACGCGCCTCATGTTCGATCAAGGCCATTTCGCCGATGATCGCGCCGGGGCCGGAGCGCTCGACCAGCACGTTGCCGACCAGGATTTTCGCTTCGCCCTCGATCAACACGTAGAGGCAGGGTTTGGCCCGCTCGCCCTCGTGGAACAGACTGTCTCCGGCCTTCAAGTCGATCAGGCTGGGCTCGTTGCGGAATAGCTCGTAGAACAACATGGCGCGCTTCCGGGTGTCGGTGCGGACGGTCATTAGATCACAGGACCCGCGGCAAAATTATTACAAATACGCGATCCTCCTGCCGCAACCGCCGCCGGTCCTGCCGGCTTCGCCCCTTCCGGCCTGCAGACACAGGCATCGCGGGGCCGCCACACCACATAGATATACGCCCCCCGAAAATCTCCCGGCAACACGCCGAAAGCGGCCCGAAAAAAGTTTTGTGCACTGCAACAAAAAACGCTTGACAAGTCGTCGGCGCAGGCAAATAATGCAACCCATGCTGCAGTGCAGCAAAATTCTTGATACGGAGATAAATCATGGAAGCCAAGCTCGCCACCCCGGAAGAAGTTCTCGCCCTCGGTAAAGCCAACGTCGAATCCGCGCTCGCCCTCGCCGATCTCGCTTTCGTCGCCGTCGAACGCCTCACCGCCCTCAACCTCAACACCGGCCGCGCCGCGCTGGAAAGCGCCGGCTCCAACGCCAAGGCGCTGTTTGCCGTAAAAGATGCGGAAAGCCTGTCCGCACTGCAGTCGACCGCCGTCAAGCCGTCGCTGGAAAAGCTGGTTGCGTACTCCAGCAGCGTGTATGAAATCGTGTCGCAAACCAAGGACGAACTGTCCAAAATGGCCGAAGCCCGCGGCAGCGTTTTTGCAGATGGCGTGAAGTCGGCGCTCGAGCAGTTGGCCAAGTCGGCGCCGGCCGGTTCCGCCCCCGCGGTGGACGCGCTGAAGCAGGCGATGGCTGCCGGCGACGCCGCGTATGCGAACCTGAGCAAGGCCGTCAAGCAGTTCTCCGACACCGCCGAAGCCAACATTTCGGCCGCCGGCAAGGCTGCGCTGGACGCCGTGGGTTCCGTGCCCGTAGCGCCCAAGGGTGGCAAAAAGTCTGCCTGAACCCCGCCAGCCTCCTCTCCAGCCCCGCCCCGGCGGGGCTTTTTTACGTCCACACGTGGCCATGACGGACGCAACGGACGGCTTGCCGCCGGCATGGCAAAGGCCGAAATAGCCGCGTTTCCTCCCGGCTAATCGGCCACTCGCCATTGACGCCCATCCGCATAATGGATTGCGTCGACAGGAGTTACGGCGTGGCAGAAGAAAGCGATCTCGAGCGAACAGAACAGCCCTCACCGCGGCGCCTGGAACAGGCACGCGAAGACGGCCAGGTTCCGCACTCGCGCGAACTGTCCACCTTCATGGTACTGGCAACCGGCGTCGCGGTACTGTGGGTACTGGGCGGCTGGGCCGTGCATCGCAGCGCGCGCCTGTTCGCGCGCGGCCTGGAAATCGACCGCGCCGACATCCAGGACCCGGCCGCGATGGGCCGCATCCTGTGGATGGCCGCAGCCGACGGTCTCACCCTGCTGGCCCCCCTCTTCGTGGCGCTCATCGTCGCCGCGGTGGTAACGCCGGCGCTATTGGGCGGCTGGAATTTTTCCACCAAAGGCTTTACGCCCGACTGGTCGCGCCTGAACCCGCTACAAGGCGTCGGCCGGCTGTTTTCCCTGTCCAGTCTGGTCGAACTGAGCAAAGCCATCCTCAAAGCCGTGTTGATCGGCAGCGTCGCCTGGTGGGTGATACAGCGCGACCCGCAGTCCATATTTGCCCTGATCGCCCAGCCGCAGGCCTCCGCCCTGGGCCAGGCCGGGCGTGAAGTGCTGTTCGCGGCGGCCGTCGTGGTGGCCGGCCTGGGCCTCATCGCGCTGATCGACGTGCCCTGGCAGCTCTGGCACTACCGCTCCAAGCTCAAGATGACGCGCGAAGAAGTGCGCAAGGAAGCCAAGGAACAGGAGGGCGACCCGCACGTAAAAGGCCGCATCCGCCAGCAGCAGCGCGAAATGGCGCGCCGCCGCATGATGTCCGAAGTACCCAAGGCCAACGTGGTGGTTACCAACCCGACCCACTATGCGGTGGCTCTGCGTTACCAGGCCGAACAGGGCGGCGCCCCGCGCGTGGTGGCCAAAGGACGCGACCAGCTGGCGGCGCGCATACGGGAAATCGCGGCGCAAAGCGGCGTGCCGGTAGTGGAAGCGCCGGCGCTCACACGCGCGCTGTTCCGCCACTGCGATCTGGAGCAGCAAATTCCCGGCGCGCTCTATACCGCGGTGGCCGAGGTGATGGCCTATGTGTATCACCTCAAGCGCTACCTGGACGAGGGCGGCATGCCGCCCGCGCAGCCCACTGCGCTGCCGGTACCGCCTGAACTGGATGTACGCGCATGAGCCAGGCCGCCAGCCTCAAAGCCCTGATCACCGGGTCCAACCTGCGCCAGTTGAGCGGGCCGGTACTGGTGGCACTCATCCTGTCGATGATGGTGCTGCCGCTGCCGCCCTTTCTGCTCGACGTATTTTTCACCTTCAACATCGCGCTATCCATCATCGTCATGCTGGTGGCGATGTACACCCGCCACGCGCTGGAATTTTCGGTATTCCCCACCGTGCTGCTGGTCACCACGCTGCTGCGCCTGTCGCTCAACGTGGCTTCGTCGCGCGTGGTCCTGCTAGAAGGTCACACCGGGCCGGAAGCCGCGGGCCGCGTGATCGAAGCTTTCGGCCACTTCCTGGTGGGCGGCAATACGGCGGTCGGCATCGTGGTATTCGTGATCCTCACGGTAATCAATTTCGTGGTGATCACCAAAGGCGCCGGACGCATCGCCGAAGTGGGCGCACGCTTCACGCTGGACGCCATGCCCGGCAAACAGATGGCGATCGACGCCGACCTCAATGCCGGCCTGATCGGCGAGGAAGAAGCGCGCAAACGCCGCCGCACGGTGGCCGAAGAAGCCGACTTTTACGGCGCCATGGACGGTGCCTCGAAATTCGTGCGCGGCGACGCCGTGGCCGGCATTCTGATCATGCTCATCAATATCGTGGGCGGACTGATCGTAGGCGTGTTGCAGCACAACATGGACATCGGCCGTGCGGCGCACAACTACACGCTGCTCACCATAGGCGACGGCCTGGTGGCGCAATTGCCGGCCCTCATCATTTCGATTGCCGCCGGCCTGGTCGTATCGCGCGTGGGCGGCGATCAGGATTTGAGCCAGCAACTGCTCGGGCAGGTGTTTGCCGACCCGCGTGCGCTGGCCCTCACGGCCGCCATATTGGGCACGCTGGGCCTCATTCCCGGCATGCCCAACCTGGTATTCCTGCTGCTCGCCGCGGCCATGGGCGGCGGTGCTTACCTGATGATCAAAAGCCGCCGCGAAAAAGAAATCAAACCGGCCGCGGCGGCTGCAGCCGCCAGTGCCGCGCAGGCCGCGGCGGTAGCCGAGCCGGTCGACGCCAGCTGGTCCGACGTGACGCCCGTCGACGTGCTGGGCCTGGAAGTAGGCTACCGCCTCATCCCGCTCGTGGACAAAGGACAGGATGGCGAACTGCTCAAACGCATACGCGGGCTGCGCAAGAAATTTGCGCAGGACATCGGCTTCCTGGTCACGCCGGTGCATATCCGCGACAACCTGGAACTGAAACCCAGCGCCTACCGCATTTTGCTCAAGGGCGTGGAAATAGGCGCCGGCGAAGCCCACCCGGGCAACCTCATGGCCATCAACCCGGGGCGCGTATCCGGCACCCTGCCCGGCCGCCCGACCACCGACCCGGCATTTGGCCTGCCCGCGGTGTGGATCGACGCCGCCCTGCGCGAACAGGCGCACGCCTTGGGCTATACCGTGGTCGATTGCGCCACCGTGGTCGCCACCCACCTCAACCATCTGCTGCTGTCCAACGCCAGCGCCCTGCTCGGCCGCCAGGAAACCCAGGCGCTGCTGGATCATGTAGCCAAGGACCAGGCCAAGCTGGTGGAAGATTTGGTGCCCAAACTGCTGCCGCTCGCGACCTTGCAGCGCGTGCTGCAAAACCTGCTCGACGAAGGCGTGCCCATCCGCGATACGCGCAGCATTCTCGAAACCCTGGCCGAACACGCCGCGCGCACGCAGGACGCGCAGGAACTGACCGCCCAGGTGCGCATCACCCTGGCGCGCGCCATCGTGCAGCAACTATTCCCGGGCAATGGCGAAATAAGCGTAATGGTGCTGGACACCGTGCTCGAACGCATGCTTGCCCAGGCGCTTGCCGGCGGCGGCGACGGCAGCGCGCTGGAACCGGGCCTGGCCGACCGCCTGCTGCAGGAAACCGCCCAGGCCGTGCGCACACAGGAAGACATGGGCCTGCCGCCGGTGCTGCTGGTACAGGCCAGCCTGCGCTGGGTGCTGTCGCGCTTCCTGCGCCGCTCGGTACCCACGCTGAACGTGTTGTCGAATGCCGAAGTTCCGGATACGCGTGTAATCAAGTTTTCCGCATTCATCGGAGGTAAATCATGATGGCCAGACGCTTTTTCGGGTCCACCGCACGCGAAGCCCTGCGCCGCGTGAAGGACGAACTGGGTGCCGACGCCATCGTGCTGGCCAACCGCAGCGTGGATGGCGGGGTGGAAATTCTGGCCGCGCCGCCCGACGCCCTCATCGCCCCGCCGCCGCCACGCCCCGCGGCACCGCCGCCCGCCCCGCCGCAGGCTGCGATCAGCACCGGCGCCGCGTTGCCGGATGAGGACGAAGAACCGGATTTCCACGTCACCCTGTCGCAAAGCCTGGAGCGCCGCAGCGCACCTGCAGCGGCACCGGCGCAAAACTGGAAGCCCTTCCGCCCGCCGCGCGTGGATGCGCCCGCGCCGGCCGGCCGCACGCCCGAAAAAGCCACGCCTGCCGCCGAACGGCAGCCGGCACGTAGCGCGAAAAAACCGGCTGCTGACGAAAATTCAGGCGCAAACCTGGCCGCAAAGCCTGCCCCCGACGCGCTCGAACCTGCCCCGGCGCGCGCGCCCGCCGCAGCGCCCGCCCGCGCCACATCGCGCGTGGAAGAAACCGAGCCCGCCGCCGGCACGCGCATGATGGAAGAACTGCAGTCCATCCGCGACCTGATCGAGCGCCAGCTATCCGGGTTCGCCTGGGGCGAACTGGCGCGAACTTCGCCGGTAAAAACCCTGCTGTCCGGCGAAATGCTCGAAGCCGGCTTCAGCGCCGATCTGACGCGCAACGTGATCGACGCTCTGGCCGGCAGCGATAATGCCGCCGCGGCGCGCAACGAGGTGCGCGCGCAACTCAACCGCGGCCTGCAAACCCTGGGCTCGGACGAAGACATCATCGATCGCGGCGGCGTGTACGCCCTGGTCGGCCCCACCGGCGTCGGCAAAACCACCACCACCGCCAAACTTGCCGCGCGCTGCGTGGTACGCCACGGCGCCGACCGGGTGGCCCTGCTCACCACCGACGGCTACCGTATCGGCGCGCACGAACAATTGCGCATTTACGGCCGCATCCTGGGCGTGCCCGTGCACGTGGTGCGCGACGGCCAGGATTTGCGCCGCACCCTGGCCGATTGTTCGGACCGCCACATGGTGCTCATCGACACCGTGGGCATGAGCCAGCGCGACCGCATGGTGGCGGAACAGGCCGCCATGCTGATAGGCAGTGGCGACGTGCGCCGCCTGCTGCTGCTCAACGCCACCTCGCGCGGCGACACCCTGGATGAAGTGGTGCGCGCCTACATGGGGCCGGATTTGGCTGGCGCCATCGTCACCAAGCTGGACGAAGCGGCCAGTCTGGCGCCGGTGCTGGATGTGCTCATCCGGCATCAGCTCGAACTGTTCTATGTCGCCAACGGCCAGCGCGTGCCGGAAGATTTGCACCTGCCGAGCCGGCCCTATCTGCTGCACCGCGCCCTCAAACTCACCGGCGAAGCGTCGCCGCACCGGCTGGACGCGGCCGGCGCCGGGCTGCTGATGGCATCCGCCGGTACGGCGCGCACCAATGGAGGCCGCCGTGGTTGATTTCCGCCACGACCAGGCGGCCGGGCTACGCGCCCTGTTGCGCCGCATTCCGGTACAGCGCATGGCGCTCGCATCGCTCGCACCGGGCTGCGGCGCCACCCGCCTGGCCACCGCGCTGGCCGTGGTGCTGGCCGAGCAGGGTTATCGCGTGGCGCTGATTGACGAATTTCAGGGTGCCGGCAGCGCCACCGCGCGCCTGGGCCTCAGTTCGCGCCTGGATTTGCTGCAGGTGGTGAACCACGACACCACCCTCGCCCGCCTGCGCCTCGCCAGCGCCCAAGGCATCAGCGTATTCCCGGCGGCACGGCTGGCGGCGCAGAACGCCGCGCTGTCGCGCCTGCAAATGGCAGAACTGGAACAGGCTTTTGCGCGCATCGAGCGCGACCACGAAATCCTGCTGATCGATGCCGCGCCCAATGACTTGCGCTTGTCTGCCGCGGCGCGCCGCGCCGAACGCCTGGTCGTGGCCTGCAACGATACCCAGGCCGCGCTGACCGGCGCTTACGCCCTCATCAAACGCCATGCCGGGCAGCCCGCGCCGGCGCCGGCGCAACTGGAACTGTTGTACGGCGGCTGTACCCAGGCTCGTGCCCAGGCCGCCCACGCCAATCTGGCCGCCCTGTGCGCACAGCAATTGCGCATCGGCGCCGGCTGGCTGGGCTGGCTCGCGCAGGAGAGCAAATTCAGCCGCAGCGGAAATTCCGAGGACACCCTCAAGCTTGCCTGCATCACGGCCGACAAATGGCTGGATGAACATCATGAGCCGCAGGGCACGCCGCCTGAACTGGCGACCTGCCGCAAGCTGCCGTCGCGATTGCCGGAGAACTTGCAATGAAAACCGCCAGCAAAATCGCTGCCCCCCGTACGGCCAGGCCGGCCAAGGCGGGAAAAGCTGCCGCGCCGGCAGCATGTGTCGAAGCGGAAACACCGATGCACGCCGCCGTGGACGAACTGGAAGAGGCCCTGGTGTCAGACCTGCCGGAACTGCCCGAAGCAGCGCCCGCACCGGCCCGCGCACCCGCCGCCGGCAAAAACGGCCTGCGCCTGTACGGCGCCGGCAGCGCGCCGGCCGACAAGGATGCGCTGGTGAAGCAATACGCGCCGCTGGTGAAACGCATCGCCTACCACCTGATGGCCAAACTGCCGGCCAGCGTGCAGGTCGAGGACATCGTACAGAACGGTATGCTGGGCCTGCTGGATGCCATCAACCGGTTCGAGGAAGGCCTGGGCGCGCAATTCGAAACCTATGCGGTACAGCGCATACGCGGCGCCATGCTGGACGGCCTGCGCGAAAACGACTGGCTACCGCGCAGCTTGCGGCGCGACATGCGGCGCATAGAAACCGCCATCCACACGCTGGAACAAGCCCATGGCCGGCCGCCGTCCGAAGCCGAACTGGCGGCCGCACTCGGTATGGAACTGGGCGAATACCAGAAAATGCTGCAGGACGCGCGCGGTCACCAGCTCGTCTATTTCGAGGATTTCGGCGACGACGAAGACGAACATTATCTCGACCGCCACGTCGCCAGCCCGGAACGCGATCCGCTCGAACATCTGATGGACGCCAACATGCGCCAATTGCTGGTGCGGGCCATCGAAGAACTGCCGGAGCGCGAAAAACTTGTGATGGGCCTGTATTACGAGCAGGACCTCAATCTGCGCGAAATCGGCGAAGTGCTGGGCGTGACCGAATCGCGCGTGTGCCAGTTGCACAGCCAGGCCATCGCGCGCCTGCGCGCCCGCGTTTCATCGCGCTAGCCGGCCCGGCGCAGCGCCCACACATACGGGCCACGCCGCGGGGCGCGGCCCGTGCCGCTGAAGTTTCCGGCGCCGCTGCCGAAAACGGCTCATGGGATCCATCGACAAAGTCAGCATCGCCGGCCTGCTGCTCGGGCTGGGCGCGATCATATTCGGGCAATTGTTCGAAGGCGGCCACCTTGGTTCGCTCTTCCAGCCCACCGCATTTCTGATCGTGGTGGGCGGCACCATGGGCGCCACCATGTTGCAAAGCCCGCTGCCGGTATTCGTGGGCGGCGCAAAAATGGTGATCTGGGCCTTCGCCAAACCGCCCTCCAATCCGCGCGCGCTGATCGAACAAATCGTGGCCTGGTCGTGGCTGGCGCGCAAGGAAGGCTTGCTGGCGCTGGAATCGCAAACCGCAGAGGTAAGCGACCCGTTCATTTCCAAGGGCCTGCATCTGCTGGTCGATGGTGCGGATCCGGAACGCCTGCGCGAAGTGATGCACGTCGAAATCGGCAGCTACGAAATACAGCTCAAACAATCCGCAAAAATCTGGGAAGCCGCCGGTGGCTACGCCCCCACGATAGGCATATTGGGCGCCGTGATGGGACTCATCCACGTCATGGAAAACCTGTCCGACCCCGGCAAGCTCGGCGCCGGCATCGCCACCGCCTTCGTCGCGACCATTTATGGCGTGGGCTGCGCCAACCTGATTTTTCTACCGATTTCGAAAAAGCTGCTGGCGCATGTACAGGCGCTGGTGTCGGAACGCGAAATGCTGGTCGATGGCCTGACCGGCATCGCCAATGGCGACAACCCGCGCATCATAGAAAGCCGTCTGCAGGGCTACGTTACCTGAAGCCGCAGGCGACGGCAGCGGCTAATCGCGCGCTTTCCCGGCGGTTGCGGCAAGCACCTGTTTCCAGTGCGCGAGTTCGAGCCGGCGCAGGTCGCCCTCCCTGCGCGCGGCGTCCAGATAATCGGCCAGATCGAGCAATTCGTGGTCGGCCGGATCGCCGTAGAACGGCGCGCAGGGCAACAGGTTTTCCGGCTGGTAGCAGTATTTTTCCGGGCTATCGTCTATTGCGATCATGCGCGCCAGGGCATAGCCCTGTTCTTCCACGCGCTGCAAATTTTTGATCCAGGCCACTTCCAGGCCACCATTACGCATTTCCATGCCGCAATGCTCGCGCGACCAAAGGAACGCCAAGCGGTCCGGCGATGGAAACAGTTCCTTCACGGCGATCTGGGCGTAGGTTTCGGAGGACGAGGTCCACACCGCCACCTCGAAATATTCCAGACAGAATTCGATGAATTCGGCCACATAGGGGCGCTTCAAGGCGCCATAGGGGCCGATGCGGAAATCCAGCGTGCGCGGCAGACCGTACATGGACGCATGCATGAGCGTTTCGTCCAGATCGAGCACCAGCAGAGGTTTTTGCATCAGCACTTGCCCCGGCAGGCAGCGTGTTGGCGCCGTGCGCTGTCGGCGTTCTGGCCGAACAGAATTTGGCGGGATTGTTCGTCCACCACCGGTCGGTTGCTGATCGCCCGCCCGCGCTCATAGGCGCGCTGGGTGGCCGGACGTTCACGTATGGCTTCAAACCAGCGCGACAGAGCCGGAAATGCCTGCAATTCCATGCGCTGCCGCTTGTGCGGCACGATCCACGGATAGATGGCCATGTCGGCAATGCCGTATTCGGCCCCGCCGGCATAGGCGGATTCTTCCAGGTGCCCATCCAGCACGCCGTACAGGCGCCCGGTTTCATTGACGTAACGGTCGATCGCGTACGGAATGGCTTGCTGCGCGTACTGGACGAAATGGTGGTTTTGCCCGGCCATGGGCCCCAGTCCGCCCACCTGCCAGAACAGCCATTGCAAAGTCTGGCTGCGGCCGCGCAGGTCGGCGGGCAGGAAGCGGCCGGTTTTTTCGGCCAGATAGACCAGGATGGCGCCGGATTCGAACACTGCCAGCGGCGCACCGCCGTCGGCCGGGGCATGATCGACGATGGCCGGCATGCGGCCATTGGGGGAAATATTCAGGAATTCAGGCCGGAATTGTTCGCCACGGCCGATATCGACCGGCACCAGCCTGTGCTCCAGCCCGGTTTCTTCCAAAAACAGCAATATTTTGTAGCCGTTTGGGGTGGGCCAGAAATGCAGATCGATCAAAGCACACCCTTTCAATAGGTTGTCGCTCGCGCCCTGCGCGCAAGTGCGCACAGGACGGCGCGTGCAGCCGTTAATGCTAACGGAAGATGACGGGTGCCAGACGCACCGGTATGCGGCGGGCGCCGAATCCGCCGTCGAAACGCCCGTAGCGCCCGGGAAGGGTATGACCACAACGTTGGCAGTGTCCGGCGGCGTCCAGCGCGTAAGCGCCTATCTCGTACCAGTCGCGCTCGACCAGCAGCTTGCCACAACCTGGACACCAGGTGCTGGAGCCTTTCTTGTCGTGCACGTTGCCGGTATAGACATAACGCAAACCTTCCGCCAGTGCGATGTTACGCGCCCGTGCCAGGGTGGCAGGCGGCGTGGGCGGCAGCTCGGTCAGTTTCCAGTCGGGATGGAAAGCCGTAAAGTGCAGCGGCACGTCCGGCCCCAGTTCGCGCATCACCCACCGCGACAGTTCGCGTAATTCGCCATCGCCGTCGTTGCGGCCGGGTATGAGCAGCGTGGTGATTTCAAACCACACATTGGTTTCGTGCTTCAGATAACACAGGGTGTCGAGCACCGGAGATAGTTTGCCGCCGCACAGGCGCACGTAAAAATCGTCCGTAAACCCTTTCAGATCGACATTGGCGGCATCCATGTGCGCGTAAAAATCGCGCCGCGCCGCATCCAGCATATACCCGGCCGTTACCGCAACCGCCTGTATGCCGGCCGCGCGGCAGCTATCCGCCACGTCCATGGCGTATTCGGCGAATATCACCGGGTCGTTATACGTAAACGCCACCGACTTGCAGCCCATGCGGATGGCCGCGTCGCGGATTTGCTCCGGACTGGCAGCATCCATGAGACGGTCAGAATCGCGGCTTTTCGAAATATCCCAGTTCTGGCAGAACTTGCAGGCCAGATTGCAGCCCGCCGTGCCGAAGGACAGGATGGAAGTACCGGGATAAAAGTGATTGAGCGGCTTCTTTTCGACCGGATCGACACAAAAGCCGGAACTGCGCCCGTAAGTGGCTAGCCGCATGCTGCCTTGCTGATTGACGCGCACGAAACAGGCGCCACGCTGGCCCTCGCGCAGGCGGCATTCGCGCGGACACAGATCGCACTGTATGCGGCCATCATCGAGCGCGTGCCACCAGCGGCCCAGATAATCGCTCTCGCGTACGTTCATGCAGCACCTCCTTTACGCGTGCGACAAAGCCAGAAATGCGGCATTCCGCCCTGTGCCCCGGTTTGGCAACCCGGAACTAAACCGGCCCCCGCCATGGGTCTGATTCTGTCACGCCCAGCAGCGGTTTCCCATGCGGATCCGCAACCTAAAACTGTTTCCACTTGGACACGCCGTAACGCGCGAAATGCATTGCGTCGGACCAGAAATTTTCTGCCAGGCCGGCTTTGCGCTTGAGATGGCGCACGAAATCGCCTGGCACTGGCAAACTTTCCCAAACCTGCGGCAGAAAGGTCGCGCGCCGCCCCTCGAAACTGAGGATCAGCCCATCCTGGCCGGCGCGCAACTGCTGCAACAAGTCTGACTCGCCGGCCACCTGCATGGTTTCCGCCGGCCCCAGCAGCGAAACTTCGACCTCGGTATCGGCAAATTCAGCGCGCGTGAGCGGATCGAAACGGCGGTCGTGGAAAGCCGCGGCACAGGCGTTTTCGCGCACGTCCTCGCGCAAGCTGCGGTAAGCCTCCAGGCTGCCTATGCAACCGCGCAGATCACCCTGCTGCGTGAGCGTCACAAACGTTGCGCCGGGAGCGGACAGGCGCGGGTGTTCGGGCGGCGCGGCAATATCCACGCCCAGCCGCCCGGCGATGGCTGCACGCGCCTGCGCGAGCAGTGCGCGGCCTAGCGCCGCATCGGGCATCAATCCTCCCAGAAGCCCACGCTGCAATAGCCGACCACCCGGGCGCGGTCGCCCGCGGTATCGCCGGAATTGCGCAGATCGAGCAGGCGCGGCCGCATGCTGCGATGTCGCGCCACCTTCAGCAGCGCATTGATGGCGGTGGCGCCGCAGGCCTGTTCGTGATTGAGCGGCCCGCCCAGACTCACCAGTGCGGCCACCGAGGCGCTGTCCATGACCTGCGCCTCGTGATAGGGATGGAAATGCGACAGGTCGGAACTGACCACCACCAGCGTTTCCTTGCCGCCCCACAAGGCCTCCATGACGGCGGCGACGTGGTCGGGATCGACGTGGCCCACCGCCAGCGGCACCAGGTTGAAACTGCCCAGGGTACGCTGCAGGAAAGGCAGGTGCACTTCCAGCGAATGTTCCCAGGTGTGGGCCGGGTCATACACCAGCACCTGCGGCATGCTTTTGAGCTGGGCGCAGGCTTCCATATCGACATTGACGCGCCCCAGCGGCGTGTCGAAACAGTCCGCGTCCGGCAGCGCAATGCCATTGACCGCGACGCGATGAGTAGGGCCGAACAATACGACGCGCTCGATACGCCCTGCCGCAGCCAGCAGCAAGCTGTAGCAGTGCGCCGCGATGGGCCCGGAATAAATGTAGCCGGCGTGCGGCGCCACCATCGCCTTGGGCGGTGGCAGGCCGTGCGTATCGCGGCTGGCTTTTGCCAGCATGCCATCCACCGAGCGCCTCAATTCGTCAATCGCGGACGGATAGAACAGGCCGGCAACGGCAGCCGGCCTTACGGTACTCGAGTGCATGGTGATTTCCTTCGAATGAACGGGCCGTTCCGCACGGCCTCGCTCTCAGTATAGGCGCGCCACCGGCGCTCCATGCGGGCCATCATCCATGCCGCCAGATCGAGCGATGCGTGGCGATTGCGGCGGATCCCGTGCTGAGCCGCCTTGCCGTGCTGCGCGGCTGGTTTCTTGTGGGTGTGGGCGGGGCGACCGCGCACTCACGCCCGGCGGCGGCGACCGCGGGCGGGACGCCCGCGCCCCCAGGTCGGGCCAAATTCAAACGGGGGGCGGTCTTATGGCCTCTGCTCGCAAGCCGCGCGTCGAAGCGCGCAACCCGCTGGGGGTGCGGGCGTCTCGCCCGCGAAATAATGCCCGGCCGTGGCGACCGCGGGCGGGACGCCCGCGCCCCCAGGTCGGGCCAAATTCAATCGCGGGGCGGCCTTATGGCCTCTGCTCGCAAGCCGCGCGTCGAAGCGCGCAACCCGTTGGGGGCGCGGGCGTCTCGCCCGCGAAATAACGCCCGG
>JAEUNM010000064.1 GCA_016791105.1 Rhodocyclaceae bacterium | reverse complement strand
CTGCCGGGCGGCCGTGGGTGCTGCGCTGCGTAGTGGCATCGGCTATGCGCGCCATTGCGGCCGTTTCGGAATGCAATAAACCCGGGCGCTGTGGATAGAAACGCGTCTAACGATGCGGACGCGGCAACATGCCCCATCCGGCGAAGGGCGGCGGTTTTGCGGTCGCCTGCGGCGTCGGGGGCCGGGTGCGGGGTTGGCGTTTCCTGCGGGGCTGCGCCCAACGAGGCTGTGTCGGGCGCATCGCCCCATACGGCGGAATGCGCTGCGCTTTTCCGCCCTACAGGCTTCACCGCATCGAATCCGCCACACGCTTGAAGTCCGCCCGCCCTGGGGGCGCGGGCGTCCCGCCCGCGATGGCAACCGACGGGCATTAATACGCGGGCGACACCTCGCGCCCGCAGCCGTAGGGCGGATAAGCCGAAAGCGCAATCCGCCGTATGGGGCTGGTGGAACCCGCGGGCAGGTTCATTATTCGCACGTCGAGTCGATCGGGCGAGCTTCGCTTCTGGCATCGGGCCGACAGCGCTTGGCTTCTGCCGGGCGGCCGTGGGTGCTGCGCTGCGTAGTGGCATCGGCTATGCGCGCCATTGCGGCCGTTTCGGAATGCAATAAACCCGGGCGCTGTGGAGAGAAACGCGTCTAACGATGCGGACGCGGCAACATGCCCCATCCGGCGCATGGCGCCTTCGGCTTATCCGCCCTCCGGCGGCGGGCGCGCGGTATCGCCCGCGTATTAAGGCCCGGCGGTTGCCATCGCGGGCGGGACGCCCGCGCCCCCAGGGCGGGCGGAATTCAGCCGTGTGGCGGATTCGATGCGGGCAAGGCTGGCGGGTGCATGGGCTGGACGCAGTGCCGCTAAGGCTCGGTGTGGGCTTGGTATGACGGCACTGGCGGCGGACCGGGATATTCGCTGCCGTCCACCGGCGCCCGTCGCGCCTTTTGGCCGGGTTCGAGCGCGAGGCCCGCGGCGGCGGCCGCCTTGCCGGCCTGTTCCCGCAGCGCCTGCGCGGAGCCACCCTTGTCGGCGAGCAGGGTGAAGTGGCCGGCATGGCGCACGATGCGTGCGCCCGGCGCCACCGCGGCCAGGCGGCGGTCGAAATCGTCCAGGCACAGCTGGCCCAATAGCGGCAACAAGGGGCTGCCGGGCGGCAGGCCGCGCGCGGGTGCAGGCGGCTCACCCGCGCCGCCGCTGCTGGCGCTCTGCAGGCAGGCCGACAGGGTTCGGCGCAGGTGCTGGTCGCGGCGGGGCAATAGCGCATCGAGCCGGGGTTCGAGGCGGGCCCAATCCAGCGCCGGGTAAATGTCCGCCAGTTCGAATTCGAGCACGCGCGTGTAGCCCTGGGCCAGCGCAGCCTGTACCGGATCGGCCGCATCGGCGCGCATCCGGTCTTTGCGATGACCTATGGAGCCCGTGGAAACCAGCCGATCCAGCGCTTCGCCCAGCAATTGGGCGAGGTGGGTGTGCAGTACCAGGTCGGCGCCGGCCGCGCTTTCGGGTTGCCGCGTACTGCCGTCCGGCCGCTCGGCGGCGCGCGCGGGCCGCGGCGGCCAGCCTTCGCGCAGGCAGCGGGATATTGCCAGGGCACAGGCGTTCGCATCGCCGGGCCAGCCGGCGGCGGACAATTGGCCCGGCAATTCGGGATGGCGTTCGGCCATACGTTCGATCACGCGGGCGATGCGATTGCTATCGAACAGGCGGGGGTCCAGCACCGGCGTGGAGGCGCCATGCAGGCGGAACAGGCCCTGGCCGAAGCTGATTTGAGCGCCCATGCCTACCTGCTCGAACAGCCGCAGCCAGGGCCACCAGTCGGCAAGGTTTGCGCCGCGCAACAGCAGCGGGCCGACGCAGCCATTCAGATATTTCTGCCCGGGCTGGGAGCGCGCGGCATGTTCGATTTCGCAATATTTCCAGTAGCCGGGCAGCACCTCGGGCCAGGGCGGCAAGGACGGTTCCGCGCCGAACAGGCGGCGCAGGCGGTGTTGCATGGCGCGCCCCAGGCCGGGGCCGTCCAGCCAGGCGCGGTCATATCCGGGCGTACGGGTAAAGCCCAGCGGCGTGAGAAAATCCAGCGCGATTTCGTCACTTTCGGGCTGCGTGCCCTGCCCTGCCAGCAGGTCCACGAAACTTGCCTCGCGCGGCAGCCCCGCCGCCACGACGCGGAAATTGCGCCCCGGCGCGCCGGGGTCGAAATAGCGCAATGCCTGCTCGCGCCAGCACAGGGCGCCCGCGACGTCCGTGCCGAACAGCAGGATTTCCAGGTCCAGCGTCTGGCCCTGCGCAAGCTGCATGCGCGTCGCGCGCTGGAAAGGCCAGCGAAACACGCTGCGCTGTGCCGGTGCGGCCATGCCGGCGGCTTCACCGATGCCTTTCACGATGGCTTCCAGCACGGACACGGGGTGAGCCTTGCGCGCGCGGTGTACAAACGTGCATTGCAGCGAGAGCGCGAGGCGCTGCCAGCGGTAGTCCGGGAATTCCATCGGCGCTTAGCAGGCCGAAAAGCCGAGGTGCGCGACGGGCGCCACGCCGGTGGCAGTACGGTCCGCCAGGGCCGGCGTCAGGCATTGTTCGCCAATGTGCGCCTCTTCGTTTAGCGCCTGCCGAAACGTTCGGGACGGGGTAAATACCCCGTCCCGCTGGTGGGCAATGAACGCTTGGAGGCCAGGGTTGAACATGGAGCATTCCTTCTCGTTTTGGCCGGCCGATCACTGGGCCGCGGCAGCCGTTTTACCGCGCCGCAGCCGTAGCCGGTACATTCCCCATCGCCGGACGGGGCATGTTGCCATGTCCGTATCGTTTGCGGCATTGCTCGCCAAACTGCGCCTCTTGATTTATCGCCTTCCGAAACGTTCGGGACGGGGTAAATACCCCGTCCCGCTGGTGGAGCCGGAATTTCTGCGCCGGACGGGGCATGTTGCCCCGTCCGAAACGTTTGCGGCATTGCTCGCCAGCGTGCGCCTCTTGATTTATCGCCTTCCGAAACGTTCGGGAGGGGTAAATACCCCGTCCCGCTGGTGGAGCCGGAATTTTCCCTGCGCCGGACGGGGCATGTTGCCCCGTCCGAAACGTTTTGGGCGCTCGAACGCAAAGCGCGGCCCTTGGTGCATCGCCGTCCAAAACCGTCAGTACGGGCTACATACCCCGTCCCGCGCCAGGATCGCCCCTTGGCTCATCGCATTCGGAAACGGTCGGAACGGGCTACATACCCGGTCCCACCGCGCAGCGCAGCACCCGCGGCCGCGAGGCAAACGCCAGGCGCCGTCCGCCGAATGCCAAAAGCGAAGCGCGCCCGATCGACTCGACATGCGAACAATGAACGTGCCCACAGCTTCGGCCGCCCCCATACGGCGGATTGCGCCTTCGGCTTATCCGCCCTACGGCTGCGGGCGGCATGAGCGCGCCGGTGTTGGCCCTTGGCTCGGCCCTCTGCGCCGCGCGTCGCGGCCTTTGCTTACTGCAGCGCTTTCGGTGCCGTTCTTGCGTTTCCGGTGATATCGACGCCGTTTCCGTACATTGCAGCCTGATGGCCAGGGCGCGCGCCCGCGCCCGCGCAAACAACGCACGGCACAGGGAAGGTTCGCTTTCCTTCGCCCCGAAGCGTGCATTTTTCACGCTTGGATGCATGAAATGCAAGCTGCTGTTACACTGCCAAGCTTACAAGACGGGGGAGATCGGCCGTTACGGCCGTCAAAAAAATGGACCAGCCTTTCGCACGCAACGAAAGGGAAAGGCTGCTGCGGCTGGCGCGCCAAGCCTTGCTCGACACGCCGTCCGCGGCAGATTTCGATCGCATCGTGGCGGCTGCTGCCGAGCTTTGCCAGGCCCCATTAGTCTCCATTGCAGCTTTCGATTCGGATCAAGTCTGGCTCAAGGCCGGACGCGGCCTGCCCGAAGGCGTGGCGATTCCGACCGGGGCAATCCCTCCCCTCTTGCAGCAAAGCCGCGCCGCCTTGTTCGTCGAGGACGTTGCGGCGGACACACGCTTTCTTGCGGATCCGATGCTGCATATCGGCGGCAGCATGCGTGCGTTTGCGGCGCTGCCGCTTACCGACCCGGAAATAGGCGTACTGGGTTGTCTGTTCCTGGCCGATGTTGCGCCGCGCAGTTGGCCGGCGCCACAGCGCGAAATGCTGTCGCTGTTGGCCGGCGCCACCGCGGACAAGCTGGCTTTGCGGCGGCGCGCCCTCACCGCCACGGATATCGAATCCGGCCTGATCGAAAGTATGGGCAAGGCGGCCGGCGACGGCATCCTGCTGGTGGCACCGAACGGCGACTGGCTGGCGAAAAACCCCGAATTTCTGCAGTCATGGGGAATTTCCGACGATTCCGGCCAAATCCGCTCCAGCGAACGTGCGCTGGGGGAAGTCGAATCGAAAGTGGAAGACGGTGAAAATTTCGCCGCCCGCGTGCGCCGCTGTCACGAAAACCCGCACATCGTGATTCGCGATGAAGTGCGCCTGAAAGACGGCCGCACCTTGCAGCGCATTACCGCGCCGGTGCAATTCGGCTCCGGGCTGCCCGGCGCGCGGCTGTGGATTACGCGCGACATCACGCCGGCGCGGCGCACCGAAGCGGCGCTGCGCGAAAGCGAAACGCGCCTGCGCGCCATGATAGACGGCACGCCGGATTGCGTCATGCTGATCGGCGCGGACGGCGCCGTGCTGCACCTGAACCGCGCCGGGCTCGACATGCTCGAGCTGGAGCCGGGCGAGGAAATCCCCAACCTGTTCGAATTCATCGCCGAACATGTGCGGCCCGATTTCATCGATCTGCATCGCCAGGTATTGCAGGGCAATCCGGGCACGCTGGAACACCTGGTGGTAAGCCGCGGCGGGGCGCGGCGGCCAGTGCTCACGCGTTCCGTGCCGGTGCGCGACGACGCCGGCGGGGTATATGCCCACCTGAGTTTCACGCGCGACCTCACGCACGACAAGGCGGCCGAATCGGCCTTGCGCTCGCGCGAAGAACAATTGCTCATGATTACGCGCAACGTGCCGGCCTATATCGCCCAGTACGACGCGCAGTGCATTTGTCAGTTCGCCAACGATCCCTATGCCGAACTGTTCGGGGCGCGGGTGCTGGATATTCTTGGCAAGCCGGTGTCCGAAATTCTGGGGCCGGCGATCTTTCCGGGCATAAATGACTACATACAGCGCGTGCTGCAGGGCGAAACCGTCACCTATGAGCGCGTACAGCCGCAGCCCGAGCGCCGCACCTATCTCGAAGTAAGTTTGGTGCCGGATTTCGGGCCTGCCGGCGATGTGCGCAGCTTTTACGTGATGGCAACCGACATCACGCGCCACAAAAAGGCGGCGCTGGCGCTATCGGCCAGCGAATCGCGCTACATGCTGGTGGCCGAAGGCGCCGCCGACGGCATCTGGGACTGGAACCCGATTACCCAGGCGCTGTATGTTTCGCCGCGCCTGATCGCCATTTTGGGCTACCCGACGGAATTTTCGATTCCCGACGCCGATTACTGGCTGGGACTGGTGCACCCGGACGACCGCAAAGACTATAGCGCTGCCGTGGCCGCCCACCTGAAACGCGAAACCGACCACCTCGAAGTGGAATTTCGCATCCGCCATTGCGACGGCAGTTGGCGCTGGATTTTCCTGCGCGGCCTGGCGGTGTGGGACGAATGCGGCGTGGCGCAGCGCATGGCCGGGTCGCTCAACGACGTAACCGACCGCAAGCTCACCGAAGCGCGCGTCCAGTTCCTGGCCCACCACGATGCGCTCACCGGCCTGCCCAATCGCGTGCTGCTGATGGACAGGCTCAACCACGCCATTGCCGCGGCACGCCGCCACGGCGGCTGCCTCGCCGTCATCTTTCTGGATCTCGACCGCTTCAAGAACGTCAACGATACATTGGGCCATCTGACCGGCGACCAGATGCTGCGTGACGTGGCCGCCCGCCTGCAATCGTGCCTGCGCGAAGACGACACCGTCGCGCGCCAGGGCGGCGACGAATTCATCGTGCTGCTGGAAAACCTGGAGGACGTGGCCGAAGCCGACCGCGTGGCGCAGAAAATCATTTCGATTTTCGTGACGCCGTTCAACACCGCCGGGCAGGAACTATACCTGGGCACCAGCATGGGCATCAGCATCTATCCGCACGACGGTCACGATGCCGAAACTTTGCTGCGCCACGCCGATACCGCCATGTACAGCGCCAAGGACTGCGGCCGCAACGATTTCCGCTTCTATGCGCGCGAAATGAATACCGTGGTGCAGCAGCGCATGGAGCTCGAACGCCATTTGCGTACCGCGGTCGAGCGCGAGGAACTCAAGCTGGTGTATCAGCCCCTGGTGGATTTTTCCACCGGCTGCATCGTCGGCGCGGAAGCGCTGCTGCGCTGGAATCACAAGGATTTGGGCGCCGTGTCGCCGGCCCGCTTCATCCCCATCGCGGAAAGCACCGGCCTCATCCAGCCCATAGGCGCCTGGGTGCTGGCCGAAGCCTGCCGCCAGGCGCGGCATTGGCGCGACCTCGGCTACATGGGCCTGCGCGTCGCCGTCAATGTATCGGCACCGCAACTATTGCGCGGCAACCTGAAGTCGGTGCTGGCGCAAATTCTGTCGGCGCCCGGGGTGGATGCACGGCTGCTCACGCTGGAACTGACCGAAAGCGTCATCATCGAAAATGCCGACGAGGCCGCTGCCACCTTGCGCGACATCGCGCAGACCGGCATCCAGCTCGCCATCGACGATTTCGGCACCGGCTATTCCAGCCTCAGCTACCTGCGCCGCTTCCCCTTCCACAAGCTGAAAATCGACCGCTCCTTCGTGCAGGACGTGACCACCGACCGCAATGACGCGGCCATTGTCGCCGCCATCATCGCCATGTCGCACAGCCTGGGCCTGCGCACCGTCGCCGAAGGCGTGGAAACCGCCGGCCAACTGGCTTTCCTGCGCGGCCAGGGCTGCGACGAAGCGCAGGGTTATTTCCTCGGCGTGCCCATGGCGCCGGCCGATTTCCTGGCGCTATTGGCATCCAAGGCGCAGTAAGCGGCGTCCCATGACGCGCACCAAAACCATCAATCTTGCCCTGCAGGGCGGCGGCGCGCACGGCGCCTACGGCTGGGGCGTGCTGGACGCCTTGTTGTCGGACGGCCGCATCGCCATCGAAGGCATCAGCGCAACCAGCGCCGGCGCCATGAACGCCGTGGTGCTGGCACAGGGCTGGCTCAATGGCGGCGCGGCCGGCGCGCGCGCCGCGCTGGATGCGTTCTGGCGCGACGTATCGGTGGCCGGCAGCAGCTTTTCGGCCGCGCGCGCCTGGCCCTGGTCGGACTGGTTCCGCTCGTCCACACCGCCCCTGCAGTTGTGGATGGACGTGGTGATGCGCATGTTTTCGCCCTACCAGTGGAACCCGCTCAACATCAACCCGCTGCGCGATCTGTTGCTGCGCCACGTCGATTTCGAGGCGCTGCAAAGCCGCAGCCCGTTCAAGCTGTTCCTGTGCGCCACCAATGTGGAAAGCGGAAAAATCCGCCTGTTCGGCAACCACGAACTAAGCCCGGATGCGGTGCTGGCGTCGGCCTGCCTGCCCTTGCTGTTCCAGGCCGTGCAAATCGACGGCGAATATTTCTGGGACGGCGGCTATATGGGCAACCCGGCGATTTACCCGCTCATTTACGACTGCACGAGCCGCGACGTGGTGATCGTGCATATCAATCCCATCGTGCGGCGCGGCTGCCCCACCGGCGCGGCGGAAATTCTCGACCGCGTGAATGAGTTGTCTTTCAATTCCACGCTCATGCGCGAAATGCGCGCCATCGCTTTCGTGGGCAGCCTGCTCGACCAGGGCAAGGTGCACAACGGCGAACTGAAGCGCATGTTCATCCATTCCGTGCGCTCCGATACGGCCATGACCGATCTGGGCGTGGCGTCCAAATTCAATACCGACTGGCAATTTCTGAGCAGCCTGTGCGAAGCCGGGCGCGCCCAGGGGCGCGACTGGCTGGCGCAAAATTTCAAGGCGCTGGGCCGCCAATCCAGCGTCGATATCCGCGCCGAATTTCTCTGATGCCGGGCCGCCGCCGCGGCCGCGCGGGGCAAGGAACTCTGGCCCGCGGGCGGGCTTTGGTGTGTAATGATGCGCTACGCCGAACAGGCGCCATAAGCGGCCGCTGCCGGCAATTTTGAGCAGCACATCCCTCAAGTGAACATCACGCAGGACCAAATGGATATCGAGCAATACATGCTGCAGGTGGGAGCGCGCGCGCGCGCTGCCGCGCGCCAGCTCGCGGCGGCCAGCACCCGCGCCAAAAACCAGGCCTTGAACGCCATGGCGCAGGCGGTACGCGCCCGCGCGCAAACCATTCTGGACGCCAATGCCGCCGACGTCGCGGCGGCGCGCGCAAACGGTCTGGACGACGCCATGCTGGATCGCCTCACGCTGGGCGCGCGCAGCGTGGAACAAATGGCGCAAGGCCTGGAACAGGTCGCCATGCTGCCCGACCCGGTCGGCGAAATGGGTGATTTCAAGCGCCGCCCCAGCGGCATACTGGTGGGCAAAATGCGCGTGCCGCTGGGCGTGGTGGGCATCATTTACGAAGCGCGCCCCAATGTCACGGCCGATGCGGCGGCGCTATGCCTCAAGAGCGGCAATGCCGCCATTCTGCGCGGCGGCTCGGAAGCCCTGCGTTCCAATCAGGCCATCGCGGCCTGCGTGGCGGAGGGCTTGCGCGCCGCGCAATTGCCGGCCGCTGCGGTACAGGTGCTGGAAACCACCGACCGTGCCGCGGTCGGCGTGCTGGTGGCGATGCCGCAATACGTGGATGTGATCGTGCCGCGCGGCGGCAAGGGACTCATCGAACGCATTTCGCGCGAGGCGCGGGTGCCGGTCATCAAGCACCTGGACGGCAATTGCCACGTCTACGTGGACGAATTTGCGCATCCGGACAAGGCGCTGGCAATCGCCGTGAATGCCAAAACCCAGCGCTACGGCACCTGCAACACCATGGAAAGCCTGTTGCTGCACGCCGCCGTGGCAGAAGCGCTCTTGCCCCGGCTGGCCGCCATTTACCTGGAAAAAGGCGTGGAACTGCGCGGCTGCGCGGCGGCACGCGCGCTGGTGCCGCAAATGCACGAAGCGACAGAATCCGACTGGTACACCGAATATCTGGCGCCGATACTGGCGGTGCGCATCGTGCCGGATCTGGCCGCGGCGATAGACCACATCGAAACCTATGGCTCGCATCACACCGACGCCATCGTGACGGAAAACCACAGCCATGCCATGCGCTTCATCGCGGCGGTGGATTCGGCTTCGGTCATGGTGAATGCCTCGACCCGCTTCGCCGACGGTTTTGAATACGGCCTGGGCGCGGAAATCGGCATTTCCACGGACAAGGTGCACGCGCGCGGCCCGGTCGGCCTGGAAGGGCTGACGAGTCAGAAGTGGGTGGTGTTCGGCAACGGAGAAATCCGCGGCTGAAGGAGCGGCGCGGCGCCTGCGCGCCGCGCCGTCACGCGCCCGCTTCGACCAGCAAACCTACGCGCGCCAGTTCCGCCAGCTTCTCCGGCAGGCGCGCGGCCAGCAGCGCTTCCAGATCGGCATGGTCGGGCGAACTTTCCAGCGCCGGCGGCAGCGGCAAATTTTGCGTGCGCACCTGCGCGGCCAGTGCGTGCGCGATGTCCGCCACGTCGCGCTGCCCATCCAGCAAGCCGATCAGCGCGCGGCTCAATGCGTCTTCAATTTCCAGCACCTGCCCGCGCAGCGTCGCCACCGCGGCGCCCTGCCCCACCTGCCAGCGCGCGTAAGCCGTGACGGCCGGCCGTTCCGCCACCACGCAGGCGATGGGGGTGCGGTCCAGTTCCAGTTCCGCCATGCCGGCGCTGTACAACACCAGGAAAAAGCGCGCCAGATCGGCCAGCGCTTCTTCATCCCGGGCGCCGGTAAAGCGCGCCGCATCGGCAAACGGCAGGCGCGCGGGCGCCATTTGCGCCAGCACCTCCATCAGGTGGGCGCGCGCGGGGTCGGCAATGCTAATGCTGCCGTTTTTGCCGTCGCTGAAACTGCGCGCACCGGAGGCGCCCGGCTCGCCGGCCGTGAGGCGCGCCGCCACCGCCATGTCGCGCACCGCCGCGACCAGCGGGACGGCGCTTACGCCTACGTCCGCATGCACCAGCAGGGTTTGCCGGAAGCGGCGCATGCGGGCGAAATCGGCATACTGTTCACGCGCCACGCGCCCGGACGCCAGTTGCGCCACTTCATCGGCGAAATTCGGATTGAGCCAGATGCGTTCCGCATCGGAAAAATGCGCCTCGGCCAGATAGGCCAGGCCGTGGCGCGCGGCGTGGGCGGCGAAGTCGGCAAACAGCAGCGGAGTGTTGATGTCCGCCAGCGCGTCGTGGTAGAGGCCGGCCGGCGTCATTTCCAGCAGGCGCTGGCACTCCGCTGCCAGCACCGCGCGCTCCGGCTCCCCCTCCGCCGACCAGGCCACCAGGCGCTGCGCAAAATCGCGCGCGGCCAGCATGCGCTCGGCCGGTGCCGCCATGTCGCGCACGTGGTAAGTGAGCATGTCCTCCAGCAGGCGCCGCATGTGGCCGCCGGGCAAGGTGTTGTAACTGACGAACGCCACGCCGGCCGGCGCCAGGCGCTCGGCGCACACCGCCAGCAAGGCGTCGCGCACCGCCGGTGGCACCCAGGAATACACGCCGTGGGCAATGATGTAATCAAATTCGCCCCAGCCGGCGTCGATGGCGCGCAGATCGCAGGCGTGCAACTCCACCTTCAGGCCGGCGGCGCGCGCAATGTCGCGCCCGCGCCGCACGCCGGATTCGGCCAGATCGACGCCGACGAGACGCATCTGGGGAAATTCCGACGCCAGCCAGATCAGGTGCTGTGCATCGCCACAGCCCAGTTCCAGCACCCGCGCGCCAGCCAGTTCGGCCGCGCGGTGGCCGTGCAGCCAGGCGTGGGTGCGCAATCTGCGCGGATGCGCCTGCGGGCGCGGGGAACCCGGATATTCCTGCTGGTCATAGGGGTTTTCGGCGTTCATTGCGCAGGCCTCCGAGGCGGGGTCGAAATCGGCGAAAATGGCGATTCTAAACAGCGGAGAACATCATGACGGAACAATTGGGGCCGACGCCATCCCGCCCGGCGCGCGCGCTGTGCCGCTCGGCGCTGCTGGCAGTCCTGCTGTCGCTGGCGGCCGGTTTGGCCACCGCGGCGGAAATTGCCGGCATCAAATTTGCCGACAGCGCGCAACTGGGCGGCCAGACCTTGCAGCTCAACGGCGTCGGCATGCGCAAGAAGGCCATCTTCAAGGTTTATGCCATGGGCCTTTACCTGCCGGCACGCACCGGCAGCGGCGACACTGCCATGGACATGCCCGGCCCCAAGCGCGCGCATCTGGTCACGACCATGGGCCTGTCCGGCGAACAACTGGCCGATTCCGTGGTGCGCAGCATGAGTTCGCGCGTGAGCAAGGAAGAACTGGAAAAGCTGTCCGCGCGCATCGATCAATTCCGCAGCGACATCCTGCAGGTGAAGGACATGCGCTCCGGCACCGCCATCCTGCTGGATTACCTGCCGCAGCGCGGCACGCAACTGGTGGTGGCAGGCGCGGCGCAGGGCGAACCCATAGCGGGCGAGGATTTTTTCCACGCCCTGCTCAATGTGTGGCTGGGGAAAGACCCCATCCAGGGCGATCTCAAGGATGGACTGCTCGGCAAACCCTGAGTCCGCGGGCACGGTGAGCGCGCACTACGCGGCCATCGTCGCCGCGCCCGGCTTTTGCCTGGGCGTGGAAACACGCGGCGAGTACATCGTCGAAATTCGCTTTTTGCCGCCACAGACCGAACAGGCGCCGGCCGACCCGCTGGCGCGGCGCGCCGTTGCACAGTTGCAGGCCTGGCTGTCCGATGCGGATTTTGCCTTCGACCTGCCGCTGGCACCCGCCGGCACGGCTTTCCAGCGCCGCGTGTGGGCCGCTATCGCCGCCATTCCGCGCGGCAGCACGGCCAGTTATGGCGATCTTGCACGCCAGTTGGGCAGTGCCGCGCGCGCGGTAGGTGGCGCCTGCCGCAGCAACCCCTACCCGGTCGTGATTCCCTGCCACCGCGTCGTGGCGCAGGCGCGCACATTCAATGGCGGCCTGGGCGGATTTGCCGGCGAAACCGGCGGTCTGCTGCTGGACATCAAGCGCTGGCTGCTGCGGCACGAAGCCGCCCAGCGCGGGCGCGTACCGGCATGACTAGCGAGCGCGCGGACGCGCCCGCCATCGTGGCGGAATTTTGCGACAGCCTGTGGCTTGCCGACGGCCTGGCGCAAAACACGCTGGAGGCCTATCGCAGCGATCTGACGGCGGTGGAACGCTTCCTGGCCGGCCGCGGCGGCGCCCTCGGCACCGCCAGCCAGGTCGATCTGGCGGAATTTTTCGCGGCCTATCATGGTTCGCACAAAGCATCCAGCCAGCGCCGCCTGTTCGCTTCCTTGCGCCGCTTTTACGGCTGGCTGGTACAGCAGGGGCGCATCGCGCAAGACCCCACGCTGCGCCTGGAACCTCCTGCCGCGCCGCAGCGCTTTCCCAAAACTTTGAGCGAAGCCCAGGTGGAAGCGCTGCTGGCGGCACCTGATACCGAATCCACCTTCGGCCTGCGCGACCGCGCCATGCTCGAATTGCTGTACGCGACCGGATTGCGCGTATCCGAACTGGTGGGGCTGTCCATGTTCGACCTGGCCCTCGATGCCGGCATCCTGCGCGTATTGGGCAAAGGTTCGAAAGAGCGCCTGGTGCCCCTGGGCGAATATGCGCTCGAGTGGCTGCAGCGCTACCTGGCCCAGGCGCGCCCGCTGCTGCTGGCCGGCCGCACCGCCGACGCGGTATTTCTGACCCGCTTCGGCAGCGCCATGACGCGCCAGATGTTCTGGCAAATCGTGAAACGCCGCGCGCTCGAGGCGTCCATCCCGCCGCGCAGCCTTTCGCCACACACCTTGCGCCACGCCTTTGCCACGCACTTGCTCAACCACGGCGCAGATTTACGCGTGGTACAACTATTGCTAGGGCATGCCGACATTTCCACCACGCAGATTTACACCCACGTCGCGCGCGAACGCCTGAAGGCTTTGCACGCGCACCACCACCCGCGCGCCTGAACCGGGCAAGCACACTGCGCCGCGAACGCCAGCCACCATGAGCGACAACATTCCCGACACGCCCGCCACACGCATGTTGCGGCAGAACCGCATCGCATTTTCCACCCACCTCTATACCTACGAGGACCACGGCGGCACCCGCGTGTCGGCGCGCGAACTGAATGTGGACGAACACGCGGTGATCAAAACTTTGGTCATGGAAGACGAAAACCACAAGCCGCTCATCGTGCTCATGCACGGCGACCGCAAGGTGGCGACCAAACAACTTGCGGCGCAGATCGGCCGCCGCCGCGTCGAAGCCTGCAAACCCGAGGTGGCGCAGAAGCACACCGGCTACATGGTGGGCGGCACCAGCCCCTTCGGCACGCGCAAGGCATTGCCGGTGTGCTTGCAGAAATCCATACTGGATTTGCCGCTCGTCTATATCAACGGCGGGCGGCGCGGCTTCCTGGTGGGCGTACACGCCCACGACCTCATGCAGCTATTGCACCCCGCGCTGGTGGATTGCGCGCAGGCACTGTGAAGCGCAGGCTCCGCGCCGGCCCCGCGGCGCCACGCGCGGCGGCACGATAAGCCGCGCCGGGCAAGGCCGGCGGCATGCATTGGCGATGCCGGAAGCCAGCCATCTGTCGCTCGCCGGCCAAGCAAAAGGAATATTCCCGCCCGGGGTTTTGGCAAAATCCATTGCAAGCATTGCTTTGCCCCTATACTGCGGCCCATGCCATTTACGCAAACTAAGCCGCTACCGGGGCACGAGTCCATTCGCACGCCGGGCGCACCGCCATCGCATAGGGGGCCATCGATCATGAATGTAGGCGATCTCAGGTTTGCCCCGACGCAGCGCGCGCAATCCGGGAAGGCATACGCCGCCGCCTGCCACGCGTGCCGGCGTGCCGCAATAGCGGCAGCGGCCACCCGCAGCAACGCGGGCGCGCGTGCGCGATCGCCCCGGCACGGCTACCGGCGGCGCAGGGTGGCGGCATGAAAGTCGCCATCGCCGGGGCCGGAATCGGCGGCCTGTGCGCCGCGCTCATGTTGCACGCGCGCGGCATCGAGGTCGAAATCTGGGAGTCGGCCGCCGAAATACGCCCCCTGGGCAGCGGGCTCATGCTCATGCCGCAGGCCGTGCACGAACTGATGGAACTGGGCCTGGGCAATCAGCTTGCCACCCTGGGCGTGGATATCGCGGCGATGTGCTACTTCAATCGCTACGGCCAGCAAATCTGGCGCGACCCGCGCGGCCATGCGGCGGCGGCCAACGCCCCGCAGTACGCCATCAACCGCGGCTTGTTGCAGGTGCTGCTGCATAACGTCACGACGGACCGGCTGGGCGCGCAGGCCGTGCACTGCGGTAAGGCATTCGAATCCTTCGAGCCGGAAGAGCGCGGCGTCCTCGTGCGCCTGCGCGACCCGCGCACGCGCACGCTCACCGAATCCAGGGTCGACGTGCTGATCGGCGCCGATGGCATTTTTTCCGCCGTGCGCAGTTTCATGTATCCGATCAAGGACGAATTGCGCTTTTCCGGGCGCATGATCTGGCGCGCCCTGGCCGAATCCGAACCGCTCCTGGACGGTCGCAGTGCCTTCATGGCGGGCACGCGGCGGCAAAAATTTTCCTGCTTTCCGGTTTCCGGCTCGCTGCACACGCGCGGTCGCGCCTTGCTCAGTTGGGTGGCCGAACTGCAGACCGGCGGCGCCGTACCGCCCAAGGCAGAGTGGAACCGCCGCGTGGACAAGGCACTCATCCTGCGCGCTTTCGCGGACTGGAAATGGGACTGGCTGGACGTGCCGGGCTTGATCGAAAGTTCGCGCGAAATTCTCGAATTTCCCATCGTCGATCGCGATCCGCTGCCGCGCTGGTCGTTCGGCCCGGTCACCCTGCTCGGCGATGCCGCCCACCCGATCTACCCGACCGGCCATGCCGGTGCCGCACAGGCCATACTCGATGCGCGTTACCTCGCCGACTGCCTGCAGTCCTGCAGCGATCCCTGCGAAGCGCTACGCGAATACGAAGCCGAACGCATACAGGACACCACGGCGCTATTGCTGCGCCACCGCATGAATGGCCCGGAACAGGTGCTGCAACTGGCCGAAGCGCGCGCCCCGGACGGATTCAACGGCAGCGTGCAGGGCATAGAAGAAGCGGAATTGCGGCGCGCGACACAGCGCTTCAAGGAAGTGGCGGGCATCAACCCGGAACGGCACATGCCGAATTGAGGCCCAACTGTGGCCGCGGCATATGGAACAAGGGAGTTTCGACATGCGGCGCGCCGGACACCGGCACGCGCTGGCGGGTTACTTCAGACGGAAGCGCTCAGGCCGAGCCCAACTGGCGCGAGTAGCGGCCGAACGCCACGGGCCGCCCGTCCGGCCCATAGGAACCGGCGCGCTCGGAGGCGGCGCACAGCACGGATAGCGCCTGCCGGTTGGTTTGCATCTGTTCGTCTATCAACTTGCCGTTGACGACATTGACGTCGCGCGCTTCGCGCGCGAGCTGCAGGATTTCATTCCAGGTTTCGCGTGCCGCGTGGCTGCCCTGGCGGGCCAGCCAATCCTGCATGCCGGTCTGGCCGGGATGCACCCCCAGCCGGCTGAAAAACATTTGACGCTGTCGCTCCATGGCGGCCAGGTCGCCGTACAGATCGCCCTTTTGCTCGGCAAGCGCCGGCAAATCGTCAGCGGCACGATTTTTCAGTGCGCGCTGCTCGGCGTACAACACCGCCGTCACCGCGCGCAATGAACGAGCTTCCAGAGCCAGAAGGTCGTCTATCGTTTGCACACGCGGCTGGGCGTTCATGTTCAGCGAGCCTGGGCGGACAGCATTTGTTGCGTGCTGGCGATCAATCCGTCGGCAACCTTGTTGGCGTCGACCTTGAAAGAACCGTCGGCAATGGCGGCGCGGATTTTTTCGACCTTGCCGGTATCCACGACCGGCGTATTGCTCAGACTCGTTTCGACCTCCTTGAGGCTGCTCGACAGGGGCGACAGTGCGACCGTTGCACCCGGCCCTCCACCGTTCGACGTTTCCGCTGTTTTTGCCGGCGAACTTGCGCGCGGCGCAAGATTGGCTGGGGGGGCCAGGGGTTTGCCCGATCCTTCGATTTTCACGGCTGCATCCTTTCAGCGTTGATGTTCATGAGGCGGATTTCGGCAGCCTCGTGAAAATCTTTAGAGGCTTTATGTAAGAATTTTTCTGACACGCCCATTTTAGCCTGCGACGCCCCCACGCCGCCACCACGAACACGCCTGCCGCTCAGAACCGAACCTCGACAACGCCCCCGCTTTTTGCCACGCCGCTCACCGTGCTGCCGCCCGCCGTGCGCACCGCGACCACCTGGCCGGGCTGCGCCGCCGCCAGCGCGCGGCCTTCGTTGGATACCGCAAAACCTTGGCCGCGCGCGGTCAGCTTGACGCTTTGACCGGACTGCACGGCATAGGCCTGGCGCAGCCCGTCGGCGCGCAAGGGGCGCCCGGCCTGCATACCGACCAATACGGTGTGGCCGACCGCTTGCGCCGTATCGGTCACGCTGCCGGGCGGCAAATCGGTCAGATCGCCTTCCACACGCGTGAGGTCAGCTTCGCTGATGACCTGACCGGCGGCGAGCGCCCGCGCCGTCACCACGTATTCGCCGGCCACCTTGACCGTCACCGGCACGTATAGCGTCCATGGCCGCTCGCCGTTGCAGCGCACGCCCACCATGCTGCGCCCCCACAGCCGATTGCCGGGCGGCAAAAACGCCTGCATATCCTGACAAGCGGAAAAATTCGATTTCAGATCGACGCTGCCGACACTGAAACTGACCTTGCCGGGGAAAGCTTGCGTCTGAGCGCGCAAAAATTCCTCCACGACGTGGCGTAGCTGCACGGTGTTGGCCAGTGAAGGCGCAACCAGAAACACCGAAAGCAGCATCAGGGTCCAGCGCAAAATGTCGGTTCGCATGGCATACCTCGGCAGATTGAAGCACGGTGAGATAAAAGCACGAATCAGGCCACGGCAAAAATTTGAATAGCGGACAAATCACACGGTATTTTCATGAATGTTGTGTAATCGCCCCTAGCCGGCGGCAAATCAGGCGCAATTGATCCGGCATAGCCGGCGCCACACCTGACACGCCGGCCCGCGCCCCGGCCAGGCGCGCCAAGCCTGGCGCGCCGTCCTCCTTTGTTGGCTTCACGCGCACACGCGATGGCCGCCGCCTGGCCAGACCCAATGCTAACCGCATGGCGGCAACAAGGCCGCCGCGGCAACGGCAACTATTGCCGCGGCCTTGCCGGCAGCGGCAGAAAACGCGCCCAATCAGTGCCCGTTGCGGAAATCCTTGCCGCGCCGCCACGGCCACAACGGCTGGCACGCTTACTGCATAAAGAGCGGCAATCGCCACACTTCGAGGTCCCGGAAATGGTGCAGAAATTCGATCAAGCGCTGAAATTTCACCAGACCGCGCTGGGCCTGCGCGCCTTCCGGCAGCAATTGGTCGCGTCCAACATCGCCAATGCCGATACGCCGCAGTTCAAGGCCAAGGACATCGATTTTCCGGCCGCGCTGGCGGACGCCCTGGCCGGCCGCAGCGTGCACGCCCTACCCGTGCTGCGCACCGACCCGCGCCACCTGGCCCCTGCCGAACCCTCGGCGCATGGGGCGGAAGCGCTGTACCGCGGCGAATACCAATCCAGCATCGACGGCAATACCGTCAATCTGGATGTGGAGCGGGCGGTATTCGCGCAGAACACGGTGCACTACGAAGCCGGAGTGAATTTCGTGAATGGCGTGCTGCGCAGCCTGCAGCAAGCCATACAGGGACAGTGAGGAGCTTCGCATGAGCATGTTCAATGTTTTCACCATCGCCGGCAGCGCGCTCACCGCGCAGTCCGTGCGTCTCAATGCGGTATCCAGCAATCTGGCCAATGCCGACAGCGTGGTCACCAGCAACGGCCAGCCGTATCGCGCCAAACAGGTGGTGTTCATGGCGCAGCCCATCGCCGGCCCGGAAGCACAGGGCGTGCAGGTGACGCGGGTGGTGGAAAGCGCGGCGCCGCTGCGCCAGATTTATGAGCCGCACAACCCGGCCGCCAATGCCGATGGCTATGTCTCCATGCCCAACGTAAATGTGGTGGAAGAAATGGTGAACATGATTTCCGCCTCGCGCAGTTATCAGTCCAATGTCGAAATGATGAATACGGCCAAAAGCCTGCTGCTCAAAACGCTGCAGATCGGCCAGAGCGGAGCCTGAGCATGACCACCATCCAGAACAGCACGACTTCGGCAGCCGACCTGTACGCCAGCCTGAACAACACGCGTAACAGCACGGAAGCCACCACCAGCGCGGACAACCAGAACCGCTTTCTGACCCTGCTCACCACCCAGCTCAAGAACCAGGATCCCCTGAGCCCGATGGACAACGCGCAGATCACCTCGCAGCTCGCGCAGATCAGCACCGTGGACGGCATAGAGCGCCTCAACACCGCACTTGCCGCGCTCACGCAGAACGGCACGACGGAACAGACCATGCAGGCCGCGGCCCTGGTCGGGCGCGGCGTGCTGGTGCCGGGTTCGAATATCGATCTGAGCGCCGGCCGCGCTGTATTGGGCGTGGATTTGCCGCAGGCGGCCGACCGCGTCGCGCTATCCGTCAAGGACGCCAACGGCATCACCGTGCGGACCATAGACCTGGGGGGCCAGAACGCCGGCACCTACAACTACACCTGGGATGGCGCCACCGACAACGGCAGCCGCGCCGCCGACGGCCGTTACACGTTTTCCGTGTCGGCCGTGCGCGGCAATGAAAAGGTAAGTGCCAACGCACTCGAATACGGCCTGGTGACGAGCGTCGCGCGCAGCGGCGGCGTACTGAGCCTGAATCTGGGCACGCAGGGCAGCGTGCACATGGACGACATCAAGCAAATTCTGTAGGAGTTACCCAAATGAGCTTCCAGCAAGGACTATCCGGACTGAATGGCGCCTCGCGCGCGCTCGACGCGATCAGCAATAACGTCGCCAACTCGACCACCGTCGGTTTCAAACAGTCCGGCGCGCTATTCGCCGACATGTTCGCCTCGTCGCTATCCAGTTCCGCCGGCGGCCAGATCGGCATAGGCACCAGCGTAAATGCCGTGGCACAGCAATTCACGCAGGGCAATCTGACCGCCACCAATAACCCGCTCGACGTCGCCATCAATGGCCAGGGCTTTTTCCGCCTGTCCGACAACGGCGACATCGTGTATGCGCGCGACGGGCAATTCAGCGTCGACAAGAACGGCTATGTCGTCAATCCGTCCGGCCGCCGCCTGACCGGCTACGCCGCCGATGCCAACGGCAATATCGTGCCGGCCGCACCGGTCGATCTGCAGGTCAATAGTGCCGACCTCACGCCGCTCGCCACCACCAATGCGACGGTGGCCCTCAATCTGGATTCGCGCTCGACGGCGCCCACGGTGACGCCGTTTTCGGCCACCGACACGCGCACCTTCAATACGTCGTCGTCGGTCACCACCTTCGACACCCTGGGCAATCCGCACGTGCTGTCGATGTATTTCGTCAAATCCGCCACCCCCAATACCTGGGACCTTTATACGACGCTGGATGGCGGCGGCGCAGCCGGGCCCACCAGCATGGATTTCACCACCACCGGGGGCCTCTCCGGCATAGGCGGCGTGGCCGGCACCAGCACGGTGGCGCAGTCCTTTGCAATCAATACCGGCGCCGTGACCACTTTCGATTTCACGCTCGATTTCGCCACCACCACGCAGTACGGATCGTCCTTCGGCGTCAATTCCATGAGCCAGGACGGTTATTCGTCGGGCCGCCTGTCCGGCCTCACGGTGGGCGACGACGGAGTAATCATGGGACGTTATTCGAACGGCCAGTCGCGCAACCTGGGGCAAATCGTGCTGGCCAATTTCCGCGCGCCGGGCGGCCTGATCCAGCTTGGAGACAACCGCTGGGCGGAATCCGCCACCTCCGGCCCACCGCTGGTGGGCGCGCCCAATACCGGCAGTCTGGGCGTGCTGCAATCCGGCGCGACGGAAGATTCCAATGTCGATCTGACCGCCGAACTGGTCGCCATGATTACGCAACAGCGCTCCTACCAGGCCAATGCGCAATCCATCAAGACCGAAGATTCGCTGCTGCAAACGCTGGTGAGCTTGCGTTAAACCCGCCGCGCCTGATCGGGAACCAGCATGGACCGCTTGATCTACCTCGCCATGACCGGCGCATCGCACACGATGAACCGGCAGGCGGCCGCCGCGCAAAACCTCGCCAATGCCGATTCCACCGGCTATCGCGCGCAGGACCACCGCCTGCGCGCGGTGCCCATCCTGTCCACCGCCCTGCCATCGCGCGCCTTCGTGGTCGATGCCAGCATCAAGGACGTATTTACGCCCGGCGTCATCACCCAGACCGGGCGCCCGCTCGACCTGGCGGTGCAGAACCAGGGCTGGATCGCCCTGGCGATGCCGGACGGCAGCGAAGCCTATACGCGCAACGGCAGCCTTACCACCGACGCCAACGGCCTGCTGCAAACCCGCTCCGGCATCCCGGTGGCGAGCGACGGCGGCACCATCACCATCCCGCCCGACAGCAACGTGAGCATAGGGCGCGACGGCACCATCAGCGTATTGCCCACGACAGGCGGCCGCAACGTGGTGAATGCGATCGGCCGCGTCAAACTGGTCAATCCGCCTGAAGAGCAACTGGTGCGCGGCGGCGACGGCCTGTTCCGCATGCAGGACGGCAGCGCCGCGCCCACCGACGAGGCGGTGCGGGTGGCCGGCGGCCATCTCGAATCGTCCAACGTGAATGTCGTGGAAGAAATGGTGAACATGATTTCTTCCGCCCGGCAGTTTGAAATGCAAATGAAACTGCTCACCGATGCGGAGCAGAACGACCACGCGGCCGACCAGATGTTGTCGGCCACCTGAGGATAAAAACCATGTTGCGCTCGCTCTGGATCGCCAAAACCGGCATGGACGCCCAGCAAACCAATCTGGACGTCATTTCCAACAACCTCGCCAACGTCAGCACCAACGGCTTCAAGCGCTCGCGCGCCGTGTTCGAGGATTTGCTGTACCAGACCTTGCGCCAGCCCGGCGCCCAGTCCTCGCAGCAAACCACCATTCCGTCCGGCCTGCAGATCGGCACCGGGGCGCGCCCGATATCCACCGAGCGCATCCATGCCCAGGGCAATATGACGCAGACCGGCAACCCGCTCGACGTGGCCATCAACGGCGACGGCTTTTTCCAGATCACCATGCCGGACGGCACGCTGGCCTACACGCGCGACGGCGCTTTCCAGAAGGACGCCCAGGGCGTGATCGTCACCTCCAGCGGCTACACCCTGTCGCCTGCGATTACCGTGCCGCAGAACGCCTTGTCGGTCACCATAGGCCGCGACGGCGTGGTCAATGTGCTGCTGCCCGGCCAGGCCGCGCCGACGCAGATCGGCGCCATCCAGCTCGCCACCTTCGTCAATGCCGGCGGCCTGCAGAGCATGGGCGAAAACCTGTTCGCGGAAACCGCCTCCAGCGGCACGCCCACGCCCAATACGCCGGGCACCAATGGCGCCGGACTGTTGAATCAGGGCTATGTGGAAGCTTCCAACGTGAATGTGGTGGAAGAACTGGTGAACATGATTACCGCCCAGCGCACCTACGAACTGAATTCGCGCGCCATCCAGACCTCCGACCAGATGTTGCAGCGGCTCGGCCAGCTCTGAGGCGCACAGGAAGGAATGCTCTCATGACCGCCCCACTGCGCCAGATTTGCCGCCCGGCACGAATTGCCGCGCTGGTCACGGCGGCAATGCTTGCCGGCTGCCTGGCTTCCACCCCGCCCACCAGCGTGCATCAGCCCATGACCGCGCGCCCGCAGCCGCGCAACGAAGCCGCGCCGGCCAATGGATCGATCTACCAGGCCGGCTGGGCGCGTCCGCTGTTCGAAGACCGGCGCGCGCGCATGGTGGGCGACACGCTCACGGTCAATCTGGCCGAAAAAACGGCTGCGCAAAAGAAATCGTCCAGCAGCGCGGAAAAATCCGATGCGCTCAATTTCAGCGTGCCCACGGTGTCCGGCATACCGGGCAAAAGTTTTCAGGGCGCGGCGCTGGACGTGAACAGCAGCAATAAATTCGCCGGCAAGGGCGATTCCGCCGCCAATAACGACTTTACCGGCACCATCACGGTCACGGTGATCGAAGCGCTGCCCAACGGCAATATGCTGGTGTCCGGCGAAAAACAGGTGTCGATCAACCAGGGGCAGGAATTCATCCGCTTTTCCGGCATCGTGAATCCGGCCCACATCACCACCGCAAATACCGTGCAATCCACCCAGGTGGCCGACGCACGCATCGAATACAAAGCCAGCGGCTACATAGACGAGGCTCAGGTGATGGGCTGGTTGTCGCGCTTTTTCCTGAGCTTCCTGCCGTTCTGAACTGAAGCCGCGAAGCTGGCCCGGAACTTGCACAGCATCTGGACATGAACCCGATCTCCAAATGTTTCGCCGCCCTCGCCTGTGCCGCCGGTCTGCTCGGCGCCATGCCTGCCGCGGCCGAGCGCATCAAGGATTTGGCCAGCGTGGCCGGTGTGCGCAACAACCAGCTCATAGGCTACGGCCTGGTCGTGGGGCTGGATGGCAGCGGCGACCAGACCACGCAAACGCCTTTCACGGTGCAATCCATCATCAACATGCTGGGCAATCTGGGCGTCACCGTACCGCCGGGCACCTCGCTGCAGCTCAAAAACGTCGCCGCCGCCATGGTGACGGCCACGCTGCCGCCTTTCGCGCGCGCCGGCCAGGCCATAGACGTGACCGTATCTTCCCTCGGCAACGCCAAAAGCCTGCGCGGCGGCACCCTCATCATGACGCCGCTGAAAGGCATAGACGGCAACATTTACGCCATCGCCCAGGGCAATGTGGTGGTGGGCGGCGTGGGCGCCCAGGCGGGCGGATCCAAAGTGACGGTCAATCACCTGTCGGTCGGGCGCGTGCCGGCCGGCGCCACGGTGGAGCGGGCAGTACCCACCCCGGTGGGCGAAGGCGATCATCTGGCGCTGGATCTCAACACCGGCGATTTCGGCACCGCGCAAAAAATGGTGGAAGCCATCAATACCGCTTTCGGCGCCGACACCGCGCGCGCCACCGACGCACGCCAGATACAGGTACGCGCGCCGCAGGACGCCAATGCGCGGGTGGCTTTCCTGGGCAAGCTGGAAAATCTCGAATTGCAGCCCATGGCCCAGGCCGCCAAGGTGATCGTCAATGCGCGTACCGGCTCGGTGGTCATGAATCAGTCCGTCACGCTGGATACCTGCGCGGTCGCGCACGGCAATCTGTCCGTGTCGGTATCCAGCGAACCCCAGGTTAGCCAGCCCAATCCACTGTCCGGCGGCCAGACCGTGGTGACGGAACGCAATCAGATCGACATCAAGCAGGAACCCGGCGCGCTAATGCACGTGAAGGCGGGTGCCAATCTGGCCGAAGTGGTGAAGGCGCTCAACGCGCTGGGCGCCAATCCGCAGGATTTGATCGCCATCCTGCAGGCCATGAAGGCAGCCGGCGCGCTGCGCGCCGATCTGGAGATCATCTGAATGGCTCTGAACGAAACGCCAAGCCTGGCCGTGGATAACCGCGGCCTGACGCGGCTTGCGCGCGCCGCGCGGGAAAATTCGCCCGAGGCGACCACTTTGGCCGCGCAGCAGTTCGAAGCGCTATTCACGAACATGATGCTGAAGTCCATGCGCGACGCCACGCCCTCGAACGGCATGCTGGACAACAACCAGACCCGCCTGTACCAGCAAATGCTCGACCAGCAGATGTCGCAAAACCTGGCCGCACGCCAGTCCGGCGGCTTGACGCAAATGCTGGTGCGGCAATTCAACCGCCAGGCCGGCATGACGCCTGCCGGCGCGCCGCAGAGTGCCGCACCCACCGCGCTGGCGAACAATCAGCCGGCTGCGCCAAACGCCACGCCAGCCGCAGCCCCCGCCGTCACCCCCACCGCCGCAAGCGTTGCCGCACGCTGGAACGGCTTGAATTTGTCGCGCGCGGCCACGCCCGCGGCGGCATTGCCGGCGGCAAGGATTGCCCCGGCGGCGCGGCAGGATTCGCCGCCGGCACTTGCCGCAAACCGGCCCGCCGCCAACCGCGACGCGCCGCGCCATGTGCAGGACTTCGTCGACCGGGTGTTGCCGCATGCCGAAGAAGCCAGCCGCGCCACCGGCATCCCGGCCCAGTTCCTGATCGCGCAGGCGGCGCTGGAAACCGGCTGGGGACGTTCCGAACTGCGCGACGCCAATGGCCGTGGCAGTTTCAATCTGTTCAACATCAAGACCGGCGCACGCTGGGGCGGCAATGCCGTCGAAGCACGAACCATCGAATACCGTGCCGGCGGCCCGGTGCGCGAGAACGCGCGCTTCCGCAGTTATGAAAATTACGCTGCAGCCTTCCGCGACTATGCGGACATGCTGCGCAACAACCCGCGCTACGCCAACGTGCTCAATTCGCGCGATGCCTCCGAATTTGCGCGACAACTGGCGGCAGCCGGTTACGCTACCGACCCCGATTACGCCGCCAAGCTGGAGCGCGTGATCGGCGGCCCTTCGCTCACGCGCGCGCTCGCGCAAAGCTGAGCCGGCCGTGCCAGGTCCGGCAAATACAGACCTGGCAAAAGAATTGCTTATTCCATCCGTATACATTCCTGCATAGTGCGATACGGACATGGGCGGTTTAACTTCAATCGGCATCAGCGGCCTCAACGCAGCACAGATCGGTCTTTCCACGACCGGCCACAACATTACCAACGCGTCCACGCCGGGTTTCAGCCGGCAGCAAATCCTGCAGGGAACGCAAAACCCGCAATTTACCGGCAGCGGTTTCGTCGGCCAGGGTACGCATGTTGCGACCGTAACGCGCGCCTATAGTCAGTACCTGGTGGCGCAGTTGCAGAACGCCGAAACCCGCTCCAACGAATTGACCGCCTATGGCACCCAGATCAAGCAACTGGACGATTTATTGGCCGATCCGCTGGCCGGGCTGTCGCCCGCGCTGCAGGATTTTTACAATGGTCTGCAGTCGGTGGCGAACGACCCCACTTCCGTGCCGGCCCGGCAAAGCGCCATATCCAGTGCCCAGTCGCTGGCCGGGCGGTTCAATGCGCTGGATGACCGCATCAATGAAATTCGCGCCGGCATCAATAGCCAGATCGCCAGTTCCGTCACCAGCATCAATGGTTCGGCCGGCGCCATCGCCGAACTGAACCAGCGCATCGCGCTCGCCCAGGCCGCGGGCAATCAGCCGGCCAACGACTTGTTCGACCGCCGCGACGAACTAATCCGCGATCTCAACGGCCAGTTGCGCGTCACCACCTTGCAACAGGACGACGGCGCCATCAACGTATTCGTGGGCAATGGCCAGCCGCTGGTGGTGGGCAATTCGGCCTTCAATCTCGCCGCCACGCCCAGCCCGGACGACGCCAGCCGCACCGAAGTGAGCTACCTCGCGCCGGGCGGCGCCAGCCTGCGCCTGCGCGAGGACACCCTCACCGGCGGCACCCTGGGCGGACTGCTCAGTTTCCGCTCCCAAACTCTGGACATGGCGCAGAACGCGCTGGGCCGCGTGGCGGTCGGCCTCACCGATGCGATCAACGGCCAGCAGGCGCTGGGCCAGGATTTGACCGGCGCCCTGGGCGGCAACTTTTTCGCCCCGCCCGCCGCACAGGCTTTGCCGGGTGCGGCAAATAATGCCACCGCCGCGGCAACACTAAGCGTGACGCTCACCAACCCCGCCGAATTGACCACCAGCGACTATCAACTGAGCTTTGATGGCAGCAATTACACCTTGCTGCGTCTGGCCGACAACCAGGCCTGGAGCGCGCCCAGCCTGGCCAATCTGCCGCCGGCGGGCAGTCCGCAAGGTTTTACCCTGGCCGATAGCGCCACGCCGCCGGCCACGGGCATGCAGGCGGGCGATATTTTCACGATTTATCCGACCCGCAACGGCGCACACAACATTACGGTCACGCTGACCGACCCGCGCGCCGTGGCGGCGGCCCAGCCCATGCGTACCAGCACCTCCACCGGCAATGCCGGCACCGCCGCGATCGATGCCGGCAGCGTGACCAGCACGGCCGGGTTGCCGCTCGCCGCCTCACCCGGCGGCGACATCACGCTGACTTACGATACGCTCAATAAAGTATTCAACGTCGCCGGCGGCCCCGGCGGCACGCTGGCCTACGACCCCGCCACCGATGCCGGCGGCAAGACATTCGTGTTCGCCACGCCGGGCGGATTCACCTTCCGCATCAACGGCACCCCCATCAATGGCGACCGTTTCACGATAGGCGCCAACACCCAGGGCGTCGGCGACAATCGCAACGTGCTGCGCATGCAGCAAACCCAGACCGCCAATCTGCTGGTCGGCAACACCGCCAGCCTGCAGGGGGCTTATGCGCAAATGGTGAGCGACGTCGGCAACAAGGCGCGCGAAATCGACGCCACCAGTACCGCGCAACAAACCCTGGTAACGCAGGTGCAGTCACAGCGCGATTCGTTCTCGGGTGTCAATCTGGACGAAGAAGCGGCCAATCTGCTGCGCTACCAGCAGGCCTACCAGGCCTCCGGAAAAATGATAGAAGTGGCGTCGAAACTGTTCGACACGCTGCTCGCGCTGGGCCACTAAGGACATTCATCATGCGCATTTCCACCAGCATGCTGTACAACCTCGGCGTCAATGCGATGCAATCCAAAAGCGCCGAATTGCTGCACACCCAGCAACAGGTCGCGAGCGGCCGGCGCGTGCTCACGCCGTCGGACGATCCGGTTGCCGCCTCGCACGCGCTGGAGGTTGGCCAAGCCAGCGCAATCAACGCCCAGTACGCAATCAACCAGCAGAACGCGACAGAAAACCTGGCCATGACGGAACAGCAACTAAGTGCCGCCAGCGAAGTGATCCAGTACGTGCGCTCGCTTGCCGTACAGTCCGGCACGCCCGCCCTCAACGCAGCCGACCGCCGCTCCATCGCGGCCGATCTGCGCGGACGCTTCGACGAAATGCTGGGCATCGCCAATGCCACCGACGGCCGCGGCAACTATCTGTTCGGCGGCTACAGCAGCAATGGCATCCCGTTCAGCGGTTCGGTGGAAGCCGGCGTCACCTACAACGGCGACGACGGCCGGCGCGAATTGCAGGTGGCCGCCTCGCGCAGCCTGCCGGTAAGCGCCGCCGGCAGCGACATATTCATGCGCGTGGTCAATGGCAACGGCTTGTTCTCGACTTCCGCTTCCGCCAACAATACCGGCAGCGCGAGCATAGATTACGGCACGGTGATCAATGCCGACGCCTGGCGCGCCACCGGCAACAGCGGCGACTATTCGATACGCTTTTCGCAAGCCGGCGCCAGCCCGACCTACGACATCGTGGATAACGCCAGCGGTATTTCGCTACTTACCGGCAACCCGGCCGCGCCCGGGCCCTACCCGCGCACCTATACCCCGGGCGCCAGCATTCCCTTGAGCAGCCAGGGTGCGGAACCACCCTTCGACCTGGGCGCCAGCGTGATCGTGAGCGGCAACCCGTCCAACGGCGACAGTTTCCGCCTGCTGGACGGCAGTTCGCAAAGCCTGTTCGCCACGCTGGGCAATCTGATTACTGCGCTGGAAGCGCCACAAACCACGGCCGGTGCCGCCAATTCGCAACTCATGAACAGCGTGGCCGATGCACTGACCGGCTTCGACCATGCGCTGGAAAACGTCAATCGCACGCGCGCCAGCGTGGGTGCGGCGAGCAATGAAGTGGATGCACTGGCAAATTCCAATAGCGACCTGTCCATCCAGTATGCAGATACCCTGTCCAAGTTGCAGGACCTCGACTATTCGAGCGCATTGGCCACGCTGTCGCAGCAGCAGATGGTGCTGGAGGCGGCGCAAAAATCCTTCACCAAGGTGGCTTCCCTGTCCTTGTTCAGTTTCATCTGAGCCGGCGCCATGAACCTACCGATGAAACTCGCCCTCCCCCTCTCGCTTCTGGTCGCGCTGGCAGGCTGCCAGGGCATGACCGGCACCTATCCGCGCACCAATTCGCTCATACCATCGGCGTCGGTGCAGGTAACCGAAAGCTACGCCGTATCGCTGGACAAACTGGTGCATATCGCCGGCACGGCCTATTTGCTGTATCTGGTGGTCGATCCGTTCGCCCCGAACTGGCAAATCGAGCAGGCTAAACTGAGCGAGGACCAGTATTACCTGTCGATGCGCATGAAACGCTTCCACACCGGCGGCGACGGCGAATCCCTGCAAGTGGTGCGCCGCCGCGCCGAACAGCTCGCGCGCGGCGGCGGTTTCGCCGGCTATGAAATCCAGCAGTACAACGAAGGCGTCGAGTCCGGCCTGATCGCCCAGCGCGTGAGTGAAGCGACCATATTGCTGGTGCGCGGTTTGCAATAGGCGGGGGCGCGGCGCTTGATCCTGCCGGCCGCCTGATCCGGGCGGCTGGACAATGCGGCGGCTTTCCTGCGCCTGCTGGCATCCAGCCCACTTGCAATGGGAGCGCAAACGCAGGCGGGCGGGACGCCCGCCCCCCCAGCTTGCGGTCCATCCCGGGCGCTGTGCCGGCACATGATGGCGGTCGCAAATGCAGGCGGGCCGAACGCCCGCCCGCCAACCTTTCCGGTCCGCAACTGTCCAGCCCGGACAGTGTCGGAATTTTTTACGCAAGCGCCAGATCTCCACCCGAGTAGAAAACTCAGGACATTGATTCGCCATCAGTTTTTTATGCTTGCACGATAATTGCTCGTAGATCGCCGGAACCGGAATGGCATTCCGCCGAACCAGGCGAAAACACCAGCTTAAGCCGGGCGTGGGGTCGAACAATAAGTGTGCAGCGGGGCAACCCGCAAGCACGCGCATCGCGTCAATAATCTCGCGTCCGCCTTTGCCGGCAACAGATCCAGCCGTTACACACCCAATCCCTCTGTGCTTGCCGTTCAGGGCGGGGTGCGCGGCCGCCGGCATTCGATTACCTGCCGTCACGGGGAATGAAAATGGGGCAGATTGTTCCACTTACGCGCCTGCCGCTAGTGCTATGCGGCCTGCTCGCCGTTTGCGCATTTCCCGCCCATGCGGAACTGCATAAGTGCAGCCGCAACGGCGCAACCGGTTTTCAGGACACGCCGTGCCAGCAGGGGCAGGAAGCGGCGGGTGCAGAAGAACTTGCCCTGCGCGAGCGCTTGCGCGCCGACCGCGCCGACCTTGCGGCCGACCGTGCGCGCGCCATTAAAATACTCGACATCAAGGCATGTGTTGCCCACGCCGACTGCGATGCGGCGCATTACCGCGAACTGGTGTCGGATTTGAAAATGGCCGCCTATGTCGAGGAGGCGCTGGGCAAGCCGGAAAGCGTTCAGGTCTATCGCGACCGGGAATTGCACTATTACGTCGTGCCGACCACCGGCGAACGAAAAAAAGCCATGCTGCAGATTCGCTATTCCGCGGACCGCCGCATCCAGGCGGCAAACTGGTACTAAACAAGGTCAGTCCCCTACGCCGAAACTAAACGGGGGGGCTGTGCCGCAACGGCCGCCGGCATCAAATAACCCAGTTGGGTACCTGGCCCAGGCGCGGGTCGTCGCAATGCGCTGCCCCGCCGGCGCGGGCTCGCAGACAGGCCAGCAGGCTGGAATAAAACAGCGCCGGCTGCACCGGCTTGCCCAAAAATTCGCTCATGCCGGCATCGAGACAGCGGATGCGATCTTCGAAAAACGCGCTCGCAGTCATCGCGATGATGGGTGTGCCGTCCTGGCGCGACAATTGCCGGATGCGGCGCGCGGCTTCGATTCCATCCATGCCCGGCATCTGCACATCCATGAAAATGGCGGCATAGTCGTGCTCGCGTGCCAGTTCGACGGCACGCAAACCGTCGCTGGCGATATCCACTTCGTAGCCTATGTCCTGCAGCAGGGTTAGTGCGATTTCCTGATTGAACGGGTCGTCTTCCGCCACCATGATGGTGGCCGCCGGAAATTCGTGCCGCAGGGCTGCGGCAGCGTCGAAATTGCTGCACTGCATGCGCGCTGCATCCGGTGCGAGCGGTTTTTTCAGCCTGGCCGAAAACCAGAAGGTGCTGCCGCGTCCCGGCAAGCTGCTGGCGCCTGCGTCGCCCCCCATCAGGCGCGCGTAATTGCGAGTAATGGCCAGGCCAAGTCCGGTGCCCCCATATTTGCGCGTAGTGCTGTTGTCGGCCTGTTCGAAGCGCGAAAACAGGCGCGACATGGATTCCGCCGCGATACCTATCCCGGTATCGTGCACTTCAAAGCGCAGCAGCGCGTCACCGCGGTTATCCTCGCTGCGGGTGGTGCGTATCAGTATGGTGCCGGCGTCGGTAAATTTGATCGCGTTCGATACATAGTTCAGCAATGCTTCGGTGAGGCGCGTGGCGTCGCCCAGCAGCTCGGGCAGATTCGCTTCCGTATCGGTGCGCAGTTCCAGCCCCTTGGCGCGGGCGCGCTCGCTGGTCATGCTCAGCACACGGTCGATGAGCGCGTCTATGTTGAGAGGAACTTCTTCCATCGCGATTTTGCCCGCCTCGATGCGTGACAGCACCAGCACGGCGTTGATGATGCTCAGCAGGTGATCGGCGGCCGTCTGCAGTTTGTCCAGCCGCGTGGCCTGCTGAGGCGCAAGCCCGGCACGCCGGATCAGGTAAGCCAGGCCGGTGATGGCATGTAGCGGCGTGCGGATTTCGTGGCTCATGTTGGCAAGAAAGGCGGTTTTCGCGCGGTTCGCCGCCTCGGCGACTTCTTTTGCCTGCTGCAAGTTCGATTCGGCCGCCTTGCGCGCCGTGATGTCCTCCACCGCCGACCATATGTATTGTTGGCCGCCGCGCTTGAGCGACAGTCCGTTCAACAACACCGCAATGCGCCGCCCGTCCTTGTGCAGGAATTGCTTTTCGTACGGACCATAGTGGCCGCTCGCACGTAGCGCAGCGGCCTGTTCGGCGTCCTGGGCGGCATACTCTTCGGGGGTGAGCGCTGCCAGCGTAAGTTGGCGAATTTCCGTTTCCGTATAGCCGACGATGCGCAGGTAGGCGGAATTCACATCCACGTGCCGCCCCTGGCCATCGCACAAAACCAGCCCTACCGGCGAGGTTTCAAACAGCGTGCGGTTGTAGGCGGTAATTTCGCGCAATTCCTGCGTGCGCTGGGCGACCAGTTCTTCCAGCCGGTCGCGATGCCCTTTCAATTCCGCCTCTATGGCCTTGCGCTCGGTAATGTCGCGCACGATGGCCCAGATGGCTTCCGGCTCGCCGAACTGATCGCGCAGCAGGAAGCAGCGCAGTTCCACCGGCAACACGCTGCCGTCGCGTCGTAGATACTCCTTTTCATACACCTCGGACTGGCCTTGGCCGAGCACCTGTTCGGCGATGATGCGTGCCTCGGCGGCATGCCATCGCTGCGGCGTCAATTCCTGATAAGTCAGCGCGCGCAGTTCGTCGGCGGAATAGCCGAGCATGGTCTGGAAAGCGCCGTTCCAGCCGGTGATGCGGCCATTCAGATCGACCTCGGCATAGGCGTCACGCAAACTTTCGTGCAGGCGGCGAAAGCGATATTCGCTCGCCCGTAGCGCATTTTCCGAACGCTTGCGCGGCGTGATGTCGGCGATCACCACGAATAGCGCAGCGCTGCCGTTGATTTCGATGGCATGGGCGGCAACACTGGCCCACTTGCATTCACCCGTGCGGGTGCGCATTTCCACTTCGCAGCCGCTGATGCGCCCGAATTGCTGAATGGCGGCCAGGCAGGTTTCGCGCTCGTGGGCATGCACCCAGAACTGCGCGTCATGGGCACCGGCCAAACTTTCCGCCGGGCAGGCAAAATACTGCGCCGCCTTGTCGTTGCCGCTCAGTATGCGGCCATCCGCGAGCGACACCAGCAGCACCGGAATTTCTGCGTTATCCACCAGCAGGCGATACAGATTTTCACTGCGCCGTATGCGCCCGCCGAGGTAAATGAGCAAGGACGACACCAGCAGCGAAACCAGGCCGCCCGCCACCAGCCCGGTCAGCAGGTAGTCCTGGTCTATGTGCCCCAACTGCAGCAGGTTCATGCCCACCACGATGCTTTCCGTCAACGCCACCGCCACGAACACCGATACCCACAGGTAGCCCCATGGGCTCTGTCGGATTAGTCTGTCGGCCAGCGGGGTCGGGGATGGAAGCATGGGCGCATTGTTGTGGCTGCCTGCGTTGCAGGCGGATTATCCTACATTCCTCAGTTGGACGCGCCTGAGGGTGCGGCGGGCGCGTTGCCTGCCTAGGCGCGACGAGGCGGCAGGGCCGCCCCCTGCAACGAGGAGCAACAACGGCAGGCGGCGCGCCCGTCGTGCCATCGGG
>JAEUNM010000146.1 GCA_016791105.1 Rhodocyclaceae bacterium | reverse complement strand
ATCGATTGCGGCCTTGTCCGCTACCCTGGGATTTCCGTCATGAGCGAGCTTGACCTTCGCGGCACCGTCTACTATCGCCCCGGCCCCTGGGGCACGCTGGTCCCGGCGTCGGGCGTGGAACTGTCCGTCTGGGACCAGGATTCCAGCAATGCCGACGACCGCATCTGGTCCGGCAGCAGCGGCCGTGACGGCAAATTTAGCGGCCGCAGCAGCGACTGGCGCGACAGGGTGAATGTGACCGTATCGACGCGCTTCGGCAGCTATACGCAGCAGGTGGACGACATGTCCGACGCCATGACGCTCTACGTCGTCGCCACCCAGCGCATAGGCAACCGCACCAATCGCGTGTCGCTGCCCTATGTGCCGCCGCCGCCCGGCTTTCCGAATCCGCCGCTGGTTCTGACCTGGGGTCCGCCGGGTTACGTGGATCTGCATTTCGGGGCCAACCGGGTAGCATCGCGCCAACAATTCGTGGACGCGCTGCAAAGCATCGTTGACGATACGGCGGCCGGGCGGGTGGGCATACGCCGCGAATTCCGCCTGTACGGCGATCAATTGATCACGCTGCGCCGCGCCATGCGCCGCCTGGAGCCGGACATGCGCAATATCGAATCCTTGATCACGGCCTGGCTGCAGGCCACGCAACCGCCTCCCGTAAACGTTCTGAACAGCGGTCTGCGCGCGCGGCTCAACAGCGGCGTGAGCGCCAACGCAAGCCTGCGCGCGGGTGTGACCAATGCCGGCGCCGGCGCATCCTCGGAAGCGCAGGCACGCTGGTCGCAGGTTCGGGCCGCCCTGGAAGCGTTCGTTCAGAGCCTGGCTACCGTGGCGATGTCCGAGGCCGCCCGTTGCGACATCGCGGTGGCCGGCAAGTCGACCACCTGGGCGGTGGTCAATGCCATCTGCGCAGTAATCATCGCGGTGGTGATTGCGGTGATCGTGTCCACCCTTGCCATTACCAGCGGTGGCGTCGTGGTGGCAGCGATCGTGGCCGCTATTATTTCGGCGGTGGCGACGATTCTTCTGAATTTGCCGGCGCTGTTGCGTGCCTGCGGCGCCGACGACGCGGCCGGAACTCTGGAGAACTGGAATCAGCAGAACACCTGGTTCGCGTGCATGCTCATGGTGGTCATGATTTTCTGCGCATTGGTCATTTTGCTTGCGGCGGCGCCGCTTGCCGGCTGGTCCTGGCTGGTTGAAGAAGTACAGTCCGCGGCCGGTGAGGCAGGATTGCGCTTCGTGCTGGAGCGCTAGAAACCGGGGGCAGCGTGAGGTATTTTGCCTCCGACCAAAAAACGCCCGTCGCGGAGCAAGCGAGTGAGAAAAACGGGAAAAACGGGGACAGACAACGTTTTTCTCTCACTTCCAATGTCGCCCTGCAACCGACTCTGCGGCTGGAAAGCCGGCGTTATGAATGACTGATCGTCCCTGCCGGGCAGCCCTCATTGGGCACAAACGGAAATAAAGGGACGAGGCTCTAATAATTTTCCCCCGGGGCGGGACTGTGTATTTACCCCGTCGCAATCATTTCGCGAGCGCGATAGGCAAACGACCGCACTCTGCCCAGCGACGCCAGATGGTGCGGACGGGGCAACATGCCCCGTCCGGCAGTGGTTAGCGGACGAGCCAAAAAAGGCAGCGACCGTCGAATAATTCGGTGTTTCTACGGCATCCTCAGGGCTATCATGGTCTTACCTCATCCGGTCGCACTTGTATGGCTTCATTGCTCACATGGCTGAGCCCTGACTTGGCGCTCAACCTCGCTCCCCTCTATTGCCGGACGCTGCGCGATCAAGCCGCACAACGCCGCTCAGTTCTAGCTTAGCCTTCACAAGCGTCATGGCCGCGTTTGAGACATTGATCAGTGAAGTGCGCCGCTGCTCCATCTGTGCGGAGCATTTGCCGCTCGGCCCGCGCCCCGTGCTCCAGTTGCATCCGCACGCCCGCATCCTGGTTGCCGGGCAGGCGCCGGGACGAAAGGTGCATGAATCAGGCGTACCCTTCGCTGACACTAGCGGAGACCGGCTGCGCGAATGGCTTGGTGTGTCTGAGGAAGTGTTCTACAACGCTCGACAAGTAGCCATCCTGCCTATGGGCTTCTGCTTTCCGGGGACAGGCAAAGCCGGTGATCTCCCTCCTCGACCTGAATGCGCAGCGGCATGGCGCGCAACACTGCTACAACAACTCAAAAACCTGAAGCTCACACTTGTCGTCGGTCAATATGCGCAGGCTTACCATCTACCCGGTGTAGGCGGGTCGGTTACTGCAACCGTGCAGTCATGGCGCAGTTACTGGCCAGACATCGTCCCCCTGCCCCATCCAAGTCCGCGCAACAATATTTGGCTTCGGCGAAATCCGTGGTTCGAGAAGGAATTGCTGCCACTGTTACGGGTGCGAGTCGATGAGGTGCTAAGAGCTGAAGACTGACAAGTCGCACCAACGGATGTTCTTACCTTCGGTTCGCTACGCGACGGCAAGACCGCCGCTAAGCGCTGTGGGGCGGATAAGCCGCAGGCGCAATCCGCCGAGTGGTAAGTTTGAACGCCCCAATGCGCCTATGAAAGTGCCCAGCCAAAGTTTGCGCTGGATTCCGGCCCAGGCAAGGCGCGCACGGGTGGGTACCCATCAGCCGGACCGCAAGTTGCAGCGCCTACTATCGATCAGGAATCCGTGCTGCTCACCGGCTTTAGTTTTTGCGGCTGGATGAAGCCCGGCCACAGCGCATCGGCACTATCCTGGTAAGCCAATTCCAGTGCACGCAGCCGCTGCAGATCGCGCCGGCGCGTCTTGTCGTTCAGTTTGGCGTAGAGGCTGGCGTACCAGGGCAATTGCCGCAATTCGGCCAGCGGCCAGGCGCGGCCGCGCGCGAACAGCATGGAAAGTATCGTGTATTGGCGGCCGTTGATAAGTTTTTCGTCCAGCGCACGGCGAATCTTGCTCTCGTACAGCAACATGATGACGAGGCGATTGACCCGGTCGTGCAGCGCGTTGATGGTGACGCGCATGCCTTCGAGATGGAATTCCACGAAGGCCTGGTTGGGCGCGGCCTTACCTTTTTCGGCCGCCTTGCGGCAACTGTTGAATAGTGTGAAATAGGCGTCGATGTTCTGCAGATAATGGCGCGCCAGCGCGAAGGGCGTATGGCGAAAGCCGGCGGCGGCGAGCAGGGTGGCCTCGATGGCGCGGCCAACGCGGCCATTGCCGTCCCAAAACGGGTGTATCAGTTCGAAATACAGATGCACGAGAGGCGCCCGCAGCAGCGGCGTCACCGCGGCGGCCGCCAGTTCGCCATGCCAGGACACCAGGGCCTCCAGCAGGCGCTCGATGTCCCGGCCATATTGCGGCGGTTTATAGATGCCGCCGTGGGCAGGGTCTCCGACGTGCGTGACGCGGGATTTCGGATTGTCACGAATGAGCCCCGGGCGATTGTCCGGGTGCGGTACGTCCTTGCAGATGAGCCGGTGCAGGTCGAGGATAAAGTCGGCCGTCAAAGTCCAGCCAGGCTTGGCCGCTGCGGACTGGGCAAATTCGAAAGCACTTTTGATGTTGATCGCACGCTGCTGTTCAACCTCCTGCACCTGGGCGGGGTCCAGGGCCAGCGCGCTGGCGGTTTCGTCTTCCGTCAGCGTGCCTCCTTCTATGGTGTTGGTGCCGAACACGCTGCTCACCAGCACCTCTTTTTCCAACTGGTTGGCAACTTGCGCCAGTGGCGAGGCCACGAAGCGCTCCTGCGCGTCGGCAACCCGCTGTTGCGCCAAGTCGAGGTCGGCGGCAATCACGCCGGGCTGAAACACGAAGGGACCAAAACGGTCCGTATCGATCCGGCACACCAGTTCGGAAAGCTCACGCGAGGGATGCGTCGCAGCCATTTTTGTCCAGCCGAATGTCCATTCCAAGTCTGGCTATTATAGTTATTGATCAATGCATTACACCATGGCTGCGGGAAATTCTGTCGGCAGAAATGTCCGCCCACACGGGGTGCCCATGAAACGAGGCCCCGGCGTCTCGCCAGCGGCGGCGCAAGACTGTAGGGTGAACTTTAACGCCGACATACGGCGGATTGCGCTGCGCTTATCCGCCCTACGAGGCTACGAGGGGTCGCTCATTTTGCCCGCCCCGGCACAGCGGCGCCGCAGCAGGAATCAGGCCACAGTGTGGGGCCGGGCCGGCGGTGTAAGCTGTCGGCCGTAGCGTCGCCACGGCGGATTGAAAGTGCGGCCGCGGCCAGCGGGAGGGCATCGAGTGCGCATCGGATCGAAACAGATGGAACAGCTGGACCGCAGCGGCGACGAGCGCCTCAGGAACGCGCTATTCGCCTATCTGCGGAACGAACAGACGGTGTGGGTGGAAAATTCGCCCGACGACGAATTGCGCCAGCGCATCGAGTGGGGCATACGGCGGGCGCGCTGGCACGGCATGACCTGGGAATCGTCGATCATGAAATTCGTCGGCCTCATGTTTCGCATCGCGCCAAATTTCGACGAATACCCGCCCATCGCGGCGCTGCTGGCGCGCACCGACGTGGCGCCGGATCAACTTGCCGACCTGTTGTTTTCGGAAATAAGTGGCGAACAATGGGAAGCCGCCATGGAGCGCTACGACCCGGCCGCCTGGGAATTCGACGAGTAGCCGATGACGCTGACCGGATTTCTCGAAAAGCAGGACCTCGACAAAGCTTCCAAGGATGCCGCGGCGCGCGCCAAGGCGGCCGAAAAAACGCGGGCGGACCGCGAATACGATCTGAAGCGCGCGCTGGAAAATCAGGCGCTAACCGACGTCGCAAAAGACGGCAAAGGCGCCTGCGAGGCGGCACAGCAAAGCGCGCAGGCGGAGGTCGAGCGGCTGGGCACACCGCTCGCCGATGGTGCCAGCAAGGAAGAAATCCGGCAGCGCAAGCAGCAGCTTGCGGCGGCGACCAAAAAAGCCAAGCTGTACGAAGCGCTTGCCGCGCTCGACGACAGCGGGCGCAGCGACGCCGTCGACCAAGCCGCCGCAGACGTCGCCAGCGCGCGCAAGGCGCTGGACGAAGCGACGCAGAACAAGGACAAGCTCGCCAAAGAAGCGCAGGCCGCGGCGGAGAAAGTCGCCGAATACCCGAATCTCGACAAGGCCTGGCAGAAAAACCATGCCGCCTCGCAGTCCGCACGCGCGCTCGAAGCAGATTTGCGCAAAATGCAGTCCGACCTTAGCCGGCTGGGCAACGACGCCCCGCCCAATGCGGTGCAGTACTGCAAAAAGCTGGAAGCCAAGGCAGACCACGACGCGCATCACGTCAATTGCCCGCGCTGCAATTCGGAGCACGGCATAGACCGCACCCCGGACGCCAAAGCGGCGGTCGACCGCGAGGTGAAGGAACTCGAACGCCTGGCCAAACTTCCCGACGACAGCGGCCTGGACGAGCAGCAGAAGCGCGACCGCGCCATGGGCAAACATCTGGAAACCTTGCGCGCCAACAAGGGCGGCAAAATGATAGGCGTGCTGATGTGCGAGGACGCCGACGGCAATGACGTCATGCTGCGTGCGTTTTCCGGCGACGTGGACGGCCAGGACGACGTGGCCGGCTGGTGCCAGCACATTCCGCCCGATGGCAGCGGTGCCGTGATGCACAGCGCCAATGGCGTGCCGGTGCCGCTCAGCGCGCTGCCGGCGGTAAGCGGCGCCCCGCACGGCGTGTGCGCGGCACCCAAACTGATCCAGGAAGCGCACCGGCGCGGACTCAAGATCGTCAGCATCGCCGAAGCCTGGTATGGCGGCGGCGACGTGCAGCCGCACGGTGCGCTGGTGGCCTCATGCACCACCTGCCGGTCGAATCTGGACGTGCAGCTTTGCCCGGCTTATTCGACCATCTGAGCGCGCCGCATGCAAACATTAGTCGACTTCGCCACCCGCTTCGATCCGCGCTTGCCCGAGCGCCTGCGCCCTGCCGATGCGGCGCAACTGGCGGAACTCGAACGCCTGTGCGGCCTGCGCCTGCCGCCCTCTTACGCCGATCTGCTGATGCGCATGGGGCGCAACATGGAATGGCTGCAACCGGCCGGCCGCACCCTGCGCATAGAGCCCCTGCTGGCCCATTACCGGCTGGAACCCTGGCGGCCGCCGCCGGGTTACCTGAAAATCGGCCTGGGCACGCAGGATCCCTTTTTCGATATTTACCTGCGCGCACGCGGCACGCCCGAAGCTTGCGTGGTGTCCCTGCCGCGCGGCCCCGCAGCCGATTTCAACATTTACAAGCGTGCCTTCCGGCACACGCTGGCCGGGACGCTGGAAGAATATCTGGGCACCTGGGTGTATCGCACAGCCGGATTGACCAGGCATGGACACGCCGCGCGCCTGGCCGGCCAGGACGCTGCAAACGACCTTCTGCCCAAGGTGGCGCCGGTGTTGGCCGGTTTCGATCTGAGCCCGGTCTGGTTTTCCAGCGACTGGGTACAGGTGTATGTGGGCGAAACTTGCGGCGCCATCGCCACGCAATTTCCCGGCGGCGTACTGAGCATGGAACTGGCCGCACGCGACGCCTATAGTCTGATCGCGCTGCAGGATGCGCTAAGCGGCGCGATCAGCCTGCCGCACCGCTTTGCGATACGCGGCGGCGGGATTTGAAGCAGTTCGCCGACGCCGGACCGGACCGCTACCGCGGCTGTCTGCTCGGGCTGGCTCTGGGCGATGCGCTCGGCGCCCCGCACGAAGGCGGCCCGCTCGAGCGCGCGCTGTGGCGCCTGATCGGACGCACGCGCGATGGCCGCATGCGCTGGACCGACGATACCCAAATGAGCCTGGATCTGGCCGAGTCCATTCTGGCGTGCCGCGGCTTGAACCAGGACGATCTGGCACGGCGCTTCGCCGCCAGCTACCACTGGTCGCGTGGCTACGGGCCCGGCGCAGCGCGCGTATTGCGGCGCATACGCGGCGGCATGGCATGGCATGCAGCCTCCCGCTCGGTGTACCGCGACGGCTCTTTTGGCAACGGCGCCGCCATGCGGGCGCCGCTGCTGGGCCTCCTGCATGCCGGGGAGCCGCGAGAACTGCAACGCGCCGCCGTGCTCAGCGGAGAAATTACCCACGCGCACCCACAGGCACTGGTGGGTGCGGCACTTGTCGCGCGTGCCACAGCCCTGGCCCTGACGGCACCGGACAGCGCCAGCTTCATCGACCGGCTGCGCTCCGGCTGCACCGATGCAGCCTACATGGCACGCCTCGACCAGGCGTCGGCGTGGCTGGCGCAGGATATGCCGGTGAGCCCGCGCGACATACGCCGCACGCTGGGCAATGGCGTGGCAGCGATCGAATCCTGCGTGACGGCGGTGTACCTTGCCGCGCGCAGCTTTCACGAGCCGTATGAAAACCTGATCGATCTTGCCTGCGCACTGGGAGGGGACGTCGATAGCATCGCCGCAATGGCCGGTGCGATCTGGGGCGCGCGGCGAGGTGGCACGGCGATACCGGCGCACCTGCTCGACCGCCTGGAACAGCGCGACAGGCTGGAGGCCATGGCGCGACAGCTTCACGCTTACCGGCACGCGCACTGATTGCTGCCGGCCGACCCGGCCTGCCGGAGGCTGCGCAGGCCGGATCGCGCGGGCGAGACGCCCGCGCCCGCTGAAATACCGCCCAGCCCCATGGCAGCGGTGTCGTCGCTCATGACGATCAACGCCGAGGCAGGTTCCGGCTCCGACTTGAGAATTCCATCCACGGCGGGTCTGGCTCAACCCGCCATGGATGGGCTTGGACTTGACGGCCGCGCATGATCTCGGGGTGCGCCACCCATGCGCGGATAAACCAACGTTGCCGCCCGATCAGGCGGCTTCGGGGTGCAGGTCTATGTCGGCGGCGGCGGCGTGCAAGGCCATGCAATAGTCCTCGCGGAACACCGACTGGTCGATTTCGTTGCGACGCAGGCCGCAGCGCGACAGGGCGACGGCAAAGTCGCGCGCATAGGATTCGTCGTCGAAATCGGTCGCGCTGTCGTCGATGCGATGGTGGTAACGGTCGAAAAAGGTCATCGCCGAGGCGTGCGCCAAATGCCGCAGCACTTCGCCGAAATCTTCCGCTTCCACATGCACGGCGGCTTCCCGCTCATTGACGCCTTCGCCGGGCCGCCAGGGCCCCAGCGTGACGTGCAGGTCGGTCAGATCGCGCACGTCGCTGCGCAGCGCGCGATCGTCGGTAGTGCGGATGTCCGGCACCCAGACACGGTCTGGTATGCCATTCACTAAATGAACTTCTCCCACGGTGGGCAGTGCGACCCATCCCGTTTTGAATGCGCTAGCCATGTTTGTCTCCTCTGAATGCGGGTGTAGTCCCCAAATCCAGATTAGCAAAACCATTGATCGCGTCATGGTCAATTTGCGGCCGGCGTGAGCTGCGCGCGCCGCAGCCGCCGCGTTAGCTGTGCGGATTTCCGGTAGCGCAGCCGGCGCCCATTCCGGCATTCCAGACCGCCGCCCCGGCGGCGCTTCGCCTGTACAAAAAATATCCTGGTAAATCAATTACGTACACGCCTGCTGCGGCCACGCGGCGGCAGGCACGCCTTGTGCTAATCAAGTAGCCGTAGAGGCCGGGTCGGCGCCCTAGCACGCAGCCCCGAACCGGCAACCGACAGAAATTTCGCGCCGCGGCTTGAGCGTCCGCGCAACACACGAGGAGACGAGAACCCATGAATCAGCAATCGCGCCGGGCCGCGCAGCAAACCCGGCCCACGCCGGCGCGCCCCGCATCGGCTGCTGCACAGCAGCACTAAGCAATTTTCCGATACCCAATCAATCCGGAGAAATCGATATGGACGTGGCAAAAAAACCGTTTTACCGGTCGCTGTACTTTCAGGTACTGACGGCCATCGCGCTCGGCGTGGCGCTGGGACATTTCTATCCCGAAACCGGGGCTTCCATGAAGCCCCTGGGCGACGCCTTCATCAAGCTCATCAAGATGATTATCGCGCCCATCATTTTCTGTACCGTGGTGGTCGGCATCGCCGGCATGGAGGACATGAAAAAGGTCGGCAAAACCGGCGGCCTGGCCCTGCTTTATTTCGAAGTGGTGAGCACGCTGGCGCTCATCGTCGGCCTGGTCATCGTGAATGTCGTACAGCCCGGTGCGGGCATGAACGTCGATGTGTCCACGCTCGATACCAAGGGCATCGCGGCTTACACCGCGCCGGGCAAAATGCAGACCACGACAGAATTTCTGCTGGCCATCATCCCGAGTACTGTCGTGGATGCATTCGCCAAGGGTGAAATTCTGCAGGTGCTGCTGTTTTCCGTCATGTTCGGCTTTGCGCTGCACAAATTTGGCGGCCGCGGCACCCCGGTGTTCGATTTCATCGAAAAACTGTCGCACGTGCTGTTCCAGATCGTGGGCTTCATCATGAAAGTGGCGCCCATCGGCGCGTTCGGCGCCATGGCTTTCACGATAGGCAAGCACGGCGTGGGCTCGCTCGCGCAACTGGCCAAGCTGATGGGCGTGTTCTACGCCACCTGCCTGATTTTCGTGTTCGGCGTGCTGGGCCTCATCGCCAAGCTGCACGGCTTCTCGGTGTGGAAATTCGTCAAGTACATCAAGGAAGAACTGTTCATCGTGCTGGGCACCTCGTCGTCCGAATCGGTGCTGCCGCGCATGATGGCCAAATTGGAAAATCTGGGCGTGCGCAAATCGGTGGTGGGCCTGGTGATTCCGACCGGTTATTCGTTCAACCTGGACGGCACTTCGATTTATCTCACCATGGCAGCGGTATTCATCGCTCAGGCCACCAATACGCCCATGACGCTCACGCAGCAGATTACCCTGCTGGCTGTGCTGTTGCTTACTTCCAAGGGCGCAGCGGGCATTACGGGCAGCGGCTTCATCGTGCTGGCGGCCACGCTGTCTGCGGTGGGCGGAGTGCCGGTCGCCGGCCTCGCGCTCATACTGGGCATAGACCGCTTCATGTCCGAAGCGCGCGCGCTCACCAATCTGGTCGGCAATGGCGTCGCCACGGTGGTGGTCGGCAAATGGTGCAAGGAGGTGGACAATGCGCGGCTGCAGGCTCACCTCGATAATGAGTCCGTCAATGAGGCAGACGAGCCCGAAGCCGTGCTGGACGTGAAACAGGAGCACATGGCCAAGGCGGCCTGAAACAAGGGCGCGGTCATGCAGGGATGGCCGCGCCGTATCACTCTTTGGGACGGTTTTACCTATGCTGGTGGTGGAACTAACGCCTTCGACCGGGCAAAAAGGAAACGGCATGCAACAGCAAACCACCCTGGTAAAACCGCACCCGGCCAGCCGGCCTGCCGAGCCGGCGCGTCGCGCCGCGGTGCGCCCGCGCGCGCACTGACGCGGCCATGCAAGCTCCGGCAACATTCGGCCCGCAGCGCCGCGCGCGGCGCCTCAGCATCTGGGCTGCGGCGGTGCTGATCGTGGTCGCCGCGGCCGCGTTGAGCGGCTTCTGGACCCAGCGCCAGGGCCTCGCCCGGGTGTCCGACACGGCGCAGGGGCGGCTCGACATCTATGCCGCCGGTCTCGACGCCGAACTGCGCAAATTCGACTATTTGCCCACGCTGCTGGAACTGAATCCCGACGTGCCCGCGCTATTGCGCCGCCCCGCCGACGCAGCGCTGCGCAGCGCGGTCAACGGCTATCTGGAGCGCGTGTGCGCACAGGCCGAGGCGGACGTGTTTTATCTGCTGGATGCGCAGGGCAAGACGCTGGCCGCCAGCAACTGGCGCGACAAACACAGTTTCGTCGGCATGGATTTATCGTTCCGGCCGTATTTTCAGGACGCCGTCGCCAACGGCGCCGGGCGCTTTTACGGCATAGGCACCACCAGCGGCCGGCCCGGCTATTACCTGGCGCGCAGCGTGGATAGCGAGGGCGCCCGCCTGGGCGTGGCGGCGCTCAAAATCAATCTGGACGGGCTGGAACGCAAGTGGTCCGGCTCGCCCGACGCGGTGCTGGTGACCGACGCCAACGGCATCGTCATCCTGAGTTCCGTGCCGGCCTGGAAATACCGGCCGCTGCGCGCGCTGGCCCCCGCCGTCGCGCAGAAAATCGAGTCCGCACGCCAATATGAAGGCGTAAACCTGACGCCGCTCGCGCTGCGCGAAATTTCCGCGCTGGCAGACGGCGCACGCCTGCTCGAAGCGGCGGACGAAGGCGCCGGCCGGCGCAAGGTGCTTTATCTCGCGCTGGACCGGCCCTTGCCGGGCTCGGACTGGCACATGCTGCTGTTGTCCGATCTGAGCAGCCTGACCGCCGCGCGCCGCAATGCGGCCGCCGGCGCGGCACTGGCGACGGCGTTTCTGATGCTGCTGGCGCTGTATCTGCAACAACGCCGCCGTGCCATCGCGCAGCAACTGGCCGCCAAAGCCGCGCTGCAGCGTGCCCACGACGAGCTGGAGCGCAAGGTGGTGGAGCGCACCGCCGATCTCGAACAGGCCTATCAGAACCTGCAGCGCGAAATGGCCGACCGCAAGCGCGCCGAAGAAGAACTGGTGCAGGCCGGCAAAATGGCCGTGCTGGGGCAAATGTCGGCCGGCATCACGCACGAACTGAACCAGCCCCTGGCGGCACTATCCACGCTGGCCGACAACACGCAAAAACTGATGGACCTGGACCGCCGCGACGCGGTGCAGAAAAATCTCGCCAAAATTTCGCAAATCGTGCTGCGCATGGGCGCCATCACCAGCCGGCTGAAAAGTTTTGCGCGCAAATCGACCGTCGAACTGGAGCCGGTGCCGGTGCATAGGGCGGTGGCCAATGCGCTATTTCTGCTGGAACGCCGCCTGCGCCAGACCGAAGTCGAGCTGCAGGTGGAGGTGCCGGAACAGCTTGCCGCACAGGCCGAGCCGGTGCGGCTGGAACAAGTCATCGTGAACCTCGCCGCCAATGCCGTGGATGCCATGGAACAGTCGCCGGCGCGGCAGCTCAGCATACGCGCCGAACAGCGCGACGATCGCCTCATCCTCAGCGTGGCCGATACCGGCCCGGGCCTGGCCGACGAAATTCTCGCCCACCTGTTCGAACCTTTCCGCACCACCAAACCGGCCGGCGCCGGCCTGGGGCTGGGGCTGGTCATATCCGCCGGTATCGTGCGCGATTTCGGCGGCACACTGGTCGCGCGCAATCTGCCCGCCGGCGGTGCAGAATTCACGCTTACGCTGGCTGCCGCGAAGGAATCCGAGCATGGCTGAAGCCGTAAAAGTCCTGCTGGTCGAAGACGACGAGGACGTGCGCCTGGGCGCCGAACAGGCGCTGGAACTGGCCGGCATGGACGTGGAAAGTTTCGAATCGGCCGAGCGCCTGCGCGGGCGCCTCGCTGCCGGCGCGCGCGCCGTCATCGTGAGCGACGTGCGCATGCCGGGCATGAGCGGCCTGGAACTGCTCACCCTGGTAATGGATATGGACCGCGATCTGCCGGTCATCCTGGTCACCGGCCACGGCGACATTTCCATGGCCGTGGGCGCCATGCGCCGCGGCGCTTACGACTTCATCGAAAAGCCGTTTTCCTCGGACCATCTGGTCGAAGTCGTGCAGCGCGCCATGGAAAAGCGCAAGCTCACGCTGGAAGTCGATGCCCTGCGCCGCCAGCTGGAAAACCGCCGCGGGCTGGATGCGACCATATTGGGCGGCTCGCCGGCCATGGAAAAACTGCGCCGCACCCTGCTCGCCACCGCCGACACCAGCGCCGACGTACTTATTTACGGCGAAACCGGCACCGGCAAAGAATTGGTGGCGCGCAGCCTGCACGACATGAGCCGCCGCCGCGCCGCAAATTTCGTCGCCGTCAATTGCGGCGGCCTGCCCGAAACCCTGTTCGAGTCCGAAATATTCGGCTTTGAAGCCGGCGCCTTCACGGGCGCCGCGCGGGCGCGCGTAGGCAAGCTCGAATACGCGCACGGCGGCACCCTGTTCCTCGACGAAATCGAAAGCATGCCCGTCAGCCTGCAGATAAAACTGCTGCGCGTCCTGCAGGATCGTCACGTGGAACGCCTGGGCTCGAACAAACCGGTGCCTTTCGACGCGCGCGTGGTGGCCGCCGCCAAGGAAGATTTACTGGAACTATCGCAGGCGCGTAAGTTCCGCGAAGATTTGTACTATCGCCTCAACGTCGTTACCATAGAACTGCCCCCGCTGCGCGACCGGCGCGAGGACATTCCGCTACTGTTCGAACACCTGGTGCTGGCCGCCGCCGAACGCTACAGCCGCCCCGCGCCACAAGCCACCAGCGCGCAGACGCACGAACTGATGGCCTATGGCTGGCCCGGCAACGTGCGCGAATTGCGCAACATCGCCGACCGCTTCGTGCTGGGCTTATTGGACGAACAATTCAAGATATCCAGAACCTTCGCGCCCGAAGCGAAAAACTTTGCCGAACAGGTAGACCGCTTCGAGCGCGCACTGATAGAAGCCGAATTACGCCGTCAGAACGGCCTCGCCACCGCCGCCGCCGATGCGTTGGGACTGCCCAAAAAAACCCTGTACGACAAAATGCGGCGCTTCGGCCTGCTGGCGAGCGATTTCAAGTAAGCGGCAGCTTGGCCTTCGCATACGGCGCAATGCGCTGCGCTTTTCCGCCCAACGGGCCTGGGCATTTCGCCCGCGCATTTGTGACCCAGCCGGTACGCTCGCGGGCGCGGCGACCGCGCCCCCAAGTCGTGGCGCAAACCACCCTCCCGAAACTAAATGCGCCACGGCGTGTGCGTGAAGCCACCCGCCCCAGCTTTTCCGCCCCGGTCCAGGAGCGTGGGCGTCTCGCCCGCGCATTTGCGCCCCTGGCGCGTGCCTACGCGTCGGGCAAGACCGATGCAATCTTCAGAGCCGGCCTGAGAGCGCGGTCGCCGACAAACGCCCACTCCCGATAGAATGCGGCTTTGCTATTACAATGCCCCCCGTCAAGGTCCTCGCGAGTCGCTCATGGCAACGATCAAATTGAACTTGTTTCAGCCCGAACAAGCGGATAGTTTCGATAGTCAGGAATTTTTTCAAGCCGATGCAAAAGCACGCATTGTCGCTCTGCTCAAGGAGCATGAGGCCAAGCTCACTTTGCTGGGCGACCGGGCGGCCGCAAAAAAGTGCCGAAATGCCTGCGCTCCCGCCAATGAATTGAATCAGGTCCGCAGCCACGACGCGATATTCATTGGTGGCGCCCGCGGCACCGGCAAGACCAGTTTCATCCTGAGCTTGAGCGAACATGTGCGGCAAACGCAGCCGCAACTTCCTGTCTGGGTCGTGCCGCCGGTGGACCCCAGCCTGCTGCAGGATTACGATGAATTTCTCAACATCATTATTGCCCGGGTGCATCGCAGCCTGGAGCAGCAGTGCTGTCTAACACCGGACAATTCCAACGCATATTTCGGCGCGCTGGATGAACTTGGCAGAACCCTGGAAGCAACGCAGTCGGGTGACAAGCGATTTGGACTGGACAAGCTGCTGAATGCCCAGGACGGCATAGGTCTGGCCGACGCGGTGCATGAATATTTCCGCGCCGTGTGCGCGCTCACCCATTGCAAATTCGTGTTGTTGCCGATCGACGATGTGGACATGGCCTTGCACCACGGATTCAAGGTGCTGGAAACGGTACGGCGCTTCCTGGTTACACCCCATGCCCTGCCGATACTTAGCGGCGACATCGCACTTTACGAGGAGATAGTAAGAAGAACTTTTGAAGAAAACCTTACCCGCTCCGCCCCAGCGAACCGTGACCTGGCCGTTCTGCAGCGCAGGCATGCCCAGGACGGGCCCGGACTGGCCGCCGAATTGCGCGACGAGTACCTCACCAAACTGCTGCCCATGCCCCTACGCGTCGACTTGTCGCCCATCGACGAACTATTGCGGCGCCACAAATTCGCGCTCCTTTGGCGCGGCGAAAACATCGACGGCGATGCGAATTGCGACTGGAAAGCGTTGCGTCTAAGCCTGCGCCGCTTACTGAGCGGCGCCGTCAATGGCGCCGAAGACAGCATTCTGGACATCAAGCCCGGCACGGTGCGCGGTTTGATCCAATTGCTTCGCGCATGGGCTCATGCGCTGGAAGAACATCGGGAATTCGCAGCGCATTTGGCGAGTAAAGCGGACCTGGATCCGACCGACTACCGCGCTGCATTTTCCGACAACCCGGTTGCGGTCAAGCAGGTATTTGGCGTCCTGGCGGTGCATTTCCGGCTCCGGCGCGAAAGCGATAAATTGGAGCTTGCAATATTGAACAAACAAGGAATGGATGGGCTGTCCTCGAGCAAGGAGAACCCTCCCCGCCTGGCGTTCAGCGCCTATTACAACCCCCTGTCCAAGCCGGCTTTGGCGCCAGATCCCGCCTACGACTTCATCGCAACGCACAAAAAATTTTCCGGGGCGATGCCTCGCGGATCAAAGGCTGAGCAGAAAGCATCTGCTTATTATGATGGGCTGACGCCCGCACAGAATTCTGCCTTACATGCCTTTCCGCCTTTCGAGCCGTATATCGATCATTACGCCATCAGCCAACGCTCCGTCGCCACGTTTAACGGGGCCGATAGCCTGATGCTCGAAATGTTCAGTTTCGACAACTATTACGGCAGTCATTCCCGCAAACGCTACGTATTCTTCGGCCGCTTTTTCGAGGCCATCGCCTTGAGCATTATGTACGCCGGAGACACCGGGCGCCTGCGATCAGCCTTGTCCGACCTGTTTTTCCGGCCGCCCTTCCATTCCATCATTGCCAGCAAGCCGACACGCTACATAGACCAGGATGAGGACGCCGACGCGGACGAAGATTCGACCTCGGCGGACGCCGGCGAAACCGGCTGGACGGAGGCAATGGAAGCATTTTACCGAAGAGTGGATAAGTGGGCCGCGATGCACGGCAAAACCCTTGCCGGCGGACACTATCAGCTGGTCTATAAAGCGATGAACAAGTTCTTCAGCCAGGTCAATCTTTTCAAGACAGGAAGTCACTTTTCCGGCGAAACTTTGGGCAGCCTTGCGCAGCGCGCGGCCCTCATGCTGCTCAATTCCTTTGCAAGCTTCGAATATCGATCATTGACCCGCACAGAAAAGCCGGTGGCATTTGAAAATGCCGGCCAGGGCATGGTGCCAGGTCTAGGCAATTTCGGCCGTTCCATGTGGTTCAGGCGCAATGTTCAGCCGCACTTGAATGACACCGGCTCAATTACCGCTGCGGTCCAGAACCACCCACTTTTCGTGAACGCCAGGTCGCCTGCCTCAGGTGAGGACAAGTGGGCAAAAATTCCTTTTCCAATAATGCTTGAGCCTGGGCGGGAAGCGGTGGGCGGGATTACCCTTGAACAATACCTGGGCAAACTAAGTCCGCGCGCTTTTGGCGATGACGCTGCCCCAGCAAGGCTTAGATTCAAAGCCTGGCTTTCCGGGTTGCGAAAACAAATGGGCAAACAGGCAGATTACGACACCGAACGCGCACATTGGATACGCGCCGTTTTGTACAAGCTGGTTGAAGAGCTTGCCCTGTCCTGGGGCTCGATTAACCCAAGTTCGCAGGACAGATACGCATTTGACCAGCGAACGGCGGATAGCGCGGTCGGTAATTTAGCGCACTTTTTGGCTTGGATGGACACGAAAAACCATGCCCGCCTGAAAGAAATGCTGAGCGCCCATTCTGCCGCGCGGCGATAGCTGGACCATGCTCGCCATACCCCCATCGGACCTGGCCGCAATGCTGCCGCTGTGCGGAGAGGGCCTGTTGCTGCACCTGGAGTCCCAGGGGTCGGCTGCAAATGCCGGCCGCCGGCTTGCCTGGAAAAGCGAATTCGATACCTTGCTGCAGGCGGACCTGGAGCGCGAACTGCGCGGCGTGCTGCGCAGGGACGATGCGCAGCGCGAAATCGAAAGCCTTGGCTCCTCTTCAACCGACGCCGGACTGGCGCCACTGGTCTATATCGACCGCCTGGTGGATCGATATTTGCGTTTTGACGGCGACCATCTGGTGGTTCGGGAAGGGTGCCGCGTCGGTTGGGCGGCGATGCTCTCGCGACTACAGCCTATGGCGCTGGCGGCCTGGCGCTTGTCCGAAATGCTGCATCGCCGGGAACTCGCACTTTCCGATGCAGTGCGGGTAATCGGGGCACTCGGCCCGCTGTTGCTCGATTCCGGCAGGGAGCAACTGGAACAGGCAGAGCTGCACGTGCATTGGTGGGGCGTCACCGACACCGCCACGCCCTTGCTCATGCTGGCAGCGGGCGACTATCCGTCCGGCCTCGCCGGCCTCGGAAGTCAGGGAAATATTCCGGCTCCGGCCTCGTCGTGGCCGTCGCTGTCGCCCGCACGGCAGGCACAGGCCAGGGTGGGCGCATTTCGCGCCCTGTTTCGGGTACTCGATGCCCGTCTGGAAGGTACCCCCTGCTTCCACGACCAGCCGGAAACGGCCAGATTTAGCCCTCAGCGGCGACAGGCGAATACCCCCTCGATGACGCCACACGCCGATCGGCCGGAAATAGGCATGTTGCGACTGGCCGACGCGATTGGCCGTTGCGTCCACCCCGCCCGCAGCCCGCTTCTGATGGGGAAGGATCGGACATTCGCGGCAGGCCGTGACGACATCCAGCTACTGCGCGTACTGGCGCGGCAGCAGTGGGTCGAAAATTGTGACCACCGCTTCTGGGCGGCGTGGCTCACGGCAATCTTCCTGTGCGAAAGAAGGTCGAGTGCACACGGGCAGCGTGGCGCCATGGTGCATGTGCTGCGCTTTCTGCAAACCCTGCATTGGCTGCGCCAGCGCATGGTGATGAACGAAGTGGGCTTGCGGCATTTTCTGACCTGGTACAACTCGGGTTTGCGGCGCGCCGGCGTGCAGGCGGACGAAGGCCGCGCGTCAGCGGCACTGAGGCACAGCGTATTTCCGCATCGGAAGGCCATGGCCGAATGCAAGGCCGCGACCAGCTCGGCAGGGAGCGAGCAAAGCATGCTGGAGCAGTTGCGCTACCTGGCCGATCCCGACCCCGTGCGTGGCGGAACAGCGCACGACCTCGCGGCATGGCGGCAGCGCATCGAGCGTACTCATCTTTGTCTGCACTTCATTCGCAAGCCGTTTAACGAGCAGCAAGCGCACAGTCTGCGCTGGGCCGCGAATCGGCGAGATGTGCGGGAGAGCGCACGCAGCATCGAAGTGATGCTCTCGAGCGACGCGGCCAGGCAGGTTCCGTTCGACAGGCTGCCTCAGTTCCGCGCGCATTCAATGGCGCGCCGGCAAGCCCGGGCGACCGTCGCAACGCTGGACCTGGTGGCTTTTTTGCGCGGGCTGGACGTAGCCGGCGACGAAACTTTGCACGCCATCGAAGTCTATGCGCCCTGGCTGCGCTTTCTCAGGGGGGAGCCGCGTATACGCTTCGGGTCCAGCCTTTCCCGTCGCATTCGGCCGTTGGCGGGACTACATTTGAGCGTGCATTGCGGCGAGGATTTTTCCCACCTCGTGACGGGAATGCGGCGCGTGGCCGAAACGGTGGAATTCTGCGAGCTTGGAACGGGTGACCGCATTGGCCATGCCTTGGCATTGGGATATGTGCCGGGCGACTGGCTAAGCCGGCAGGGCGAAATTCGCATTCCCAGGGAAGAATTTTTCGACAACCAGGTGTGGCTTTGGCATCACGCAATCGGGCTTGCCGGCCGTGTGGATGGCGCCGAGGCGATGGCTCTGCGTTGCCAGGACGCCATCGCCCGCCATGGCTCCCGCTTGTATCCCGGGGTCCAAGCCGGGCCACGGGATTATTTCCGCGCCTGGACGCTGCGGCGCAACAGCCCGGAGGAATTTTTGCGCGGCTCGAACGATCGCCGACCAAGGGGCCGTGTCATGCGCCTGGCGCCGGACGCCGCCCACAAGAACGATGCGGATTTTGGCCCGGCCAGCCAGCTATTCGAGATTTATCTCCGGCCCTTGAGTGTGCGTAGCACTGCCACGCGCGAAACGGTATTGATCCGCTGCCGCACCGCGGATCAATCGTCAGCCGCGCCGGACTTCGAGTTGCGCGACGGCGAGAATCGCGAATGGGTCGATGAGCGCGACCTGCAATTCTGGGAAGCGCTGCAGGACCATCTTCTGACCGAATATGACAGGCGCGGAATCGCCATCGAAGCCAATCCGTCGTCCAATGTCTACGTAGGCCGCATCGATGATTACGCGCAGCACCCCTTGTTTCGCTGGTTCCCGCCGCGTGCGGAATTTCTGATGCAGGGCGCCAGGTTCAACCGATACGGCTTGCGTGCCGGCCATGTCAGGGTGAGCATAAACACCGACGACCCAGGGATTTTTCCCACCGACCTGATGGAAGAATTTCGCCGCATACGCGAAGCTGCGCTATTGCACTTCAGGCTTAGTACGCTCGAAGTCGACGATTGGCTGGCAAGACTAAGGCAGTATGCGGTGCACGCATTCCATGCCCAGCACGCGCCTATATTGCATGGCATCGGCTGAACACCCGCAAGGAAGCAGGGAGTCAGCCGGAGGTGTTTTGCGCCCCCGTTCCTGTCCCCACGGCAGGGATGCAATTGCGGCAATCGAAACGGCCCGCCGCTGCCGCACCAGGCTAACGTGAGGCTTTCCAGGATATCCAGGCGGCGCCAGGCAGCAGCGTTCTGCACGCCGGGCCCGCGTTAAAGTATATTGACAATGTCGCGCGGCCCGCAGTAGCCTTGACCACATGCCCCCCGACATCTGATGCGCGCAATAGGACTACGACTCACCAGGCCAGTAAGCTTTTGTTCCCGCCAGCCCGAGAAGGTCTTGAATAAATATATCACCTTGAACCGCGACGCCCTGGTGCGCCTGCGGCAGGCCAAGGCCCTGAGCCAGGAGGGCTTGAGCTGGGCGTGCCAGGAAAGAGGACTGCCGCTGTCGGCCGCCACGATAAAACGGGCGGAGGCTGGACGCGCCATTCTTTACCGCTCCGCAAGGTGTTTTGCGGATTATTTCGATTGCCCGCTCGGCGAGTTGACGGTCGATAAACCGGCAGCGGCCTTAGGTAGCCTTGTCGCCCAAGTCAGTGCAGCGAATCCGGCAGCGGCTGCTACCTTGCTCGGGCGAGATTTCGAATTGCAGGTGTTCACCCAGACCCTGTTGCGCTGCGAGGACGAAAACAAGGGCCGTCTATTGTGCATACGGGGCGTGGCCGGTATCGGCAAAAGCAGCTTGCTGAGCACTTTCTGTGGCATCGGCCGGGATGCCGGATGTCCAACTTATATGGTGAGCCTGGAGCAGCGCCAGGGCCATAAAAATTCTTTTGTGCGTTTGCTGGAGCAGTTGTTCCCCTCCACGGCAACAACTTCTCCCGAGGCGCTGTACGCGCATATCTGTGATTGCATGAGCTTGGGCTCGAGGGAGCGAATCCATCTTGCCCTGCTGCTGGATGTGGCGCCGCCCAGCTCCGCCGGAACAAAGCCATCGGCGCGCATTTCGAGCGACGGGCACGTCCAGGTGTTGATCGACATAATCCGCGCGCGTCACCCGGGTGCGGCTGTCGTAGTGATGTTCGAAGACATACACTGGGCTGCGCAGGACCTGCTGATGAATCTGAAAGCCCTGTCTGCGGGCATACACGAAGTTCCGGTCCTGATGGTGCTATCGACGCGCCCCGAAAACGATCCGATAGACACGATCTGGCGAAGTGGGCTGTTCAACACGCCCATGCATACCCTGGACCTCGCCCCCTTGAGCAAAACGGCCGCCAGGGCCGTGGCCCTGGCTCACGCCGACATGGACGCGGACTATCTTGAAAAAATTCTGCGGCAGGCGGATGGAAATCCGCTCTTTCTGCAGCAACTATTACTCGACTATCCAGACCGCATAGGCCGCCTGCCGCGGACCATACAGGAACTTGTCAAGTCGCGTCTGGCCGGCCTGGACACGGCCAGCGTAAAACTGGCTTCGGCAGCGGCCGTCATCGGCGACCAGGTCGACCTGGACCTTCTGCGCCATTTACTGGATACCGACCATCTGGATTTCGACGGCCTGCTGCAAAGCCAGATCGTGCGCAGCCGGGACCAATCGTCGATGCGCTTTACGCACGCTCTGATTTGTCAGGGCATTTACGAGAACACCGGCGACGAACTGAAGCGCGAGCTGCACGGGCGTGCCGCCAAATGGTTCTACGGTAGGGACAAGCGTCTGCACGCGCAGCACCTTGGCCTGGCGGACAGCCTGCAGGCCTCGCGCGCCTTTCTCGTGGCCGCCGAAGAGGCCCTGGGCAAGCACAATTTCGGCGCCGCCCTCAGTTTGATAGACAGTGCCCTGCTGAAACCAGCATCGCCCCAGGAAGCATTTCAATTTTTGCTCATCAAGGGTCTCATATTCAACAAGCTGGACCTGCCCGAAAAGGCCTTGAGCTGGTTTGCGCAGGCATTGGCGCTGGCGGATTCCGGCGACGACCGGTGTGAAATTCACCTCGCCATGGCTGCCACCTACATACTGCTGCAAAGGTGGAAGGACGCCACAGCGCAACTGGACATAGCCGAACCGCTGTGCCACGGAGAATTGAATACCCGGCTTCTGTACCTGCGCTCGCAGGTAAGGCGCAAGCCCGACGCACCGGCACTGGGGCTGCTCGGGCACTGCGAAAAAATATACGATCAGCGCCAGATCAAGGATGCCATCGAAAATTGCAGGGAATTCCACCCCGGATCGGTCGTGGCACCCGGTCCCGCGCGGTCTGTCAAAGTCGGTGTACTGCATTCTCAGACGGGCCCGCTGAAGGAGCTCGAGTGCGGCGTCATCCGGACCACGCTGATCGCCATCGGCGAAATCAACGAAGGCGGAGGGCTGCTGGGCTATCAATTGGAACCAGTACTGGTGGACGGCAAATCCACCGAGTTCGGGTTCCATCAAGGCGCACAGAAGTTGCTGGCGGACCCGTCCGTCGCGGTGGTATTCGGGAGTTCAACCTCTTCGAGCCGGCGCTACATCCGGCATTTGTTTGAGGAGGCTGACCGCCTGCTGGTCTATCCATTTCAGTACGAAGGCATGGAGCAGTCCGAAAATATTTTCTATATCGGCCCGGCGCCCAATCAGACCGCGTTGCCAGCGGTCGAATGGCTGTTCTCGCGCAATAAAAGGCGTCTGTTGCTGGTCGGCTCGGATTATGTCTATCCGGTGGTGATCAATGCACTGATACGCCAGCAGCTGGAAGAGTGGCATCTGCAACCCGAGGGCGAGCTGTATAAACCCCTTGGCTGCCAGCAGTTTCGCGAGGTCATGGAAACTATCCGGCGCAATCGTCCCGACGCCATTGTGCTCACCCTGGTCGGTCTGGGCAGCAACCGGGCATTCTTTCAACAATTGCGTGCGGCCGGTATTAGGCCCGGCGACATCGATATCGTTTCTTTGGTTCTGTCGGAAAACGATTTGTCCGCCATTCCTGCCGAACACGTCGTCGGCACTTATTCGCTATTTGCCTACTTTCAGAATTTCGAAGACCCGGTCAATGCTCAATTCGTTCGCCGCTACAAAGCCAGTTACGGCATCGAACAGCAAATCGGAGGCTATATGGAATCGGCCTACATGGGCGTTTATCTATGGGCAAAAGGGGTGCAGAAGGCGGATAGTTTCGACACCGCCAAAGTTCGCCCCGCCCTGCGCGGCACGGCGCACTACGGTCCGGGCGGAATTGCCTACGTCGACGAGCAAAACAACCACACCTGGCGGCACGTGCAGCTCGCGCGGGTGAGCGAGGTCGGGGAGTTCGAAATTGTCTGGCGCTCGGAAAAACCGATACGCCCAGAACCTTTCCCCAGAGGGGCGCGCGCCGAGTGGAAAGCACGGCTGCAGGAAATGAAAAAATCCCGCTGGAACAATGAGTGGGAACTTTTGTGTGACGGCGGTCAGTGCCATTCTTGCTGACGGGAAGCTTGCGCCGGCCCCCGCCACCTTGCCGGCGCAAGCTCGCGCCGACACCGGCCCTTCGGTCGTGACGCCGGCCCGCGCGGCAGATGATACCAATCTGACACTGCGCCCGATTTTCCTCTTGGTTACCTTCCGCACGTACTAAACCTGCCGGCTCTGCCGCGCAGATTCCGTGCATGTCTACTCAGGGAAAAATCATGCAAATTTCGACCTCGCACAGCAACATTCAGCAACAGAGCAGCGGCAGTAATTGGATGCCGCATTTTCCCAACCCGGCCGATTTTCGCTTCAACTACTACCAGCTGCTGCTCAATGCTCCGCATGGCCTGGCCAGACTGCCGGCTGGGGAAAGGAAGAGCGTCGCCGTGATCGGCGCCGGCGCCGCTGGCATGACGGCAGCGCGAGAATTGCTGCGCTGCGGTTTCAGCGTGAGCATCTACGAAGCCAGCAACCGTATTGGCGGACGCCTGCACACGCACCCCAACCCGAACGGGCACGATAAGAGCGGCATGGAACTGGGCGCCATGCGCATGCCGTTCTTCCCCAAGCCGGGCGCGGAAAACTGCGTGCTGGAATACTATATCTGCAAGGAGCCGGGCCAACACCACAGCGCCAAACTCGCGCAATTTCCCAATCCGGGCTCGGCGCCGGGAAATACCGGGGTCTACATGAACCAGGGCCTGGGGCCGGATAGCGCATTCAAAAACCCGCAATTCATAAACTGGCCCTACGGCAAAGCGATCGACAACCGCGATCTCGCCAGCATCGCCGCGAAGGTCAATACTTTCGTCGGAAATTTCCAGAAGCTTGCCGCCAAGTATTACACCTCGCCAGTACGCGGAAGCGCGGATTCCTGGGAAGCCGTCTGGGACAAGCTGGTGAATTTTTACGACGCCATGACTTTCGACGACCTCGTAATGGCCAAGGGCAAAACCCTGGAACAGATGCAGGATGCCATTGCACACCCCATTACCCTGCCCGACGGCGCGCCGGCTATCGATTGGGGCGGCTTCGACATGGACAGCCGGCAAGCCGGCCTGCTGTACACCATCGGTACCGGCGATGGCAGTTGGGGCGCGTTTTATGCCATAGGCGCACTGTGGTTCATCCGATGCACCATGTTCGGATTTGGCGGCAGCGAATTGCAGACCGTTGCCGGCCTGACACAGGCCGAACGCCTGCCCTGCTACGGCAAGACCGTAACCGACTCGCTGGGCAACGATATACCGTCACCACGCTACGCCGGCATGCAGTCTCTGGTCGAATACCTGTATTTCGTCTGCCCGCCGGGCGCGGATGCGTCCTTGCACGACTCGGTAAATGCGAGACTATTCACACAAACCCGGGTGACCGAAATCATCCGCGAGCCAAATGGGCGCATTACGGTCGTGGTGGGCGGCGAAAGCCGAACGAGTTATGACTACGTATTCATATCCTGCACCAAGTGGGCGGCACAGGCTTCGTTCGCCCTTTCCGGATTCACGCTGGAACAACTGCCGCAAGCAATGATTACGGCCCAGCACACGCAGCACAACATAGCCAGCTGCAAGGTTTTTTATCCGCTGAAGACGCAATACTGGAAACATCCGGACAACAAAATTCCCCAGATGATCGTGACCGATACCGACATTCAGGATTGTTACTCCCTGGCCTGGGACGATGGCGAGCAAAACGGGGTAATTCTGGCCAGCTACACCTGGGAAGATGACTCCCTGAAATTACTGGCCTCCGATCCAGAAGAATTGGCCGGCACCGTACTGAAACAACTGAGAAAGATCACCACGGACACGGTCGGTCAGGACATCACCCAGCACATCGATAAAAACAAGGCGGTAACCTGGCAGTGGAGTTTGCAGAAATCGTATCGTGGCTGTGCCCTTTTGTACCGCGAGCGCAATAAGGGACTTAATAACGCCAACCTGCACTACAACCAGAATCGCGCGCTGCATTCCAACCTGTATTTCGTCGGCGAGAACTATAGCGTCGAAGGCGGATGGACGGAGCCCGCGTTGCGCTCTGCGCTGGATGGCGTAATGAACCTGCTACATAACGTGGGAGCCAAATTCACGGTCGCCGGCTTCGACTATGCGCGCGACTACCCGAGGTGGTCTGACGCAAGTGGCGGTTGTGCTTCTGAGCAGTCGGATATGCGCAGTCTGGACCAGGTGCTGGTCAGCGTGAAAACGCTGGCGACCGACGATGCTGCGTAGTTAGGCGAACTATCCGGGCAGCAAACTTTCCCGCCAAGCCGGTGCGCCCGCACGCACCGGCTTTATTCTTGTCTGTTTCGGCGCGGCGGATGGGTCGCCGCAGTTGGCGGCTGCCCGCGGCTCGGCGTATGCGCCCGGGGGTGCATTAGTGGCCTCGTTTCAACCTGCATGAGCCCCCGGAGCCGGACGGGGCACTTACTCCGCCCGGACTCATCAGCAGCGCGACACTCAAAATAAAGCCCGTTGGCCAGGGGCACCAAATGGTGCGGCCGGGGCAGCATGCCCCGTCCCGGCCGATTTGCTACCCGGGATTGGGGCCGGTTCGCCAGTTCGAGGACACCCGGCCGACGAATTAAACATCGCCTGCCATACCGCATGAGCGTCACGCTGATCCCACACTGATACCGACTTGATACGGATTCTGAAACCTTCATGGGGGATCATTGACTCGCCGGCAAGGTGGGCACCGGCGGCAAATTCAGCGGTGATCCGGGGCCACCACATTTTCCGGGGGCGTATCCCGAAAAGCCTTACGAGTAGGGACTTATCAGCAAAGGTGGATGACATGGCAAAAATCAGTAAACAGGAAAACGGGCTATATCACGTGCAAAATCAGTGGGGCGGAAATTCTGCTCCCTGGCACGATGGCGGGATGTGGGTGATAGGCGCCCGCGGAGCGCAAAAAGTGATCACGCTTCAGGTGCACTCGAACGACGGCGGCCGCAGCTTGTTCGGAATCATGAGCTATGCCGGCGAAGGCCCGATCGGCTTCCGCGCAACGCTGACCCAGACCAATACCTATGTCGTCGAAAATAATTGGGGCGACTCGCCCTGGCAACCTGGCGGCACCTGGCTGCTCGGCGCCCGAAACGGACAGAACGTGGTTTCCATCGACATTCGTTCGGAAGACAATGGCGGCACCTATACGGGCGCCATCACTTACTCCGGAGAAGGCCCGATCGGATTTAAGGCCGGTGGCGTCGACGGCGGTGTCTATGTCGCGGAAAATCAATGGGGCGGAAATCAGGCGCCCTGGTATCCTGGCGGTCTGTGGGTTATCGGTTGCCGTGGCACACAGTATGTGGTCGGCGTCGATTACACCTCCGCGGACGGCGGCCGCAGCATCAACGGTACGATGACTTATATGGAAGAAGGCCCCATCGGACTCAAGGGCGCTGTGGCGTTGGCCGACACCTATATTACCGAAAACCAGTGGGGCGGCTCCAGTGCACCCTGGCACCCTGGTGGCGAGTGGGTATTGGGCTGCCGTGGCAATCAATTGGTGGTCGGGCTGAAGGTCAGCTCCCCGGATTCAGGCAAAACCCTCACCGGCACCACCACCTACGCTGGTGAAGGTCCGATCGGCTTCCGCGCGTCACTGCGCTGAATTTGGTTTTGGCTGTTGCGGAATCAGGCATCTGGCGCTACGAGGTGCGGTGCGCAAACACGCACGACTCACACCTGACCGCCAGCTAGAACCTTCACCGATAAATCGAGGTAAGTGCCAGACCGGCCGCGCGCATGCGCGCGGCCCGCGGGCATTGCGGCGCCAAATCCTGTCCCCGAACCAGGGCTGCCCGGACGGCTGGAGTGTTTCTTTTTACCCGTTTCGACCCATGGACGGGTCTCATTTATTACACAAACTGGCCGGTACATTTGTGCAGGCATCGATGCTTGAGCGTCATGCGCGCGATGAACCCAGCAGGATCGGTCGGCAACCTTGGGCAGGCAAAAGTGAACCGGCCCGCTTTGTTTCAACGCCCCCCCAGCGGCAAAGTGAGCAGCGGACCGGGGCCGCCCTTGCCGGTCAGTTCCAGGCGGCCCAGTTCCATGAGCAGCGAAAAGGTGGATTTGCTGTCGGCATCGGTTTCTGCGATGTAATACCACCAGCCCTTGAATTGCACCGCCACATGCGCGCCGGGTGGCCGCTCGGCGGCTTGCACGCTGCGCACGCGGAACAGGCCACGGGTAACGCGCTGCCAGTCGAAGGGGCGTCCGCCCGCGTCCAGGGTTTGCGTGGCAATGCCGGATGCCAGATGTTCCGCCGGCACGTCTATGCCGTGCGCCACGAAGTACAAGGCCTGCAATAGCGAGCGCGTTTCCAGATCGACGTTGGTGAGGCCTTCTTCCTGCCCCGCGGCGACGAACGGCTGCAGCGTTTCCTGCGTGATGGCAAAGCGCGTGGTGCCGGGTTTCAGGCGAAACACGCGTACCACTTCCTGCATGTCGGCGCTGTTCGCGGCGCGCGGATCGAACAGCAGTACCGGCTTTTGTACCTTGTGCGTGAGCGTCCAGCGGCCCTGCTCGTCGCTGCGGTATTCATAACCGTTTTTGGCGGCTTCGATGAGGTCGGCTGCGCGCACGGCAGAGGCAGGCAGAGGGCTGCCCAAAGCTTCGTCTGTTTCTTCGCTGCCAAATACTACTACGCCGCGGTCCTGCAGGGCTTGCAAGGCTTCCATGCCGCGCAGGAAGGCGGCGTAGGCCGGTTCTGCCTTAGGCGTAGGTCCGCTCGCGCTTTCGGCGTTGGATACCCAGTTGAGGTTTTCCAGATAGAGCCGGAATACGGTCGAAATGGGCCAAGTGGTCTTGGCCAGGTAAATGATGCCGTCCAACGGCAGGGGCGTGAATAGTTTGCGCGTAAATTCCTGGTCGTCCAGCGGCGTGAGGCTGAAGGTGGGCCGGTCTGCCCCGCCCACTTGCAACTGCGGCAGCACGGCCGCGTAGCTGCCGCGGCTCAGGTCGCCGGTGGCGGCGAAAAACGGCGTGAGCTGGGCGGCCTGGGTGCGCTCGAATTGCGCCGCGATGGCGGATATGGCCAGACTGCTCGGCGTGTCGCCATAGCGCAGGCGCACGATATTGAGCAGTAATTGTTCTTCGGTGGTGGATTTGACGACTTCGTTATATTGCAGGCGCGTCTGCATGAGCGCCTCGGGGCCGAAATTGGCACAGCCGCCGGCCGCGAGCAGCACGCAGCACGGCAGGACACGCGCAGCAAGGCGCGACGCTCTCGATATGGCGCTGGACATTCCCCCACCCTCCCCTGCTGCGCTTCGCCGCCTCGCGCGGCAGGGGCGCGGGCGGGCTTATGCGGCGCCGGCGCGGAGAATATTGCCTGCTCTCAGTCCCAAAGCCAAGCGGCGCCGCGTGTGCGGCTCGCCACACCGTGCAGATTTTTTTCCAGACGGGTGCTGACGCGGCCGGAAAACACATAGTGCTGCCAAAGTTTGGGCACATTGGCATAGAGCCGGTCGAGCTCGGCGATGCGCCCCCCCAGCACGATCACGTCGGGCTGGACGATGTTGATCACCTGGGCAAAGGCGCGCGCCAACAAATCCTCGTAATGCGCCAGGCTGGCCTCGCAGGCGGTGTCGCCAGAGGCGGCGCGGGCGGCAATTGCGTCAGGTTCCAGTTCCGCACCGCCGCGGCCGGCACAGTCGCGCGCCAGTGCTCCGGCGCTCAGATAGGTTTCGATGCAGCCGCGGTGTCCGCAGTAACAGGCTTGCGCCGGCCCGTCCTCGGCGGCGCGCACGAAAGGCATGGGGCGATGGCCCCATTCGCGCGTGCTGGCGTCCAGATCGTGGCGCAGGTGGCCGCGCGCAACGATGGCGCCACCCACTCCGGTGCCCAGCAACACGCCAAATACGCAGGCAGCGCGGCGGGCGGCGCCGTCCACTGCTTCGGACAGGGCGAAACAGTTGGCATCGTTGGCAACCCGCACCTCGCGCGCGAGCTTTTGCTGCAGGTCGGATTTCAGCTTGCGTCCTTCCAGCCAGGGCAGACTGCTGCGTTCCATTGCCCCGCTGAGCGGGGAAACCGCGCCCGGTGTCGCCACCCCGACGCAGGCCGGGCTACCGAGTTCGGCTTCCGCGGCCGCCACCAATTGCACGACCGCAGCCACTACCGCGTCATAGTCGGCGGGCGCGGGCGCGCGCTGCCGCAGAAGCTCGCGACCGTTTTCGGTCAGCGCCAGCAATTCGATTTCCGGTCCGCCCAACCTCAGACCAATTCGCATGTCTACCTTTCAGAGTTCGGCCCCGCGGCGGCGGGTTTTGCTCGGATGCAGCCGCAACGAAAGCCGCTGCGGGCGGGCGCACTTGCTGGCGTCTTTCTCGGATTATATTGGTGCCATGAATAAATTGCCGCGGGACGCTGTGCACGCTACGGGTACTGGGGCCCGGCAAGGCCGCAGCGGACAGCGGACCGATCGACGCATTTCGAGTCGAAATGGGGTGTGGTCCGCGTGTTTGGAGCGGCGATTGGAATTTTGTGCCAGCGGGACGCCCGCACCCCAGGACAGGCGCCCGCGCCGCGGCAGGGCATCGCAACCGGCAGCGGCCCGGCCGAGGCCGCATAATCGCGCTGCTTCCGCTCAACTTGACGGTATTGGAGTAACGACATGCTCATCACCTTCACATCCGATGCCGACGCCGACGTAATCATGTTCGGCGAGGTTGCGCTGCGGCTGCTCGAACTGGCCGGCAAGCCCGACCCCGAGCGCTCGGGGATTTTCACGGTGGAACAATTGGCCGACGCGCACGCCCGCCTGTCGCGCATCGCGGACGACGATCGCGCGCGCACGCGGGCGGCGCGCGACGCCGCAGAGCGCGACCCCAAGCAGGACGAGGCGGCCGACAAAAATGCCGTCGCGCTCTACCAGCGCGCGGTGCCGCTCATCAACATGCTGGCCCATTCGATGCGCGAAAAAGTGCCGGTAACCTGGCAAAGCATGGGCTGAGCCTGCGCCGCGGCGGACATGCCGCGGTAGCCGTCAAGTTGCGGACGGCCGGGCCGATATGTTCTTGTCGTCTCGAACGCCGCCTCGCACACCCATGGTTTTCCCCTCGCTGACGGGCGTGTCCCGCCGCCTCCTGCTGCCGCTCGTGCTACTCGCGCTGCTGCTGGTGGCGTCCGGCAGTTGGCTAGGGCACCGGCTGCTCACGCAAGCCATCACCCACCTGTTGGCGCAGCAGGCACTGCAATTGGCCGACACGGTAAAAAACGCGGCCCGCCTCGGCAGCGACTGGCGCAGCCTCGATCGCTTCGTGCAGGCCGAAGCCGGCAACCCCGACGTGCAGGAAATTACCGTGGTCTACGGCACTCCGCCCCGCGTCGTGGCGGCCAACGATGCCGCCTTGCTGGGAAAATCGCCGGACGACCTGCCCGAGGCCGTGCAACTGCGGCGCGCGCTAGACGCCGGGGCGATCAGTTTCGACTACGGTCACACCAGCAACTATTTCATTGAAGTAACCGCACCGTTTGCCCTGGACGCGACGGCGCGCCTGCACGGCGGCGGGGACGGCAAAGGCGTCATTTGCGTCGAATTACGCACCAGCGCGGTGTGGCAGTTATTGCATCGCAATGCCTGGATCATGGGCGGCTTTGCCACCACAGCGGTGCTACTGCTGGTAGCGATGGCGATGGCGCTGGTGCAGAAATTGGTGGTGACACGCCTGCAGGACATCGAACAAACCATTGCGCAGCAGGCTTCCGGCGACGCACACGCGCGTGCGCAGGCGCAGCCGGCGGACGAAATCGGCCGCCTGGGCGGCACGCTCAATTATCTGTTCACGACGGTGGCAAGCAATTCCGCCGAATTGCAGGAGTCCGCCGCCCATCTGGCGCGCGCACGCGACGCCGCCGAAGCCGCGAACAACGCCAAGGCGCGCTTCCTGGCCAATATGAGCCACGAAATCCGTACCCCCATGAACGGTATTCTGGGTTCGCTGCACGTGCTGGAAAGCGGCGGCCTCAACGAAGAACAGCGCGTACTGGTCGATATCGCCCGCGAGTCGTCGGCGCGCATGCTCAAATTGCTGAACGAATTGCTCGAACTTGCCAATGACGACCGCGGCCACGCCGCGCCCGCGTCGGTCGCTGCTGAGTTGGCCCTGCCGGCCCTGGCCGAGGAATTTTTGGCGCGCAATGCCGGGCGCTGCAAAGCGGCGGGCGCCGAACTAAGTTTCGTGCTGGGCGCCGATGTTCCGGCAAGCGTGCACGCCGCTGCCGGCGCGCTCGCCGCGACCCTGGACCGCATGCTCACCAGCGCGCTCGCCGCCGCCGACGCGGATGCCCTGGTGCTGGAAATTACCCGGCCCGAGCCCACCGTGTTGCGCTTCGAAATCGGCAGCGGCGCTGCAGCGACGGCAGACGACGTGGCGCACAGGCGCAACTACATCAGCTTCAGTCTGCCGCTGGAGGCCGACGCGGCTGCGGCCGCGCCCGCAGCGATACAAGCGCTGCGTGACCCGCCCCGCATCGCCCCGCCCGCGCCGCAAGCACAGGGAGGTGCGCCGGCAAGTCTGGTCGATCCGAAGCGGGTGCGGGAAGTCCAAGCCATGTTGGGCGCCGGCTGGTATGACCTGGTACAAGCGTTTTTCGACGATGCGGCGGTCGAAATCGAACAAATGCAAGGCGCCCTGCGCACCACCGACCGCGGCGCACTGCGCCGCCACGCGCACGCGCTCAAGGGCGCCGCCGGCAGCGTGGGGGCCAGCGGTTTTTCCAGCCTGTGTCTGGAACTGGAAACTGGCTGCGCGCAAATGCCGGAAGAGCAATTAAACGCGCTGGTCGGTAATGTCTGCGCGCGCTACGCCGATCTGCGCGACCTGCTGCAAGCCGTGCCGGCCTGAAGCACCCAAACTGTCCTGTCACGAAAAAACGTGGGCGGCGGCGCTCGCCGCGCCCTCCGCCCACTTGTTGCCGTCCGCGCCGGCCTGGGCCGGCCCCACTCAGAATAATTCGATATCGTCGCCCTTGCTGTTCATGGTGCTCACGTATTGTTCGATGGCCTGCTGCACGGTCATGCCCTGCATGACTGCGTCGAACATTTTGCACTCGTCCGCGGTGGTATAGCGGGCCTTGATTTTCTGCTGCAGCGCGACCCATTCGTTGGGGGTGTACAGCCGGTTCTGGTCCGACACCAGATCGGACAAGGCATCCAGGCTATGGCACACGTGGGCCAGACGTTGCGTGAGTTTGTCGTAGAACTGGAAGGCCACGATGGAGCGCTGCACCGAATCCGCCACCTGTTCGGCATTGCCGCGCAAACCGGCAGCCAGATGCGGATCGATGCCGCCACTGTCGGCTTTCGCCAGCACATCGGCCATCATGCGCATGGTGCCGGCCATGGAGGTGAATGAATCGGTGAGCACTTCGACGGAGCTGTTGCCGTCCTTCAGCGCAGCTTCGATCTGACCTGCGGCAAGCGCCAGCATGAGCACGGTTTCGCGCACCTGACTCCAGTCGAGGTCAGGGGCATGGGCGCACGTGCCGCGCGCCTTTTGTTCCGGGGCATTCATGGGCTGGTTCCGCAGTACTATGGACAGGCAAAGCAACGGCCGCGCGCGGCAGGACTTTAGGCACGTGGCACAATCGGCTAGTCTGAACGTATTTGACTCGAGGATAGAGCGATGCTGCAGGCCGAACAGGATCCGGCGCCCATCCCGCCGACGCCGCCTGGGGAATCCGAATGCTGCGAATCGGGTTGCGAAAATTGCGTGTGGACGGTGTATTCGGCGAGCCGCGCGCAGTATGAGCGGGCCTATGCGGACTGGCTGTTGCGCCACTCCGAAGCCTTGCACGATGACGCATTCTGGGGTGGCACCTGAGCCCGGCGCGCCACGGCCGCCGTATACTGACGGGTTCGTGTTGCGCCGCGGCGCGCAGCACACATCAAATATATTTTCCGGACCGATAGACCATGCTTTCCGCACCCGCCGCCGTCGCGGCGACCGAGCCCTCCAACAGCTTGCTGAAGCTCGAAAAACGCCTGCTCACGCTGACCGGCCGCGCGATCGGCGATTACGCCATGATAGAAGGCGGCGACACTGTCATGGTGTGCCTGTCCGGCGGCAAGGATTCCTATACGCTGCTGGCGCTGTTGCAGCATTTACAGCGCCGCGCGCCGGTCAAATTCCGCCTCATCGCCATGAATCTGGACCAGGGTCAGCCGGGTTTTCCGCAGCATGTGCTGCCCGATTACCTGCGCAGCCTGGGCGTGGAACACCATATCGAGCGGGTGGATACCTATTCCATCGTGAAGGAAAAAATCCCCGCCGGCAAAACCACCTGTTCGCTCTGTTCGCGTCTGCGCCGCGGCATCATTTACCGCGTTGCGCAAGAACTGGGTGCAAGCAAGATCGCGCTCGGCCACCACCGCGACGATGCGCTGGAAACCCTGTTTCTGAACCTGTTTTTCGGCGGCAAGGTGAAATCCATGCCACCCAAACTGGGTTCGGACGACGGCCGCAATATCGTGATCCGCCCGCTCTATTACGTGCCCGAACATGACATCGCACGCTACGCGCGCGGCATGGGCTTCCCCATCATTCCGTGCAACCTGTGCGGCTCGCAAGAAAACGCCCAGCGCAAACAGGTGAAAGCCATGCTGCAGGAGTGGGGGCGCAATTACCCGGGGCGCATCGATTCGCTGGTGCGCGCGCTCACCCAGGTGGTACCGTCGCATATGGGCGATCGCGAACTATTCGATTTTCGCAGCCTCGCCCGCGACCAGCAGCAGGACGAAGAACTGGCGTTCGACGCGCCGGAATTTCCCGCGCTACCGGCAGCCGGCGGCGTACCGGTCACCACCCTGCACGCCGGCCAGAGCTGCGCCGGCAATTCGGAAGGAAGGCATCGATGATTTTCGAGCAGATTGCGACCGGCGGCTGCCAGTCTTATCTGGTCGGCTGTGCCGACACCAATAGCGCCATTCTGATCGACCCGGAACTGTCGCGCGTGGATCGTTACCTCGCGCTGGCGGCGCGCGACGGTTTGCGCATCCATTACGTGATCGATACGCATACCCATGCCGACCATTTTTCCGCTTCGCGCACGCTCGCCGACCAGCTCGACGTGCCGGTCGTAATGCATCGCCTGAGTCCGGCGCCCTATGTCGATCTGCGTCTGGAAGACGGCGAAATGCTGGTGGTCGGCAAGCTGCGCATCCAGGTCATGCACACCCCCGGCCATACCCGCGATTCCATCTGCCTGCGCGTCGAAGATCGCGTATTCACCGGCGATACCCTGTTGATAGGCGGCACCGGACGCACCGATCTACCGAGCGGCAATCCGGACGCGCTGTATGACAGCCTGTTCGGCAATCTGCTCAAGCTGGACCCGGCGCTGCTGGTGTATCCGGCGCACGACTACAAGGGTGCCAGCCATTCCACGCTGGGTGCCGAACTGGCCGCCAATCCGCGCCTGCAGAAGCGCGAGCGCGAACAATTCGTGAGCATGATGAATAACCTCAACCTGACCATGCCCACGCATCTGACCGAAGCGCTGCGTACCAATATGAGCGGCGGCAAAACTGTCGCGCAAATGCTGGCCGACGCCGCCGCGGTGGTGCCTTTCATGGCGCTGGACGAACTCAATGCGCGCATTGCGGCGGGCGAATCCGATCTGCTGGTGCTGGACGTGCGCGAGCGCGACGCGTTCGACAAGGGGCATATTCCCGGCGCACGGCTATTGCCGCGCGGCCAGCTCGAATTGCGCGTAAACCAGGATTTGCCCGACCCAACCCGGCGCATCGTGTCATATTGCGAATTCGGCCGCATATCCACCCTGGCCACGGCAACGCTGCGCGAACTGGGGTTTACGCGCGCAGTTGCCCTGGATGGCGGCATGCGCGCCTGGAGCGACGCGGGCTTTCCGCTCACCACCCAAACGGACTGAAACGCCCGTCGCGCACCTGGCGCGGGCTACAATCCGGAACCACCCCTCGTCGTCGCCACCGCCGGTGCAACACCGGCGCAGTGGCCGCCTTCATCAAATCAGGATGCCGCCATGCCCAACCGCGCCGCCATTGCACCGTCCGCCGTCATGCGCCCAACCCGCGCGGAAGCCGAAGAAGCCGTTCGCACGCTCATACGCTGGGCCGGTGACGATCCCTCACGCGAGGGCCTGCTCGAAACACCGGCGCGCGTGGCGCGTGCTTATGAAGAATTTTTCGAGGGCTATGCGGAAGACCCGGCGGCCATCCTCGCGCGCACGTTCGAGGAAGTGGACGGCTATGACGAACTGATCGTGCTAACCGACATCCGCTTCGAAAGCCATTGCGAACACCACATGGTGCCCATCATAGGCAAGGCGCACGTGGGCTATCTGCCGGACCACCGCGTAGTGGGCATATCGAAACTTGCACGGCTGGTCGAGGTATATGCCAAGCGCCTGCAAATCCAGGAAAAAATGACCGTGCAGATCGCCGACGCGCTGCAGGACATCCTGCAGCCGCGCGGCGTCGGCGTAGTGATCGAAGCAGCGCACCAGTGCATGACCACGCGCGGCGTGCACAAGCCCGGCGTGGCATTGGTCACCAGCCGCATGCTGGGCGCGTTCCGCTCCGACCCCAGCACGCGGCGCGAATTTCTGGGCATCATAGGCATGCGCGGCAACGATCAGCTTTCCAATACCTGAGCGCGCCTGCAGGCCAGCGACCGGGCGCGCACACGCTGCCGGCGCGGCCTTGCGGGCATGGATCCGAACTCCCCTTGCAGACTTTCAGCGGCAATCGACCGCGTATTACGAGCAGGCATGAAACTGAAGCACTTCATCGGCCACGGCGGCATATCCATCGCCGCGGACGTCGGCGGCGACCCGCAGGCTGCGCCCATCGTGCTGTTGCACGGCGGCGGACAAACCCGCCATTCCTGGAAAAATGCCGGCCGTCGCCTGGTGGCGGCGGGCTATCGCGTCATCGTGCCGGATTTGCGCGGCCACGGTGACAGCGCCTGGTCGCCGGACGGCCACTATGCGCTCGAGTCCCTCGCCGAAGATTTGCGCGCACTGGTTGCCACGCTGCCGGCGCCGCCGGTGCTGATAGGCGCGTCCTTGGGCGGCCTGACTGCGCTGATGGCGGCCGGCGGCGCCGTTCCTGTGCCGGCGCGCGCGTTGGTGCTGGTGGATGTCACGCCGCGCATGAATGAAGACGGGGTTGGCCGTGTACTGGCCTTCATGAGCGCGCACCCGGACGGCTTTGCCGACATCGACGCGGCGGCCGACGCCGTGGCGCACTATCTGCCGCACCGGCCGCGCCCAAGTTCCACCGCCGGTCTGGCGAAAAACCTGCGCCAGCGCCATGACGGCCGCTTTTACTGGCACTGGGATCCACGCCTGCTGTCGGCCCGCGGCGACGACCGCGCGTCCGACTGGGCAAAACTTTCTGCCTGCGCGGCGCGCCTCACGCTGCCGGTACTGTTGCTACGCGGCGCCAGGAGCGAATTGGTCGATGAAGAACACGTGCGCGAACTATTGAGCCTGGTGCCGCATGCGCGCGCCGTGTTAATCGATGACGCTCACCACATGGTGGCGGGCGATGACAACGATAATTTTTCGGCGGCCATACTCGATTTTCTGGCTGCGGACGTATTCGCCAGTGGCAGCGCAATGGCACCGCCTTGCACCGCACAGGGCGGCAGCCGCGGCCACCCGGCAGCATAGAATTCGCTGCCGCGGCAGCGCAGTGCATTGCACAATGAAGCAAAAGTGAGTAGCCTTTCCGGGCGCACACCCAACCGGTCAGCCTTAAAGTCAGCCTTAAACACAGGAGAGCAAGATGAATGACATGACCCAAGTCAGTAAAGATAAACTCGTCGCCGATTTCAAAATCGTGGTGTCCGATGCCGAAGAACTGCTGCGCCTGACGGCCAATCAGGCCGGCGAAAAAGTGGTCGCGCTGCGCGGCCAGATGCAGGATCACCTGGCCACGGCCAAAGCCAAACTCGCGGACGCCGAAGCGGCGCTGATCGAAAGCACGAAAAAAGTCGCCCGCGCCACGGACGACTACGTGCACGAAAACCCCTGGCGTTCCATCGGCATCGCGGCCGGTATCGGCTTGGTGGTAGGCCTTCTGGTCAGCCGCCGCTAAGCGCAGCAGGCCCCACCCTCCATGCAGGAAACCCCTCCGGAACAGCACGCGCCCGATTCGCGACTGGGCGTGTCGCTGCGCCGGTTCGCGCAGACTTCGGTCGAACTGCTGCATAACCGGCTGGCACTGCTCACCGTCGAATGGCAGGAAGAAAAGCGCCGCATCGGGCTGTTCGTCGGCTATGCGCTGGCGGCCATGATGCTGCTCGGATTCGGCCTGCTGTTCGTGGCTGTACTGATTACCGTCGCACTATGGGACACCAACCGCCTGTTCGCGCTGGGCGTGGGTGCTGCGGTATTGCTCACCGCGGGCGTGTTTTGCGCGCTCACGGCGCGGCAATGGTTGAGCAAGGCAGCGGCGCCGTTTGCCGCCACGCTGGAAGAATTGCAGCACGACCGCGACCGCCTGGCCGGCAAGGGCCGCGAATGACCCGGTCGCCCACCGCATGAACGAGCGCGAACAGGAATTGCAACTGCGCAAGCAGCAGCTGCTCGCCGAGTCGGCCCGCCTGCGCGACGAACTGGCGCGCCAGGCCGCTGCCTGGGAACCGCTGTTTGGCGCCGCCGACCGCCTGCGGGCAGTGTGGGTCTGGCTGCGTGCCCATCCCGGCGCCGTCCTGGGCGCTGGCGCAGCGCTGGTCGTGTGGCGGCCGCGCCGGGCGTTTCGCTGGGCCGGCAGGGCTTTGACCATGTGGCGCGTCTATCTCGATCTGAAACGGCGCTTCCGGCGCGCCATGGCGCGCGGCGAGGTCTGAGAGCCATCCGGCACCTGCGTGGCCTGCGGCCAGCTTGGTTCAAGCCCATGGAACACGACGAAATTTACGATGTGCTGGTGGTCGGTGCCGGCATCAATGGTGCCGGCATTGCGCGCGATGCCGCGTTGCGCGATTTGCGCGTGCTGCTGGTCGAGCGCGGCGATGTGGCCGGCGAAACTTCTTCCGCCTCCACCAAGCTCATACACGGCGGCTTGCGCTACCTGGAGCACAACGCGCTGGCGCTGGTGCATGAATCGCTGGCCGAGCGCGAACGCATGCTGCATCTGGCGGCGCATCTGGTGACGCCGCTGCGTTTTGTCATTCCGCGCGTCGAAACCATGCGCCCGGGCTGGCAGATACGCGCCGCGCTATGGCTGTACGACTACCTGGGCGGTGGCTCCAGCCTGCCGGGAAGCGGCGCGCGCCGGCTGGAAAATGCGCCCGAGGGGCAGGCGCTGAAAAACCCGGACGGCGGCTTTTTCTATTACGACCTGGCCACCCATGACGCGCGGCTCACGCTGGCCAACGTGACTGGCGCGGTGGAAGCCGGAGCCGATTTTTTGCCGCGCACGGCCTATTTGCGCGCCAGTACGCGCGACGGCATCTGGCAGGTCGATCTGTCCGACGGCCGCACGGTCAGTGCACGCGCGCTGGTCAATGCGGCAGGAACCGGGGCCGCGCAATTGCGCACCGCTCTCATGGGCGGCTGCGCAGATATCCGCCTGCGCTTCGTTCAGGGCAGCCACATCGTGGTGCCGAAACTGTATGCCGGCGACCACGCTTTTTTGCTGCAGCAGCCGGATCGCCGCGTGGTGTTCGTAATCCCCTGGGAACAGCGCTACAGCCTCATCGGCACCACCGAAGTGCCGCTCGCCGATGCGGCCGACGCCGGCGTTACCGACGCGGAAATTTATTATCTTTGCGATGCGGTCACCCGCTTCATGGCCAAGCCGCTCGATCCGCATGAAATCGTGTGGCGGTATGCCGGCGTGCGCGCTCTGGTCGATGACGGCAATGCCGACGCCAGCGCGGTATCGCGCGAATACCGGCTGCTGGAAGATAGCGTGGGCATGGCGCCGCTCATTTCGGTGTACGGCGGGAAATTGACCACCTACCGCATGCTGGCCGAGCGCGTGGTGGATCTGCTGGTGCCGCACTTTCCGGGCATGGGCGAGTGCCGCACGCGCGAGACGCCGCTGCCCGGGGCGGACGAAATGCCGCCGGGCGGGCTGGAAGAACTGGCCGCGCGGCTTTGCATAGACCATCCGCGCCTGCCGCTGGACTGGCTTACCGCACTGGTCCATAGGCACGGAACCCGCGCTCACCGCGTGGTGGGCAGCGCACAGCGTGAGTCCGATCTCGGGCGCCATTTTGGCGCCGGACTATATGCGCGCGAGGTACGCTGGATGGTGTGCCATGAATGGGCTGTCACGGCCGACGACATTCTGTGGCGGCGCACCCATTGCGGGCTGGACATGGACGACGCGCAGCGCGCATTTTTCGCCGAGTGGCTGGCCAAACAGGCCGGCGAGGACAGCGTTTGATGCGCGGCGCGGCAAGGCCACGCGCCCGGCCCACGCACCGCAACACCGCTACAATCGCCCCTCCCGCGGCGCCGCCCTGCGCGCGCCGGCCCTGTTCCCGAGGATTTCATGTCGGTATCCCGCAAAGGCCTGCTGGCCGCCCTCGCCGTTCTGGTGCTCGCCTTCATGGCGGCGCCGCTGCTGCTGCACCGCGGCGAAAAATCGCCGCAGGCGGAATTCGGCCTGCCCTGGCAAATCGAGCTGCTGCCCAATGGTGGATCGCGCGTATTCGGGCTTGCGCTGGGCAGCGACACGCTGGCAGACGCGCGCGCCCGCCTGGGCGCCGAACTGCAGGTCGCGATCATCGCGCGGCGTGGTGAAGCCGGCACGCTGGAGGCCTACCTACCCGACGCGCGCGCCTCTTATGTGACCGGCAAGCTCATCCTGAATCTGGATGCCGCGCCGGAACTGGTACGCGACATGTTGGCCCGGTCCGGCGGCGGCAAGTACATGGATAGCGGCGCCGGCCGGTTCAATCTGTCCCCGGCCGATCAGGCGCTGGCACTGCAACGCCCCCTCGCTGCGATCAGCTTCATTCCTTCTGTCGATCTGGACGAGGCGACCATCCTGCAGCGTTTCGGCGCGCCGTCCGAACGCATCCGTGTTTCGGACGACGTGGAACATTTTCTGTATGCCGACAAAGGGCTGGATATCGCGCTCGACACGCGCGGCAAGGAATTGCTGCAATACGTGCCGCCGCGTGAGTTTGCGCGGCTGCGCGCCCCGCTGGCGGCAAAGCGCGCGCCGTAACGGGGCTTCAGGCAGCGGCAATCTGGTCGAAGCGCAGCACCGGCTGCACCGCTTCGCCCTGGGCGTAATCCACGCCCAGGCTCGGCAGGCATTCCAGCACCTGGCGCGATTCGACACGTTCGGCCACACTCACCATGCCCAAAGAGCGCGCGATGCCGGCCAAAGACGCCAGCATCTGGCCGTCTACGCTATCCGGCGCCAGATCGGCCATGGCGGATGCGTCGATTTTCACCACGTCCCAGGGTAATTGCTTGAGTTGGGTGAAGGCCGCCACGCCGGCCCCGAAATCGTCCAGCATGAAGCGGCAGCCCAGCGCTTTCAAGGTCTGCATGAAAGCACGCGCGGTAAGCAGGTTGCCGGCAGCGCCTTCTTTCAATTCGAAATACACCAGGGCCGGGTCTACGTCGTGCGCAGCGATGGTTTCGGCGATAAATTCCGCCATGCCGGTTTCGGCCACACTGGCGCCGCCCAGGTTGATGCTGCAGAAACGCGCTCCGCCCGCGCTTTGAAGCTGCCCGAAATTGGCCAGGGCATGGCTTATGACCCAACGGTCTACGGCCGGCATCAAACCATAGCGCTCGGCCGCCACAAACACTTCGTCGGCTGGCAAATTGCCTCCGCCGGGGCCGGGCAGGCGCACGAATATTTCCCAACCGGACGGGATACTGTCGCGCAGGGCCGCGATCGGTTGGGCGCACAGCTGGAAGGTGTTTTGCGCCAGCGCCTGTTCGATTTGTGCAGGCAGGCCCGGTAGCGGCGCGGGTTTGCCGGCGGCGGCCGAACCGCGGTACAGGATGACGCGGTTGCGCCCGCCGGACTTCGCCTCGTAACAGGCGGCGTCGGCTTGCTCGAGCAGGGCCGCCACGCTTTCCGAATCGGCGGTGATGGCGGTAACGCCTATGCTGGCGCCGATGGAAAACTGTTTGCCGTTCCAGAAGAAGCGGTATTCCTCCACCGCTTTGCGCATGGCTTCCGCAGTATCGACGCCGTGGTTGATCGGGTCCGCATAATTTTCCAGCAGCACGGCAAATTCGTCGCCGCCGACGCGCGCGAGCGTATCGCGGTCGCGCAGGCGCCCCTTGAGCAGGCTGGATACCTGACGCAGCAATTCGTCGCCGGCGGCGTGGCCGCAGGAATCATTCACGATCTTGAAACGATCGAGGTCGATGAAACACAGCAGGTGGCGCGCGCCGTGCTGTCTAGCACTGGCAAAACAGCGCGCCAGGCGCACATCGAATTCGCGCCGGTTCACAAGTCCGGTCAAGGTATCGTGGCGCGCCTGATGGGACAGCAGGGCGGTGGCTTCGTCTATCTTTTTCTGCATGTCGCGGTGCACCGATTCGAGTGCACCGGCCATCGAATTGAAGCCGGATTCCAGCTTCTGCAGCTCGCCGCGCGATACTTCCGGCACGCGCACGCCGAGCTGGCCCAGCGCCATGCGTTCCACCGCGGTCACCAGGCCCAATATCGGCCGCGTCACGCGGCGAGCCAGCCGCAGCGCGGCAAATCCGCTCACGGCGAGCGCGATCAGCGCGATGGACAGACCGCTCACGAGCAACTGCCGCTTGCGCGCGGCGGTGGCTTCTTGCGATACCTCGACCAGCACCTTGCCGAGCACCTTGCCCGGCACGTCGGCAGGCGCTTCGCCGGTGAGCATGTCCTGCGCCAGCGGTAGGCTCTGGCCCAGCACGATGGGCGCGGTGAAACGCAAATTTTGCAGGCGACTGCCTGAGGCTTCCGTGCTGGCTTCCGCCGCGGCGACGGCATGGCGCACCAGTTCGTGGTTGTCGCGGTCGAACACGGTGACGACGCGCACGTTCTGCGATTGCGCGGCGGCATCGGCCACGCGCCGCAAAAAATCCAGATTGCCGGCAAATACTGCATATTCGGCCGCCTGCGCCACCTGCCGCGCGGCAGTGCGGCCTTCTTCACGCAATGCCTGGTCGAGTTCGTCTATGCGCGCGTCGGTAAAGTAGGCGGCCATCACGACGGACAGGACGGCGGTCGGCCCCAGCGCCAGCGCGAGCAGACGCGCGTGTAATGAGGCATCCATCAGTCCGCGCTTTCCATGGCTTCGAGGCGCGCTTTGAGCACCGCCTCCTGCGGCAGGGAAATCGCCAGGGACCGAGCCACGGTTTCGTTGATCGCCAACTCGAAATATTTCGGGTAGTACGGCGTTCCCAGCGAAGCACGGCCGCTGGCCAGCGCCAGGATCAATTCCGCCGTCTGGCGCGCCGCCTGGGCCGGCGATGTATAAAGCGCCAGCAGGGCGCCGGCCCTGACGTTGGCTTCGGAATATCCCAAAACCGGCTTTTGCGACCGGAAAGTGATCAACAGCAGGTTGGCGAGCGTGTTTCGGTTATATACGAGCGGGTCGGGCACGGCCAGCAGCAGATCGCTGTGGCCGAGCAATCGATTGAGCGCTGGCGCCAGTTCTTCGGTACTGGCCGATTTTTCGACCGCCACCTGCAAACCTTGTGCGCGCAATGCGGCGGCTATGGCCGGCTGAAAATTTTGCGAGTCCGGCCCCAGCAGCAGCCCCACGCGCAAGCGGTCGGGGAACGCAAGCCGCACCAGACGGGCCTGGCGGCGCGGCGGCTGGTCTAGAAACAGGGCCGAAAAACGCCGTGCATCGAGCGCCGGCTGGCCTTGCAATATCTTTTCGTAGACCTGCTTCGGGATGAGCGTATTGAGGATGGGAATAGGCAAATCCAGCGCGGCCACACCCTGCGCCGCCGCGGTACCGATTGGAACCAACAGTTCCCCGGCATTGCGGTCGCTGCGCGTGGCCAGGTCCTTCAGCGTCAGCGTGCGGCTCGCCAGGCGCGGCCCCGGCCCCTGTTCCAGTATGCCCTGTATGGTCGCCACCACCTGGCGGTGCACCTCGGTGTCTTCGGACAGTACCAGCGTAACCTGGGTAAGCTGGGCACTTAGCAAGCCGCACTGCAGCGCCAGCAAGCCAATTAGCGCCGCTTTGAGGCAGCCGCGCAGCGCCGAGTAAATGGAGCGCCCCACTCAAAGATCCTTCGTCAGGACGAAGGACACTCGGCGCTCCATGCCGGGCACCAGTTGCAGCGGCCTAAGTTCCGGCGAGGCGATGGTGTAATAGCGGCGGTCGAACAGATTATCGACGCGCAGCGCGACATGCCAGCCGCCCTGCGGCGCGCTCCAGCGCAGGCCGGCATGCACGAGCAGATAAGCCGGCGCGTCAGAGGTGCGCGTGCCGTTTTCCAATACGGCACGGCCCACCCAGGTCGATTCCAGAATCGCGTCGGTGTGGCCCAGCGGTACCACCAGGCCGCCTTTCGCGACCAGACGCGGCGCAGCCGCTGCAGTCTGGCCGCCTTCGGTCGCGCGCTGCAGAGATGCCGACGCATAACCGAGCAAGCCGTTGGAACCTGCGTACCGCACGCCCGCTTCGACTCCCACCGAGCGCAAGCTGGTACCGCTGTTGCGATACTGGTAGCACTTCGCCCGGCTACAGGTCAGACCGCCCAAGGTGGGCGTTTCGACCAGTACCGGCCCATCGTGCAGCCGGTTTGCAAACAGGCTGGAAAACAGGCGCAGGCCGGGCCTGGGCGCGGTTTCCAGCAAGGCCTCGAGCGTGCGCGCAATTTCCGGCCGCAAAGCCGGGTTGGCCCATAAGGTCTGTGCAGCGGGCCGGCCGTCCTGAAACAGCGATTCGTAAACGGTCGGCACGCGATACGCTTCGCCGTAGCTTAATTTCAGGCTGGTGTTCGGCTGCAGTTCGCGCACATAGGCGGCGCGCGGACTCAGGCGGCCCTGGACCGCGTCGGAGTACTGCGAGTAATAATCGTAGCGGGCACCGACAGACACGGTGCCGCCGGCCAGGGGAATTTCCTGCTGCGCGTACAGCCCGAACTGGTCGTAATCCGGCCGGCCCGCCGCATTGATGCTGCCGTCGCGCACCGGACCGGCGCTGGTGCCATTGGTAAACCGCGCAATGACGTGCTTGTATTCAGCCCCACCCAATAAACGATTGCCGGCGCGCCCGGCGCTCTCATATTTGAGTTCCAGCCCGTACTGGGTGGAGGAGAAATCGGTCGCATCCACAAAGTCCACGCGCTCGGCAATCTGTGGTGTGGCACGGTTGTATGGGTAGTCTCCCTTTTCCGCATACCAGATCGCGAAGCCACGCACTTCGAGGCGGCCACCCTGGCTGAGCGGAATCGCCGTACCGGCTTCGAGGCTGGCCATTTGCTCCCTGAGGCGCAGGCGGTCAGTGTCGAATACGGTGGAATAGCTCGCCAGCGGATCGCTGCGCACCTGGTCGACAAAATGCGTCTGCAACCAGGTATCGCCATGGGTAAAGCGGCCGAACAGACGCCCGGTGCGCGAGGCGTCATTACCGTCGCTCACGCCGCCATGCGTACCGGGCGCGTCATATTCACGCAGATAAAGCGAGCGCCCGCGGCTGGCCGCGGTGCTGGCGGACACGAAACCGTCGTTGCCCGACGCGTCCTGCATGGTGGTGGACGCATAGGCTTTCCAGCTTCCTTGTGAAGCAGCTTCGACTTCCAGGGTGTGCGCGGGCACGTCGCGCCCATTGCGCGTAACGATGTTGATGACGCCCATGACCGCGCCGCTGCCATACAGTGCCGAACCGGGGCCGCGAACTACTTCGATACGCTTGACGCTCGAGATATCGAGGTGATCGAGAAAAAAGCTGCCGTAAGTCGGTTCATACACCGGCATGCCGTTGATCAGGAACAACATGCGCGAGCCGAAATCGCCCGGCACGGCAATGCCGCGCATGCCTATCGCCGGCCATTGGCTGGCCGCGTCATACACGCCCGGCACCGATTGCAGGGCGGCCGCAACGCTGCGATAGCCGTAGCGGCGGATTTCTTCGGCGGAAATGAGCGTGACATTGGCAGGCGTTTCGGCAAGGCTTTGGACATAGCGCGAAGCGGCAAATACCTTGCTCTCGCTTTCGAATAAATCCACGCCATCGCCGGGCGCCGCCGCGATGGCACAGGCGGGCAGCGTCATCGCGCCCAAAATTGCGGCGGTCCGGGTCAACGTCAGCACGATGCAAATCCTTCGTATCGAGTCTTAACGGCGAACCCCGGACGCTCGCACCATGTCGGCGCCGCCGCCGTGTCATGGCAGTTGCGCCGACTGGCTGGTATCGGCCGGGCCTTGGCATGCGGATACGGACTGGGGCGCAATATGACCATTTTGTATTCCCGCGGAGTCGGTGCTTTTGCGGATTGTAACCACTCACAAGCAGGCACGCGAGCAGGCACCGGAATGAGCGTCCGGCACGTGGGATTAAATCACGGCCAATTCACGTCCAATCAGCCGCCACAAACGCCGGAAGCAGTCGGCCCCACGCGCCGCCGCAGGTGCGGACGGACGGACCTGGGCCAACCCGCGTCGTGTGGCTTTAGCCCAGCATTGCTGTTTGCGGCGGGTCTGTTAGTGGGCAGCCGCGCCCGATCTACCTTGCAGGAGCGCGCCCCTTCGCTTTACTGCGACGCTGCAGCACGCACGCGCAGCAGCCCGAAAGCGCCCAGTCCCAAGGCGAGCAATAGTGCCTGTGCGGTGGCGAGGCCCAGCGTGCTGCCCCAGGCGAACGGCGCAACCACACCGGCCACGAGGGCATTGCCTACACTCTGTATGACGCTCTGACAAGACGACACCATGCCACGCCGGGCCGGAAACATGTCGAGCGCGAGCAAGGACAGGGCCGGCATGGACATGCCCATCCCTAGCGTATAGAGCGGCAGCGGCAGGATGGACCACGGCAGACCGGGCGGCAGCACGATACAGATGGACAGATTGGCGAGGCTGGCGATGGTCATGATTACACAGCCTATTGCGGCGGATTTGGCCGGCGCCACGCGCCCGGCGAGGCGCCCGGATATCCACGACCCCGTCATCATGCCGATCACGGTGGGCACGAACATGACGGCAAATCCTTGCGCGCTCACCCCCAAGTGCTGCATCAGAAACATGGGCGCAGCCAGCACATACACAAAGAACGCGCTGAAATTGGCCGCCAGCGCGCCGGAATATCGCCAGAAGCCGCGCGCGCCGAATACCTCGCGGTAGCCGCTCCACAAATCGTGTGGCGATAGCGGCCGCCGTGCGGTGGGCGACAGGGTTTCCGGCAGCGCATAGGCCACGGCCACCATCAGAAACACGCCGTACAAGGCCAGAAACAGGAACACCTCGCGCCAACCCAGCGCGGCATACAGCCAGCCGCCGACTATGGGCGCCACCGCGGGCGCCAAGCCGAACAGGATGCTCACGCGCGCCATCAGGCGCTGTGCCGCCGGTCCGTCGAACAAATCGCGCCCCACGGCACGCCCGACGATCATGCCGGCGCCGGAAAAAATGCCCTGCAGCGCACGCCCGAGCCACAGTATTTCAATGTGCCTGGCGGCCGCGCAGAGGCAACTCGCGAGCACGAAGCCGGCCAGACTGACCAATATGACGGGCCGCCGCCCCAGCGCATCGGACAGCGAGCCGTGCCACAAGGCCATGAATGCAAAGGGTAGCAAATAGGCCGTGAGCGATTGCTGCACGGACAACATGTCGCAATGCAGGTCGGCAGCGATGGCGTGGAATGCCGGCAGATAGGTATCGATGGCAAACGGGCCGATAGCGGCCAGCGCCGCGAGCATGGCCGAAATGCCGAGAGAGGCCTCGCTGGACCGCGCAGACTGCGTCACTTAACGGAATGCCCGGCGCTTGGGGCGGGTATGCGGGGGCAGGCAAGCATTACGCATGGCGGAACCTCGGTGGCGGGCGCCCGAACTGTACCGGAAATCGGGGCGAGCGCGGCGGCTTCAGGCCGCACGTGCGCGCTGGCGCGGCGGCCCGGCCGGGGCGGCGACCTCGATCGCAGCGCTTTCCTGGTAGAGCCCCAGCCGTACCGTAAAGTGAAAAGTGCTGCCGCGGCCAGCTTCGCTTTCCAGCCAGATGCTGCCATGCATCAGGTCTACCAGGCGGGAACAGATGGACAGGCCCAGACCGGTGCCGCCGAAACGCCGCGTAATGCTCGCATCGGCCTGCGAAAACGCCTGGAATATGAGCCCCTTTTTATCATCCGCGATGCCTATGCCGGTATCGACGACGGAAAAATGCAGTTCCGCTTCGGCGGCAGTGCAGGCCTTGGTGCGAACTTCGATGCGGATTTCGCCCGAAGGGGTGAATTTGACCGCATTGCCGAGCAGATTCATGAGCACTTGGCGCAAGCGCACCGGATCGCCCATCAGGTCGCTCGGGACGTCCGGATACACCACCGCGTCCATGCTCAGGCCTTTGTCGCGCGCCGGCAGGGCATGCACCTTGAGCACTTCCTGCAGCAAGTGCGGAAGGTTGAAGTGGATGCGCTCCAGCACCATGTGGCCGGACTCGATTTTCGACAGGTCGAGTATGTCGTTCAGTATCTGCAGCAGCGAGTTCGCACAGGACATGGACACGCCGAGAAATTCCCGCTGTTCCGCGTCCAGCTCGGTGTGCAGCACCAGGTCGGTCATGCCCAGTATTCCGTTCAGAGGGGTGCGGATTTCATGGCTCATATTGGCCAGAAATTCGGACTTCGCCCGGCTCGCACCTTCCGCGGCGTATCTTGCGGCGCTGAGCTTGCGGCGCAAGCCGCTGATGTAGCCGCCGATGAGCGCAAACCACAGGAGTACCCCGGCCAGCACCACCCATTGGACGATTTCTTCATGCAGGTCGAAGCCCGGGCCCGGCCGCGCCGCGAGTGACACGATCACGGCCGTGTAGCCCGCCAGTATGACTGTCGCGATCACGCCCAACTGGCCCGTGGATAAGCGCAAGCTACCGAAAACGAACGGCACCAGCAGCAGCGCGAGAAATGCGCCGCGCGCAAGCTGCACCTCATACACGACATACAGCAGCACGAAACAGGCGGACAGGATTTGCAGCGTGGTAAGGCTGGGATCGGCAAAGCGCAGGTTGAGCCCACTGCGGAACAGCGCAAAAAACATCAGCACGCACACCAGCATGGCGCCTATGGCATAGGCGGTGGGCGCCGGGGCGATCACGCCTTGCCAGCATGAAAACAACAACATGGCAGCGACGCCGGAAGTGGCACCCACCGCCATCAGGTAGCGGCGGAATATCACATTCTGGATACGGTCGCGAAATGGCAAGGGGTCGCTCCTGCGTTCCGGCGTCATGCCGGGTTGGGTATCAGGGCGCCTTGTGCAACCGGTGCCGGGGCGCGGTATTGCGGAGGGTCGGGCGCTACTTTATCCATGGCAGCTGGGAGCTTGGGCCTCGTCGACGGATTCCGCATCGCTTTTGTTCTGCATTGCGCGGCGCAAGTTCCTTAGGGTACGACGTTTCGAATTGCGCTTCCAGTCCTCACTTCAAGCGCAAGCCGCGGAGTCACAATTTTGCCATCGAGACACGGCACAGCGCACGGCGCGGCCGGTCAGCGGGACGGCCAGAAAGTCGTCCGCACCGGCCGTTACAGCGGCGGCGTGCGCGCCCTCGGCATCGTCGCCAGTGCAAATGATGTGCGCGCGGCAGCCTGCGGCACGCAGGGCGCGCGCAGTACCGTTACCGTCCAGGCCATGCATGCTGGAAGCAATGAAAATCAGGGATTGCGGATCCTGCGACGATATTTCGAGACATTCGAGCGCGTCGGCAGCGACGCGTACCTGGAACCCACCGATACTGGCCAGAGCCGCAACGATCAGTTCGCGCCGCGCGGTATCCGGCTCGACGATGAGCGCCGGGCGACTGGCGCCAGCGACCGGCACGGTGTTGGAAACAGCGCCGGAAACTCGCGTCGTGGCAGGGTCCGGCAGGTCGAAAGGCAGCCGGCAGTGAAAGGTGGAGCCCGCGCCAGCCGCGCTATCCACGGCGATGTCACCGCCCATGTGCGCGCACAACAGGCGGCACAGCGCGAGGCCCATGCCGGTACCGGTGTGGCGGCGCGTGAGGGAATTATCCGCGGTCACGAAAGGCTGGAATAATTTGGGCAGGCGGTCACCCGCCACACCGATGCCGGTATCGCGCACCTGGCATTCGATGTGCACCCGCTTGTCTGCTCTTTCGGCCACCTTCAAGCAAAATTCCACGCTGCCGCGGTCGGTAAATTTGATCGCGTTGTCGAGCAGTTTAGTCAGTATCTGCGTAAATCGGCGGCGGTCGCCACATACCGCGGCGGGCACCTCGGGGGCGATCTCAACGCGAAAGCTCAGGCGCTTTTCGGTGGCACGGGCGGTGAATTTTTCGCGCAATTCCTCCACCACGTCGCGCGGTTCGAAAATCGACTGGTCCAGTTGCACGCGGCCGCAATCCAGATTCGTGTAGTCGAGTATGTCGCTGATCATGCCGAGCAGGGTTTCTCCGCTGCTGCGGATGGCGGCCAGATAGTGCTTTTGCTCGCTGCCCAGGCCGGTCGATTGCAGCAATTCGGCCATGCCCAGCACGCCATTGAGCGGGGTGCGCACTTCGTGCGACACCAGGGTCAGAAATTCGCTTTTGGCACGGCTGGCGGCCTGGGCTTCGTCGCGCGCCGCGACAAGTTCGCGCTCGGCGGCATGCCGTGCGCTGGCATCAGTGAAGCAGTAAACCCGTCCGGTAATTTGCTTCCCCTGCATGGCGGGACGCGATTTGCGCTCGAATACCCGCTCGCCGCTCAGTTCCAGCACGTCGAAACTGTCGGCTTCATCGTAGGGATGGATTTCCTCCAGCCGCTCCCGGTAGGCCACGGCGTCCTGCGCCTGGGCGGCCATGAATGCAAATAGCTGGGTATCGTCGCGCGCCAGGATGAGCGCGTCCGGCAGTTGCCACATTTCGGCGAAACGGGCATTCATGTTCACGATGCTGCCGTCGGTCGCCAGCACCAGAATGCCGTCGAAGGTAGCGTCCAGTGTGGCGCGCAAGCGCGCGGTGAGCTGCGCGACTTCGTTGTTGCGATGCTTGGCGGCACTTACGTCACGCATGCACAGCACCAGCCAGCCGTGCCGCTCGTGCACGCTTTTGGTGACGGCGAGCAGGGTGCCATCGGCGCGCTGCACGATGCCCTCCATGCCTTCGCAGGAGGCTTTGCCGCCGTTGCGCAGTTCTTCCCAGAACATGACGTCGGCCAGGCCGCAGTCCACCGACAGGATGCTGCGGCCTATCAGTTCGGATTCCTTGTAACCCAATTGTTCTAGGGCAACGAGGTTGGCGGCGCGTATTTCCAGATCGGTCGGGTCCACCGCCAGCAGCATGTCGGGCGCGCAGTCGGCCAGCAAGGACTTCAATTCGGCGGAACTCACGAGCGGCCCCCCAGCGGCGTATCCGCGTCGAAAAAGTAGGTGATGCGGCGGCAGGGGCTGAGGTATTCGTATATTTGCGCGGGCAACTGCGCCGGGCGCAAGGCGGTGCTGATATTGATGTCGCTTTCCTGGTCCAGATCGATCATGAGCGCCTCTTCCTTGGCCACCTGCGCGTCATAGACCAGCACCCAGGGGCGTAACGGCCGGTGCGGGTTGACCGAGCTGACCATGGCGATGGCGTCATTTGACAGGCGCACCAGGGTGCCGGGCGGATAGACGCCCAGGCAGCGGATGAGCGCCTGCAGGGCCCGGCTATCGAATTTGCCGCGGCGTTGGGCGAACATGAAGGACAGCGCCTCGTGCGGCGTGAGCGCGCGCGTAACTTCGGACGGATTGCACAGGTTGTCGTAATAATTGACCAGGGCCACCAGGCGCGCCAGGGGCGGCGTCTGCGAACCGGGCAGGCCGCGCGGGTAGCCGCTGCCGTCGGCCATTTCGTGGTGTGCAAAGATGATGTCCTGGACGGGCGCGGGCAATCCTATGCGGCGCGCCATGCGCAGGCCGAATTCACAGTGCAGCTTGCGCATTTCGCGCTCGGCGTGGTTCATGTCTGCGGTGCGCAGGCGCACACGGTCGGGCACGTCGGCCAGGCCTATGTCGTGCAGCAGGGCGCCCAGGCCCAGCAGGCGGCATTCGTCGGGGCCGATTTCCAGTTCGCGTGCCACCATCATGGCCAGAATCGAGGTATTGAGGCCGTGGTAATACAGTTCTTCGCCACCGCTCTTGTCGGCCAGCACGTGCAGCGACACTTCCGGTTGTTCCAGGAAGGCGCGCACCATTTCGTCAACCAGGGCGCCGGCTTCCTGCAGACATTCGACCGGCCGGGCCAGAAGGTTGCGGCTCACATTGCGCATTACCGTGCCGGCTTCGACCAGGGCTTTTTCTATTTTGCGTATGCGCGTGCGCCGCTCGGCGATTTGCGCCGCCCGTCGACGTTTTGATTCGAATTCCGCCGCATCGCCTGGAAATACCGCCTGGCCGGCGGCAGCACGGGCATTCGGCGCCACCGGCAGATTGGGTGGCACCGTATCACTGCGGGCCGGATCGAACTGAAACCCCGCCACATTGAGCGCGCGCAACTGGCGTATCTGGTCTTCGGTCTTGATTTTGAAACTGTTCATGCCGAATGGATGGCAAGTCCACGGCAAACCCACGTGTATGTACAAACCTATGCACAGGCACTCCGGGGGAACGAAATATTCGGCCTGTTCGACGGACATCGCGAAAGACACCTGGCTAATGCAACCAATGCCTTATCGGATCCTGCTGCGGATAGTTGATAGCACTTGCCGCCAGCAGATTTGTGACAGCGTGAACGGCTACCGCCCCCGGGCGTGCTTTCGCGCACGCGGGGGGCGGGGTTTCGGGTGGGTGCGCCGGCGCGGACTGCCGGCGCGCTGCAGTCGGTCAGACGTCGGCCAGCTCGGCCATTTCGAAGTCAGCCTTGGCGACGCCGCAATCGGGGCAGGACCAGTCTTCCGGTACCTCTTCCCAGCGCGTGCCGGCTGCGATGCCGTGTTCGGGATCGCCTTGCGTTTCGTCGTAAATGTAGCCACAGATGATGCATTGCCAGGTTTTCATGTTTTGCTCCAGGTTTGGTCAGTAAGTGTTCGGGTTCAGGCCGCGGCCGCTTCGACGCGGTTCAAGTGCGCGCGATACTGGTTGGCGTGGCGCTCTTCGACTTTTGCCAGCGCGGCGAAGCGCTTGGCCGCCTTTTCCAGCGTGGCCGCGAAACGCTGGGCGTGCTCGCGCGATTCCGCGATCTGCTCGTCGATTTCGGCCACCGCCGCGGCGTTGCCTTCGGCCACCGCCGCGTGGCGGAACGCCGGGTACATTTCGGTGTATTCGTAAGTTTCGCCCTCGATCGCCATTTCGAGGCAACGCGCCGGGCTCATTTGCGCCGCCGGGAACAACAAGTCCAGGTGCCCGAAGGCGTGCATCACTTCCTGGTCCGCGGTTTCTTCGAACACGCGCGCCGTCGCTTCGTCGCCGGCCGCACGCGCCAGCTTGGCGAAATAGCGGTACTTGATGTGCGCCATCGATTCGCCGGCAAATGCCGCTTCAAGATTCTTGATGGTCGCCGAGAGGGTTTGATTGCTGGTTCCCATGGTTTTGCTCCTGCGTTGCGTGTTGAACATGGGCTGCATCGTACCGATCGCATCACGATCGCTCAAATCGATTGTTTCTATCGATGCGATAGACAAAACAAATCGAACATTCGCCAGTGGGCAAGTACCTCAATCCCACGCCAGGGCTGAGGCTTGGTCCCTGGCGCCAGCCCCCCGTGCCGGCGCTGCGATCGGCGCGGTATTTCCAATCTTCTGGCACCATGCCATATGGTGCATCGAAGCATTTTTTTAGATTTTTTGGCTTGGCATTGCGCAGCGAGGCGCCGTCCTTCGAATAGCGCGGCTATGGCAGCGGGCATTCAACCCGGCGCCGCGGAGACAAGTCATAATTGCGGCGTTCGGCCGGCAATTTGCTTTTTCGCCGGGAGCGCGGCCGGCACGCCGAACTGTCCATCGCGTTGCGGAATACGAAGGGCCTTCATGCATCCCGATTTTTCTATTTCCAGAAATAACATTGCGGCTGGTCCCAAGCAGCTCGCGCGAAAATCACGCCGCGCTTTCCTGCGTTGCGCGGCCAGCCTGCCATTAATGGCAATGGCCGGCGGCGCATTAAGGGCGCAGGAGCGCAAGGGCAAGCTTTACGCCCTCGTATTCAGTAACAGCTCTTACCGGCCCGAAACCGAAAGCTTCGTCAATGGCGACACGGTGCTGCACCAGGTAACCGAGGTGTTGGAACAACGAGGATTCCAAACGACCGGCGGTTTCGACCTGGATGTCAAGGCTAGCCGGGCCGAGATCGATCGCTTCGTCCAGCGTCTCAACAACGAGCCCGACGCGCTGGGCATGTTTTATTTTTTCGGCCACGGTACCCAGGTCGATGGCAAAAACTACCTTTTGCCCGGCAATTCCGAAACCATGCGCGTCGCCGAAGATCAATGGATTTCGCTGGACCGCGATGTGTTTCCGCGGTTTGCGACACAAACCGGGGCAGGGCGCATCCTCGTACTCGATTGTTGCCGTAGTAGTGCAACGCCCGGTCGAGGCGGCGCGGGTACCATGAATCAGGCTACGGCTCCACCCGGCTGTCTGGTGACTTATTCCGCCGCTCCGGGCCGATCCGCATTAAACCTTCGAATAAAAGAGCGCCTTTCGTACTTCAGCGACGCATTTGTAACAGAGTTCCGGAAATTTGAGCTTGACCGGCCCATCAGCGAGTTCTTCACGACCTTACAGGTAAGGGTGCCGCAGTCCATGCTGCGCGAAGACTGGTTTGCCCGCTGCGTCGCAGACAAAAAGTGCCGCCCACAGGAGCCCGAAGTGGTGCCTGCCCCAGACTGGCCTTCCGCACTGAATTTTCAGGGCTCGCGTGAGCGCCGCAAGGATGGCGGCGCAGCATCCGGACTCGACGCAGACTGGGAAGGCCTGCGCAGCAACTTTATTCCGGAGCAGGTGATCGCGAGCATCGAACAATTTCTCAAACGCAACCCGGACAGCAAATTCGACGAACTTGCCCGCCGCCAGCTCGAACGCGCGAAGCAGACCGCGGATGCGCTGGACGAAGCCGGCCTGGACATAACTCCCTCACGGCCCCTGCGGGATATCGACAAGTTGGGAGAATTGGTTGCAAAAGCGCTGCGCGATGGTGACAGCTATGCCTCGCTGGCGATCGCCGACATTTACCAACAGGGCGGCCAAGGCATTGCCGCGAATGCGGATATGGAACTTGCCTGGCTGCGTGTGGCGGCTGCGCAAAAAAATGGGATTGCGGCCTACAGGGCGTTCGAAAATTTCTCGGCGCGCAAACGCGATCTGGAAGCAGCACGCTATCGCGGTCTATATCAGGAAGCCGGCTACACGCCACCGCCGACGCTCAAGTCAAAAGGGCGTTAGGGCGCACATTCGGGCTTGATGCACGCCCCCTGCTGGCCTGCTCGTATGAGCGCTTGGGGGCAGCATGTGCCCGTTTCCCTTGCGGGGATGATAGTTTCCGATCTCCCCACCGCTCGGGAAAACCATTGTGCCCTTGGAATTTAAACAAACTCTAGATCTTCAGTTTCGAATCCACTAGACTGACTGGGGTTTGAGCCATTCGACATTCGGGCTTCGGGTTTCGGGTTTCGGTCACAGTGTGGTTGCGCTCGACTCGCCGGCCAGGGAAGGCATGGGCAGGCGGATTTGGGTGCGCAGGCTTGCGCTGGTCCCTGCAGTTCGTGTCGAATTCGACTGTTCCTGCATCGCGAGGCCGCATTTCCAGTTGCAGCGTGGACGAATTCACGGCTCCATAGCCATGGTTCGTGTAGAACCCCAAATGGGACTAGCCGGTATGGACTAGGCCGATTCTCCGGTGCGACACACGTGCAATTGCCGTGTTTGAGCCCTAAAATTCAAGGTGGTGAGCAGTGGGCACTGGTCACCAATTGCTGATGGAGGTAATCATGACGACAGTGGGCAAACAATTGGCTGTGGCAATGCTTATTTGCGGGTTCTATTCGGGCTTTTCGATGGCAGCCGATGGGTCAGCAATTGACGCGTCTGATGGCGCCGCGGTGGCCGCCGAATTTTTCCCGGAAGACAACTGTCCGGAGCGGGAATACAACCCGAACATTCAGTGCCAGTCCGCCGTTTCGATCAGTGTGAAGCGTGACGTGCCGCTCACGTTTGCGTCCGGTTCGGCACAATTGACGCCTGAATCGAAGGCGTGGCTGGACAAATTTGGCTCATCCCTGCGCGGTCGTGCCATGCCGTCGCGCGCGCTGCGTATCGTCGGGCATACGGATGCGTTGGGGTCCGACTCGCTGAACCTCCAGTTGTCGAAGCGGCGCGCATATGAGGTCCAGAATTACCTGGTTGCAAACTATGCGTTCGATCCACAAGTTTTCGAAGCGGTTGGCGTAGGCAAGGATCAGCTCAAAAATCCGGAGGCGCCGTACAGCGTGGAAAATCGTCGCGTCGAATTCGTGCGCGAACCGAAGAAGTAGCCGTTGTAGAACACTCGGGTGCCCGCTCGGGCGCTCGGACAGCCGCCCGGAGTACCTGAGGCCACACCCAGGTTCCGGGCGTTTCATTTTGGCGGTTCCGAAAATCTAGGGACTGGCCTAAGTAAGCTCATGCGTTGGGGCCGTATGGTATTTGCCGGGACCACGCCTATCTTCACTCGGCTTGCGCAAATCCTCAGTATTTCGAAAAGCTGGAAACTGGAGCCAGCTCGTTGGCAACATGCGCGGTGCCGTCGACCCCGATTTTCCACGAGCCCCGGTAGTGATCGGGAGCCCATGCAATATCTCTCGGCGAGGCGCTGCCGCAAGTGTGGCCGACAGCCCGAATTCCGACGAATTTAGGCGTTTTGAAATCCGTCAGGGTGTATGGCCGTGGAGCTGGGCGTCTGGAGCGGATCAAGGTTCGATCTGATCCTTCATGCGGTAGCTTTTGCCCTCGATGAGGACGG
>JAEUNM010000138.1 GCA_016791105.1 Rhodocyclaceae bacterium | reverse complement strand
CTTGCGATCGCGGGCGAGACGCCCGCGCCCCCAGGCCAGGCGGAATTCAGCCGCGGGGCGGCTTGAATGTCGTCACGTCAAGCGTTTGCATGGGCGTGATGCAGTGCGGCAGGGCCTGCGACGACGGCATTGGGGGGCTGCGAATCGGGTTGCCGTTCGAGCCGTGGCGTCGACAATGGCACTGGGGGCGCGGGCGTAACCCCCCCGAAATCAACCCCCGTGCTTGCGATCGCGGGCGAGACGCCCGCGCCCCCAGGCCAGGCGGAATTCAGCCGCGGGGCGGCAACAAGGCCCTGAGCGACGCCGAGGTGAAGGCGGCGGTGGATTACCTGCTGGAACGGGCGCTGCAATAAATTCGGCTGCCGCGCCTACCCGGCCGCCGCGACCAGCCCCAGCGCCAGCGGCGTGGTGAGCGCGGATAGCGCGGTAGATAGCACCAGGGCGGAGGCCACCTGGGCTTCCTGAGTTTTGAATTGCTGCGCCATCAGATAGACATTCACGCCGGTGGCGACGGACGCCAGCAATACGATGGCCTGGGTTTCCAGCAGCGGCAGGTGCAATAGCCGCGCCAGCCCCCACACCACCAGCGGCTGCACCACCAGTTTCATGCCGGCCATCGCCAGACTGACGGTAAACCCGCTGCCTATGCCGTAGGCGCCGAGCCCCATGCCCAGCGCCACCAGCGATAGCGGCGTGGCGGCCTGACCGAGCTGGGCGAGCGACTGGTCGGCCAGTTCCGGCAGTTTGAAACCGGCCAGGCCCAGCAGGGCGCCGGACAGGATGGACGCCACGATGGGGTTTTTCAGCACGCCCAGGAAGGTGCGCACAAAGCCGCGCAGGTCCGGCGAGCCGTGCCGGGCCCATTCCACCGATACGCTCACCAGGGTCCATAGCGTGAGGCCGTTGAATACGATCACCAGCGCCACCGCCGGCAGGGCGGCATCGCCCAGCATGGATTTGGCGAGCGGCAGGCCGAGCATGCCGTTATTGGAAAAGATGCCGGCCAGCGCAAATACCGATTGCGCCGCGCCATCCAGCCGGAACGCCCAGGCGGCGAGCAGGCGGCCGAGCGCGAACACGATGAAACAGCCGCCGAAAAACGCGATGAGCAGGCGCGCATCCACGGCCGGGAGCGCGGACATGCCCAACATCATGCGAAACAGCAGGGCCGGCAGGCCGACCGAAAACACGAAGCGGGATAGTGCGTCGGCCACCGATTTGGGCCACTTGCCCAGGCGCACCAGGGCATAGCCCAGCAGGATGAGGGCAAACAGCGGAGTGGCAAGCAGGACCTGGCGCAGGATGGCATTCATGAGCGGGAGAGCGGGGCGGGCGGTCAGGCCCTCAAGGGCGGATTGTCAGCCCCGCCCGGCACGGCTGGCCGCCGAACCTGCTTCAGGCCGCATGCCGCGCCAGCGCGCGCGCCAGATAGCTGCCGGTGTACGAGCCCGGCGCGGCCGCCACCTGTTCGGGTGTGCCGGCGGCGATGATGCGGCCGCCGCCGTCGCCGCCTTCCGGCCCCAGATCGATAATCCAGTCCGCGGTTTTGATCACGTCCAGATTGTGTTCGATCACCACCACGGTATTGCCGTGTTCGCACAGGCGCTGCAGCACGCCCAGCAGCAGATCTATGTCGTGAAAATGCAGGCCGGTGGTGGGTTCGTCCAGAATGTACAAGGTGCGGCCGGTGTCGCGCTTGGATAATTCCAGTGCCAGTTTGACGCGCTGGGCTTCGCCGCCAGAAAGTGTGGTGGCGCTCTGGCCCAGGCGTATGTAGGCCAGGCCCACTTCGGTGAGGGTTTCCAGCTTGCGCGCCACGGCCGGCACGGGCTCGAAAAACGCCAGCGCTTCTTCCACCGTCATGCCCAGCACTTCGTGGATGTTCTTGCCGCGGTAGCGGATTTCCAGGGTTTCGCGGTTGTAGCGCTTGCCGTGGCAGACGTCGCAGGGCACGAATACGTCGGGCAGGAAGTGCATTTCCACTTTCACCATGCCGTCGCCCTGGCAGGCCTCGCAGCGGCCGCCTTTCACGTTGAACGAAAACCGCCCCGGCCCGTAGCCGCGCGAGCGCGCTTCCGGCACGCCGGCAAACAGCTCGCGTATGGGTGTGAGCAGGCCGGTGTAGGTGGCCGGATTGGAGCGCGGCGTGCGGCCTATGGGCGACTGGTCGACATTGATCACCTTGTCGAAAAATTCCAGCCCTTCGATTTCGTCGTGCGCCGCCGGCGCCAGGGCCGAGCCATACAGGTGGTGCGCGGCGGCGGCGTACAAGGTGTCGTTGATGAGGGTCGATTTGCCGGACCCGGATACGCCGGTCACACAGGTGAATAGCCCGACCGGCAGTTCCAGCCTGGCGCTTTTCAGGTTGTTGCCGCGCGCCCCTTGCAGGATGACATTGCGCGCCGGGTCCGGCGCGCGGCGCGTGCCCGGTACGGCGATGCACTTGCGGCCGGACAGGTAAGCGCCGGTGAGCGAATCCGGATGGGCGGACACTTCGGCCGGCGTACCTGCGGCAACAATCTGGCCGCCGTGCTCGCCGGCGCCGGGGCCCATATCGACCACGTGGTCGGCGCTTTCTATGGCTTCTTCGTCGTGTTCCACCACGATTACGGTATTGCCGAGGTCGCGCAGGCCGCGCAAGGTGGCGAGCAGGCGCGTGTTGTCGCGCTGGTGCAGGCCGATGGAAGGTTCATCCAGCACGTACATGACGCCGGTGAGGCCGGAGCCGATCTGGCTTGCCAGCCGTATGCGCTGCGCTTCGCCGCCCGACAAGGTATCGGCGGAGCGGTCCAGCGTGAGGTAATCCAGCCCCACGTTGATCAGGAATTCCAGCCGCGCGGCAATTTCCTTGACCACTTTTTCCGCTACCTGACCGCGTTGGCCGGGCAGTTGCAGGTGCGCGAAAAAGTCGCGGCAGGCCGCCAGCGGCAGCGCGTTGGCCTGGGAAATGGTGTATTCGCCTATGCGCACGTGGCGCGCTTCGCGGCGCAGGCGGGTGCCGCCGCATTCCGGGCAGGGGCAGGTGCTCTGGTACTTGGCCAGTTCTTCGCGCACTACCGACGAATCGGTTTCTTTGTGGCGCCGTTCCAGGTTGGGGATAATGCCTTCGAAGCTATGTTCGCGCACCACGGTGCGGCCGTTTTCGGACAGGTAGCGAAACGGCAGTTTTTCGCGCCCGGAACCGAACAGCACGCGCTCGCGCGTCGGCGCGTCCAGGTTTTCGAAGGGCGTTTCGAGGTCGAAGCCGTAGTGCGTGGCGAGGCTGGCCAGCATCTGGAAGTAAAACTGGTTGCGCTTGTCCCAGCCGCGTATGGCGCCGTTGGCGAGCGACAGGTGCGGGTAGGCGACCACCCGCGCCGGGTCGAAAAAGGTGACGCCGCCGAGGCCGTCGCAGCGGGTGCAGGCGCCGGCCGGGTTGTTGAAGCTGAACAGGCGCGGCTCCAGTTCGGGCAGGCTGAAGGAACACTGCGGGCAGGCAAAGCGCGCGGAAAACTGGTGTTCCTTGCCGCTATCCATTTCCACCGCCAGGGCGCGCCCTTCGGCGTGGGCGAGGGCGGTTTCGAAAGATTCGGCCAGGCGCTGGCGCACGTCCGGCCGCACGCGCAGGCGGTCCACCACGATGTCGATGGAGTGCTTGCGGTTTTTGTCCAGTTTCGGCAACTGGTCGATTTCATGCACGGCGCCGTCTATGCGCAAACGCACGAAGCCCTGCGCGCGCAATTCGAGCATCAGTTCGGCCTGTTCGCCTTTGCGTTCGGACAGCACCGGCGCCAGCACCATGAGCTTGGTGTCTTCCGGCAGGCACAGCACGTGATCCACCATTTGCGACACGGTTTGTGCCGCCAGGGGCTGGCCGTGGTCCGGGCAATGCGGCAGGCCGGCGCGCGCGTACAGGAGGCGCAGGTAGTCGTGAATTTCCGTCACCGTGCCCACGGTGGAGCGCGGGTTGTGGCTGGCGGCTTTCTGTTCGATGGAAATGGCGGGCGACAGGCCTTCGATCAGGTCCACGTCGGGTTTTTCCATGAGCTGCAGGAATTGCCGCGCATAGGCCGACAGCGATTCCACGTAGCGGCGCTGGCCTTCGGCGTACACGGTATCGAAGGCGAGCGAACTTTTGCCCGATCCGGAAAGCCCGGTGATCACGGTGAGCCGGTTTTTCGGCAGATCGAGGCTTACGTTCTTCAGGTTGTGCGTGCGCGCACCGCGTATTCTGAGGCTGTCCATTGTTGTACTTGGGTGGCGCGCGGCGGCGCTAGGGCGGGCCGGGATTGGGCAACCTGTTAATATAGTGGCTCTGCAATTTATTCGTCCAGCCGTTTTTCGATGCCCCGTCCCAAAGCAGAGCGCATGAGCGCGGCGGAATTGCGCGCCGGTGCCGCGCTGGCCTCCATCTTTTCGCTGCGCATGCTCGGGCTGTTCATCATCCTGCCCGTGTTTGCGGTGCATGCACGCACCATCCCCGGCGGCGACAGCAGCACCCTGATCGGGATTGCGCTGGGTGCCTATGGCGGCACCCAGGCCTTGTTGCAGCTTCCGTTCGGCGCCGCGTCGGACCGCTACGGGCGCAAGGCGGTCATTACATTCGGGCTGTTGCTGTTTGCGCTGGGCAGCGTGGTCGCGGCGTTCGCGCCGAATATCTGGATCACCATCGCCGGCCGCTGCCTGCAGGGCGCGGGCGCGGTATCGGCCGCCATTACCGCACTGGCCGCCGACCTCACGCGCGACGAACACCGCACCAAGGTGATGGCCATGATAGGTTCGTCCATCGGCCTCATGTTTGCGGTGTCGCTGATGGCGGCACCCCTGCTGTATGCCGCGGTGGGCATGCGCGGCATGTTTTTGCTGACCGCCGTGCTGGCGGTATCGGCCATCGTGGTGTTGTTCCGCGTCGTGCCCGATCCGCCGCCGCCGCATGCCGGCCCGCCGGTTACCTTCGGCGAGGTGCTGGGCGATCCCCAATTGTTGCGTCTGGATTTCGGCATTTTTGCGCTGCACGCCACGCAAATGGCCATGTTCGTGGTGGTGCCCGGCGCGCTGGTGGCAACCGGCAACCTGCCCGTGCATGAGCACTGGAAAATTTACATGCCGGCCGTGCTGGCCAGTTTTGCGCTCATGGTGCCGGCTGTGTATTACGCGGAACGGCATGCGCGCCTGAAGCCGGTGTTTCTGTCCGCAATTGGGCTGCTGTTGGCGACGCAGTTCGGGTTGTTCCTGGCGGGCGGGTATTTCGCCGCCATCGTGGCGCTATTGGTCGCGTTTTTCGTGGCTTTCAACGTGCTTGAAGCGACCTTGCCGTCCATCATTTCGCGCATCGCGCCGCCGCGCGCCAAGGGGTTGGCGCTGGGTATCTACAACACCAGCCAGTCGCTGGGGCTGTTCGTGGGCGGTGCGGCGGGCGGCTGGCTGCGCCAGCATCACGGCCCGACCGCGGCTTTCGGTCTGGGCATTGCGCTGGTGGCGGTGTGGCTGGCCTGGGCCTGGAGCATGCAGCCGTTGCCGGTAGCGGCGCTGCGCGAATACGCGATTGCCGAGCATCTGGACCTCGACAAGCTGCGCGCGCGCCTGCAAGCGGTGGCCGGCGTGCGCGAAATATCTTTGGCGCCCGACAAGCGTATCGCATATCTTAAAATCTACCTGGGGCGCTGCGACGAGCAGCATTTGGAACGCATACTAAAAGGAGAGGCATGATGGCGTCGGTCAATAAAGTGATTCTTATAGGCAACCTGGGCGCCGATCCGGAAACGCGCTACGCGCCCAGCGGCGATGCGTTCTGCACCATACGCATCGCGACCACGGAATCCTGGAAGGACAAGGCGACTGGCGAAAAGCGCGAACTGACCGAATGGCACCGCGTGGTGTTCAACGCCAAACTGGCCGAAATTGCCGGGCAGTACCTGCGCAAGGGTTCGAGCGTATATATCGAAGGCAGCATACGCACACGCAAGTGGACCGACCAGAGCGGCCAGGAGCGCTACACCACGGAAATTCGCGCCGACCAGATGAGAATGCTGAGCGCCCGCGGCCAAGGTACGGGCGGCGGCTATTCCGACTCCGCCGCGCCGCACGATGACTTCAGCCAGGACCCGCCGCCGCGCCAGCAGGCGCAGCGTCCCGCCGCCGCGCGCCCGCAAGCGGCACCCGCTGCGGCGCAACAATCCGCCCCGCCGTCCGGCTTCAACGACATGGACGACGATATTCCGTTCTGACGCCGCGCGGCCGTTGCCTGGGCGCGCCGGTAGGGCGTCCGTGTGATCCGTGCCGCGGCGGCGCGTAGGCCCGTAGCCGGACCGTAGGGCGGATAAGCGTAGCGCAATCCGCCGTATGCGGCGACCAATTCGCGCCCGGCGCCCGCGATAAGTGTGGAGGTCGCATCCGCACAAAGCGGCCGAATTCCTCGCGCCACCGGCAATGAAGCCCGGCCCGTAGGGCGGATAAGCGCAGCGCAATCCGCCGTATGCGGCGATCAATTCCCAACCGGCGCCCGCGGCGAGCAGTGGGGCGTAGCCGCACGAAGCGACTAATTCCCACCCGCCAACCGCAACGATGGCGGTGCGAAAAAGCGTAGCGCATTCCGCTGCATGCCCATGCGCATACATTTCCAGGCCTAGAAACGCCATGCGCCGGACGGCGCAGCGGACGAGCCGGTTTGCTGCGCACAAGCCATCGTCGCTTTTCAACCGCATACATACGGCGGAATGCGCTGCGCTTTTCCGCCCTACGGTGCCATGGAGCCTCACCGCCGCGCAGCTTGCCCGCCGGCATCCCTTCCATTTGCCGCCCTTACGCGAATATCCCATGCAGGTGCCAGGCGCAGGGCGGGAGCAGGCTGCGGAATATCCATAGCAGCCGGCCATCCTCGGCCTGGGCGACGTAATAGTCGCGCAGGGTGTCAGCGGGGCTGCTGGCGTGTTCGCCGGCGGCTTCGTCCCACCAGCCGGATTCGATGCGTTCGGGGCCGGTCAATAATTGCAGCGGACCATCCAGCCAGGGTTCGGCATCGCCTTCCAGGCGTTGCGGCGCACCCAGCAGCCATATCGGCCGCGCGCCGCGCGCCGGCGCGGCGCGGCCGGACTGGCCCGGCGCGACCAGGCGGTGCGCGAATTCCGGCCGGTGTTCCGGCCAGGCGCTGAGGCCATGTACGGCGTCGCGGCCCAGCCGCGCGGCCAGGCGCTCGATCAGCAGGCCGGCCTGGGCGCGCGCCTGCGGCGGGCGGCCGAACAGATCGCCGCTCGTCCCGGCCAGCGTTTCCACCCCCTCGGCCGCCAGCGTGAGGCCAAGTACCGGCGCGGGCAATTCCAGCCGCGCCAAATGTTCGCCGGCCAACAGCGCGAAGCGCCCTTCGTCGCGCGAGGGCGCACCGAGGCTGACGATGAGGCGGGTGGGCGGGCCCGCGGCATGTTCGAGCAGCAGGGTATAACGCTCCACGCCGCCCAGGCGTGCCGCCAGCCAGCCGGCCAGCCCGCACAGCAGGCGCCGCGCCACCAGCAGCAGCGTGTCGGCCTGGATGCAGGCGGCCGGCAATTCGATGCGCGTGCGATATACGGGCGGCGCCTCGAACCAGGCGCGCGGATCGGGCCGGCGCGCGCAGGCGCGGTCCAGCTTGTCCAGAATGGCCTGCGCGCCGCGCCGCGCCAAACCCGCGCGCGGCAGGCGCTGGCAATCGCCTATTTGTTCCGCGCCTATGCTGGCGAGCAAAGTTTGCAGCGCCGGTGGGTTGTCCATGACGGCCACCGGCAGCGCGGCCAGTTCATCGGCCAGCCGGGTATGGTCCGGCAGCACGGCGCCGGGGCGCCCGCGCGCGAGCCAGCGTGCCGCCAGCGGGGTGGGCGCGGCGGCCAGCGCCGCGGCATAGCCCAGTTGCGCCAGCGCCGCGGTGCTGCGCGCCATGAGGGCGTCCAATCCGCCGAACAGACGCAGGCTGGCGGAAATTTCCAGCACCACGCCGTCGCTGCCATCCAGGCTGACCTGCGGCGTAAAGGCCGCGCAACATGCCGCCAGTTCGCGCTGGGCGGCGGCTTCCTGTTGCAGGCTGCGCGGCCGCGTGACGAGTTGCGGCGCTATTGCCAGTGCGCCGGCCAATCCCAGGCCGGGGCGCACGCCGGCCGCCCGCGCGGCCGCATTCGCCGCCAGGATGCGGCGATTTTCGACCACCGCGAACGGATCAGGCGCGGCCAGTCCACGCGCCTGCACCTGTAGCGGAAAATCCGGCAAGGACACGGCCAGCCAGAGCATGGGAAACCGATGGATAAAGAATGATGGGCTGCGCCAGGCGCGCACCGCGGCGTTTCTGTACCTGTACGCGCAGCGCCCCGCCGGGCGCCGGCGCCAGCACCAGGCGCAGCGGCGCCGGCGAGGGCTGGGCGGCTTCGGTGGCCGGGCGCAGCAGGATGAGCGCGCAATCGCTTTGTTCGGCGGCAAGCTGCAGGCGCCGCAGCGCGGCCGTGTCGGGCTGCCGCAGCGCGCCCAGCACGCAGGCGCAGGCACCCGAGGCGACGCACTGACGCAGCGCCCACAGTGCGTCGGTCTGATGTGCCGGGCGTACCAACAGCAGCCGCGCCAGATCGAGGCCCGCCGCAGCCAGCGCGGGCGCGTAGGGCGTGCGCTCGCCGCGCGCTTCCACCCAGGCGACCCAGCGTTCGCCCGCCGCCTGCGCGGCCAGCATGGGCATGAGCAGCGACAGCTCGCCTATGCCTTCGGCTTCTGGCAACAATTCCGTCACCGCCCCCACGGGCCAGCCGCCACCCGGCAGCACGGCATCCAGCGCCGCGTACCCGCTGGCCAGCCCCGGCTGCGCCGGCATGGTTTCCGCATCGCCACGCCACACATGGCGCGCAAGTTGCGCGGGCAGGGCGGCGGTGAGCAGGGCGGACATGGGAAAGGCCTGAGAAATGTATGGGCGCGGCGCTGAAAGCGATTTATGCCGTCAGATCAGAACCAATGTGGCCGGTTTGCCGGCATGCCCCACGCCGGCAGCGCGCCCGGACTGCTGCCGTTGCCAGCGCCACCACACGACGGGATTTTCGAGTTCCCAAACACGCTGGGGGCGCGGGCGTCCCGCCCGCGAATCGCCCCAACGCACGCTTCCATCCAGGCGCGACGCCCATACTCCCAGGCACAGCCCCAAGCGCACCACCCCCAAGCCCCCAGGCCACCGCTCTGCTGCACGGCGCCGCCACACCGCAACGCCTTCGCATTCCGAAACACGCTGGGGGCGCGGGCGTCCCGCCCGCGAATCCACCCAACGCACGCTTCCATCCAGGCGCGACACCGCACACCAAGGCGCGGCCCCAAGCGCACCGCCCCCAAGCCCCCAGGCCACTGCTCTGCTGCACGGCGCCGCCACACGGCAACGCCTTCGCATTCCGAAACACGCTGGGGGCGCGGGCGTCCCGCCCGCGATTCCACCCAACGCACGCTTCCATCCAGGCGCGACGCCCATACTCCCAGGCGCGGCCCCAAGCGCACCGCCCCCAAGCCCCCAGGCCGCCGCTTTGCTGCACGGCGCCGCCACACGGCAACGCCTTCGCACTCCCAAACACGCTGGGGGCGCGGGCGTCCCGCCCGCGAATCGCCCCAACGAACCCTTCCATCCAGGCGCGCCGCCCACACGGGGCTACCGCGTGAGCAGAGCGCAGGCCACAAACCCGCCTACCACCAGCACACGGCTGCCTACTCACCTCATTTTTCATGACGCCGCCTTCAGCGCCGTACCGAGTGCCTGCGCAATCAGCCCATGTACCGCATCCGGGTTCTGCACCACCTGTTGCTGCGGCAGGCGCAGCAAGGTCCAGCCGGCGGCCTGCAGATCGGCGCTGCGGTGCACGTCGAAATCGAACAGGCTGCTTTGCCCGTCATCTATTTCCACCGCCAGGCGGGCTTCCGGACAGGCGAATTCGGCCGTATGCGCCCCCACCGGGTGCGCGCGGCAGAAGCGCACCCCCTTCAGCAGGCGCAACTGGTTCCACAAACTGCGGCGTGCCGCGCTCATCCCAACTTACCGTTGCGGATAAGTCCGACCACCAGGCCTTCGATGGCCACGGCTTCTTGCCGCGTATCGACCACTATGGGCTCGAACTCGGGGTTTTCGGGCAGCAGTTCGACGATAGGACCGCGCTTGCGCAGGCGTTTGACGGTAACTTCGTTTCCCACCCGCGCCACGACGATTTCGCCGCTGCGCACGTTATCCGTGCGATGCACGGCGAGCAGATCGCCTTCAAGAATGCCTATGTCCATCATCGACAGGCCGCGCACGCGCAGCAAATAGTCTGCACGCGGGGAAAATAATGCCGGGTCCACCTGATAGCGGCCCTGCACGTGTTCTTCCGCCAGTATGGGGCTGCCGGCGGCAACGCGGCCTATGAGCGGCAGCCCGGCCGCTTCGGCCAGGCGTATGCCGCGCGCGCGGCCTTCGTCCAGCGCAATGGCGCCCTTGCGCGCCAGCGCGCGCAGGTGCGATTCGGCCGCGTTGGGCGAACTGAAGCCGAACGCCGCGCAAATTTCCGCCCGCGTGGGCGGGCTGCCGCGCTCGGCCATGGTGTCGCGTATCATCTGCAAAATCTGTTCCTGGCGTGGGGTAAGGGTTTCGTCCGACATGTCTGTTCCTGTATGGGCGAACATCTGTAATTTTATACATCTATTGGTTTTATGCAAGCGCGAGGTATGGCGACGCCCCCGCTGCGCGGTGGGCCACATCCGGTGCCACAGCCGCGCGCCGGGCCGCTCCGCGTCTACATGATGTGATCGAGCGGGCTTTGCACGCCGCGCCCGCCGCGATTGAGCACATGGGTGTAAATCATCGTGGTGCTCACATCGGCGTGGCCCAGCAATTCCTGCACCGTGCGGATATCGTAGCCGGAGCGCAACAGGTCAGTCGCAAAACTATGGCGCAAGGCGTGCGGGGATGCCGGCTTGTTTATTCCCGCGTCGCGTGCCGCTTGCGCCACCGCACGCTGCAATACCTTTTCGTCCGCATGGTGGCGGCGGCGCACGCCCGAGTGTGGATCGACCGACAGGCCGCGCGCCGGAAACACATACTGCCAGCACCACTGAAACCCCGCATGCGGGTATTTACGCGCCAGCGCATGCGGCAGATAGACTTCCCCGCTGCCCGCAGCAAGATCATCCTCGTGCAGCGCGCGCACGCGCACCAGGTGTTCCTCCAGCGGCGCCACGAGCGAGGCGGGCAGCATGGTTACGCGGTCCTTTTCGCCCTTGCCGTCGCGCACCACGATTTCCAGGCGCGCGAAATCCACGTCCTTTACGCGCAGGCGTAAGCATTCCATCAGCCGCATGCCGCTTCCGTACAGCAGGCGTCCCATGAGCGAAGGCGTACCCTGCAAGCGTCCCAACAGCGCGCGCACCTCGTCCGGCGTAAGCACCACCGGCAGCTTACGCCCGCGCTTTGCGCGCACCACCTTGTCCATCCAGGGCAACTCGGCACCGATTACATGGCGGTATAAATACAGCAAGGCCGATAACGCCTGATTTTGCGTGGACGCCGCCACATTGGCCTCTACAGCCAGATGTGTCAGAAAGCCCTCGACCTCCGCTGCGCCCATATCCGCCGGGTGCCGCCGCCCATGAAAAATAATAAAGCGACGCACCCAGTCGACATACGCCTGCTCTGTTCGGATACTATAATGCTTCGTCCGTATGCTGGATCGCAACTGATCCAGCAGCCGTGGCGGGCTGCCAGAAGCAACATCTGTGCCAGATTCGTGACGTTTTTCTCCCGGCGATTTAGGGGGCCGTATTTTGGAGCAGTCCATTGATTTTCCTTGAAATCGAT
>JAEUNM010000117.1 GCA_016791105.1 Rhodocyclaceae bacterium | reverse complement strand
GCGCCTGAGGGTGCGGCGGGCGCGTTGCCTGCCTAGGCGCGACGAGGCGGCAGGGCCGCCCCCTGCAACGAGGAGCAACAACGGCAGGCGGCGCGCCCGTCGTGCCATCGGGTGCGTAGCGGGGCGCACCCACAAGGTACGTCCTTAAGTTGCTGAAAGTTTAATTATTTCCGAGCGTTATCGACGCATCGAAGCGGTCAACTGGGGAATGTAGGATTATGCTTACCCCGGCGCGGTCGGCTGCGACAGTTTTGTGCAGGCGCAACAGCGTACGCTGCCGGCTCCGGTCCTGCTTCCGCTGCCCTGCCGTGACGGCACTGCAACGGGCCGCCAGTGGCCGTTGCCTGCGGCCGGATAATTGTGAAATGGAAAGGAAAGTTGATGCGCCGTCGAACATTTTTTGCCGCCGGGGGCGCCTTGCGGCTTGGTACTTTGCCGCGTGTGCGGGCAGCCGATCCCCTCGAAAAGACGCCCTCACGATCGCCGTGGGCGGCAAGCACAGGCTCAATTATTTGCCCCTCACGCTGGCCGAGCGGCTTGGCCATTTCCGGCAGGAAGGGCTGGAGCTGACGATTGCCGATCATCCTGTCGATGCCACGGCCGTAGCGGCGCTGGCGAGCGGCGGGGCCGACATGGTGTCGGCAGCTTACGAATACACCATCGAATTGCACGCCAGAGGCCAAAACGTGCAATGCGTGGCGGTGCAGGGGCGCTACGCCGGGCTTGCCCTGGGGCTGTCCAGCGAACTCGCCGGCAACTATAAAACGCCCAAGGATCTGAAAGGGCTGCGCATTGGCGTGACGGCACCCGGCGCGTCATCGCACTTGTTCGTCAATGTGCTGCTGGCAAAAGCGGGGCCGCGGCCGGAGGCGGTCAGCCTCGTCGCCGTAGGCAGTGGCGCCGCCGTGACGGCGATGCAAAAACGCAGTATCGATGCGATTGCGAATCCGGATCCGGTCATCAACCTGCTCGAAATGGGCGGTGCGATCACTACTGTTGCCGATACGCGTACCGCCGAGGGCCAGCGCTATGTGTTCGGCTCCGATTACCCGGCCGGGGTGATAGTTGCGAGCGAGGATTTTATCCGCGCCCATCCGCGCACCACGCAGGCGCTCGCCAATGGCGCGGTACGCGCTTTGCGCTGGATACCGAAAATTCGCCGGAGCAAGTTGTCGCCACGCTGCCGCCCGATTATTACGGCGAGGCGAAAGCGACCTATGGCGTCGCGTTGCGCAAAAAGCTGGCGGGATACTCGCCGGACGGACACATGTCGGTGGCGGCGGCGCACACTGTCTGTCGCGTGCTGAAAGGATTCAACGTGACGGTGAAAAGCGCACCGACGCTGGATCTCGAGCGCACTTACGACAATCGCTTCGCGGACCAGGCGGCCAGGCGCTACATCTGATGCCAGGTACGGTTTGCGCTCAAGTGGCCGCGCTCAGAGCGGGTTCAAGGCGATGCTGCCATCGACCAGGCTGATTACCGATGGACCGTGCTCGCCCGGCACGGCGAATTGCTGACTGCCCAGTTCCACTTTCACGCCCTCGTGCAGATGCTGGGTAGCCGTCACCGTGGCGGTTTGGGCAACTTCGATCTGCTGTGTCAGCAATTCCTGGCGCGCGCGCAGATCGGCGATGGTGGCGCTCAAATGTTCCGCCGTGCGGCGCGCCTTTTCCAGCGTTTCGGCGGGCAGGCGGCCCGGCATGCGCGCCGCCAGATCCAATAGTTTGCTCACTTCCAGCATTTGCGTTTCTTTGGCGTCGCGTTGCTGGGCCAAATCCAGCAAGGTCGAATGCAAGGTCGGGCTTATACCCAGATCGATTTGTGTCGGCACCCGCAGCGGCGAACCCAGCACCTTGGCGGTGACCGACAGCATGGCCTCGATATGGCCGCCCAGCACCTGGCCGCGGCGCGTCTTGCCGACCATGACGTGATGGGTCGCGCACAGATGGCTCTGCACCGCGATATCGTCGATGAATATGCTGTCGCCTGCCTCGATGGTGGCTTGTTGCGCATAGGCTGCGGAGAGCGAACCACCGCAGCGCACGCGCGCCGGATCGTCCTTGCGCCGGCCGTGGTCGCCCACCACGCCACCCTTGACGATAATGTCGCCGCCGGCATCCAGCCAGGCGGCTTCCACCACGCCGCCTACTTCGATATCGCCACTGGCTTTGATGCGCATGCCGGCCTGCACGTCGCCGCGCACCACCACGCTGCCCTGAAATTCGATATTCCCGCTGGCCAGATCGACACTGTCCACGACATAGGTCGGCTCGACCTGCATTCCGCCCTTTACCACCAGCGGTTGGCCGGCCAGTGCCGCGACCAGCAGGTCGGGGTCGCCCGGGGCGTAGGCCACCCCTTTGAGGCCGGCTGTAAACCGCGCGTCGCGGCCGGGGCGGGGAGGAATCGTGTTGCCCGTGACGGTCACGCCGGGCGTGCCGGCCGTGGGCGCGTGGCGCCGCATGAGCGGCGTGTCGGCCTTGACCGTGGTAATTTCGCCCAGATCGCGATAGTCGGTGCGGTTGGATAGATCGACCCGCGGCATGCGCGATCGTGCCAGATCCAGCATGCTTTCAAAGCGCGCATCCTCGCCGTGACACACAGGCGTGCCCTGGGCTACCACCAGATCGCTGCAACTGCCTTGCGCGACCGCCTGGTGGATCACGTCGCGCAGCATGCCATTACACACATTGCGCGCCGAAAGAGCAGCCAATACGGCATCCAGCGTAATCGGCGCACCGCCTTGCGGCGGCGTGATGTTGAGGCGCGCCTGCATGGCGTCGCGCGTGACCTCGACGGTGCAACTTGCGTCCACAGCCTGGGCGAGAGGAATAGGGGCCAGGCGCTTGCCGCCAGCGCAGCCCTGCAATACTTGGCCGGCCGCCTTGGCGTCGATTTTCCAGGCGCCGCAGCCCTGGTCGGCAATCGCCTGCTGCAGCCAGTTGCCATTCAAGCCAGGTGGGGTGGCGCCGGCCGGGCTGCCTTGCAGGCTGGCGAGCAGTACGCGGCGGCTCGCGTCAAGTTCGAATTTAAGGCCGATATCGATAGGGTTGGGGCTCATCGCATAACTGTCCCGGCGTCTGCCACAAGTTTGCTTTGCGCCGCGGCTCCCGCAGTTCTCGTACTGCCTGCCGTTTTCCAGCCGGGCCGGCCATGGCGCGCGCACTTCCCGGCCCGGGTTTCGAAGCGCTTTTTCCGAATTCATGGGCTTTATCGGACACCCGGGCGGCAAACTGGAGAAAAAAGCGATTAGTGCTGCAATCCTGCGCGATTTTGCCGGTGCAGGGGCCGGCTCAAGGCCGCGGCGGTGGGGTGCGCGCGATCACCCAGCAACTGACCTGCCGCGCGCCGCGCTGTTTGAGGCAGCGCGCACATTCGGCCAGCGTGGTGCCGCTGGTCATGACGTCGTCCACCAGGGCGATGGACAACCCGTCAGCCGCTTGTGCCATGAACGCGCCGCGCAAATTGCGCCGGCGCTGGCGCAAATTCAGGCCGGCCTGCGCGCTGGTGGGCGCAATGCGCTGGAGCATTTCGTAACCCAGCGGTACCCCGTAGGCGCGCGCGAGCGGCTGCGCGATGAGCGCCGCCTGATTGAAGCCGCGGGTTTTCAGGCGCTCGGCATGCAGCGGCACGGGCACGATCAGATCCGGCCGCGCGGCGGCACGATCTCCCAGCACCTGCTGCAGGGCGCCGGAAAACATCCCCGCCAATTCGAGCCGGCCGCCAAATTTGTAAGCCTGCAGCAGGGCGTCGGCCGGGTGGCTGTAACTGAAAGCGGCAAAACTGGCGTCGAAAGGCGGCGGGCGCTTGAGGCAGTAGCCGCAAACCTGCGCGCCCGGCGTGGGCAGGGCGCAGACCGGACAACTTGGGCCATTGGCCGGCAGTGCCGCGCGGCAAGCCGTACACAGCGGTGACGCAGCGCTCGGTGCTCCGCATAGAAAGCAGTCCTGTGCCAGCAGCAGGTCAAATGCCCCGCAGCAGGCCCGGCGCAATGCGTTTATCATGATGCCGGGTGGCCTGTGCAAGTCTTGCAATACGGCCGATGCGCGGGTGGCGGGCGGAATGGGTGCGTAAGCATCGCGTCATTTTAGGGGTGCATTGTCTATCGTCGCAAGGCGGCCCGCAGGCACCGGGTCGCGGCGGGCGGGCCGGAAATGGCACAATGCGCGCGCAAGAGGGTACGGGCGCGGAACTTGGAATCAAACCGGCTGCGCCGGATGGAAACGGGGGCAGGCAGGAATTGGCGACAAAATCCACTCAATCGCGTCGCGGCGAGGGCGCTCGCAACCTTGGTTGGGCTCCTTGAACGTGACGTCGACTATGGCCTCGTCCGGAAATACAACTCACCGTCTCTTGCGTTGTACCCAGTCCGCTTTTCTCGGTGCCTTTGCTCCGACACTTTCCTTCGGAGCGTCGTCGGACGGCCAGTACTTTTTGCCCGGCGAGTTCGTGGCTTGCGTCTTGTTCCTGTTCCTGCCACCGTTACTGGTTAGCCTTGCCGCTCAAGCTTGGGTCTTTCTTTCCCGCGGGGTTCCCGATCCATTTTTTGGGCGCCGCGCGTTGGGTTCTTTTCTCCTTACTGTGTTGGCTAGTGTTGCGCTGGCCGCGGCGTTCTTTGTAGCCGAGCCCAAGGCTCTAGCGCCGGTTCTGCGTGTCCGAGAGCTGTCATTCGCTGGCGGTTCGTGGCCATTCTCTCCCTTGGCTTTCTTGGCTGTTGCCGCTGTCGCGCCGTTCGCCATTTGGTGGGGGTCCCGTCGTGCCAGATAGGCCCAACCCGGCAGTCGAGGGGACGCGCCGCGATGAAGCCGCGTCGAGCCTCTCACCTCTACGTGTGTGCCGGGCATGGCACGTAACTATGTCGGTGAAAGTCCGGCAGCCAGGTAATGCAGAGCCGAAGGCTAGGGAAACGGCAAGGGCGTCGCCGCGAGGCGGGGTCTGAAGGAAGCCGAACCCAAAACTGCGGG
>JAEUNM010000099.1 GCA_016791105.1 Rhodocyclaceae bacterium | reverse complement strand
TGCGGCCAAGAGCGCGGTAGCGCATCCGTGGGAGAGGAAGTTTCTGGGCTACAGCCTGACGTGGCACAAGGCCCCGAAACTGAAGATTGCGCCGACCAGCCTGAAACGGCTGGAAGACAAGATCCGCGAAGTGCTCAAAGGTGCGAGAGGGCGTAGCGTGCGCAAGGTCATCGAAGAGCTTAACCCGATCTTGCGTGGCTGGATGGCCTACTTTCGGCTGACCGAAACCAAACGGGCGCTGGAAGAATTGGATGGCTGGATCAGGCGCAAGCTGCGCTGCATTCTGTGGCGACAGTGGAAACGTCCCTATACTCGTGCCAAGAACCTGATGCAGGCGGGATTGACGGAAGAACGGGCGTTTCGCTCGGCCTTCAACCACCGGGGGCCGTGGTGGAACAGTGGCGCGAGCCACATGAACCAAGCTTTCCGGAAATCATTCTTTGATCGTTTAGGTCTGGTGTCGCTGCTCGATACGATGCGACGATTCCAGTGTGTTCAATGAACCGCCGGATGCGGAACCGCACGTCCGGTGGTGTGGGAGGACGGTAGGGGCAACCCGACCTCCTACCCGATGGTGCCCTGGACTCATTGTCATCGACGATTTCGCTCGACTGAGTGACATTCGCCTAGGCCGTCGCGTCAATAAGACACAATTGTCAGCGGCGGTCAAAATCCGCCGAAATACGGCGGGGGCAAAAAATCGGGCACATGTTTTGCTCGGTCGTTGTCGTGTCAAGGGCGGGCTTTAGCCCGGCGAAGCGAACCCTTGACACGGCAACGACCAAGGTATGCTTGGGCATGGCTGTAAGCGCAGCAGTTTTGCGCTTACAGCGATGCAGACCAGCGCTTTTCGTCGCCAATTTTCAACGGAAATTCAGCGCCGCCAACAACAATGGCTTACAACTCCGGCAGACCTAAAATACAGCGCTTACCCGGGCCGCTTTTAATTGACATTTCCGCAGTACTGGACACCTTGCTGCGGCGGGACGTGCGGCGCTGCTGGGTAGTCCGGTATTCATGGTCCCGGGTCGTTCGCAAGGGCGCCCGGAACAGCCGACACTGGCAGAGGTCGAAGGCGGTAGAGTTTGTGGTGTTTTGGTAATAGGAATTATAGGCAGACCTTATCGTGTCGCCGATGGATGGAGCTAACATACGGTGTGGATAAGCTGTGTGGTCGGTCGGCGACGTTTGGCGCCCCGGCGTGCCTTGACGGAGTGGGGTAGCGGCGAATCATGGAAGTGAAAGATTTCGCGTTGTTTGGAATTGTTGGTCTCATCGCAGGATGTGTCACCGTTCCGAATGGACCGTCGGTGGCGGTGATGCCTGCACCGGGTAAGACATTTGAGGTGTTCATGCGGGAAGATCAAGCCTGCCGGCAATATGCCGATTCCGCGGCCGGCGGCAGTGCGCGCGATAGCGCCAGTGCCAATTTCGCCGGAAATGCCGCGTTGGGTACTGTGATTGGGGCTGCCGCAGGTGCACTTGTTGGAGGGCATCGTGGCGCCGGAGTTGGAGCTGCAGCGGGGTTGGTCGCCGGTATGGCGGCGGGTGCTTCAAATGCCAGTTCGGCCGGGCAAAGCGTGCAGCAGCGCTATGATGTGGCGTACCAGCAATGCATGTATTCGTACGGCAATCAGTTGCCGCAGGCCTACCGTTAGCAGCGTCCCTACACCGGAAGCTATTCTAATGGGGCACAGCCGCCTGGATCAGGCTACCCTCCGCCAAATTATCCGCCGCCCCACGCGCCGCGGTAATTTTGGAAGGCGCGGCCCGGACGCGGGTGGGGAGAGTGAAGTCCGGTGATGTCGAGATCAAAATTACCTAAATTGCAGGTGCTGTGACGGCGGTGCGGGCTTCCTCGGGTGGGGCGTCTATCCGCGGCGCGACGACGTCAGCGTTTGGAAGGCAGGGCGCGCGCGATGATCGCTGTTGCGGCCAACGCCCAAACGATGACAGGGCCGGAGGGAAGGTCTAATAGCGTCGATGCGGCAAGCCCGGTCGCGTAGCCGCTGGCCCCGACGACATACCCTCGTAGGGGGCGTCGGGAATTGCGGCCGCGGCTCGCCAGGGCCGGAATGATGAGGCTGGCGAATACGAGGTAGACGCCTACCAATTGCACTGACGCGGTCACCGCGAACGCGAATATGCCGTAAAAGCCAAAACGGCCGAGGCGGTCGCCCCGCCATAGAAGTAGAGCCGCCAGTATTGCCGTGAGGCCCGCAACCATCCCGAGTTGCCGGGTGTTTACCCACAAAATTTGGCCCGCCAGCAATTCCTGCATGTGTTCGCCGCCGTGCGGGTTATTGGCAACCAAAATTATTCCTCCCGTGGCGCCCAGTGCAAACAGCACGCCGATCAAGGCTTCCTGTATTTCCGGCCAGCGGCGCTCGCTCCAGGTGAGCAAGGCGGCGCCAGCAATTGCGCCGGACACGGCTGCGATCTGTGCTACCCAGCCCTCGGGTTCGAATCCCACAAAGTCGGCCGCGATCACGCCCAAGGTGGCGATCTGCGCGATCGCCAGATCGATGAATACAATACCTTTTTCCAGAACGCGGATTCCGAGCGGGACGTGGGTGGCCAAAACCAACAGACCGGCCAGAAAAGCCGGGGCGAGGATGGATAAGTCGAATGCATCGAGGTGCACGGAACCGTCCTAGCGCGCCTATTTGAGTACGGCCAGCAGGCGCTGGACGGTGTCGTCGAACAGACCGAACAAATCTTTCGCCCGCTCGGAGCCACCAACAGTGAACGGCAGCACCAAGGCGGGGATTTGTGCGCGCTCGGCCAGCCACTCCGAACCGCGGGCGTCGTTGTACGGCGCGCGCACGATGGCTGCCGCGGGCCGCCGCTGCAATAGTTCCAGCACCTCGGCCAGGTGTTTGCTGGTGGGTTCGATGCCGGGCCGGGGTTCGAGGGTCGCGACCAGCTGCAGGTCCAGCCAGTTTTCCAGATAGCTGAAGGCCTTATGGTGGCCGACGATTTTCATGCCGCGCAGCGGCTGGGCCTGCTTTTCCCAGCCGGCGATGGCGGCATGCCAGCGTTCGGCAAAGCGTGCGTAACTGGCCTGATAGTAGCCGGCATTGGGCGCGTCGATCTGGGCCAGACGCTGCGCCAGTGCGGCGGCGACCAGGCCGATATTGCGTGGATCGGTCTGGATGTGCGGATTGCCGCCGGGATGGACGTCTCCTTGCGAGCGATCCGTGCTGGCCGGGACATCCAGCTTGCGCACGAACTGGGCGGCCTCGAAAAACCCGGCTTGACCGCTTTGTATTTTCGGATTGCCGGTTTGTTGTTGCAGTATGGGCAGCCAGCCGATTTCGAGTTGCGCGCCAGTACAGATCGCCAGATCCGCCTTGCGTGCCTGCGCCAGCAAGCTGGGTTTGGCCTGCACGTGGTGCGGATCCTGAAAGGCATTTATGGCGGAATAGACGCTAAGCTTGTCGCCGCCGATTTCCTGCGCCAACGCGGCCCACTCGGGCTCGCAGGCGAATACGTTCAGTGCCGCGCAGGCCGGCAAAGCGAAGCCGGCGGCGACCACGGCCAGCACGGACCGCATGATTTTGATCAGCATGGTTTGTCCTAGAACTTGTGCGCACCGTGAGCGCCGAGGCTCATCTGGTACTGCAGGATGAGTGTGTTGTTACTCAGGCCCTGGCGTGATTTGTCCTGCGCGAGTTGCAGCCGTACGCGGCTGAATTCGCTGGGGTTGTAATCGATCATGAAGCTGTTGCGGGCGGGGGAATAGTCGGGGCGCAGTAGCGCAGCGTTATTGGCTGCGTAATCTACCGCGCCGTTGTGCAGGCGTTCGGTACGCAAACCAAGACGCCAGTAAGGCGCGAACTGATAAACGCCTTGCAGGTACCAGCCGGTCTGCAGTGCCGAGTAGAGGTCTGTCGCGGGGCCGAGCGAGGCGCCATCCACGTCATAACTCACATCGCCCTTTTCCGTGCGGCGCAGGTATTCCCCTTGCAGCTTGAAATTGGTTCGAGTGGCATTGCCGTTGGGCGCCCACTTCCAGACTGCATCGACTATCCACAAGCGGCTGCGGCCACTGAAGCGATTGGTGACCGCCTGGCTCGAACGATCCGTATCGCCCCAATTCCGGTTCTGCGGCCGTGTGGATAGGTAGGACAGGCCGGCACGCCAACTGCTGCTCATGCCGACATCGCCGCCGAGGTGCGCATATAGCACGCCGGCGCCCGCGCCGTTGCCCTTGCTGCCGCTGCCTGGATAGTTTGCGCCACGCCCCAGTTCCGCGCCCAATTCCAGATAGGTTTCGGTGGGCGCCAGCCAGCGCAATTGCAGGCCGTCGTTATTGAACTGTCCGCCCAGGAATACCTGATAGGCGAGCGGCATGTCGGCAAAATCCCAGGTATGCGCATGCTGCTCGTTCAGGTAGCCCAGGCCGGAAAAATAGCGCCCGGCCTTCAGCGTCAGGCCATGCGCGAGGGCGCTGGTGTGCACGAAAGCTTCCTCCGTCGCAACGCTGTCGTCGGGGTGTATGGATAGATTCAATTGCCCGTAAAACAGGTGATCCACGTTTGCGGAAAAGCTTAGTTCGCTTTCCGCGAGACTGAATCCACGCGCGGGTCTGGCTTCGTCCAGATTGGCGGCGGGAAGATGGAAGCCGGTGATTCGGTAGGTGTCCGGATCGCGTCGAGTCGCGCCGTAGCTGGCCGACAAGATCAGTGATACGTCCGGATTGAAGGCGTTGCTGGTGGCCGACGGGTTTGGCACGGCGGTGCTGGCTTGCGGCGGAGCGTCGGGGGTACCCGCGCTGCCCGCCTGCGCTTCGGCCTGGGCGAGCTTGCGTTCCAGCATGTCGATGCGCTGTTCGAAACTTGCCCGTATGCGCGCCATTTCTTCGCGCAGGGCGCGCAGTTCGGCGTCATCCGCGGCGCAGGCGGCTGCCGGCAGCGCGAGTGCAAGCGCCGGCATGATGTGGCTGATGGTTTTCAATGTACTCTCCGAAGTCGCAACATGGCCGTCCGCCGCAGGCATGCGGCGGCGGAACGAATCGCTTCAGAGACGGACGGGCGGTGCGCGCGCCGCGTAGGGCGGCGCCGACGATGCAGGAATGAAAGTGAAGGCCGGCGCTGCGCTGCGCAGGGCGTCACCGTGTGGAACCGGCAGCGCGACAATCTGCGGCGGTGGGGCGGCCGCAAAACCGGCAATGGCGACGCACTGCGGGCACGCGCCGGGCAGCCCGTCGCGGTGCTCGCCGGACGACCCAGGCGGGCCGGCCACACCTGCAGGCCCGACGGTTTGCCCAGCGTGCTGCAGCCAATGCGCAAACCCCGCGTTCTGCGCCAAGATCAAGCTCAGGGCGCAGAAAACGATTAATACAAGTTGGCGGGTTTGGCGTCGCATGACGGCGGAAAGGGAGCGCGGCGAGCATGATACGCGAACCTGCGGAAGGCTCGTGCGCGAGTCTGAACAAGATTCGCTCCCTGCCGGGCCAGTGGGGCATGGGTGCGGGGAAGTGATGGTTCCTGCGACTCTGCTCGGAAGTTCGGACCCGCACTTGAAGCAAATGCGTGCCGACGTCTGCGCCGAAGGGGAGAAGGGCTAAACCTTAGCGCCGGGCGCCATTGCGGACTGGACTTCACGATGCGTTACAGGGCCGCAGCGCGGCCCTGTAACGCAACTCAAAACGCCGCACAGACCGTGTAAGGCTGCCCGTCCTCCAGGTTGGCAGTGGCAGTCGCGGCGCTGCCGCGCGCGCTACCGCTGGGCACGGCGCGCACGCTGCCGTTGGCGCTGTCGCCGTCATCCAGGGTCAGATCGATCTGGCGCACATAACGGCCCAGCACGGCATCGGAACACACGAAAAAGCGGCCGTTCATGCCGGCGATGAACGGCGCCGCCGTGCCGGTCGCACTGATGCCGCCTTCTATTCCGAGCAAGCCGCTATCGGCATTGCGCGCCGGGTAGTTTGCTGCACCCTGGGTGCTGTTGCCGGTGGCTATGCCGGCCAGCCGCAGGTGTTGCCACAACACGTAAGTTTCACTATTCGCGGTGGCATTCCAGTCGCCGTCTATGCGTCCGTTGCCCGGCGTGCAGCCGCTCGTGCCGCTACACGCGGTGGCGACGGGGGTACCACCGGGCGCACCGAAGGCATCGTTCAACATGGTCTGGTTCTGGTCGCCGGGCAGTGCCTTGTACTTGTCCTGATAGGAATAAACCATTGCGGCAATGCTTTTCAGTTCCGTAGCCATGTTCTTGGCTTTGGCGCTATGGATAAGCTCCTGGCCTTTCAATACGCCGGCAATCAAGAGGCCGATCACAACCAGCACGATGGCAATTTCAACCAGGGTGAAACCTTTTTGTCGATTCATTTTGGGTACTCCTGAGGGAATTCGGAGACAGTCATTCGGGCGCATGGCGTTGGGCCGCGTGTGCGGACGGGCGAAGGTGTCCTGCTGCGTCAGGGCGGTGGGCGGGCGGGCCGGCTCATGGCAGGCGTCCGCCCTGAATGAGACGCGCCAACAGCACGTAAGGCGAAATCCACAGCACTTCGTCGTCGAATGCGCCGCCGCGGGCGGCGTCGTCATTGCGCGAGGGTGGGCGCGCGTACACGATGCGGTCGTCACTGCCGGGATTGGCGTTCTGCCGCTCGTCCACGCTGGTGGCCGGGCCTTCGGCTTGTGCCACGCCATTCTTGCCGGTCGCCCAGTGGCCGTTCGGACCGTGCGACAGCACCACCACGGGCGGCAGGCCGTCCGGGCTCGCCAGTTCCTGCGCCGCGCCGGCGCCGTCGCGCGCGCGTACGTGCAGGTCGGCGTGCGTGAATAGCGTGGGACGGTTGGCCGCATCGGAAAACGCCGCCGACACGCGGTAATGGAACTGCCGGCCCCAGTCGTCGGCGTCTGCGGTACCCAGCGTGCGCCAGGGCAGCAGGCCGGACTGGCGGTTGCAGGCGCCGCCCGGCGCGCGGTCTTCTTCAGCGTCGCTGGCGCTTTTTGCCGGGCAGGGCAGGTAGCCGCGCGCCGCGGCGAAACCGAGCAGAGCTTCGCGTATGTCGGCCAGGGTTTGCCGCGTCTGTTCGTATTGCCGTTGTTCGAGGCGCGCGGACAGGGGAATGGCCAGTCCGCCGATCAACAGGCCGACCAGCACCAGAACGATGGCGGCTTCCACCAGCGTGAAGCCGCAACTGCGCCGGGCACTGTGAGGCATGCGCTTCATGGTCTGCCGCAACTCGCCAGTGCAGGGTTGGGGACGCACAGGGCCAGCGTCGACACAGCCGAGTCGAGCGGCAGTTGCAGCAGCGCCTGGGCGCTACCGGTGCCGCTGGCGATGCAGGTGGAACAATCTTGCGGATAGGCGCTGCCCGGTGCGTAGCCGCTCGCGAGCTGGTAGCGCGCGAGGTCCAGCCAGCCGTTGCGGCTGAGCCAGAGCGCGGGCTCGACCGCCTCCTGCGCCCCATGCGGGCGCCAGGCCAGCACGTTGTAGGGCAGGGCCGAAGGGCCCAGTTGCAGCGGCGAGGGGTTGCCGTTAGACGCCGCCGCGGCATAGGGATAGTAGCCGTGGCTGCGGTAATAGCCGGCGAGGCCAAAGCCGGCGGCGGCATTGCCGGCGATTTCATTGAGGACCCGACGGTTTACGATGCGGAACAGGTCGGCGCGGGTGATGGCCAACATTTCGTCGTTTATGCCCGGCCGAGTGCCGGATTGCCAGAAGGTCAGCCCGTCCGGCGCGCCGTTGGCATTGGACGCCCCGCTCGCCGCGTCGCTATCCAGGTAAGCGGCTGGGTCCGTACCATCACAGCCATTTCCGCCGCGTGCCTGGCCCGGCTGGGGCGGCCCCGGCGCGGCGAGCAGGGCCACGGCTTCCACTTCGACGCCATCGGCCAGGTGTAGCCGCAGCGGGGCCGGCGTGGCCGGGTTGAGCGCCGGGTAGCTTGCGCCGCCGCGCCAGCTGGTGCGTATGGTGTTGCGGAAGGGGGCGGCCAGGATGTACCAGACGCAATTGCCGGCCGGGTCGCGCGGCGGCGGTATGCCCAGCGTTTTCCAGGGCAAATGACCGACGTAGGCCACCGTGCCGAGCGCGCCGCGGCAAGGATTGGCGCCGCCGGCCTGGAAATCTGCATCGCCGTCGCCGTCGATATCCGGGCAGGGCAAACTGCCGGGGCTGTTGTCCTCTGCCGCCGCGCGTGCCACCAGGGCTTCGCGCGCGACGGCGAGCAGTTTCGCGCTGGTCGCAATATCTGGCGTGCGGCGCGGCAGCCTGGACACGAACATCACCAAGCCCAGCGTGAATACCAAAGCGAACGCCAGCAACAAGGCGGCGCCGCGCTGGCGCTGCGGAGGCGGCTTAGGCGGCAACTTAGTCATCGGATTTGGCAAGCGGCGCGGCAGGCGCGCTGCCCACCGGCAGTTCGATGAGCCTGGCGCCGCGCCGTAGCAACACCTGGTCGTGGTTCCGCCCGAGCACGATGCCGCGCAAATGTGCCGCGGCGCGGTCCAGTGGAACACCGTCCAGCCAGACCGTGTCCTGCGCGGCAGCGCGGCGTACCACGCCATTGATTACCGGCGGCGGTGATTCCGCCTCCGGCTGCGGGCGTGGATGCAGGCGCAATTCGTCGCGCTCCGCACGCTCGGCCGGCGTGTAGAACAGGCGGCCGATTTCTTCGCCGCCGGCGTTTGCACACAGCAGGAAAAGCACCGCCGCGGCGGCGGCGTGGTGGTGGCGCTTAGCCATGGCGTTCCTGCCAGCTTATCCAGTCGACGCGGCAGTCGCCGCGCAGGCCGTCGGCATCGCGGCGCAACTGACAACTTTTCGTGCGCAGCAGCGCCGGCGCGCGCGCGGCAAGTTCCTGCAGCAGGTCGAACATGAGCATTTCGTGGTCGAGCGGGAAATCGAGCCGCATGCTGCTCACGGTGACCTGCAACTGGCCGGCGTCCGGATTTACCCACTCCGCATCGATGGGGCGGGGCGGGCCCAGTTCGAATTGCAGCTCATCGAGGTGGCGGGCGGCGGCCACGGTGCGCAACAATTCCACCCACTCCACGCGCCGTTCCGGTCCGACCAGATGGCGCGCTTCAAGCGCCTGAAATTGCGTGATGCGCTGCTTGAGCAGTTGCGCTTCGTCCTCTGTGCGCGTGAGCGACTGGCGCGCCGCGACGAGGGCGTTTTGCGCCTGCTGCAATTGCGCGCGGGCGGCTGTTCTGGTGTGCCAGGCGTAGCCCAGCGCCGCAGCGCCGGCCAGTAGCAAAGCCGCGGCGGACAGCAAGCTCGCGCGCAGGTGGCGCCATTCGACGGCAAGTTTCATGGATGGTCTGTCGTCAGACGCAGGGCAAAGCGCGCCGGCGCCTGGGTGTCCGCCGCGGCGCGCAGCGCAAAGCCGGCATCGAGGTCGAAAGGCTGGCGCAGCACCACGACTTCCACGCGCTGGGTGCGCAAATCGTCCACGAATGCCGCCACGCGGTCGAGGCCCTCGCGCATATCCTGCGCGCTGCCGGATGCAAGTTCGGCCTGCACGCTCAGGCTGGCCAGCGCGCTCTGCGCAGGGGCGGCCGGTGAGGCCGGGCGCGGCGGTTGCAGCGACCACTCCATACTGTGCAAGTCGATGTCCGGAAAGCGATCCAGGCTGCGCGACAGGGGTAGTAGCAACACGCGCGGGGCAAAGTTGCCGCGCTCCAGCGTTTGCAACCCGGCCACGGCTCGGGCCAACGTTTCCGGCGCATAGGGTGGTTGCGGTAGTGAAGCTTCGATGGACCTGATCTGTGCCGCAACGGTTTGCGCCTGGCCGCGCAATATGGCGCTTTGGTCGTTCAATTGGCTGCTTTGCCAGAGCAGCCCCGCGGCGGCGGTGCAAGCGCAGGCACAGGCGGCTGCGGCAGCCAGCGGCAGGTTGCGGCGCGCGCGGCGCAGTGCATCGAAGCGCCGCAATGCCGGCGCCGCCAACTGACGCGCCGGCGGGTGTGTCTGCATCAAGTGCAGAAACAGGGTTTCGCTTAGTCCATCCTGCGGCACGGGCTGCACACCGCAGGCGCTGGCTGCCTGCGCCAGATCCAGCGGCACGGCACTTAGATTTGGTTCGTCCGCGAGCGCGCCTTGCAAGTCTGTCACGTCGGGGCCGCTGAGCAGGAATAGAACCGGCAGCACGCTGTCGCGCGCGAACGCGCGCTGTCCGGCCAGGTAATGGTGCAGGCGGCGCGCTTCCTGCAGCGCCGCGTCGGCATCCGGCAGGCCGGCCAGCAAGGCGGCGGGCGTCAGGCGCGAGAGGCGCAGCACGCCTTGTTCGAAATAACTTTGGCGCAGTCCGGCGCGGGTGCGGCTGATGAGCAGCAGGCGCTCGTCCTTGCGCTTCAAGCGTTTGAGCAAGGCCGTGCTGACCAGTGCCAGACTGTGTAATTCGGCCAGCGGTGCTTCGTTTTGCACGATGGCCGTGAGCCAATGTTCGAATTGGCCGGGCCGCGCCAGTCCCGTGAATACCACGCGCTCGTCGCGGCGGCCGGTTTTTTCGCGCCCATGCGATATGACGAGGCTATAGGGCGAGCCATACACGAATTGCGCCAGTTTGCGCGCAAATAAGGCCTTGCGGTCGGCACCGCGCACAAAGGGCACTTTTTCGTAGTGATAGGCTTCTTCGCCCACATCGGCCAGGACACTGAATACCGCGCTGCGCTGCCCCGCCACGTAGGCCGAAAATTGCGCCTGACCTGCTTCATCGCCGGCAAATTCCGCATCCGCCAGCAGGCCTCCGTCCGCGCGTCGATAGGCAACAAGGCCGTGGTCGAACAGATAGAGCAGGCGCCGGTCTGCCATGGCATCAGATGCGCAATTTGCCCAGCATGTCGAACACCGGCCCCAGCACCGACATGGCCACCGTGAGCAGCAACAGGCCCAGCAGTACGGTCAGTAAAGGTTCGATCACCGCCTGCGCGCGCGTGATGGATTCGCGCACGTCGCGGTGATAGAAATAGGCTGCGTTGGCCAGCGCGTTATCCAGCGCGCCGGTGGCTTCGCCCACTTTGAGCATGCGCTGTACCAGCGGCGGAAACAGGCCGGCCGCCTGGAATGCCAGGCTGAGGTTCTGGCCTTCGTTGATGAGCGTGCCGGCACGGCGCAGCGCGTCGCGCATCACGGCATTGCCGGCCGCCTCTTCGGACTGGCGCACGATTTCGGTCACCGCAATGCCGGCGGCGTACATCATGGCGAACACCGATGTGAGCCGGGCCAGGATGATTTTATGCAGCACCGGGCCGACTAAAGGCAATTGGAGTTTGAGCCGGTCGCTGCGATAACGCACGGCGCCGCTGTACTCATAGGCGATGCGCAAACCAAGCGTGGCGACGACGGGCAGCAGCACCAGCAGCGGCCACAGCGCGCGCAGGATATCGGCGATGCCGATCAGGGCGCGCGTCTGCCAGGGCAGATCGCCCCCCATGGCACGCAGAAAGTGCGCCAATTCGGGCACCACGACAAATATGAGCACGCCCGCCACGCCCAATAGCACCACGCCCGCGAAGGCGGGATAAGCGACCAGCGAGCGCGTGTGCGCGGCAAGTTCGTCCTCCCATTTGAGTGCGTCGGTGAGTTCGCGCAACACCTGCGGCAGCGTGCCGCTGGTTTCGCCCGCGCGCACCAGTGCGCAAAACACGCGACTGAATACACGCGGGTGTTCGTCCAGCGCCTGCGACAGGGTGCGCCCGCCCTGTATGCTTTCATGCACCGCACCGATCACACTGCGCATGCCCTCGTGTTCGGTGGACTCGCGCAGATCGGCCAGCGCTTCCAGCATGCCTATGCCGACTTTCTGCAACTGTTCGAGGTGGAAACAGAATGCGATCAATTCGCGCCGCGGCACGCCGCGGCGGCGGCGCAATTGCAATGCACGGCGTGCCGGCGCGCCGGATACGAAATCCAGCCCCATGTGGGACAGACGCAATTCGAGGTCCACGACATTGGCCGCCTCGATCTGGCCATGCACCACGCGCCCCTCGGCATTGACGGCTTTGTAGCGATGCAAGGCCACGGCGGCGGACTCAGGCGGCCCAGTCGGCACTGGCTGCCGGCATGCGATCGGTGAGGTCCACCACGCGGCTCAATTCCGCCAGCGAGGTGGAGCCGTCCAGCACGCGCCGCAGACCGTCGTCGGCCAGGCTGCGGAACCCTTTGGCGCGTGCCGCGGCACGCAATTCGCGCGGCAGCGCGCGGCGCGCGATGAGGTCGTCGATATCGGCGTCCAGCCGCATGATTTCCATGATGGCGAGGCGCCCGCGATAGCCCTGATGCGCGCAATGCGTGCAGCCTTTGGCGCGAAATAAGGCCGGTGCCGGACGGTCTTCGCGCCAGCCCAATAGTTGCAACTCGGCCGCGTCCGGGGCGTGCGGCTGGCGGCACTCGACGCACAGGCGGCGCAGCAGGCGCTGGCCAATCACGCCGACCACGTTGCCGGCCAGGATGTCGGGCAATATGCCGAGGTCCAGCAGGCGTGGAATGGCACCCAGCGCCGAATTGGTGTGCAGGGTGGAAAACACCTGATGGCCCGTCATGGCTGCGCGGAAAGCCATTTGCGCGGTATCCGCGTCGCGTATTTCGCCGACCAGGATGACGTCCGGATCCTGCCGCATGATGGAGCGTATGCCGTTGGCGAAATCGAGCTTGACCGCGTCGGCCACGGAGGTCTGGCGGATCAGCGGCAGCGGGTATTCGACCGGATCTTCCAGCGTCATCACGTTGATGGATTCGGAACTGATGGCGGATAAGACCGAATAAAGCGTGGTGGTTTTGCCGCTGCCGGTGGGGCCGGTCACCAGGATGATGCCGGACGGGCGTGCCAGCATCAGTTTGAGCGTGTCGAGCTGGGCATCCGCCAGGCCCAGGCCATCCAGCTTCAGAATGCCGCGCTCGCGGTCCAGTATGCGCAGCACGATATTTTCGCCGTGCAGCGTGGGCTGTACCGATACGCGGTAATCGATCAGTCTGCCGTTAGTGTTGAGCGTGATGCGGCCGTCCTGGGGTGCGCGCGTCTCGGCGATGTTGAGGCCCGCCATTACCTTCACGCGCACCGCCATGGCCGGCCAGTAAGATTGATGCAGCGCGCGCACCTGATGCAGGATGCCGTCTATGCGCAGGCGTATGCGCAAAAAACTTTCTTCCGGTTCGAAATGCAGGTCGGACGCGCCGCGCTTGACTGCATCGGACAGCAGGGCATCCACCAGGCGCACCACGGGCTGGCTGTATTCAGTGGCTGCGGCAGCCGCCAGGCGTGGATCGGCGCGGCCGGTTTCGATTTCGGTGAGGATGCCGTCCAGCGACAGATCGAAGCCATAGTAGCGATCGATGGCGCGGGCGATGTCGGATTCGCCGGCAATCAGCGCCTCCACCTGTGTGCCAGCCGGCAGCCGGGCGCGCAATTGGTCCATGGCGAGCAAATCGTTGCTGTCGGCCATGGCAACCGTGATGCGGCGCGCCTCCGGCTGCCAGGACAGTGCCAGCAGGCGGTGCCGGCGCGCCAAGTCCTGCGGCACCAAGGCCAATGCTTCGTGGTCGGCCAGGGTGTGGGCAAGATCGACGGTGCGGTGGCCCTGAACTTCACCCAGCGCATCGCGCAGCGCCGCTTCGGATACGAACCCCAGCCTCACCAGCAGTTTGCCGAGCGGCAGTTTGCTGCGATCCTGCTCCATCAGGGCGATGCGCAACTGGTCTTCGCTCACCAGCCCGCGCGCGATCAATTGCTGGCCCAGCGGCAAGGCGGCGGGTTTCATGGCCTATCTACCAAGGCCGATAGTTCTGCGATGCGGCGTTCGGCGTCAGCCGGCGCAAAGGCGGTCGGTTTGCCGCCTGCCGCCACCAGCGCGGCGCGATAGTGCCGCAGTGCGGCGTGTGGCTGGCGCAGGTGATCGAGACTGACGGCGAGGTTGAACAGATAGTCCGGGTTGTCGCCTTCCAGATCGAGCGCCGCAAAATAGGCGCGCTCTGCCTCGCCCCATTGGGCTTGGTCGGCGTAAATATTGCCCAGTGCGAAGTGCAGGGCGGCGGCGCGCGGCTGTTCCGCCAATAGTTGTTTGAGGCGGAGTGCCGCATCGGCCGCCGGCCGTGCTTCGAGCAGCGCCAACCCGGCCAGCGCCGCGGGGTTTTTGGGATCGGCAGCGGCGGCGCGGCGATAGCATTCCAGCGCGGCGGCGTGGTTTCCGCCCTGTAGCGCGAGCAGCGCAAGGCCGTTCCAGGCTTGCACATTGCCCGCGTCATGTGCCAGCGCCGCCAGGTAGGCCGAGCGGGCGGCCGCGTGCTCGCCCTCGCCATAGGCACGCCAGGCGCGCAACAGATCGGGGTCGGCCGGCAGCAGGCGGCGCTCCTTGCGCAGGCGCGGGCCGGCGTCCGCCGCAGGCGGTTCGGCCGCATCAGGTGGGGACGCAGCGCCGGCTCCGGCCGCCTGGGCACTGGCCGTGGCGCCGGCCAAGCAGGCCGCGAGCCAACACGCCAGGGTACCCGCGCAGCGAATAGCGTCAGTGCCGCGCATGTTCGCTTTCCAGTCCGAGCGGGCGTGCCGGCGCGGGGTCGTGGAGGAAAAAATCCTGGCCGGGCACTTTTTCGGTTAGATGACCGTAGTCGCCCTGCAGCGATGCGTGGCGAATCACGGTAGGCCGCAGAAACACCACCAGTTCGGTTTTGCGCACGGTGTCGTTGCGGTTGGCGAACACCCCGCCCACCAGGGGCAGGCGCGACAGCAGCGGTACCGTGTCGTCGCGCTGGTCCAGCACGTCTTCCATCAAACCGCCCATGACGGCGATATTGCCGTCTTCGACGCGCAGCACGGAATCCATTTCGCGCGTGCGTATGACGGGAATTTCGCTGGTGACGCCAGCACGTTTCAATTCCGGGTTGGGGTCGGCCACCGTACCGATGATGCGCGATACGCTGGGGCGCAGGTTCAGCACCACGGCGCGGCTGTCGCTCACCTGCGGCGTGACGGTCATGACGAAACCGACCGGGACGGAATAAAGATTGGTTGTGAACGTGGTGGTGGTGGTCGCTTGGTTCTGGTTGGTGTTGCTCTGTATCGTGAAATAAACCGCGTTATCCACCACCTTCAGTACCGCGGTCTGGTTGTTCATGACCGAAAGTTTGGGGCTGGACAATACTTTTACGTTGCCGAAAGATTCGAGCAGCCGCACCGTCGCGCTCAGATTGCCGACGCGCGAATCGGCGTTGGTATAACCCAGTTCGAACAGGCTGGCGGGCGGTGCCGAAATGCTCCCCACGGCGCGCTGGCTGAGGCGGAAACCGGTGCCATCCAGGCGCAGCCTGGACCAATCTATGCCCTGCTGGTAGTTGTTGGCAAGTTGAACTTCCAGCACCGTGGCTTCGATCAGCACTTGGCGCCCGGCCGCATCCATGACGCGGTCTATGAATTCGGCGATCTTTTCGTGCTGGCGCGCGGTGGCGCGCACGGATAGCACGCCCGATTCGGGGTGCGCGATGACTGAGGCCGCCTCCCGGTAAGTGGTGGTGCGCACCACGGTCGTCGCCTGGTTCTGCAGGCTGGCCGGGTTGGGGCTGGTGGCGAGCGTAGCGGCCGCGGCCGCTGGCGCGCCGCCGGCACTGCGGCTGCGACTGCGGGTGGCCGGTGCCGGTGCTGTCGGCGCAGGGGCAGCCCCGGTACCGGTGGTACTTTGCGTATCGTTTTTTTCTACCGTGGTTTCGCTCGAACCTTCGGGCAGTATCTTGTCGGTTTCGTGCAGGATGTCTTTTACGTTCTGCACCAGGGTTTCCCAGAAGCGGCTCTGCACGCGGTTTTCGATGCGGGTAATCGAATTATTGCCCGCCGCCGCCGTGCCCATGGATGCGCCCGTATTTGCCACCTGGGTAGTCACCGATAGCGTGCCGGTCGTGTCGCGCGTCATGTTTACGTAATCGATGCGGTAGTGGCGCAGCAGCGGACTGTCCGGCATGACGGTGAGCACGTCCGCCTCCAGTTCGAAGCGCACGTCGGCCTGACGCGCGATGCGCGTGAGCAATTGCGGCAAGCTTTGGTCGAGCGCATTGAGCGTGACGGTGCCGCGTATGCCTGGGTGTATGTCTACGTTGAGACGCGCGTCGCGTGCGATGGAAAACAATAATTCATGTACTGGAACGCGATTGACGACCACGCTATAAGTTTCCACTTCTGGCGCCGGAAGTGGCGGTGGCAGGTGGTAACTGTGGCGTACAGGTGGCGGAATCGATGCAATGGGCCGTGCTTGTGCCCTATCGCGTGAAATATGGTTGTCGGTACCCGGTCGCAGCGTGGTGCCGGCACAACCGGCCAGCAAAACGAGCAAGAGCGCAGCAATTGAAATCGCTGAGCCGTGTGCGTTAGGTACCGTGGGTTGTGGAGTTGCGCGCACTTTTGGTCATTCTTACGCAATTCTTGCATGATATGCGCAAAAATCGACCGTGCAAAGAAGTTTATGGTTGCTTCATGCCAACTCGGGCGATGTCGCCAATTCTGGCGAGATTCGGGGGGTATGGTTTAGAGTACGAGCATCACGTCTATGAGCAGGCGCTGCCAGGGATCGGCTGTTTCGGTCAGACGCGCGATGCGCGCCTCGACGCGGGCGCCGCGATCCATCTGTTCTGCCACGATGGCATTTTCCCTGCGCGGTAAATAGCCCAGCTTGCGGCCGCGCCATTCGACGCGCACGGCATTGGGGTCGTGTGCATTGTCGGGCTCACGCACCAGTTTCAATGCGTCACCCGGCTTCAGTTCGTTCCACAGCTGGGGGCCGGCATGAAACTGAAACCCCGCCAGCGGCGAACTTTGCACCAGCATGCGCAGGTTCTGCGCCAGGGCTGCGCCCGGCGTGGCAAGCCACAACAGGCATAGCAGCAGGGCGCAGGCGCGGCGCGCCAGGGTGCCGGCGCTGGCTTCAGTCGGCATCGAACGCATCGCGTATCCATTCGATGCGGCGGCCTTCTACGCCATCCAGCAGCACGACGTCGAAGCGGCATTGGTGCGCGGGGTATTGCGTCAAGTATTGTTCGGCCGCGCTGATCAGGCGGCGGCGCTTGGTGGCGCCTATGCTTTCCAGGGCGCCGCCGTATGCGGCGTTGGCGCGCAGGCGCACTTCCACGAAAACCAGGGTGGCGCCGTCGCGGCATACCAGATCGAGTTCGCCGCCACGCGCGCGCCAGTTGCGCTCGACCACCACCAGGCCCTGCCGCGTCAGGTGTTGTGCCGCCAGATTTTCGGCTGCACGGCCGTCGTCGTTGTGCTTTGCCATAACGCACCGTCCTCGCGTGCCGGGGCTGCCACAGAGGCAAAATATCACCACCGGATGGCGCGGATTGTAGCGCCGCGAGGCAGCCGGGGTGGTGTTATGCTGGCCGCTGGTCCCAGGATTGCAGCATGTCCGAACATTTTTCCGGTCGCGCGCCCGGCGCGGCGCTGTATGTGGTCGCGACGCCCATCGGCAATCTGGGCGATCTGACGCTGCGCGCGCTCGACGTGCTGCGGGCGGCGGAACTGGTCGCCTGCGAAGATACGCGGCACAGCGCGCGCCTGTTGCAGCACTACGGCATCGCCGCGCAGTGCATCGCCGTGCATGAGCACAACGAGCGCGCCGCCTCCGCGCGCCTCGTGCAGGCGGTGGCCGAAGGCAAAGTCGTGGCGCTCATTACCGATGCCGGCACGCCGGGCTGGAGCGACCCCGGTGCGCGCGTGGTGCGCAGCCTTCAGGAAGCGGGTCTGCCGGTGGTACCGCTGCCCGGGCCTTGCGCGGCGGTGGCGGCACTTTCCGCCGGCGGTCTGCTGGACGCACGCTTTTTGTTCGCCGGTTTTTTGCCGGCGCGCGGGCAGGCGCGACGCGGGCAAATCGAAAGCCTGCGCGACATCGATGCCGCCCTGGTGTTTTACGAAGCGCCACACCGCATCGCCGAGTGTGTGGCCGATCTGGCCAGCCTGCTGGAGCCCGAGCGCGAATTGCTGATTGCGCGCGAACTGTCGAAAACATTCGAGCAGATCGTGCGCCTGCCGCTTGCTCAGGCGCCGCAGTGGCTGGCCGCAGACGCCATGCGCCAGCGCGGGGAATTCGTGTTGGCGGTGTCGGCGCCGCCGCGGCGGGCCGGGGCTGCCCTGGATGCCCATGCGACACGTACACTAGGCGTGCTGCTGGCCGATTTGCCGCTCAAACAGGCGGTTAAACTGGCGGCCGAACTGACTGGCGCGCCGCGCAACGCTCTCTACGAACATGCGCTGGCGCAAGCCGCGCAACAATCCGAAGACTGAATCCGAAGCCATGGAAACGCTCACCATTACCCGTCCTGACGACTGGCATCTGCATCTGCGCGACGGCGCCGCCCTGGCGGCCGTGTTGCCGGCCACCGCGCGGCGCTTTGCCCGCGCCATCGTGATGCCCAATCTGAAACCGCCGGTCGTGACGGTGGCGGATGCCGCCGCCTACCGCGCGCGCATCGTCGCGGCGACGCCGGCGGAATTCAAGTTCGAACCGCTCATGACGTTGTATCTGACTGACGCTACGGCGCCGGACGAAATCGAGCGCGCGCGGGATAGCGGCTTCGTGCATGCGGTGAAGCTCTACCCGGCCGGCGCGACGACCAATTCGGCGTCCGGCGTGACGGACCTCGAGCGTTGCGACGAGGTGTTGGGGCGCATGTCCGCGCTAGGCATGCCGCTTCTGGTTCACGGGGAGGTTACCGATGTTGATGTGGATATATTTGACCGCGAAGCGGTTTTTATCGAACGCGTACTCGAGCCCACGCTTATCCGCCATCCGGATTTACGAGTCGTCCTCGAACACATCACGACGGAACAGGCAGCGGCGTTCGTGACCGGCAGTGCTGCCAACGTGGCCGCCACGATTACCGCGCATCATTTGCTGCTGAACCGCAATGCGTTGTTTCAGGGCGGCATACGGCCGCACCACTACTGCCTGCCGGTATTGAAGCGCGAGCGTCACCGCCTCGCGCTGGTGGATGCGGTGTGTTCCGGGTCGCCAAAATTTTTTCTCGGCACGGATTCGGCGCCGCATGCGCAAAGCACCAAAGAGGCGGCCTGCGGCTGCGCCGGCTGTTATACCGCCTATGCCGGCATAGAGTTGTACGCGCAGGCTTTCGATGCTGCCGGGGCGCTCGATTTGCTGGAGGCTTTCGCCAGTTTCAATGGCCCGGACTGGTACGGGCTGCCGCGCAACACCGATACCATTACGCTGGCGCGCGAGCCGCACAGCGTGCCGCCGCATTTGCCCTATCTGGACGGCGATCCGCTGGTGCCCCTGTTCGCGGGCGGCACGCTGGACTGGAAACTGGCGCCGGGTTCGTGATGGCGGCGAGAGTATTTCTGTTGCTGGCAGCCGCCCTGGTGCTGTGCGCCTGCGAAAGCGATAGTGCGTCCTACATGATCGACCGGCGCGACCATGCGCTCACCGTTTTGCGCGACAAGAATTTCCCCTGGAGCAGCACTTACGACACCGCGCTGGTGGTCGCGCGCATGCCGGATTGCCAGCGCCGCTATCCGCTCAAGCCGGTGCCGCTCAAAAGCGGCGTGGTGGTGGTTTATCCGGGTGCGCAGGAAAACAGTTTTTGGGTGAATCAGGGCAATAACTGGTACGCAGTCAGTACGGCTGACTGCAGCCTCAAAGCAGCGCCGGCGCAAGCGGAAGTGCCGGCGCCGCTGGGCAGTTTCGCGCGCAAGGACGGCAAGCTGCGTTTCGTCGCCAAATCTGCCGCGGAATAGCGCGGCGTGGATTTGCCGGCGCTGTTCCTGTACGACCACCTGCGTGATCTGGCCGCGCAATTGCCGCCGGGCGCGCCCCCCGCGGTGGAGCAATTCGACGCCGCGGCCGAACGCCTGGGCCGCCCGCGCGGGCCGTCCGGCCTGCCGATCCGATTTTGTTCCGAGGTTGATCCCGCTCCCTACGAAGCGCGTATCGCGCAGGCGGGTGTTGTCCACACGCGCGCGGATAGCTGGCATGACGCATTCCACGCGCTGATCTGGCTGGCTTTTCCACGCGCGAAAGCGGAACTTACGGCACGCCATTTGCGCCACGACCGCGGACCGGGCACAGCGCGCGGTGCGCTGCGCGACGCCGCCGCGCAGTTCGACGAAGATGGCGTGCTGGTGCTGTGCGCCGATGCCGAACTGGCGCAACTGCTGCAACAAAGACGTTGGGTCGAGGCGTTCTGGGACAGGCGCGCACGCATGACAACCGAACTGCGCTGCGTGGTGTTCGGCCACGCCTTGCTGGACAAGCTGCGCGCGCCGTTTTTCGGCTTGTGCGGGCGCGCGCTGTATGTGGAAATCGAGCCCGCCGTGCTTGCGTGCAATCCTGGCGAATTGCGTAATTATTGCGACACGTGGCTTGCGGCCAAACTCGCTGGCGAAGACTTTTTATGCACGCCGCGCGCGTTGGCGCCGCTGCCGCTGCTGGGCCTGCCCGGCATGGGCGCGAACACGCGCGACTATTTTCTCGACACGCGGCAGTTCCGGCCGCCGCGCACCTGATAGCCCGGCGCCGCGGCCGGCTGGCCGCGCTTACGGGAATGCCGGCATGATGGGCTCTATGCCGTGATCCACCACTTCCGGGTGACGCGCATTGACGATTTGCAGAACTTCCTGCACGCGCGAGCGCGGCACATCCACCATCAATAATACGGCGCCTGCTTCGATTGCGGCGGCATATTTTTTCAGGCGCGAATTGGGCATGGATATGCCGATCAGGCTGGCAATCCACGTGCCGAACAGGCCGCCGCCCACGGCGCCGAGCAATACCGCGACCAGATTGATGTCTATGCCGTCGGGCGGCGAAAGATACATCCACACGCCGATCAGCGCGCCGCACAGCGCGCCCAGCGGCAGGCCGATTTCGGCCCCGCGCACGACATCGCTTTTCTGCGCGAAAGACGCTTCGTGCAGTTGGCCGAGGTCGGTGCCGCGGCGCGCCAGAAAATGCAGATGGCGGTTTTCCACATGGTCCAGCAGCAGGTCGCGTTCGACGCGGCGGGCGCTATCCAGATTGGGCAGCAGAAAATACAGGCGTTTCATTTTGGTCTCCTCGCGTGCGGGTTCCTAAGCTCGTTGTAGGCCGACGCGGGTAGAATCGCCAGCGGGAAGACCGCCGGGCAGCCGCGGCGCGGCTTGTTCCGCGTCGAGGAAAGTCCGGGCCCCACAGAGCGGGATGCCGGCTAACGGCCGGGCGCCGCGAGGCGACGGACAGGGCAACAGAAAGTACACCGCCGATGGCCTGCAAAGGCACAGGCAAGGGTGAAATGGTGGGGTAAGAGCCCACCGCGGACGTGGCAACACGCACGGCACGGTAACCCCCATCCGGGGCAAGGCCAAATAGGGAAGCGATAGCGTGGCTCGCGCTGCTTCCGGGTAGGCTGCTAGAGCGCGCCGGTAACGGCGCGCCCAGATGAATGGCTGCTCACGACAGAACCCGGCTTACAGGCGGTCTTCCCACCCCCTTCAGAAGCGATATTGGGCGCTCAGGCCGAGCAGAAACGTGCGTTCCGGTGCGGGCGCGTAAAAGCGCGAGCTGGCATCATTCACATACACCGCGCCGATGTATTCCTTGTCGAACAGGTTGTCGATGCGGATAAATTCCGCCAGCGTCCAGGCGCTGCCGCGCTGTTCGAAGCCGGCGCGCAGGTTGGCTACGGTGTATTGGCCGGCGGTTGCGCTATTGCGGTCATCGACATTGACCGGCCCGACCCAGCGCGCCTCGACGCCTGCGGAAAATCCGCTCGCGGCGTGCTTCCAGTTCAGTTCTCCGTATACCGTGAAGTTTGGTACGCCGGGAATGCGGTTGCCGGCATTGACAGTTACGGTAGGAACGGTACAACCCACGCTGGCGCAGGTAAGGTAGGCATCGCGAAATTTGGCTTCAAGCCAGGTGCCCGACAAATAGGCCGCGAAGCCGCCCGGCAGGGGCGCGTCCAGTGCCACTTCGAGGCCGCGCCGGCGCGTGTCGCCGGCATTCTGGTAGGTGGTGCGCCCGTTCGCGTTGCTGAACACCACGATTTCTTTGTGCGTGCGGATTTCGAATAAGGCAGCCGTGAGCTGAATGTCCGACGCCAGGATGGTTTTTGCGCCAATTTCAAAATGTGTGCTGGTTGATGGCTGCAGTCCGAGATTGAGCCCGTTCGTGCCATCCGGGCGATAGGCCAGTTCGATCAGTGTCGGCGTTTCAAAGCTGCGCCCGACGTTTGCGTAAAGGTTCACGGCCGGGTCGAGCTTCCACAGCAGGCCGGCGGCCGGCGTCCAGGCCGAGAAACTGGTGCTGCCGGAGTCGTCCGGGTTGCTACCGGGGACGATGAAGTGGTCGCGCGAATCGACCCTCAAACGCGTGTAGCGCAGTCCGCCGGACAGGCTCCACGCTGGAGCGAACGCCCATTCCGCCTGGGCATAGATGCCGCTCTGATCGACAGTATTGGTTTCGTCGCGGGTGAGCAAACCCTGTACGCCGCTGTTATTGCGAAAGCCGCGCCGGTCTTCCACCGCACGATCGTATTCCGCGCCCAGGCTGGTAGTGAGCGCGCCTTGACGATGCGTCCAGCGCAGTCCGGCCCCCCAATAGTCGCGATCGAATGCGCTGACACCGGTGCCCAAGCCACCTATAGGCAAAAACTGTTGGTTGCTGCGAGTGCCCAGATATACGGTTGCGCGTATGCTGTCCTGTGCCGATAGTCTGGTATCCAGCACCGCGCCGCCCTGTTCGTTGCGTAACGAACGGCGCGTATCGAAAGTGCCGGTCGTGGCGATCGCCTGGCGGCGGTTTTGGCGCACCTGATCGGCGGTCAGTCCCAAGGGATCCTGATTGGTCGGCTGGTTCAGATAGTTGCCGACCAGGGTAATGCTGGTCGAATCCGTCAGCGCAACGCGCATTTTTACGTTGGCCTGCTGTTTGGTGGCAGCCGAGTGGTCGCGGTAGCCATCGGTTTCGACATTCGACAAGCTGCCGATGTAATTGACGGAACCTGCCGTGCCGCCGAACTTGAGCGCTTCGCGCAGCGTGCCCCATGAACCCGCCATGACGGACCCGCTCAGCGTCGGCTGTGCCGGGCCGTCTTCGGTAAATACCTGGACCACGCCGCCGGAATGATTGCCATATAGCGCTGAAAATGGCCCGCGCAGCACTTCGATGCGCGCGGCCGAAGACAGGTCGAATAATCCGCTGCCGCCCTGGCCGTCCGGCGTACTGGCGGGAATGCCGTCCGCCAGCAGGCGTATGCCGCGCACGCCGAATTGTGAGCGCGAACCGAAACCCCGCAGTGTGAGTTGCTGTTCCTGGGCGTAAGTTTCACGGCTGCCGACGGCGACGCCGGGTACTCGCGCCAGCGATTCGGAAATATTGGTTTCGAGTTTCTGCGCGTGCAGGCTGTCGGCCGACACGGTATCGATGGCCATGGGCAGATCGAAACTGGATTGTTCGATGCGCGTACCGGTCACGACTACGGCGGGCAGGGTTTCGGCGGCCCGGGCGGATAGTCCGTGGGTGCATGATAAGGCCAGCGCAAGCGGTGCCATTAGTTGAATTCCAGGGGCTTTGATACGGTAAGGCATCGCTGTGTGCTCTTATGATTAATTGCGTCGTTCCAGTGACGGACGCGCAATTCTAACCGGATTCAAGCGGTGGGCTGGCGGCTTTCGTTCGTGGCGCTCAATTGCGCCTGGGAGGGGTTATTCGCATGCAGGGTGAAAGTAAAGTGTGCCCCGCCTTCGGGGTTGTTGCCAGCCCAAATTTGGCCGCCTTGCCCAAGCACGATTTCGCGGCAAATCGCCAGGCCCAGGCCGGACCCTTTGCCAAATGCTTTGGTCGCGGTGCCCTGTTCGAACTTTTCGAAAATGCGTTCGATATCTTCCGGTGCAATACCAGGGCCGACGTCCTTGATGGATACGTACACCATGCCGGCTTCGATCTGGCCATAGCGAATTTCGATGCTGCTGGCTTTGGGCGCGAACTTGCACGCATTGCCGAGCAGATTGCGCAATACCTGTGCGGTGCGGGCGCGGTCGAAGTAAGCGCCGGCGGCATCGTCCTCGGCGGTAAGCGTCAAGGTCTGTTTGCGCTCGTCTATGAGCATGGCCAGTTCGGCAGAAACTTCCTGCACCAGGGGGCGCAGCGGGTGAAATTTGATGTCCAGCTGCATGCGCCCGGCTTCGAGTTTCGACAGGTCCAGCAAATCGTCCAGCAGCCCCATCAGACGCCGGCCGGCCTGTTCGATATTGGCGAAATAAGTACGCAATTTGCCAGCGCCCGAAGTATCCAGGCTGGATTTGTGCGACCCCAGTTGAGCAAAGGCAAGGATCGCATGCATGGGCGTGCGCAACTCGTGCGACATATTGGAAAGGAATTCCGATTTGGCACGATTGGCGGCTTCCGCGGTATCTTTGGCAGTGAGCAGTTCCGCCGTGCGCGCATCGACCAGTTCGCGCAGATGGTCGCGGTGTTCGCGCAGTTCTTCTTCCACGCGGCGGCGTTCGGATATGTCCGCGTAAATGCCTACATAGTGACTGACTCGGCCCAATTCGTCGCGCACGGCGGAAATGGTGAGCCACTCGGTTTGCAGCTTGCCGTCCTTGCGGCGGTTGACGATTTCGCCGCGCCAGATACCTTGCGCCTTGATGCATTTCCACATCGCCGCGTAAAACGCTTCATCGTGCCGGCCGGAACTGAGTACGCTGGTTTTTTTTCCGACCAAGTCCTGCGTGCTGAATCCGCTCATGTTGGCGAATGCGGAATTGATGCGCAGCACGACTGAGCGCGCGTCGGTGATCAGGATGCCTTCTCCGGCCGACTCGAATACCTGCGCGGCGAGCCGCGTTTGCGCCTCGGTATCGGCTTCGATGCGCTCGCTGCGGCGCAGGCGTCGCAACAAAATTGCGGCAAGCACGGACAGTAAGGTCAAACCGACCGTCACGACGCTGGCAACCGTCCGCGTTTCGGCCAGCCATTTGGCGAGCGCGAAATTCTGGTTGATATGCACCACGGTCACGAGGGGAAAGTTGCGCGATACGCGATAGGCGGTCAAAACTGGAACGCCATCCTTGCCGTCGCCGGTCCGAGTGCCCGATTCCTGCGCGTGTTCGCCACTGGCCACCAGCGTGGCGTCGTAGCGGCTACCCGGCGCAAAATCATCGCGCGTGCTGAATAGCAGCACGTTGTCAAGTCGCACGACGTCGACACGGCCCTGCACAGGTGATATCTGGCGCGCGTAAAGGTTGATGAAATAGTCCGGATTGAGCGCGGCAGCCAGGATGACGGGGGCGCGGCGGGTGGGGAGCTTGCGCAGCACCGGGACGAAGCCGGATTGGTCCGCTGCGGCCGGCTGTTCGGGACTGGTGGGGCGGCCCTCAGCGAAATCGCGGCCCTGCCAGGGCATGCCGATTCGCAATCCGTCGCTTGCGGCCGATGCTTCCGGTTGCGGGCTCTGCAGGTCGAGCATGTGATCGATGTTCGCCGCGTTGGAACTTGCGAATATGCGGCCGTCCGGCGTCGCGAGTGAAAGAGAACGCACGAAGGGCGCGTGCTGAAGAACCTGTGCGAGCTTTGTGGCGAGCCGCTCGGGATTGTCGCGGTCGAGGTCATCGTCGATGTCGTGGCCGCTCAGATCGATGAGCGTGAGGGGCTGCACCAGTGCGTCGTCGAAGGCCTGTGCCTGTACGGACGCCTGGTTGAGCTGGTGTGCGATCACCTCGAATTTGAGCCGCCACATGGTGGTGACGGTGGTGACCAGTGTACCCAGACTGAACAACAGCAACAGCGCGACCAGCACCCTACTTGGCTTGGACTTGTGTAGGGCGGGCATGGGCGCGCTATTCCGCGACCAGAATACGCTCTAGCTTGTGCCTGCGCGCGCTTGCCAGCAGACGTCCGTCGCTTTTCACTTCGGCAAGAAAGCGCTCGACGCGCTCGAACCAGGCGTCGTCGCCGGGCTTGACTGCATAGGCATAGGGGGTCAGGTGGTATACGCCCGGAGGACTGACCAGGCGCGCCCAGTCGGTGGTTTCGAGCATGCGGCGGCTGTAGGGAAAATCCGTCATGAATACGTCGGCGCGGCCGGACTGGACTTCCAGTTCACGCGCGTAGGGCGTATTCATGACGCGCAATATGGCGTGCGTGAGTTTTTCGCGCATCACACTTTCGTGCAGTGTGCCCGCGGCGACCGCGACCACTGCGCCGGGCTGGTCTATGTCTGCCCAGGACTTGATGCGCCGGTTGCTGCGCGAGGTGATTGCGTAAATATCGCTCTGCAGATAGGGGTGCGTAAATCGCAGAAACTGAGTGCGCGCCGGGGTCACCCCGATGGCGAACATGGCGATGTCGCAGCGTGCGGTGGTCACGTCCTCGATCAGCCGTGCGAACGAACTATCGACGAATTCCAGTTTCACATCGAGGCTTTTTGCAAGTTCGCCCGCCATGTCGATGTCTATGCCGGCCAGCGTGTTCGTGCGCGGATTGCGGAAGGATATTCCGTAATATTCCGGCCACACGCACACCTTGAGCAGGTGGGTGGCCTGAATGCGTTCGAGTACGGTCGGTTCCGCACAGGCCAGCACGGGGAACAACAACAGCAGTAATTTCAGGGCGAGTCGCATGTGGGAGGCACAACTATCGAAATCGAATCGCAAAGCAGGGCGCGGCTGGCGATTTTCAGTTTGTTTGCATGCTCGCCTTCAACCCGGGATTGTACTGGACGGGGCGGGCTGCGGACTGCCCGGTATTGCAAATTGCCACGGCTGGTGGCGCCAGGCTTTTATTCGGATCGCGCCGCGGTATGCCCTGGTTCGCGACTATCGTTTCCGCCATGCCGTGCGAGTGTGGCCCGGTGATGGCGTCCATACGCGCTGTGCCGGCAATTGCGGCGAGCATTGAGCGGGGGCATGTGAATTGAGCGGGCGTGCCGAAGTTGGCGCTCGGAGCCGTTTCGGTTCGGCGGCGTGCTTGATGCGTGCGGCTGTGCTTGGGTTGATTGCCCTGGGTGCGTCCGCCTTTGCCTGTCCTCCCCTGTCGCTACAGGCGATCGTGCCGGGCGTATGGCTGGTACCTGGGGCGCAGGAGGCACCGGCGCGCGGCAACTGTGGTCGCGTGGCCAATAGCGTGGTCCTGGAGGGGGCGCAGGGCCTGGTCATGGTTGATCCTGGTCCCACTTACAAGGATGGGCTGCGTGTTCGGCAGTTGATCCGGGCGCAGATCGGGCGACCGGTCGTGGCAGTGGTCGCGACCCACGCGCATCCGGAAAATGTGCTCGCCGCATCGGTGTTCGTGAAGCCGGGCGTGGTTTTTTTCGCCTCCGACATCACGGCGGCGCGCATGCGCCGCTATTGCCCGCGCTGCCGGCGCAATTTGCGTGCTGCCATAGGCGAGGACGAAATTCGCGGCACGCGCATCGTGCTGCCGCGCCAGACTATCCAGTCGGCACGCGCGACGGTTGAATTGGCGGGCGTGACACTGACCGTGCTGCGCTTCGAAGGCGGACATTTGCCCGGCAATATCGCCCTGTACGATGCGGCGCGAGGGGTTCTGCTTGCCGGCGGACTGGTCAATAACCGGCAAATTCCGCAAATGCGCGATGCCCAACTTGCGGATTGGGCCGCCGTCCTCGCCGAACTTGCCGATCTCGCACCGGCGCACGTGCTACCCGGGCACGGCCCAGCCGGCGATGCCGGCTTGATCGCCGCCATACGGGGTTATTTCGAACAATTGGAGCGCTCGGTGGGCGCTGACGTCCAGACCGGCAATGATGCCGCCAGCGCGCCGCAACGTCTGGCTTTCCCCGACTATCGCGACTGGGCTGAATACCTTCCCGAGCACGGCCTCAATGTGCAGAAGCGCTGGCGTGAAGCGGAGCAGGAATTGTTTGATCGCTGATGCCGTTCAGGCCACTGCCGCGGCACGCGGACTCAGGCGCCGCCGCTCAGTTGGCGCAATTTGCGGTAAATCGTGTTGCGGCTGATGCCGAGGCGGCGGGCGGTCGCCGACACGTTGCCGCCGGTCTGATCCAGCATGGACTGAATGGCGTTCAGTTCGATGTCTTCGAGCTTGCCGTCTTGCAGCGGGACTACGCCGGCCGTTGGCGGCGGCGTAATGGCTACTGCTGCGACAGGGACCGCAGTGCCAGGCGCTTCCATGTCTTCGAGAAAGTCGTCGGGCAGGTGCTCGCGACAAATTTCGGCTTCGCCATCCGCCATCACGACGGCGGTGCGCAGCACGTTGACAAGTTGCCGCATATTGCCCGGCCAGGGGTGTTGGCAAAACAACCGCAGCACTTCCTGCGACACGTCCAGTTCATCGCCCACCTTGAGTTCGTCGCGCAAAATGCGTTGCACGACGGCATGCAAGTCCTGCCGCATGCGCAGTGGCGGAAGCGTGATGGATAGTCCGTTCAAGCGGTAGTACAAATCCTCGCGAAACAGGCCGCGCGCGATCAAATCCTTGAGCCGCCGGTGCGTGGCGCAAATGATGGCGACATCGACCGGGAAAGTTTTCGAACTGCCCAGGGGCGTCACCACGCGCTCCTGTAGCACGCGCAACAGACGTGCCTGCAGATTGAGCGGCATGTCGCCAATTTCGTCCAGAAACAGCGTGCCGCTGTTGGCCAGCATGATTTTGCCCACCGAGCCCTTGCGGCGTGCCCCCGTGAATGCCCCTTCCTCGTAACCGAACAGTTCCGATTCGATGAGGGTTTCCGGGATCGACGCGCAATTGACGGCCACGAAAGGCCCGTTGCGGCGCGGCGAATCATGGTGGATCGCACGCGCGACAAGTTCTTTGCCGGTGCCGGTTTCGCCCTGGACAAGTACCGATATGTCACGCCCCAGCACCTTGTGTACCTTGTGCAGGGCGGCGTCGATTTGCGGGTCGCCGGTTTTGAGCGCGTCGAGCGAGCCGCACTTGCCATGCGAGGTGCCGTTTGCACCGGGCGTCGCCGTGGGTGCGGGAGCGGGGCGTGCCGCGACGGACGGCCCGGCAAAACCGGCGCTGCGCTGCAATTCCTGCCCCGGCACGATGAGGTGCGCGGGGCTGCCGGTGCTGCTTGCGGCAATGCGCGCGCGGGCATAAACCTTGATGCCGGTCGGCAAGGTCAATTGCATCAAGTCGCTGCCGCGGCAGCGCACGTGGTCGAATACCGTACTGACAGGCTGTGAGAACAGCGAAAAAAAGGTATGGCTGCGCAAACCGTTGAGGCCCAGCCCAAGCTGAAACAGACCGCTCTTGTTGGCGGACAACACCGTGCCATCGGGCCGGAAAGCGATCATGCCCTCGCACAGCGTGCCGATGAATTCAGGGCAACTGTGGAACGTCAGTACGGCGGCGTTGGCAAATGCGCTGCCGAACATGTGGTTTTCGATCAGCAGGCCGGACATGCGTACCAGCGCCATGGTGTGGCGGTGGTAGCCGCGCCAGTCGCCGGACAGGTCTAGCACCCCGGCGAGTTTGCCGTGCGGATCGGTAATCGGGATGGCCGAGCAGGTCAGAAACTGATTGACTGCAAGATAGTGTTCCGGCCCGTGCACCAGGGCCGGCGAATCTTCTGCGATGGCGGTACCGATGGCGTTGGTACCCATCGCCTCTTCGGTCCACACGACGCCCGGCTTGAGCGCAACCTTGTCGGCCCGTTGCAGGAAGTCGTCGTCGCCGAGGGAATGCAGGATGAGCCCATTTGCATCGGTAAGTACCAGCATGCTCTGGGTGTCGACGATCTGGCTGTACAGGGTTTCCATGACCGGCCGCGCATGAGCGATCAGCGCATGGTTGGCCTCTATCGCGTCCTGCATGCGGCTGCGCGGCAGGGGGTCGAAGCCGGGCCGGCAGTCTTCGGTCAAGCCCAAAGCTTGGCAACGTTTCCAGGAGTTCTCGATCATGGCGTCGAGGCTTCCTGCAGGAATCGTGCCATCCGAGCGGACCGCAGTATGGGCGTGCTGTGCCTGATTGATTTGCGGAATCCGCGGGCTCATCGACTTTTCCTCCAGAGTGAGCACCCATGGTGACGGTGCAGTGCATGCCCGCCCTTCTCGTGAGCCGGGCAACCGTAGCATGTGCTACAGGTTGTGGCAAGTGTTGCCAAGAAGTGTGGCAATTTGCCGCAGCCGAGGCTGAAACGGGCTTCGGGCGTGCCGTTTTGAGCGGTTTTTCAGGCTGGTACGCGGCTTGCCTGGATAGTTCCGAACGCGGCGACAGAGGCTACCTAACTGTCAAATCTGCTTGTACCGGCGTGTTCCACGCCAAAGCGCCACAGTGGATTGAATTGGCTTGGCGCTGTGCCGCGCACGCGCTGCAAAGTGTGCCGGCATGCGGTGCTCAGCGGCGATTTGCAGCCGGCTTGCTGCTTAACAGATAGCCGAATGTTGCAATGTGGCGCAGCAGATGTTTGGAGTTTAGTCGATTTGACCGGGGAATTTGGCCTGATCGGTTGATTCTTGCTCCGGCGGGCTTGTCCAGCTTGGGGTGGGGCTGGGCAGGCCGATTTTGTGTTTCCCCCTTAGTGTTTCTCCTCGTGTTTTGCTTGCGGCTGGCACCCCGGTGTCAGCCGCTTTTTTTTTCTGCGGGAACTGCCAATGCGGTGCATATTACGCGGGCGCCGAGCGGCGCCTGTTCTGGCCAGCGTGGCAAGACGGAGTATGGCCGAATTCCCGAAATTTTGCGGAAAGTCAATCCGGCCCAAAGCGTCTGATCACGGCCGCATTTGACCCGGTTTAATCACGGCGATCGCGCAGCTGGCCGGCGCGATGGAGGGCGACCGGGCACGGGATTTGCGTAAGCAGCCTGTCCTGATTTTTTTACCTCTGGAGGAGTCAAAACATGAAGGTTGCAGCCATCGGAAAACTAATTGGTGTGGTCGCGGCAATGGGTATTGCAACGGTCGCGCACGCGCATGGCGACGTGACACCGCAGGTCGTCGATACGCATGAACTGAAACAGCTCGGCGCGGACTGGCTGGGTGTGAACCCGTATCGGGACAACAAGAAAGCGATCCAGATCGGGTCGTCGGCATTCAATCAGAACTGCGCGCGTTGTCACGGCCTGGAAGCGGTCAGTGGCGGAATTGCTCCAGATTTGCGCAAACTCGATCTGGATCCGGACACGGATGTGTATTTTCGTGACAGTGTGCGGCGGGGGAAAATTCGTAATGGCGTGACCTACATGCCGCCCTTCGAAGGGGTTTTGAACCAGGAAGCCATCTGGGCCATCAAATCCTACCTGGAAAGCCGGCGCAGCAGCCTGCAGTAGGATTTGCCGTTGCGGCGTGCCATTGCCAGCGGGGCTGCGGCCCCGCTGGCATTTTGTGCAGACAAAAATACCAGGAGACAGCTTTTGAAATCGGTTCTGAAATTTCTGACCCTGTTGTGGCTTGCTGCGTTCGGCTTACCGGCGTGGGCGGATTCCGGCCTGGATCAATTACGCGCGCCGGGCACGCTCAGTGTCGCCGTGTATAAGGAATTTGCGCCATTCAACGACGACGGCAAGGGCATAGATGTCGACATCGCGCGCCTGATCGCAGAGCGCCTGGGCTTGCGGCTCGCCTTGCTGCCTTTCGATGCCGACGAAAAAATGGAGGACGATCTGCGCAACATGGTGTGGAAGGGGCACTACCTCGGTTACGGACCCGCCGACATCATGATGCATGTGCCGGTGGATAGGCACTTCATGGACCGCAACGACAAGGTGCTCATTTTTGCGCCCTATTATCGCGAGCAGATGATGCTCGTACATAGCCGCGAAAAACTGCCCAAGGTGGAAACCATGAGCGTGTTCGAACATGCCACGATAGGCGTCGAAGATGCCTCCATCGGGTCGATTGCGCTGCTTGGCTTCGAGGGCGGCAAACTGGCGCGCAACGTGCGCCATTTCCACAATATCGGCGAGGCATTCCGGGAACTCAAGGAGGACCGTATCAGCGCCGTGCTGGCTTTGAACAGTCAGGTCGAGGCAATGATGCAGGGCACACGCGGTTTTGACCGCCTGATACCGCCGCTGCCGGCCCTGCCGCCGGCCGGTTGGGTGCTGGGCATTGCGGCCAAAGCCGGCAACGAGGCGCTGGCGCGGCGAGTCCAGGAAGCCATGAACGAACTCGACAAGGAAGGCAGACTGGACGAAGTGTTCGCGCGACACGGCGTGCGCAGGCTGAAGCCGCTCTGAGCCGGTTTTGCGTTGCGCGTCTGCGGCGGGGAGGGCGCGCTGGGCGATTTCGGGCAGCGGCCGGACAAGCGCAACGGGTTTGATCTCGCGTGCCGGTAAACTTTTTCCCGCCGTGCTGCCGCTAACGCCGCGGTTCGCTAGAATTCATTGGGGATGTGGTACGGCAAATTGTGCAACAGGTGTCCCATTTTCTAACAGATTTGGGCTGCATATTTGCAAAGACAAGCGGTTCGGCAGGTGGCGTGGGATTTGCTACCTATTGATCTACCGGGCTTGGCAAGCTTGAACCAGGCCTGAACTTTCACGAACAAAAGGAGAGAGGACGATGCAAAAATCGCTGCACATCGATCCGAACAAGTGCACGCATTGCCTGCAGTGCGAAATGGCGTGCTCGTTCGAAAATTACGGCGTGTTCAATAATTCGAAGTCGCGCATCAAGGTTTTCGAATTCCACCATACCGGGCGCAAGGTTCCCTATACCTGCACGCAGTGTGACGAAGCCTGGTGCATGCACGCCTGCCCGGTCGAGGCGATCAAGCTGGACAAGAACACCGGCGCCAAGGTGGTGTTGGAGGACGTTTGTGTCGGCTGCAAGGTGTGCACTGTCGCCTGTCCGTTCGGCACCATCAATTATGTGGCGGATATCGGCAAGGTACAGAAATGCGACCTCTGTTTCGGAGAGCCTGCCTGTGCTGAAGCTTGCCCGACCGGTGCAATCACCTTCATAGACGCCAACTGGACCGGCTTGGACCGCATGCGCCAGTGGGCCGAAAAAACCGACACGGCTGCGGCCTGAGCACGGAGGACACACTCATGGCATGGACGCGTAAATTCCTGCGCATCAATCTTACGTCCGGTTCGGTCGCGGTCGAACCGCTCAATATGGAGTGGGCGCAGCAGTACCTCGGCCAGCGTGGTCTGGCCACCAAATATTTCGTCAGTGAGGTGGATCCAAAAGTCGATCCACTGTCGCCCGACAACAAGCTCATTTTTACCACCGGGCCGCTCACCGGAACCATGGCGTCGACCGGCGGGCGCTATTCCGTGGTGACCAAAGGGCCGCTCACCGGCGCCATCGCCTGTTCCAATTCGGGCGGGTATTTTGGCGCCGAGCTGAAAATGGCCGGTTGGGACATGATCATTCTGGAAGGCAAGTCACCGCGGCCGGTGTATCTCTGGATCGAAGACGACAAGGTGGAACTGCGCGACGCCTCGCACCTGTGGGGCAAGACCGTTTGGGAAACCGAAGAAACCGTCAAGAAGCAGCACCAGGATCCGCTGGTGCGCGTGTCCTCGATCGGCCGTGCCGGCGAAAACGGCGTGCTCTATGCCTGCATCGTGAATGACCTGCATCGTGCCGCCGGCCGCTCCGGCGTGGGCGCGGTGATGGGGTCCAAGAACCTCAAGGCGATTGCGGTACGCGGCACCAAGGGCGTTGGCAATATCGCCAATCCCAAGGAATTCATGAAAGTGACCTTCGAGAAGAAAAAAATTCTCAAGGAAAATGCCGTCACGGGCGCCGGCCTGCCGACCTACGGTACGCAGGTGCTCATGAACGTGATCAACGAAATCGGCGCCATGCCCACGCGCAACCACCGCGATGTGCAGTTCGAAGGGGCGCGCAAAATTTCCGCCGAGGCCATGCGCGAGAAGCGCCCGACCGATGGCAAGGCGCAGTTGGTAAACAACCAGGCCTGTTTTGGTTGCACCATCGCCTGCGGACGTATTTCCAAGATTGATCAGAACCACTTCTCTGTGGTCAATAGCCCGAAATACTGGGGCGCGTCGGGTGGGCTGGAATACGAGGCGGCCTGGGCGCTCGGCAGCGCGAATGGCGTGGACGATCTGGAAGCCTTGCAGTACGCGAACTTGCTCTGCAATGAAGACGGCATGGATCCGATTTCATTTGGCGCAACCATCGGTGCGGTCATGGAACTGTACGAAATGGGGGTGCTGACGAAAGAGCAACTTGGCATTGAAGCGCCCTTCGGCTCGGCCAAAGCGCTTGCGCTGCTCACCGAAATGACCGCGCGCGGGGAGGGTTTCGGCAAAGACATCGGCATGGGCTCGGCGCGCATGTGTGCGAAATACGGCCATCCCGAACTGTCCATGACGGTGAAGGGGCAGGAATTCCCGGCTTACGATTCGCGCGGCATACAGGGCATGGGGCTTACCTATGCAACCTCCAACCGCGGTGCCTGCCACCTGCGCTCCTACACGGTGGCGTCGGAAGTGCTGGGCATTCCCGTCAAGACCGATCCGCTCACCACCGACGGCAAGCCGGCGCTCGTGAAGGCATTCCAGGATGCCACCGCGGTATTCGATTCGTCCGGCCTGTGTGTGTTCACTTCCTTCGCCTGGGGCGTGGCAGACGTGCAGCCGCAGGTCCAGGCTGCTTGCGAGGGCGACTGGTCGCTCGAAAAGCTCAACGAAATGGGCGAGCGCATCTGGAATCTGGAGCGCCAGTTCAACAACGCCGCCGGCTTTACGGCCAAGGACGACACCTTGCCGCCGCGCTTGCTGACCGAGCCGGCCAAGGTCGGCCCGGCCAAGGGGCTCGTGAGCGGGCTGGACAAAATGCTACCCGAATATTACGAGCTGCGCGGCTGGGATACGGAAGGACGTCCGACGCCGGAAACGCTTACGCGTCTGGGGCTTTGAGGGCGTAGCGGTCGTGCGGCCTGCGGGTGTGAGCCGGCAGGCGGCGGCCGGGAAAAGGGGGCACGGATGCTGTTCGTGCCCCCGTTTCTTGTGTAGCTGATGACTTTTCCGAGGCGATCATGAAACACCTCATACTGGGCAATGGTCCGGCCGGCGTTGTGGCGGCCGAAGCCCTGCGCAAATTGCGCCCGCAGGACGACATCACGATGCTGGGCAATGAGCCGGAACCGTCGTATTCGCGCATGGCCATTCCCTACCTTCTGGTCGGCAACATCGACGAGCGTGGAACCTATCTGCGCAAATCGCCCGATCATTTTGCAAGTCTGGGTATACGCGAAGTGCGCGGCCAGGCCAGCGCGGTCGATACGGCGGCGAAGCAGGTCACTCTGGATGACGGGCAAACGCTGGCTTACGACAAGCTCCTGATCGCAACCGGTTCGGTGCCGGTGCGGCTGCCGGTTCCCGGCGTCGATCTGCCCGGCGTGCATAGTTGCTGGACGCTGGAAGACGCGCGCCACATCGCCGAACGCGCCAAGCCCGGCGCGCGGGTTCTGCAAATTGGTGCAGGATTTATCGGCTGCATCATCATGGAGGCGCTCACGCGGCGCAAGGTGAAGCTCACCATCGTCGAAATGGGCGACCGCATGGTGCCGCGCATGATGACGCAGGTGGCGGGCAACATGATCCGCCGCTGGGTGGAGAAAAAAGGCGTCGAGGTGCACACCGATGCGCGTGTCGAATCGATACGCGAGGCCGGCGGCGCACTGGTGGCGCGCCTTGCGGGTGGGCAGGAAATTATCTGCGACCTCATCATCGCGGCGGCCGGCGTCAAGCCGAATGTGGCGTTTCTGGCCGGCAGCGGCATAGAATTGGGCCGCGGCGTGTATGTGGATGAATGTTGCGCGACCAACGTGCCCGGGGTTTATGCGGCCGGCGACGTCGCCGAAGCCATCGATTTTTCGACCGGCGAGCGGCTCGTCAATGCGATTCAGCCCAATGCCGCCGATCAGGCGCGCGTGGCGGCGGCAAATATGGCGGGCGGCCATGCCACCAGCCAGGGCACGCTGGCGCTCAACGTGCTCGACGCAATGGGGATGATTTCTTCTTCGTTTGGCCAATGGTGGGGCGCGGAAGACGGCCAATCCGTTGAAATGGTGGATGACGCGGCCGGGCGCTATTTGAGTTTGCAGTTTCGCGGCGACGTGCTGATCGGGGCCACCAGCATAGGCCTCACCAATCACGTCGGCGTTTTGCGCGGGATGATCCAGACGCGTACGCATTTGGGTCCCTGGAAGGACAAACTGTTGAAAGATCCGCTGCGCGTCATGGAAGCCTACCTGGCCTGCGCCCAGGACGCATCGACCATCCCGGTCGTCGGGGTTTGAACGGATGTCGGACAGGCAATGAACGTAACGCTCAAGCTATACGCCACCCTGGCCGACTATCTGCCCGATTCGGCGCGATCCACGAATTCGCTTGCACTGAGCGTGACTGACGGGGTTACGCCGGCGGCATTGATCGAGGCGCATAGGCTGCCGCAGAAACTGTGCCACCTCGTGCTGGTGAACGGCGTTTTCGTTCCGCCGGGCGAACGCGCGTCGAAAACTTTGGTGGAAGGGGACGTGCTGGCGATCTGGCCGCCCATCGCGGGTGGCTGAGGGACATCTGCGCGTGCTCGACATGTCGATCGAGCGCGGCGATTTCTGGCGCCGCCTGCAGGCGGCCGTGGACAGCCCCTTCGTGCAGGCGGGCTCCGACGCCTGTGTGGCGGCCGATGGGCGCTGGCGCATCGCGCTGGCCGATTTGCCGGATTTGTCCATCGGCCTGCTGCGGCTTGCACGGCTGCAGGTCAAAATCGAATTGATCAGCATGGATGACGCGGCTGCTGCGGCTTTTCATGCCCGCTTCGACGCTTATTTTCAGAGGGGTGGCGGGTAGCCGCTGTCTCGCGCGAGGCAACCGGAATTCGGCGTCCGTCACGGCACAGCGCGATCGATACGGCCCGTCAGCCGGGCTGTAGTACAATCACCAGCGGCGGGTCTCCCCGCATCGTAGCGTGGTCAACCTGGTCAGGTCCGGAAGGAAGCAGCCACAGCCGCTAACTGCGAGTGCCGGGGGTCAGGCTCGCCACCTTCCACTTTGCATTGCCCTTTGCGTCGCTCGCCCTGGTCACCGGGTTGGTTTTGGCGGGGCACGGCGGTTTTCCCACGTTTGCTAGAATCCGCCTCCATGACTTATCAGGTGCTCGCGCGCAAGTGGCGTCCGCGCACATTTTCCACCCTCGTCGGGCAGGAACATGTGGTGCGGGCACTCACGCACGCGCTGGAAACCGGGCGCCTGCACCATGCCTATCTTTTTACCGGCACCCGTGGCGTGGGCAAAACCACGCTGGCGCGCATTCTTGCCAAATCGCTCAATTGTGAAGTTGCGGTATCGCCCACGCCGTGCGGACAGTGTTCGTCCTGCCGCGAAATCGATGCCGGGCGCTTCGTCGATCTGATCGAGGTGGACGCGGCGACCAATACGCGCGTCGACGAAATGCGCCTGTTGCTCGAAAACGCCAATTACGCGCCGACGCGCGGGCGCTACAAGGTGTATGTGATCGACGAGGTGCACATGTTGTCCACCTCGGCCTTCAACGCCATGCTCAAAACGCTGGAAGAACCGCCCGAGCACATCAAGTTCATATTGGCCACCACGGACCCGCAAAAAATTCCCGTTACGGTGTTGTCGCGCTGCCTGCAGTTCAATCTTAAAAAGATGCCGGCACCGCACATCGTGCAACACCTCGGACGCATCCTGGAAGCCGAAGCAGTATCTTTCGACCCGGCAGCGCTGCGCCACATCGCCAAAGCCGCCGAAGGCAGCATGCGCGACGCCTTGTCTCTGCTGGACCAGGCCATCGCCCACGGCGCCGGCGAAGTGCGTGACGAAGGCGTGCGCGTGATGCTGGGCACCATAGGCGACGAACATCTCATTGCCATCCTGGATGCGCTGATCGCGCAGGATGGCGCGCGCTTGCTGGCCGAAGCCGATGCCATGGATGCGCGCGCGGCCAGTTTCGATGCCGCGCTGCGTGACCTGGGCGTGCTGCTGCATCGCGTGGCGCTGGCGCAAATCGCACCCGACGCCCTGGACGCGGAAGAGCGGCAGCAACTTGCACCCTACGCCGCCGCCATGGATGCCGAGTACATCCAGCTCGCTTACCAGATTGCCACGCAGGGTGCTGCCGATCTGGCCTACGCGCCGGACGAGCGCACCGGGTTCAGCATGGCCTTGCTGCGGCTGTTCGCGTTCCGTCCGGAAAGCGCCGCGCTTCCTGGCGCGCAGCCGCGCCCTGCGCCTGCGCCACGCTCCGCCGCCTTGCAGGCGCCGGCGCCGCCGACTTTGGCGGTTCCGCTGCCGCCGCCGGCAAGCACTGCGCCGGCTGTCGAACCGGTGGTGACATTGCCGCCCGAACCCGTGGCGGCCCAATTTGCCGACATCGAGGTGGCCACGCCGGTGGCACCCGTTGCCGTGCCAGAGCCGGCCGATATGGCGGACGCGGCCGCAGCTAGTAGCGTGGCGTCGCCCGGACAGAACTGGGAAAATATACTGAGCGGGCTCAAGCTCGGCGCCATGGCGCTGCAGTTGGCCCGCCACAGCGAATTGCTGGCGATGGGTGCGGACGGCTGCCGGCTGCGCCTGGCGGCGGAGCACAAACATCTGGCGGCCGGCGCGGCGGAAGAAAAATTGGCCGCCGCCTTGTCCGCGTATTTCGGCCGGCCGGTGCGGCTGCAATTCGAGTTCGGTGCGACCAGCGCGCCCACCGTGGCACAAAAGCTGTCCGCCGAACAACTGCGGCGCCGCGACCGCGCGATCGCCGATATGCGCCAGGACGAATTCGTGCTGGCGCTGCAAGATCAACTCGACGCGACTTTGCACGAAGGGTCGGTCAAACCACTGTGAGGCAACGCAAATGATGAACAAGGGCGCCCTGGGCAATCTGATGAAACAAGCCCAGCAAATGCAGGAAAACATGAAGCGCGTGCAGGACGAGCTTGGCCAGATCGAGGTCGAAGGCCAGTCCGGCGCCGGCATGGTGAAGGTGACCATGACCTGCAAGCATGACGTGCGGCGCGTGAATATCGATCCGTCCGTCATGGATGATCGCGAAATGCTGGAAGACCTGATCGCCGCCGCGCTCAACGACGCCGTGCGACGCGTCGAAACCACGGTGCAGGAAAAAATGTCCGCGGTTACCGCCGGCCTGCCGCTGCCGCCCGGCATGAAACTGTTCTGATCGATGCGCCGTGGCGCCGAGCCGCAAGCGTGAGCGTACCCAATAGTCTCGATGAATTGATTGCGGCATTGCGCTGTTTGCCCGGCGTCGGGCCGAAATCCGCGCAGCGCATGGCATACCACCTGTTGCAGCATGAGCGCGACGGTGCGCAGCGCTTGAGCCGGGCATTGCTGGCGGCGCTGCAAAATCTGCGCCATTGCACGCGCTGCAATGCGTTCGCCGAAAGCGAAATTTGCGCGCGCTGCGCGGCGCCGCGACGCGACGCGAGTTTGCTGTGCGTGGTCGAAACGCCGGCCGACCTCAACATGATGGAACAGTCGCAGTTGTACAACGGACTGTATTACTGCCTGATGGGGCGCATCGAACCGCTGGGCGGCGTGGGGCCACGCGAACTGCAGATCGAGCGGCTGATTGTCCGCGCCAGCGGCGGCGAGGTGCAGGAAGTGATTCTGGCGACCAACTTCACCAACGAAGGTGAGGCGACCGCGCATTACCTCGCCGAAGTGCTGCGCGCACGCGGGCTCAAAGTTAGCCGCATTGCGCGCGGACTGCCGGTGGGCGCGGAACTGGAATATACCGACGCAGGAACCATAGGGCAGGCACTGGTGGAAAGACGACCGCTTTGAAGGTATGCGGCCCCGCCCTTGATCTGGCTGTCGCAAATATCTGAAAAATGAATATGGATATGCAAGCGCTGTGGTTATTCCTGCACGTCGCGAGCGTGGCGGTGTGGGTGGGCGGCATGTTTTTCGCATACGTATGCCTGCGTCCGGTAGCTGCCACACAGTTGCCGCCACCTCTACGTCTGGCGCTCTGGGCGGGCGTGTTCGAGCGCTTTTTCCCTTTCGTCTGGGCCGCCGTGGCGCTCTTGCTGGCAAGCGGTTTTACGCGCCTGTTCAGCGTCGGCTTTGCGGCTGCGCCGCGCCACTGGCACCTCATGATGGGCGTTGGCGTCGTCATGATGCTCATATTCATGCACGTGTTCTTTGCACCCTACGCGCGCCTCAAGCGCGCCGTCGCGGCACAGGACTGGCCGGCAGGTGGGGCGGCACTGGCGCAGATTCGCAAACTTGTCGGCCTCAATCTCGCCCTGGGTGGCGCCAATATCGGCGTGGCGACGGTGGGACGTTGGTTCGCCGGCTAAACAATCGACTGAGTTCCTGCGCCGCTAAATGACCACCGCAACCCCTAAAGCGCTTGCCGGCCTCAAGGTTCTGGAGCTGGGCACGCTCATCGCCGGCCCGTTTTGCGCGCGCATCCTGGCCGAATTCGGTGCCGAGGTAATCAAGGTCGAGGCGCCGGACGGCGGCGATCCGCTGCGCAAATGGCGCAAAGTGTACGAAGGCACCTCGCTCTGGTGGTACGTGCAGGCTCGAAACAAAAAATCTGTCACGATCAATCTGAAGCACGAGGAGGGCCGCGCGATCCTGCGCCGCCTGGCTGCCGATGCCGATGTGGTGATCGAAAATTTTCGCCCCGGCGTGCTGGAAAAGCTTGGCTGTGGTTGGGACCGGCTCAGCGCCGACAACCCGGCGCTCGTCATGGTCCGCCTGTCGGGCTTCGGTCAGACCGGGCCCATGGCGGAAAAGCCGGGTTTCGGTGCCATAGGCGAATCCATGGGCGGATTACGCTTCGTGACCGGCTTCGCCGATCGGCCGCCGGTCAAGACCGGCATATCCATAGGCGATTCGATTGCCGCCCTGTGGGGCGCGCTGGGTGCCCTCATCGCCCTGCGCCACCGCGATGCGACGGGCGGCGCGCGGCGCGGGCAGGGGCAAATAGTCGATGTTGCGCTCTATGAAGCCGTGTTTGCCATGATGGAAAGTCTGGTGCCGGAATTCGACGTGTTCGGCTTCGTGCGCGAACGCACCGGCAACATCATGCCGGGCATAACGCCATCCAATACCCATACCACGCGCGACGGCAAGCACGTAATCATAGGTGGTAACGGTGACGCGATTTTCCAACGCCTGATGCGGGCTGTGGACCGCGCCGACCTTGCAACCGATCCTGCGCTAGCGGACAATGCCGGGCGCGATGCCCGCCGTGACGAAATTTACGGCGTTCTCGATAAATGGGCCGGCGCGCGTGACGAGGCGGATGTGCTCGCCCAGCTTGCCGCAGCGGGTGTACCTGCAAGCCGGGTTTATTCCGTCGCGGACATGTTTGCCGACCCGCAGTATCTGGCGCGCGCCATGTTGCAGGAAGCAAAACTGCCCGACGGCCGTAGTTTCCGCATGCCCGGCATCGTGCCCAAACTGAGTGCGACCCCGGGGGCGACGGAATGGATAGGGCCAGGTTTGGGGGAGCATACCGAGGCCGTTTTGCTGTCGCTTGGCTACAAGGCTGTGGAAATCGCAAGCCTGCGCGCCGCGGGGACTATTTAGCCTCAAGTGTTGGAAAATCCGCACAGACCGTAATCGTGCGGATGTATTGGCTATAATTCAAAGGTTTTTCACCTTCAACCAGAACTCAGGGTTTGCCATGAGCACTCATGATGATGTGGATAACAGCAGGCGCGGCCTGCTCATCGCGACGGCTTGCGCCGGCGGCGTGGCGGGCGCGGCGACGCTCGTACCCTTCCTCACCAGCCTTACTCCGTCCGAGCGTGCGAAAGCCGCCGGTGCGCCGGTCGAGGCGGACATTAGCAAGCTCGAACCGGGCCAGATGATGACGGTCGAGTGGCGCGGCAAACCCGTCTGGATCGTGCGTCGCACGCAGGAACAGATGGATTCGCTGAAAAAGACCGACGCGCAGGTCGCCGATCCGAAATCCGAGCGCAAGCCCGAGGACACTCCGGAATACGCGCGCAACGAACTGCGCAGCCGCAAGGAGCACCCGGAATATCTCGTGGCAGTGGGTATCTGCACGCACCTGGGCTGCTCGCCGACGGCGCGCTTCACGCCCGGTCCGCAGCCCAACCTGCCGGATGACTGGGCGGGCGGTTTCCTCTGTCCCTGTCACGGGTCGACCTTCGACCTCGCCGGGCGCGTGTTCAAGAACAAACCGGCCCCGGACAATCTTCCGGTGCCGCCCTACACCTATCTGACCGACACGCGCATTCTGGTCGGCCAGGACAAGAAGGAGGGTTGATCGATGGCTTCGGAAAAAGTGGTCGAAACCACGGGTCTGCTGGGCTGGATCGACGCTCGCTTCCCGCTCACCGCGAACTACAAGGCGCACCTGTCCGAATACTACGCGCCCAAGAACTTCAATTTCTGGTACTTCTTCGGCTCGCTGGCACTAATGGTGCTGGTGATCCAGATCGTCAGCGGCATTTTCCTCGTCATGCATTTCAAGCCCGACGCGTCGCTCAATGCGTCCGGCGTACCGGTCGCCTTTGCCAGCGTCGAGTACATCATGCGCGACGTGCCCTGGGGCTGGCTCATCCGCTACATGCATTCCACCGGCGCCTCGGCATTTTTTGTGGTGGTCTATCTGCACATGTTCCGTGGCCTGCTGTACGGCTCGTACCGCAAACCGCGCGAACTGATCTGGATTTTCGGCGTTGCCATCTTCCTGTGCCTGATGGCGGAAGCTTTCATGGGCTATCTGCTGCCCTGGGGCCAAATGTCGTACTGGGGCGCCCAGGTGATCGTGAATCTGTTCTCGGCCATTCCGCTCATCGGTAACGACCTGTCGGTCTGGATCCGTGGCGATTACGTCGTGTCGGATGCAACCCTGAACCGATTCTTCTCGTTCCACGTGATCGCGGTTCCGCTGGTGCTCATCGGTCTGGTCGTGGCCCACCTGCTGGCGCTGCACGAAGTCGGATCGAACAATCCGGATGGCGTCGAAATCAAGAAGAAAAAGGATCCGAAAACCGGCATTCCGCTCGACGGCATCCCGTTCCACCCCTATTACACGGTGAAGGACATCGTGGGAGTGGTGGTGTTTCTGGTGTTCTTCACCAGCGTGGTGTTTTTCGCGCCTGAATTCGGTGGCTACTTCCTGGAGTTCAACAACTTCTTCCCGGCCAACCCGATGCAGACGCCGCCGCACATCGCGCCGGTGTGGTACTTCACGCCGTTCTACTCGGTGCTGCGTGCGAATACCATCAACTTCTTCTATATCGACGCGAAGCTGTGGGGCGTGATATTCATGGGCCTGGCGGTGATGATATTTTTCGCGCTGCCCTGGTTGGACAAAGCCCCGGTCAAATCGATTCGCTACCGCGGTCCGGTGTACAAGTCGGCTCTGGTGATTTTCGTGATCGCCTTCCTGATCCTCGGCTATCTCGGCACGCAGCCCCCGTCTCCCACGGGTGAAATCGTGTCGCAGATCTGTACCCTGATCTATTTCGGATTTTTCCTGCTCATGCCCATCTACACCAAGATGGATCGCTACAAGCCGGAACCCGATCGCGTGACCTGGCACTAAGCGGAGCTAGAACAATGAAAACGCTAAAGAAATTTCTGACTGCGCTGTTGTTTGCCCCGCTCGTCGCACTGGCGAGCGAGGCGGTCCACCTGGATCAGGCACCCAAGGAGAAGTTTACCGATACCCTGGCCCTGCAGCGCGGCGCCAAAGTTTTCGTGAACTACTGCCTCAACTGCCACTCGGCGTCCTACATGCGCTACAACCGCCTCAAGGACATCGGCCTGACCGACGAACAGATCAAGGAAAACCTGATGTTCGCGGCAGAAAAGGTGGGCGAACTGATGCGCGTTTCGGTATCCAGCGCGGACGCGCGCAACTGGTTCGGTGCCGCGCCGCCCGATCTGACCGTGATCGCGCGGGCGCGCTCGTCCGAACACGGCAGCGGTGCGGACTGGCTCTATACCTATCTGCGCACTTTCTACCGCGACAGCACGCGCCCGACCGGCTGGAACAACCTGGTATTCCCCAATGTCGGCATGCCGCACGTGCTGTGGGAACTGCAGGGCGATCAGGTACTCCATGTCGAGAAGGCGGCGGGTGGGCATGGTGAAGGCGCCGAGCACAAATCTCTGCAACTGGCCAAGCCGGGCAAGCTAAGTGCTCAGGATTACGACGCAATGGTTGGCGATTTGGTCGCTTTCCTGGTATATATGGGGGAGCCGATCGCTGAAAAACGCAAGTCGCTCGGTATCGTCGTCGTAATCGTCCTCATCGGCATAGGCGTGCTGTCCTACCTTCTCAAGCGCGCCTACTGGAAAGACATTCATTAACCCAACATCACGGAGCAGGAACATGCAAGTACTCGGCCATCGCGAAGATTCTTCGTCGCGCGTGCGTCGCGTGGTACGCGATGCCGAGTACTCCTGGGGCGCGCACACCATGATGAACCTCTATTCCGGAACAACGGATCCGTTCTCGCACCGATGCCGCATCGTGCTATACGAAAAAGGCATGGATTTTCAGGTGATAGACGTCGATCTGTACAACAAGCCGGAAGACATCGCGGTCATCAATCCATACAACCGTGTGCCGGTGCTGGTGGACCGCGACCTGGTGCTGTACGAATCGAACATCATCAACGAGTACATAGACGAGCGCTTCCCGCATCCGCAACTCATGCCGCCTGATCCCATCATGCGCGCGCGGGCTCGCCAGCTTCTGCATACCTTCGAGCAGGAACTGTTCGCGCACGTCGAAGCGCTGGAAAAGGGCAACAAAGCCGCGGAAAAGGCGCGTCAGCAGATACGTGACCGTCTGCTCGAGTTTTCGCCCATATTCACCAAGCAGAAGTTCATGCTGGGCGAAGAATTTTCCATGCTCGATGTGGCCGTCGCGCCGCTGCTATGGCGTCTGGACCATTACGGCATCGATCTCGGCAAAAACGCGGCATCACTGATGAAATACGCCGAACGTATTTTCAGCCGGCAAGGCTTCATCGATGCCTTGACCCCGGCCGAAAAAGTCATGCGACGGTAGGTGTTTCGAGCGGGCGTTTTCGATCGTCCGGCATTGCCGCAAACTCATGAGCAACAACGTCTCGACCAAGCCTTACCTGCTGCGCGCGCTGTACGAATGGTGCGTGGACCAGGGCTATACGCCTTATGTTGCGGTAATGGTCGATGACCGTACCGGCGTGCCGCGCCAGTATGTGCGTGACGGTCAGATCATTCTGAACATCGGCCCTGATGCCGTGGAACAGTTGCTGATCGACAATAACGCCATTTCCTGTGCGGCGCGTTTTGGTGGTGTGGCGCAAAGGCTGTTCATCCCGGTCGAAAACGTAGAAGCGATCTACGCGCGCGAAACGGGTAACGGCATGGCATTCGACGTCAAGCCGACGGCCGCCACCAGTGCCGCGCGCGAATCCGCGGCCTCCGAAGACGCAGCCCTGCAGGCCAAGCTGGTGCCGGCCGCGGCGCCCACGGATAGCGAGGGTCCGCCCACTCCGGGTGGTCCGCGGCCGCGTCTTACGCGCATCAAGTAAGCCCGTTTGCCGACGGGCGCTCAGTTTTTACGCCTGCCTTGCTTGCCGCGCCGCCGCCCTGTTGCGGTAGGGGCACGCTACTTTGCTTCGCGCACGAAGTCCGCAGCATTCAGGGCCGCGCGCATTGTTCCCGCGCGGCCGGGTTAAAGCTAGAATTCCGCCTTTCCCGCAGCGTATGGCCATGAAAACAACCTTCCTGGATTTTGAGCAGCCTATCGCCGAGCTCGAAGCAAAAATCGAAGAGCTGCGGTTCGTACAGGATGATTCCGCCGTCGATATTTCGGACGAAATAGGGCGGCTGGAAACAAAAAGCCAAGCCCTCACCAAAGAGTTGTACGCCAAGCTCTCGCCCTGGCAGATTGCTCAGGTGGCGCGGCATGGGCAGCGTCCCTATACGCTCGATTACTGCCAGCAGATATTTACCGATTTCGTAGAACTGCATGGTGACCGCGCATTTGCCGACGATCACGCCATCGTCGGCGGTATGGCCCGCTTCAATGGCCAGTCGTGCATGGTGATCGGGCATCAAAAAGGCCGCGATACCAAAGAGAAAATATTCCGCAATTTCGGCATGCCGCGGCCGGAAGGCTATCGCAAGGCATTGCGCCTGATGCGACTGGCGGAAAAATTTGGTCTCCCGATCTTTACTTTCGTCGATACGCCGGGTGCCTATCCCGGCGTGGATGCGGAAGAGCGCGGCCAGTCCGAAGCGATCGGCCGCAACCTGTTCGAAATGGCTGAACTGAAGGTGCCCATCCTATGCACCATCATCGGCGAAGGTGGCTCGGGCGGCGCACTCGCGATTGCCGTGGGAGATACGGTGCTCATGTTGCAGTACGCCACCTATTCAGTGATTTCGCCCGAAGGTTGCGCCTCCATCCTCTGGAAAAGCGCTGAAAAGGCCGGCGATGCGGCGGAAATTCTGGGCATTACCGCCGCCCGTCTGAAGTCGCTCGGGCTGATCGACCGGGTGGTCAATGAGCCCCTGGGTGGTGCGCACCGCGATGTGCGCGGCGTGGCCATGTCGCTCAAGCGGGCGCTGCAGGAAGCCCTGCGCCAGGTATCCGAGCTGTCTCCCGCCGAACTTGTGGAAAAGCGCATCGAGCGGCTCATGGAATATGGCCGTTACAAGGAACAGCCGGTTTCCTGATGTGCTGGCTGCGGTGCGCGCCGTACTTGCGGCGCGTGCCGGCGCGCGCCAGCGCGTGTGCGTGGGACTGAGCGGCGGGGTCGATTCCAGCGTTCTGCTGGATTGCGCGGCACGCCTGCAGCCCGAACTTGGTTTCCATCTGAGTGCCTTGCACGTTCACCACGGCCTGAGCCCAAATGCCGACGCATGGGCGAAACACTGTCAGGCTCTGTGCGAACGCCTGGAGGTGCCGCTACAGATTACGCGCGTGACGGTGGTCGAGCAGGGCGAGGGCGTCGAGGCGGCCGCGCGGCATGCGCGCTACGGCGCTTTTTCACAATGCGGTGCGGACTATTTGCTGCTCGCCCACCACGCCGATGATCAGGCTGAAACACTGCTGCACAACCTCCTGCGCGGAGCCGGCGTGAAAGGCGCCGCCGCGATGCCGGCGGAGCGGCCCTTGTGCGGCGACGGCCTGCGGCTGTTGCGGCCTTTGCTGGGCCTGCGCCGTGCTGCGCTCGTGGCCTATGCACGTGAGCGCGGCATGGACTGGATAGAGGACGAGGCCAACGTCAACCCGCGCTACGCGCGCAGCGCTTTGCGCCACGAAATTCTGCCCTGCATCGAAAAGCGCTGGCCTGCCGCGGTAACCACTTTGGTGCGCGCCGCGGCACGATTTGCCGAAGCGGACGAATTGCTGCAGCAAATCGGCCTGTCCGACCTGCGCGCCTGCGAGCGCGAAGGGGGCCTGGACGTGGCTGCAATCAGTTTGTTACCTGCTTCGCGCGCGCGCAATTGCCTGCGCGTATGGCTCGCGGAGCATGGTGTGGCGCCCCCCACCTCCCAGCGCCTGGCTGAATGGCTGCGCCAGCTCGAGTCGGCTGCCGAGGCACGTACCATGGCGTGGCACACCGCCGGCAAGCTCGTATTTCGCTACCGCGGCCTGCTACTGTGCGCGCCGCTCCCGAACGATGTGCCGGCCTGCGTGGCTTGGCGCCGCGAACCCGAAATCGACTGGGGCGGAACGACAATCGCGCTGCGGCCGGCTTGGGGCGCTGGTCTGCTGGGCGAACGGCTGGACCGCGCCCAGGTGGAATTTCGCCGCCGCGCCGGCGGCGAAAAATTGCGCATCGGCGGCCATCTGCGCGCACTCAAACAACTGTGTCAGGAACACGGCGTCGCGCCGCCGCTGCGTTCCGTCATGCCGCTCATGTATTGCGACGGCGAACTGGTGTGGGTGCCGGGTGTCGGCTGTGCCGATACGTGGTCTGCCGGCCCGGCCCAGCCCGGACTGCTGCCGGATTGGAGCATCGCGGCGCCGCCCGGCCGGGTGCGCGAGGCGAGCGACTAAGCCGGTACGGCCTTCCAGCGGCTATGGGCATGCACATGGCGCGCCAAAAAATCCATCTGGTCGGCCAGAATGCTGCGATTGCTCAGGATGAGGTATTCCGCCTTGTTCGGCACATAGGGCGCATAGAGCAGTTCCATGCCGGCCTGTTCGGGCTGGCGCGCGCCCTTGCGCTGGTTGCAGGTGCGGCAGGCCGTCACCACATTCATCCAGACGTCGCGGCCGCCGCGCGAAAGCGGCACGATGTGGTCGCGCGTCAGACGCCCGAAGCCGAAATCTCCGCCGCAGTAGGCGCAGATGTAGCGGTCACGATGAAACAGTTCGTGATTATTGAGTGGTGGAACCACCGCCACGCCGCGCGCACCCAGCGCGCGGCCTTTGATCGCGATGATGCTATTGGTGCATAGCGTAGAGCGCACGCCGGTAAGGCGGTTGATGCCGCCGCGGATCACGAATTCCGAATTACCCGCGGTCCACGCCACCAGGTCTTTGGCGTAATAAAAACAGGCGTGCTGCCAGCTCACCCAGCGGTGCGGGACGCCGTGCATGTCCAGGGTGAGGATAAGTGGCATTTTCGTCGTCCTGGCTTGCGCGCCAGCCTAAAATCGATACTGGTGAAAAATCTTGCAACGCCGATGTGCCCACGGCGCGCCCACGGCAACTTAAACCAATGGCAATCAAATTGCAACCGGCCCGTCGGCGCGTTGGTGGTCTCGTCCTGGCGCTGCTGTTTTCCGCCCTCCTGCACCTGGGACTCCTTTGGCCGGCGCTGGTTGCACGCCAGGTGGCGCCAGTGTCGGGTGTGCATATGGCTGCATTGCAGGTGCAGATTGCTGTACCACAGGGGGTGGAGTCGCCTGCGCAGCCGCCGGCTGCAGTTGCATTTTCTCCGCGGCGCGAGCGGGATAGTCCGGGTGCGCCGGCAAAGTTTCGGTCCATTCCGGCCGAAGCTGTCGCGGCCTCGCCGGGCAGGCCGGGACCCGGGACGGAAGTTCCGCCCGCTGCCGGTACCGAAGCGGCACCGGACGCCGACTCCCTGCGACGCTATCGCTGGGCACTCGCCTTGGCGGCCCATGAATTGCGCCCGCACCATGATGAACTTGCCCTCGCCGCTGGCGCGACGGTGGACCTGCGCGTCGAGCACGACGCGCGCGGCCTCGCGCGCGCGATCACCGTGCGCCAGTCCAGCGGCCACGCCGCCACCGACAGCAGTGCGCGCGCCCTGGTTGCGCGCGCGGTCGATCGCGTTGTCTTGCCAGTGTCATTGCGCGGACGTGCCTTTGCCGTCGATGTGAGCATAGACGTGCGGGCCGATGAATGATGCATTGACGGCAACGCCGGCTGGGGGGAGATGTGGCATCATCATGGCCGGAACAAGCTGGAATTTCGGTATCCGCCCGCCACCGCCCTGAGGATCATGCGGCCCTTGACTGCATCGCGCGCAAACAAGTGCATTCTGCCGGGAAGCCGTCGGAATGGCCTGCCTGCGGCATTCGCTCGGCAAAGCGGGATTTCAAAATGGCGCTTCCAAGTGGCAGGCCGTGAGCGCGGGTGAGTCTGGCGTCGCCCCGCATGGTGCCGGCACGCCAGGCCGGCCGAGTGGCCTCGCGGCTGCATTGCGCGAAAACCTCACCCTCGCCGTCCTGATTTTCGCCTGCTTGGCCTTCGGCAGATTTTTCGCTTCAGCCGTGCCGGCCGGTGTGGCGTGGCCGCTGCTGGGCTTGAACCTCGGGGCTTTGGGCCGCTACGGCATGCGGGTTCTGCCCGGAGTGTTGCTGGGCAGCGCGCTTGCAGTGGCCCCTTTCGGAGCGCTGACCCCGGCCGCCATCCTGGCAACGTTTGCCACCGCCATCCTGCCTGCCCTCGTTGCTGCGCCGCTCATGCGGCCAAGTTTGGCCAATGGCGGATTTTGCTTGAGCATGCGCGGTGCGGTTCTGCTCGTCACCCTGGGCGGTGGCCTCGCGGCAGGCTTGGCGGCGCTGGCAAATTTTGCCCTGGATCTGGCAAGCGGACAGGACATGTCACAGGCGCGTGATGCCTTGCCGGGCTGGTGGATAGGCAACGCGTCGGCCGTCATGCTGGTGACTCCTCTGTTCTGCCGCGGCATGTGGGATCGGCGTGCCGCCGCCAACCTGGCTCCCGGCGCGGTGGCGGCGCTGGCACTGGTTGGCGCCGCCGTCGCCAGCGTGAGCTTCGGGCCGTTCTGGTCGCAAGCCGGCGATTACCAGTTGCACCTGCTGCTCGTTCCATTGCTCGTGTGGGGCGCTATCCGCTTGACCGGCATGGCGGCCCAGATCGCGGCGCTGGCGTTCGCGGTGTCGGCGCTGGTCGTCACGGCCGTCGGTCATGGCCTCGATTCGGCGGCGGTGGCGCCCGAAGTGCTGTTCAATCTTCACCTGTTCGTCATGGTGGCAGCCGCGCTGGTGCTGCTGGTGCATGGCAATAACTCGGAAAACCAGTTCGAACAGGCGCGCCTCCTCGCCAGCGAGCAGCATTTTCGTACCCTGGTGCACGCATCCTGCGACGTATATTGGAACCTGGACGCGAATTTACGCTTCACGCATTACGCCGATCTGCGCCAGGCGGCCCCGAATCGTGTCGAAGATGCCGAAGTTTATGGGCTGCACCCATGGGAATTGCCGGGCCGCGAAGCGCTCAGCGCCGGCTGGGAAAGCATGCAGCGCACGCTGGAAGCGCATGAACCGTTCCGGGATTTCATGCTGCGTTTTCGCGAGGGGCCGGAACAATGGCGTTACCTGCGCGTGGCGGGGGCGCCGGTATTCGATGCCGGCGGCCAGTTTGCCGGCTACCGTGGCCTGGCGCAGGATGCCAGCGAGCAAATGCGCGCCCAGGACGAGGTGCAGCGCAGCCAGTTCGAATTGCGTGCCTTGCTCGACGCCTCGCCCGACTGGGTGGTCATGAAAAACCGCAGCGGCGAGTGGCTGGTGGCCAATCAGGCCATCATGACGGCATTTTCGCTGCGCGAATCGGACTGGCGCGGGCGCAGCCCGGACGAATTGCTGCTAGTGGCACCGCAACTCAACGAACTGGTGATAGAGGGACAGGATTCCGACCGCGAAGTGCTGCAGGGGGGGCGCCAGCAGCATATCGAACAGGTACTTACCTTGTCGGACGGCCTGCGGCGCAGCTTCGACCTGCTCAAGGCGCCGCTGCGCAATGCCGCCGGCCAGGTGACCGGACTGGTTGTGATCGGGCGCGACATTACCCACCTTAAGCAGTCGGAGCGCATACGGCGCAAACAGATGGAAGAAATCCAGCGCCTCAACAGTGAACTCGAATCGCGCGTGCGCGGGCGTACGGCCCAGCTCGAAGCCGCCAACAGCGAACTCGAAGCATTCAGCTATTCGGTATCGCACGACCTGCGCACGCCCCTGCGCGCGCTGGATGGTTTTTCGCGCGTGTTGATCGAGGATTATCACGACATACTGGACGACGCGGGCAAGGACTACCTGCAGCGCATACGCCGCAACAGCCAGCGCATGGGCGAATTGATCGACGATCTGCTTGAGTTGTCGCGCGTTTCACGCAAAGAAGTGCGCACCGCCCTGGTCAGCCTGAGCGCGCAGGCCGAAGAAATTTTGCAGGAATTGCGCGCCGCCGAGCCGGACCGCAAAGTGGTGTGGACGGTGCAATCGGATATGTGGGTGGATGCCGACCCCGGCCTGGTACGCGTCCTGCTCGACAACCTGTTGCGCAATGCATGGAAATTCACGCGGCAATGCGAAAACGCGGAAATTCACTTCAGTTCGGACGAGCGCGAAGGGGTGCGGTACTTCCACGTGCGTGATAACGGTGCCGGCTTCGACATGGCCTACGCCGGGCGCATGTTCGGGCCATTTCAGCGCCTGCACAATTCAAAGGACTACGAAGGCACCGGCATCGGCCTCGCCATCGTACAGCGCATCGTGCGCCTGCACGGCGGCCGGGTAAGCGCCGAAGGACAACTCGGCAAGGGCGCGGAATTCACGTTTTCGCTCGGCGGCTGAGCCGGGCGAACGCGCTCAATCTGTCGCGGCGGGTGGGGTAATCAGCCGCGCGGCGCTGTGGCGGCGATCCAGCGTGGCTTCGAACAGATCGAAGCGGCGCGTCGGGCGGTCGCGAAAGTAGGCGCGCAAGGTCAGATCGATGCTGCGAAAAGCCAATTCCCCCCAGGGCACCTCGGATTCCTGCATCAGACGCACTTCCAGCGATTCCTCGCCGGCGCAAAAATCCAGGTCGAGCAGGCGTGCGCGGTAAATCAGATAAATCTGATCGACGTAGGTAATGTTGATAATGCTGTATAGACCCTGAATTTCGATGCGCGCGCCGGCTTCTTCGAGCGTTTCGCGCAGCGCGCCCTGTAGGCTGTCCTCGCCGCACTCCATGAAGCCGGCGGGCAAGGTCCACAGCCCGTAGCGCGGCTCGATGGCGCGCCGGCACATGAGCACGCGGTCATCCCACTCGGCCAGGGCGCCGACGATAATTTTCGGATTTTGGTAGTGGATGCTGCCGCAGTTGCCGCACACGTGGCGCGGCAAAGTGTCGCCCGCGGGAACCTTAAGATTGACCGGGTGGCCGCAGTTGCTGCAAAAATTCATGATCAAGCTGCCGCTGCCCGAGCGGCCGGAAACTGCCGATGACGGCATTGTACCGCGCGCCGCCGGCGCGACTTTCGTGGCCACCGCACGCAAAACAATCTGGCAAGCTGTGCCATACCTGCCCGCAAGCACAAGTGTGGCGTTACCATATGCCTGATGGTGACGGTTTGCCGCTGCGCTAAAGCTTGAAGCAACTGCGCCGATAAGTGGAAATGCACGCCCTGGACCGCGAGAGGTGGTCAGGCACCCGACGAGAAAGAATCGCAATGCCGGTCATGAGTCCGATCGATATCAGCAAGTTCGAGCAGCTCAAAGCTACGGGCGAGTTACCGTCCCCGAAAGGGGTTGCCCTGGCCATCATCCGCCTGACGCAGCGCGAAGACATCTCTACGGGCGAACTGGCGCGCGTGATCAAATCCGATCCTGCTTTCGTCGCGCGACTGATCCGCTCCGCGAATGGACTGGTGCAGCACAGCCGGCGTCCGGTGGCGTCCGTGCAGGATGCGCTCATCGTGCTGGGCGTGCCGGCAGTGCGCAATCTGGCGCTCGGGTTTTCGCTGCTCACGCACTACGGCCAGGGCAAATGTGCAGAATTCGAATACGACGCGCACTGGTCCGGATCCATCGTTTGCGCGATCGCCATGCAGGCGCTGGCAGTGCGCGTGCGTGCCGCCGGCGTGGAAGAAACATTTTGCGTCGGACTGCTCGCGCGCATAGGCGAACTGGCGCTGGCAACCCTCTATCCGGATGAATATTCGCGCGCCTTGCGCGATTATCGGGCGGACCCCAGCCAGGAACGCGCCGCTCTGGAGCGGCGCCGCTTCGGCGTGACCAGCCCGGAACTGTCGGCCGCCATGCTGGGCGACTGGGGCATTCCGCGCGTATTCACCGATTCGGTACTGCACCACGAAGTACCCGAGCGCGCAGGCTTCCCCGAAGGCACGCGGCAGTTTCAGCTTACCCTGTCGCTGGCCCTGGCGCGCCAGTTTGCCGCCATCTGCATGGGTAGCGAGCCACAGCGCGACACACTGATGCAGCGTGCGCTCGAATTGGGCGGGCGCCTGGGCATAGAGCGCGATGCATTGGCGAGCATCGCCGACAAAGTAGTAGCGGACTGGAACGAATGGTCAAAAATGCTGGCCCTGCGCGCACCCAGCATGCCGGCTTTCGACAGCCTCGTGCAGCGCGCCCAGCTTGCCGCCGAACAGGTGCCAGCCGTGGCGGATATTGCCCTCGGGCCGGGCGATCGCAACCCGCTGCGCATCGTGGTCGTGGATGACGACCCCACCCTGCGCGCCACGCTGAAGGCGATTCTGGAAAAAGCCGGCCACGAGGTGCAGCTTGCGGCGGACGGGCGTGCTGGTCTGGAAAGCGCGCTCGAATTACAGCCCCAACTCATGATCATCGATTGGCTCATGCCGGCCATGGACGGCATAGAACTTACCCGCGCGCTGCGCGAAACGCGGGTCGGCCGCAGCATTTACATCATCATCCTGACCAGCCTGGAAGATGACGACCGCTTGGTCGAAGCGTTTGAAAGCGGGGTGGACGATTTCATCGCCAAACCGTTCAAGCCGCGCGTCCTTGCCGCGCGCATACGTGCCGGCCAGCGGGTAATCCGCATGCAGCAGGAAATCGAACGCGATCGCGAAGAAATTCGCCATTTCGCGGCTGAACTTGCCGTCACCAACCGGCGCCTGCAGGAAGTCGCGCTCACCGACGCGCTGACCGGCTTCCCCAACCGCCGCTACGCGATGGACCGCATCGGCCAGGAATGGGCCGCCACCACGCGCAGTTTGCGGCCACTGTGCTGCATGATGATAGACCTGGATGGCTTCAAGCAGATCAACGACACCTACGGACACGACGTGGGCGATGCCGTGCTGCGTCAGGCCGCGCAGGCACTCAAGCGCGGCTTGCGCGCGCAGGACGTGGTATGCCGCACCGGCGGCGACGAATTTCTCGTGATATGTCCCGACACCGCGCTGGACCAGGCGCTGGCCTGCGGCGAGCGCGTACGGCGCGGCGTCGAAACCATGCCCATCATGGCCGGCATGTTGCAGTTGAAGGGCAGCATCAGCGTCGGCGTGGCGGTGCGCGAACCCGACATGGCGGATTTCGACGCACTCATCAAGCGTGCCGACCAGGCCGTGTATCTGGCCAAGCAGCGCGGCCGCAACCGCGTCGAGTGCGTGCAAAAAAAACCGGCCTGATTACCCGGTTCCCCCTAAAGTCCGTGGCCGGCGCGCCGTATACCATTTGAATTGCGCCCGATCCCGCATGTAGGAATTATTCCTACATTTTCCTGGGTGGCCTTGACTACATCATTTACCGAGTTCGCCTGATTTCGGACTTTCGTCGCTTCGCCCAGAATACAACCATGACGCAGCCGGATTTGGCTGCCGCGAACCGAAACGGAGAGCATCATGGCCAGCACAGACATGCAGAACGAGATCAAGGAACTGAATCTGTCCTACCTCATGCTTGCCCAGCACATGCTGCGCGAAGACCGCGCCGCGGCGATGTTCCGCCTGGGCGTAAGCGTCGAAATCGCCGAGCTGATCGAAAATCTCACCCCCAGCCAGTTGCTCCGCATGGCGGGTGCAGACCTGCTGCTGGCGCGCTTCCGCTTCGATGACCGCGTGTTGGTTGGCCTGTTGTCCAACCACGAAACCGGCAATGGCGTCGGCCGCCTCCATGCCACCATCATCGCTGCGTCCAAGCCGCTCGAGACGCTGGCCTGAGCGACGCGCGATCAAGGGACAGGGGCAGCCAAATGCGCAATAAGAGCGTGGTAACCGAAGCGCGGGAAATCCAGCTTGCGGTGGAAATGATCGAGTTGGGCGCGCGGCTGCAAATGCTCGAAGCGGAAACCAATGTATCGCGCGAGCGCCTGTTGAAACTGTATAAAGAGGTGAAGGGCGTGTCGCCGCCGAAAGGCATGCTGCCGTTCTCGACCGACTGGTTCATGAGCTGGCAGCCGAATATACATGCCTCGCTATTCATGTCCTTCTACACGTTTTTGCGCAGCAACGCGGAACTGAGCGAGCTGGAGGCGATCATCAAGGCCTTCCGCATGTACCGCGGGCATGTCGAGACGAATGCCCTTGAGGAAGTACTCACGCTGACGCGTGCATGGACCCTGGTGCGATTTTTCGATGCCAATTTGCTGCAGCTCGCAGGCTGCACGCGCTGCGGCGGCCGCTACGTGGCGCACGCTTACGACCCCGTGCGGCACTATGTGTGCGGGCTGTGCAACGTGCCGGCGCGCGCCGGCAAAACCAAGCGCGCCAAGGAAGCCCTATCCGCTGCGCCGCCTAACTGAATGCACGTGGCAGGCCGCCCGCGGCCGGCCACGACGACGATGACCCCCGCCTTGCGCAAAGCAAGGTGAGTTTAGCCACTGCCTATGCAGTGGCTTTTTTTTTTGTGCCGCCACAACGATTAACGCACCTCGATGAGTGTGGGCGGCGCCCGCACAGCAGCCGCGCTCCGGCAGCGGCCGCGCCGGCATGCGTTTGCTCCGCACTGGGCAGCTTGCGCCGCCCGCAGGCGCCGCAGAGGGATTCGCTTGCCTCAAGTTTTACCGGTAGGCGTCGATACTTCAGGCGCAAGCGAATCAGATATGGGCTCCCCGCATGTTCGTCATCATCGGTTATGTAGTGATCGTCGGTGCCTGCCTGGGCGGTTTCATGCTGGCCGGGGGGCATGTGCACTCCCTCATCCAGCCGACGGAACTTCTGTCCATCGGCGGCGCCACGCTGGGCGCATTTTTCGTCGCCAACAGCCCCAAGGTGGTCAAGCAGACATTCGGTGCCCTGCCGACGGTATTCAAGGGGTCGAAATTTTCCAAGGCGCTCTATATCGACCTGCTGGCGATGCTGTATGAAATATTGTCCAAGGTGCGCAAGGAAGGCCTCATGTCCATCGAGGGCGACATCGAAAATCCCGAGGCGAGCCCGATTTTTTCCAAATATCCCACGCTCGCGGCAGATCACCATGCCATGGAATTTCTGTGTGACTACCTGCGCATGATGGTGGGCGGCAACCTCAATGCGTTCGAAATCGAAAGTCTGATGGACGCCGAAATCGAATCGCACCACCAGGAAGGCCATACGCCGGCGCACGCGGTCGCACGCGCGGCAGATTCGTTGCCGGCATTCGGCATCGTGGCGGCGGTCATGGGCGTGGTGCATACGATGGAATCGGTGGGCCTGCCGCCCGCCGAACTGGGCAAACTGATCGCCGCGGCGCTGGTCGGCACCTTCCTGGGTATTCTGCTTTCGTACGGCTTCGTCGGCCCGCTTGCCACCGTGCTCGAAGGCAAGCTCGAGGAAGAAACCAAAATGTATCTCAGCATGAAAGCCGTACTGCTTGCCAGCATGAATGGCTATGCACCCCAGGTTGCCGTCGAATTCGGCCGCAAGGTGCTGTTTGCGTCCGACCGCCCGGGATTCAAGGAACTCGAGGAAGAAATCAAGAACCGCAAGAAGTGAATTGCTGACGCGGTCTGAACGCAAGGCTAACGGCAATTCTGCGCGCACATCATGGCCGACGACACCCAGCAACCTATCGTAGTCAAGAAAATCAAGAAAGGCGGCGGCGGCCATCATGGTGGCGCGTGGAAAATCGCCTATGCCGATTTCGTGACCGCGATGATGGCATTTTTCCTGCTCATGTGGCTGCTTGGTTCGACGGCGCAGGGCGATCTGCAAGGCATTGCAGAGTTTTTTCAGTCGCCGCTCAAAGTGGCGATGGGCGGCGGTACGGGCTCCGGCGATTCCTCCAGCATCATCAAGGGCGGCGGCAAGGATTTGACGCGCTCGGCCGGCCAGGTGAAGGGCGGCGATATCGAAGCCAAGCGCAAATCCATCAATCTGACCGGGCAGCGTGAAGATGCCGAGCGGCGCGAGCGGGTGCGCCTCAACGAACTGAAAAGCAGCATAGAGGCGATGATAGAGGCCAGTCCGGAATTGCGCCCGTTCCGCAATCAGTTGCTGCTGGATGTGACCTCGGAAGGCCTGCGCATCCAGATCGTGGACGAAAAAAACCGTCCCATGTTCGATTCCGCCTCGTCAGACCTGAAGCCCTATACGCGCGACATCCTGCACCAGATCGGTTATGTGCTGAATCAGGTGGAAAACCGCATTTCACTGACCGGCCACACGGATGCGACGCCCTTTGTGGGCGGCGAGCGCGGATTCGGCAACTGGGAATTGTCCTCCATGCGCGCCAATGCATCGCGGCGCGAACTCGTGGCGGGCGGCATGGCAGACGCCAAGGTACTGCGCGTGGTCGGCCTCGCCTCGACCATACCGTATGACAAGGACGACCCGTACAACCCGGCTAATCGCCGCATCAGCATCGTCGTGCTGAACAAGCGCGCCGAACAGGCATTGCTGTCCGACGGCAAACAGCTGGAAGTGGACGCGGCCGAACAGGTGGATAGCCGCATTTTGTCCGGCGGCGAGCAAGGCCGCTAAAGCCGGCTGGCCTTGTTGCCGATAGCAATAGGCGTGTCGGCAGTTAATGCGGCACCCGACGCAGTGTTGAATCAGGGAATTGAACGAGAAACCGGAATTGACAATGGCAAGGCCCAACATGGTGAGGATCGGAGTCGCGGTAACGTGGACGCTGCTAATCGCGGTGGCCCTGTACGCCGTGCTGCCCGCCGGCAGCGCGGGAACGGCGCTTTCGGCTCTGCTGCTGTGCGCCGCGGGCTGGGCGGTGGCTGCCTGGCAGCGGCCGCTACAAGCCGACCCGATTACCCCTGACCATGCCCAACCCCTGCCAAGTGCGTTCGCCGCTGCCACCGTGGCTCCGCTCGTGGAGCGCAGCGCGCGCGAAGCGGCAGCGCAACTCGCGCGCCTGCGTGAAGAAAGCGGGCGCGTGCAAACTTTGCTGAACGAGGCGATCGGTCAACTGACCAGCAGCTTTCACGGTGTGCAGCGCGAAACCGAGGTACAGCGCACCACCGCGCTCAAAGTGACCACCGGTGACGCCAGTACCGATGAGGACAACGATGTGGTGCGGCTGGATAAATTCATCGCCGATACGTCGGACACCATGCAGAAAGTTGTGGACAGCATTATTGCGAACAGCAAGCTGGGCATGGAACTGGTGGAAATGACCGACGGCATCAGCACTTATACGCAGCAGGTGCGAGGCATTCTGGGTGAAATCGGCGGCATTTCCAAACAAACCAATCTGCTCGCGCTGAACGCTGCGATCGAAGCTGCGCGGGCCGGCGAAGCTGGGCGCGGATTCGCCGTGGTGGCCGACGAAGTGCGCGACCTGTCGGCTCGCACGACGCAATTTTCGCAGCAGATTTTCCAACTAATGGACAAGATGTACAGCGCCGTGGCGGTGACCGAAAAGGCCATCGCACGCATGGCGAGCCAGGACATGACCTTTGCGCTCGAGTCGCGCGCGCGCGTCGAAGAAATCATCAGCCGTATCGACCGCATCAATTCCACGCGCGCCGAAGTGATCAAAAGGCTCGCCGTTTCGGCGGAACGTGTCGATGTCGAGGTGGGGCATGCCGTCACCGCCTTGCAGTTCCAGGACATGGTGACGCAACTATTGTTTCACGGCGCCGAACGCGCCGGCGTCGTGCAGCAAATCATGGATCAGATGAGCCTGCTCATGCCCGCACTGGCACGCGGCGAACAGCCGCCGGGCCAGGCCATGGACATGCTGAATCAACTATTTGAAGAACTGGCGCGCCAGTCCGCGCGGGCGCCGGTACTGCAACAAAACTACGCGCAGGGCGAAGTAGAGCTGTTTTGATAGGAAATTTGAGGATTACGGACATGGCCAAAACGGTACTTGCAATCGACGATTCGGCGTCCATACGGCAGATGGTGTCGTTCACGCTGAAAAGCTCCGGGTATGAAGTCATCGAGGCAGTGGATGGACAGGATGGGCTGGAAAAAGCCAAATCCAAATCCGTCAATCTGGTGCTGACGGACCAGAACATGCCGCGCATGGACGGGCTTACGCTCATCAAAAGCTTGCGCGCAATGGCGCAATACAAAACCACGCCGATTCTGATGCTTACGACGGAATCGTCGGATGCCATGAAGGCGCAGGGGCGCACCGCCGGCGCCACCGGCTGGCTGGTGAAACCATTCGACCCCAACAAGCTGGTCGAAGTGGTCAAAAAAGTCATAGGCTGAGCCGCAGCCGTACGCGCAACCCACGAACCCAAGGAGGCCCGCGTGTCCATAGACATGAGCCAGTTCTACCAGGTGTTTTTCGAAGAAGTCGCCGAACACCTGGCGAACATGGAAGCCTTATTGCTCGATACCCAGCTCGATCAGTCCGACGGCGAGCAAATGAATGCGATATTCCGTGCCGCCCACTCCATCAAGGGTAGCTCCGGCACCTTCGGATTCGAGGACATGGCGCGCGTGACGCACGAACTCGAAACCTTGCTCGACCGCGTGCGCAAAGGCGAACTGCAGCTTACCGCGCCCATGGTCGATGCCAGCCTGGAAGCCGGCGACGTGCTGCGCGGAATGCTGGCGTTTCACAAGGGCGAAGGCGAGGTCGATCGTGCCGCCGAGGAGGCCGTGTGCGAAAAGCTGCGCGCGCTGGCCGCCGGCAACGTCGTCGAAGCGGTCGCCACGCGTTTCACCTACGACGTGTTTTTTGAAACCGACAGCCGCCGTGCGATCACCTCCGACGTAATCGACAATCTGCTGGCCGAAATCGGCGCATTGGGCGAGGTCGAAATCGTGCAGTGTCCGCAAGGCAGCACTTCCGGCGTATGGCGCCTGAAGGTGCAGACCGGCGCCGGCCAGCCTGCCATCGCCGAAGTGCTGGATTTCGTCGCCGAGCCGGGCAGTGTACGTATCAGCATCGCCACGGCCGCCCTGCCGGGACGTGCGGTCGCCGAACTACAGCTCGCTGAGCCCCTGCCCAACGACGACATCGCCGGGGCATACGGGTTTTTTGTGCCCACCGTCGAGGATGATGCCGCGGTATTCGGCCTGTTTGACACAGAGGCGCAAGCTGCGCCGGCCGAGCCCGTACCGGCAGCCCCTCAGGAAGCCGCGAAAGCCGAGCCGTATGGATTTTTCGAACCGCTGCCGGACGTGCCCAAGCCGGCCCTGGTAGCGGTAGCCGACGCCGGATATGGATTTTTCGAACCCGTGGCGGCGCCCGAGGCCGTGGTCGCGCAGGCGACCGACAAGCCCTCCGCGCCTGCCGCGGGACCGCAGCCCGAAGCACGCAAGGAAGCCCCGGCCACACCTGCCGCGCGCGAAGCCAGGCCTGCCGCCAAGCCGGCTGGCGCGGCCGACAATTCGATCCGCGTGAGCGTGGAAAAGGTGGACCAGATGATCAACCTGGTCGGCGAACTGGTCATTACGCAAGCCATGCTGGCGCAGTCCGCGACCAAACTCGATCCGGCCATCAACGAGCGCCTCATGAACGGGCTTGCCCAGCTCGAACGGAATACCCGCGATCTGCAGGAATCGGTCATGTCGATACGCATGCTGCCGATATCCGTGGTGTTCTCGCGCTTCCCGCGCGTGGTGCGCGATCTATCGCAAAAGCTCAACAAGCAGGTGCGCCTGGTAACCATAGGCGAGGGCACCGAACTCGATAAAGGCCTGGTCGAGCGCATTACCGATCCGCTCACGCACCTGGTGCGCAACAGCCTGGACCATGGCATCGAAAGTCCGGCCGAGCGCCTGGCTGCAGGCAAGCCGGCGGAAGGCACCATCACGCTCAAGGCCTACCAGCAGAGCGGGAATATCGTGATCGAAGTAGGCGACGACGGCGCCGGCCTGCGCCGCGAAAAAATCCTCGACAAGGCGCGCGAGCGCGGCATGACGGTGTCCGACAGCATGGCCGACCACGAAGTGTGGGCGCTCATATTCGAAGCCGGATTTTCCACTGCCGAAAAGGTAACCGAAGTGTCCGGCCGCGGCGTCGGCATGGACGTGGTGAAAAAGAATATCGCAGCGCTGGGCGGGCGCGTCGATATCGAATCCGTTACAGGCGTAGGTACGCGCATGACCGTGCGCCTGCCACTGACGCTTGCGATTCTGGATGGCATGTCGGTGGCCGTTGGCAAGGAAACCTACATCATTCCGCTCAACTATGTGGTCGAATCGCTGCAGCCCAAGCGCAGCATGATGAAAAGCATTTCCGGCGTGGAACGCCTGATTCAGGTGCGCGGTGAATATCTTCCCGTGGTGGCTCTGCACGAAGTATTCAACGTGCCTGGCCACTGCGAACAGTTCGAACAGGGCATCATGGTCGTGCTCGAAGCCGACGGCACTAAAGCCGGACTATTCGTGGATACTCTGGTGGGCCAGCATCAGGTCGTCATCAAAAGCCTGGAAGCCAACTATAGGCGCGTACCCGGCATCGCCGGTGCCACCATCATGGGCGACGGCCGTGTCGGCCTGATCCTGGACGTGCTGGGCCTGGTTGGCCGTTCGCGGCGCCTGCTCGCGGCCGCTTGATCTGCACGCCTTGCCACCGGCAGCCTGCCCGTGCGGCGGCTGCCGGCAGATCCATCCGCCAGCTCGCAATTTCTTTCCAAACAGCACTTCGGCAGCGCCTGCTGCGGCGCGCTGCCGGGCATTGCTCGTCGCGCGGATCCGTCCGCCGCGGACTCAAGCCCGCCGCACAAAGGCCGTTAGTACCAAGGTCCGGTTCAAGGAGAAACCACATGCAGCATGCTCTCGAAGTTCAAGCCGCACGCAGCGAAAGCCCCGAAGACAGCGGCTACGCCCAGGAATACCTGACCTTCCGCCTGGGTGCCGAAGAATATGCGATAGATATTCTGAAGGTGCAGGAAATCCGCGGCTATGACGCCGTGACGACCATCGCCAATGCTCCCGAGTTCATCAAGGGGGTGATAAACCTGCGCGGCATCATCGTGCCGGTGGTGGACCTGCGCATCAAGTTCCGCGTCGGGCGCGTGGAATATACGCCATTCACCGTCACCATCATTCTGAATGTGGGCAAGCGCGTGGTGGGGGTGGTGGTCGATAGCGTGTCCGACGTGATCGCCCTGGCGTCCTCGCAGGTACGTCCGGCGCCGGATTTTGCCGCGCAGGTCGATACGCGCTACATCGTCGGTCTGGGCACGCTGGACGAACGCATGCTCATCGTGGTGGATATAGAAAAACTGATGCTTTCGCCGGACATGGCGCTGGTGGACGCGCCGGTACACTAAGGCCCGCCAGTTTTGCCGAACCCGCGCGGCAATATGAGCCGTGCGGGGCCCGCACATGAAGTTTGCCTGCATGCTCGGTCCTGATGTGGTGTCACCACCCTGGCGCGGCGGAGGCACGGCCTCACGCCCGCGCTTGCTTAGGCCGGCCTGCCGACCGGCAGCGGTCCCATCTGGGCGCGGCCGACGGCGCGCGCGCTGCGCGCTCGCAGTTACCTGTGCCCAACGCGTAAGCACAATGGGACAAACTTTTCCCCGCCTGTTGCAGGCCTGTCCGGCCCAACCGAAAGGCATGCGCGCGCCCCTTCAGCCGCGCCGCCGCGTGCCGTAATACGCAAAGAACCTCACTGCGAAGGGTATATAGATGAAACTCAACATGCCGGTGACACAACGCGAAGTCGAGATGCGCGACGGTATGACGATCGTGTCGAAAACCGATCTGAAGGGCGTAATAACCTACATCAATCGCGATTTCATCGAAATTAGCGGTTTTACCGAAAAGGAACTGATCGGGACTTCGCACAACATCGTGCGCCACCCCGACATGCCCAAGGAAGCATTCGAGGATCTGTGGAATTCGCTCAAGGAAGGCCGTCCCTGGACCGGCCTGGTAAAGAACCGCTGCAAGAACGGCGACCATTATTGGGTGGTGGCCAATGCCGCACCCATACGCGAAGGCGGCCGCATCATCGGCTACATGTCGGTACGTACGCGCCCGGCGCGCGACGCCGTCGCGGCGGCTGACGCCGCCTATGCCCTGTTTCGCGACGGCAAGGCGAAAGGCCTTGAAATCCGCGACGGCAAAGTGGTCAAGGCCGGTGCCGGCCAGCTCGTGCGCATGCTGCGCCTGAACACCTTGCGCGGGCAGTTGTATGCCATGCTGGGCGTTCTGGGCGTCGTGGCCGGCGTGGTGGCCGGCATAGGGCAATACGGCATGAGCGAAGCCGCCAGCGAGGTTGCGGCGCTGGCGCAGAAGGGGGTAACACCGCTCGAACGCCTGAAAGTCGTTTCCGACATGTATGCAGTGAACATCGTCGATACGGCGCACAAAACCCGCGACGGCGCCCTTGGTTTCGATGCCGCCATCGCCAATGTCGAAAGCGCGCAGAAAACGACCGCAAGCAAATGGGCCGAATACATTGCCGGCGATCCGCAGGGTGAGGAGCGCAAGGTCGCCGACGAAGCGCAGCATTTGATGCAGGCAGCCAATGCGTCGGTCGCGCAGATGCGCAAACTGCTCGAGGCGCACGATCGCGACGGCCTGCGCGAGTATGCCGCGAAAGACATGTACCCCGCGATAGACCCGCTTACGGGCAAGCTGAGCGACATTGTCGATCTCAAGCTCAAACAGGCCGGCATTGCCAGCAATGACGCCCTGACGCGGCAGGCGCGACTATCCGGCTCCGCCCTGGCGGTATTGGGTGCAGGCGCGCTCATGCTGGTGCTGTTGTCCGTGTACATCGTGCGCCGGCTGATGCAACCGATACGGCTAGGCTCGGACTTCATCAATGCCATCGCCGAAGGGCGCATGGACAAGAACCTGACCGACTATGCCCGCGATGAGCTGGCGGCCATTCTCGACGCCGCGCGCTCCATGCAGACCAAGGTCGGTTATGACGTTGCCGAGTCGCGCCGCATCGCCGAAGAAGCCATCCGCGTCAAGGCTGGCCTGGACAAATGCTCGACCAACGTGATGCTGGCCGACGCCGACTGCAACATCATCTACACCAACGAATCGCTGGTCGAAATGCTCTCTGTCAAGGAAGCGGCGCTCAAGCAGGTGCTTCCGACCTTCTCGGTGGATAAGCTCATCGGTGCCAACATCGACCAGTTCCACAAAAATCCGGCGCACCAGCGTTCGTTGATCGCGGGTCTTAAAGCGCCTTACCGGACGGAAATCAAGGTCGGTCCCAATACTTTCCGCCTGATCGTGGTGCCGGTGGTGGACGATGTCGGCCGGCGTGTCGGTACGGTTGTCGAGTGGCTGGACCGCACCGCCGAAATTGCGATCGAAAACGAATTGTCGGGCCTGATGGGCGCCGCGGTGCAGGGCGATTTCACCCGCCGTCTGGAACTTGCGAACAAGCAGGGCTTCATGCGCACGCAGGCGGAAGGCATCAACAGCCTGGTCGACCTGGTGTCGAAAGGGCTGCAGGATGTGGGGCGCGTACTGAACGCCATTGCGCGCGGCGTGCTGTCGGAAAAAATCGAAGCCGACTATGCGGGTACCTTCGGCCAGTTGAAGAGCGACGCCAACACCACCGTCGAGCGCCTGCGCGAAGTGGTCGGGCGCATCAAGGAATCCACCGAAGCCATCAATACCGCGGCCAAGGAAATCGCTGCCGGCAATACCGATTTGTCGGCGCGCACGGAAGAACAGGCATCCAGCCTGCAGGAAACCGCCAGTTCGATGGAAGAACTCAACGCGACGGTGCGGCAGAACGCCGAGAACGCGCGCTCTGCCAATGAGCTTGCACAAAGCAGCAATAGCGTGGCGACGCGCGGCGGCGACATGGTCAAACAAGTCGTCGGCACCATGGGCTCGATACAGGAATCCAGCCGAAAAATTGCCGACATTATCGGCGTGATCGACTCGATTGCCTTCCAGACCAACATCCTGGCGCTCAATGCGGCGGTGGAAGCGGCACGCGCCGGTGAGCAGGGACGCGGTTTCGCGGTGGTGGCGAGCGAGGTTCGCAGCCTTGCTCAGCGCAGCGCGCAGGCGGCGAAAGAAATCAAGACGCTCATCGCGGATTCGGTAGAGCGAGTGGAACAAGGCGCGAAACTGGTGCAGTCCGCGGGCGGCACGATGGACGAAATGGTATCCAGCGCACGCCAGGTCGGCTCGCTGGTGGCCGACATCGCTGCCGCTTCACGCGAGCAGGCGAGCGGCATCGAGCAGGTGACGCAGGCGGTTGGCCAGATGGACGAAGTGACGCAGCAAAACGCCGCGCTGGTCGAACAGGCCGCTGCGGCAGCGGAAAGCCTGGAAGAACAGGCCACCGTACTGTCGCAAACGGTCGCCATATTCAAGCTCGACGGCAGTTTCGGCAGCGCGCCGGCGAGCTCGGCGGTGGTGAAAAAACTGCCTGCCGCCGCCGCGGCGCCGCCCAAAGCACCACCCGCCAAGGCGGTAGCGGTTGGCGGCGGCCGTGCCATGCCGCCAGCAAGCGCTGACGACGAATGGGAAGAGTTCTGAAATGAACGCACGCACTGCTTCCGCGCCGCGGCAAGCGGCCAGCCCCGGCGCCGCCGCGCGCGACGCCGGGGCGGCGGACGGGAGGCGCGAATTCGCCTTCACGCGCGACGATTTCGAGCGCATACGCAAGCTCATTTACGATCACGCCGGCATCGCGCTGGCGCCGGTCAAATTCGACATGGTGTACAGCCGTCTGGCGCGGCGGTTGCGCGCACGCGGCGATCGCAGCTTTACCGAGTACATCAAGCGCCTGGAAGCCAACGACGCCGAAGAATGGGAAACGTTCGTCAATTCGCTCACCACGAATCTGACCAGCTTTTTCCGCGAAGCGCACCATTTCGACAGTTTCGCCAAGTACATCAAAAGCAACGGCATGCAGCCGGTGACGGTGTGGTGCTGCGCCAGTTCGACCGGCGAAGAACCTTACTCGATCGCCATCACGGCCTGCGAAACCTGGGGCCGCCTGGACCCGCCGGTGCGCATACTGGCGAGCGATCTGGACACCGCGGTACTGGCCCAGGCGGAGCAGGCGGTGTACGGCGATGAGCGTGTCGAGCGCCTGTCGCGCGAGCGGCTGCAGCGCTTCTTTCAGAAAGGCACCGGGGCGCAGGCCGGGCGCGTGCGGGTGCGGCCGGAATTGCGCCGCCTGATCGAATTCCGGCGCATCAATCTGCTCGATTCGAACTGGAACATCACGACGCCGCTGGACATCATTTTCTGTCGCAATGTGATGATTTATTTCGACAAGCCGACGCAGCACAAAATTCTCACGCGGTTCCGGCCCCTGCTCAAGCGCGATGGCCGGCTCTACGCGGGGCATTCGGAAAGTTTCGCCCACGCAGCCGACCTGTTCCGCCCACTTGGGAAGACCGTCTATGCCCGCACTGACGCAAGTGGCGAGTGATCCTGGCTACCTGGAACACCTGGCGGAAAACCGCTATTTCGATCGCACATTTCAGGTTGAAGCGGCGAAAGTTCTGCCGGGTGAGTTCTATGTCACGACCACCAATATGGTGATCGTGACGGTGCTGGGCTCCTGCGTCGCGGCCTGCCTGCGCGACCGCGAACGCGGCGTGGGCGGCATGAACCACTTCATGCTGCCGGACAATACCGACGACCTGTTGTCCAGTTCCGGCCGCTACGGCGTCTATGCAATGGAAATGCTGGTCAATCAGTTGCTGAAAATCGGCGCACGCCGCAACAATCTGGAGGCCAAAGTGTTTGGCGGGGCACGCGTGCTGGCGTCGATGTCGCAAAGTTACGTCGGCGAGCGCAATTCGGAATTCGTTCTGAACTATCTGAAAAAGGAAAACATTTCTCTCGTCGCGCAGGATTTGCTGGATATCTATCCGCGCAAGGTCTATTTCTTTCCAACCACCGGACGGGTGCTGGTGAAAAAACTCGTGCGCGTGCACAACGACACACTCGTGCGGCGCGAGCGCGATTACGAAGCCAGACTTAAACGCGACAAGGTATCTGGCGATGTGGAACTATTCGGTTGAACGCCGGCTGGTTTATTCAGCCGGCCTGGTTGGCATGTGCATGCAAGGCGGGCCGGCCCGGTGGCTGCCGCCAGGGGCGGCACGGCCGCGCTGATATTTGGGTGATACCCCGACAGGGAAACATATGTCAGTCATCAAGGTTCTGGTCGTAGACGATTCCGCGGTAATGCGCGCGGTGTTGTCACGCGTGATTGAAAGCTCGCCGGATTTTCACGTCGTGGGCGCGGCGCCCGACCCGCTCGTGGCGCGTGAAATGATCAAACAGCTCAATCCAGACGTGCTTACGCTGGACGTCGAAATGCCGCGCATGGACGGCATAGAATTTCTTTCGCGCCTGATGCGCCTGCGTCCTACGCCGGTCATCATGATTTCCACGCTTACCGAGCGCGGGTCTGAAACCACCCTGCAGGCGCTGGAATTGGGCGCGGTCGATTTCGTCGCCAAACCCAAGGTATCGGCCGCCGAACAGTTGCAGCACTACGCCGACGAAATACACGACAAATTGCGCGCCGCCTACGCTGCCCGTTCGCGCCTGCGCGCGCGCGCCCAGCCGGCCGCCAACCAGCCGGCGGCAAGTCAGGATTTGCTGCCGGCCGGGGTAGGCCACGACAAATTGATACTGATCGGCGCCTCCACCGGCGGCACCGAAGCGATCAAGGAAGTGCTGTCGCGCCTGCCGGCCAACCTGCCCGGTGTGCTTATCGTGCAGCACATGCCGGAAATGTTTACCTCCAGTTTCGCGCGCCGGCTCGACGGGCTATGCGCACTGCGCGTCAAGGAGGCCGAACACGGCGAGCGCGTGCAGGCCGGCACGGCCTATCTGGCACCGGGGCATTCGCATCTGTCGGTGCGGCGCAATGGTCCCGGCGCCTATGCCTGCGAGTTGTCCGCCTCGGAGCCGGTGAATCGTCATCGGCCGGCGGTGGACGTGCTGTTCAATTCTGCCGTCACGGCGGCAGGAACCAATGTCGTGGCCGCCATTTTGACCGGCATGGGCAAGGACGGCGCGCAAGGCATGCTGGCCTTGAAGCGTGCGGGCGCCTGGACGATAGGCCAGGATGAAGCCAGTTGCGTGGTGTATGGTATGCCGCGCGAAGCCGCGCTGATCGGTGCCCTGTGCGAAACCGCCCCGCTGACCGAAGTGGCCGGCCGCATTCTGGGTGCGTTGCGCCAGACGCGGGCTGCCGCGCGCAAGGTCTGAGCCTCAGGCGCGCGACGCAGGCGCTGCGCACCGGCCAGCGCGGCACGATTATTGCCCGCCGGGAAAGCGCTTTGCCGATGCTACACTGCTTCGGTTTCGATCCGGGTGCAGGCGATGGGCTACGAATTGATCGCGGCGGTTGATCTGGGATCCAACAGTTTCCGCCTGCAGGTGGGGCGCGTGGTGGATGACCAGATTTACCCGCTCGACGGCCTCAAGGAATCGGTGCGGCTGGCGGCCGGCCTTACCCCTCACAAAACGCTGGACGGCGCCTCGCAACTGCGCGCGCTCGAAGCGCTGGCGCGCTTCAGCGAACGCCTGCGCGGCTTCGAGCCGGGTGCGGTGCGCGCGGTGGCCACCAATACTTTGCGCGTCGCCAAAAATGCGCCGCAATTTCTGGTGCAGGCCGAATCCGCGCTGGGTTTCCCCATCGAGGTGATAGGCGGGCGCGAAGAAGCGCGCCTCATTTACGTCGGCGTCGCACACACGCTGCCCGATCCATCGCGGCAACAACTGGTGGTGGATATCGGCGGCGGCTCGACGGAATTCATCATCGGCCGCAATTTCGAACCGCTCGCGCTGGAATCGCTCTACATGGGCTGTGTGGGGTTCAGCATGCGGTTTTTCCCGGAAGGCCGCATAGACAAGCGTGGCCTGCGCGAGGCCGAATTGGCCGCCCGGCGCGAATTGCAGGCGATCGCCCATGAATATCGCCAGATCGGCTGGGAAGAAGCCGTGGCATCGAGCGGCAGCGCCAAGGCCCTGGTCGACGTGATGGCGGAGAGCGGTTGGGCGCAGGACTGCATTACGCGCGACGGCATGGAGCGCCTGCGCAGCTACTTGCTGCGCGCAGGTCACGTGAGCCGCATCGAACTGGCCGGCATGAAACCGGACCGGCTGCCGGTGCTGATGGGCGGCTTTGCCATCATGTCCGGTGTGCTGCAGGAATTCAATCTGGAACGCATGACCTTTTCCGAAGGCGCGCTGCGGCTGGGCGTGCTGTACGACTTGCTGGGCCGCTACCACCACCACGATTTGCGCACCGCCACGGTGAAGCAATTCATGCGCCGCTATCAGGTCGATCCGCGCCAGGCCGAGCGGGTGACCGATACCGCGCTGGCTTTGTACCGGCAGCTCGTGCCGGGTAACGGCGATGCCCAGCAGCGTGACGTGCAGATGCTCAATTGGGCCGGCCGGCTGCACGAAATCGGCATATCGGTGGCGCATACCGGTTATCACAAGCACAGCGCCTATATTCTCGGCAACGCAGACATGCCGGGCTTTTCGCGGCGCGATCAGACCCGCATGGCGCGCATCGTGCTGGGCCATCGCGGCAAGCTGGAACGCGTGCTGGCGCTCGATCCGCTGCCCGAAGACTGGCTGCTCATTTTCTGCTTGCGGCTGGCCGCCCTGGCGCACCGCGCGCGCGACGAAAGCGGCCGGCCGCCGCTGACCGTGTCACGTACGGCGAATGGATTTCAGGTCCAGGTGGATGCGGGCTGGTTGGCCAATTCGCCGCTCACGACGGCATCGCTCGAAGACGAATCGCGCCAGTGGGCACTGGCCGGGCGCGAATTGCGCGTGCGTGCGCGCCACGAAGGCGCGCAGCCGGCCTGAGGGGCGTTCAGTAAAGCAGATACGGCGCGCGCTCGGTCAGCCAGGCGCGCTCGTCTGTGCCGGCGAGCGCGTCCAGATCGGCCGGGCAGGCGGCGCTGTCATCCACCCAGTCGCGCAGTAGTGGCGAGCCATTGATGAGGTCGATGGCACGCCGCTCGAATTCATATTCGTAAGGAAAGTCGCGCCAGATCGGGTAATCCGGCTGCAAGCGGCGCAGCGCCTTGAACGCCAGCGCCATGAGCCGCCAGGGCCGAAATTCTGTGTGCTTGTAGCCGGGGTGGTCCACGTGAATTTGCAGGCCGGCGCACAACTTGCCGGCGTGCTTGTGGAAGGTGGGCTCGAACCAGCACGGCCGCAAGCTGCAGCCAGCCAGCCACTGCGGCGCCAGACGCTGCATTTCCGCCAGCAGCGCGCCGGCATCCAGATCGGGCGCGCCGAACAGCTCCAGCGGCCGTGTGGTGCCGCGCCCTTCGGACAGCGTGCTTCCTTCCAGCATGACGGTGCCGGCGTAACAGCGTGCCATGGACAGATTGGGCGCATTCGGGCTGGGGTTCACCCAACTGCGCGTTTCCAGGGGCCAGCCCCAGCCTGGCGCGGCGGCTGGCTGCCAGTTTTCCATGGCGATGATTTCGCAGTCCACGTCCAGCTGGTAGTGGGCGATGAACCAGCGCGCCAGTTCGCCCAGGGTGAGGCCGTGGCGCATCGGCAGCGGCCCGGCGCCGACGAAGCTTTCCCAGCCGGGGCGCAGGCTCAATCCTTCCACGGGCCGCCCGGCCGGGTTGGGGCGGTCCAGTACCCACACCGTCTTGCCATGCCGGGCTGCGGCTTCCAGCACGTACAGCAAGGTGGTGATGAAGGTGTAAATGCGGCAGCCTACATCCTGCAAATCCACCAGTAAAAGGTCGAACTGCTCGAGCATGTGCGGCGTGGGGCGGCGCACCGTGCCATACAGGCTGAATACCGGTATGCCCAGGCTGGGGTCGGCGAAGTCGGGCGACTCCATCATGTTGTCCTGCTTGTCGCCGCGCAGGCCGTGTTGTGGGCCGAAAGCGGCCGTCAGCCGGATTTCCGGGCAGGCCGCCAGCGCGTCCAGGGCGTGCGTCAATTCCGGCGTGACGGATGCCGGATGGGCCAGCAGCGCAACGCGGCGGCCGCCCAGGCGGCGGCGCAAGGCATGGTCGGCGAGCAGGCGGTCTAGGCCGAATTTCATGGCTGGGCGGAGGGCATTGCGAAGGCCGGCAATGCTAGCGCGAAACCGGCACGCAAATGGAAATCCGGCTTGGCAGCGGCATGTTGCAGCGCCCAGTAAGAAAGCCCGCCGGCGCGATTTTCGATCACCGCGGCAAGTCCGATCTGCCAGCGGCCGTCCGCGCCAGCCCGCGGCAACATGTCCGGTGCTATGAATGCACGCAGCCACAAGCAGTCGGTGCCGAACTGCCAATAAAGCCGCGGCTGGCCCGCGGGCGCGCCCGCCGCGCGCTGGCGATAGTCGCTGAAGCCATAGCAGGCCCAGGCATGCGAGGGCGAAAAATTGAATTCGTGGTAGTCGGGTGCCCCCGCCGGCGCTAAAAATGCCTCGAAACAGCTATGGCGCCATAGCTCGTCCGCGCGAGCGCCCGGCCCGGGCGCAGGGAGCCGAATCTGCGTCAGGTCGGCGCGCAGCTGATATTCCAGCAGCAGGGCGCCGCAGGCATCGCGCCATAGCCCGACTTGAAAGACGCGCACGGCGGCTTCGGGCGTGGTGGGGTGCGCGCGCAGGGCTTGCGTTGCGCATAGTTTGCTCATCGGAACCATGTCGTTGGCGTGGAGATTTGCGATCTTAGCCGGTCGGGGAATGCGCCGCTGGCGCGGCCTGTCCCCGGCGTCTTTGCGGCGCATATAATCGGCAGCATAAATCTAGTGCTGCCTGTGCCCCGTGGCTGGACCAGGACGCTACCAACAACACGGTTGGTGACAAGGGATGCTCGTGTCGGCATCGATACAAATGCTGAATGTGCCGGGGGAGGGCGAGGCGCTAGCCAAGGTGGCGGGCGCCTGGACGCTGGCCGGCCTGTCTGCCGACATGCCGCGACTGCTGGCCGAACTGCGCAGTGCCGCCGCTTCTGCCTCGGCCTGGAATCTGGACGATTTGCAGGCGCTGGATTCGGTTGGCGCGATCATGTTGTGGCGCGCCTGGGGCTACCACCTGCCGGCGCAAATCAGCATGGATGGGGCGACGCGCGCCTGGTTCGAACGCCTCGAGCGCTATGGCGTGGGGCCGCGCGCGGTGCCGCCGCCGGAATCGCCTCTGGCGCCTCTCATGCGCCTGGGTGGGCGTGTGCTTGCCTTCGGGCGGCAACTGGTGGATGTGGCGTGGCTGCTCGGCCAACTGGCGCTTGACGTGTTGCATCTGGCGCGCCACCCATCCGACATTCCCTTCGCCGAAACCTCGGCCAATGTGTACAAAGCCGGCGTACAGGCCATGCCGGTGACGGCGCTGGTGGGCTTTCTGATCGGTGTCGTGCTGTCCTATCTGTCTGCCTTGCAGCTTTCCAATTTCGGTGCCGACCAGTACATCGTCAATATTCTTGGCATAGGCATCGTGCGGGAATTAGGCCCGCTCCTGGTGGCGGTGCTGGTGGCCGGCCGCTCCGGCTCGGCCATGACGGCGCAACTGGGCGTGATGCGCGTTACTGAGGAAATCGACGCGCTGGCGGCCATGGGTATTTCGCGCACGCTGCGGCTGGTGCTGCCCAAAGTGGCAGCGCTGGTGCTGGCCATGCCGCTCCTGGTGGTGTGGACCTCGACCGTGGCCTTGTTTGGCGGCATGCTGGCGGCGCAAGTGCAACTCGATCTGGACATGGGCTTTTTCGTGGCGACCTTGCCGCGCGTGGTGCCGTCGGTCAATCTGTACATCGGCGCGGTGAAAGGCGTGGTGTTCGGCTTGATCATCGCGCTGACGGCCTGCCACTTCGGTTTGCGCGTGCGGCCCAATACCGAAAGCCTGGCCGCCAATACCACCACTTCGGTGGTGGCGGCGATCACCTTGGTGATTTTTGCCGATTCCCTCATCGCGATCGCCACGCGCGGCGTGGGGATACTGCGATGAGCGAGTCCGTGGTGCGCGTGCGCGACCTGCATACCCGGCTGGGCGGCGCCTGGATACATCGCGGGCTCGATCTGGACATTGCGCGCGGCGAAGTGGTGGCGCTGGTGGGCGGCTCCGGCAGCGGCAAAACCACCCTGTTGCGCGAATTGATCGGTCTGGGCACGGCCAGCCGCGGCAGTGTCGAACTATTCGGGCAGCCGCTTGCCAGCCCTGACCCGATCGCGGCGCGCGCACTGCGGCGCCGCTTCGGCGTGTTGTTTCAGCACGGCGCGCTTTTTTCCGCCTTCAGCGTGTATGACAACATCGCTTTTCCCATGCGCGAACTGCAGCTGCTCGATGAGGACCTCATCCGCGAACTGGTGCTGCTCAAGCTCGCGATGGTCGAATTGCAGCCGCGTCACGCGCCGCTCATGCCGGCCGAGCTGTCCGGCGGCATGGTGAAACGGGTCGCGCTCGCGCGCGCGCTGGCGCTGGAGCCCGAACTGCTGTTGCTGGACGAGCCGACCGCCGGTCTGGACCCCGACCGCTCCGCGGCATTCGTGCACCTCGTCAAACTGCTGCATGAACAATTGGGCCTGACGGTTGTATTCGTCACGCACGATCTGGATACCCTGGCGGCACTTGCCACCCGGGTGGCCGTACTGGCCGAAAAACGTATACTTGCGCACGGCAGTCTGGACGAAATCGTCACGATGGATCATCCGTTCATACGCAATTTTTTCGCGCCCGGAATGCGCGTGCGGGGGCCTCACTGAGCGCCATGGAAAACCGTTCCCATGCCTTGCTTGCCGGCGTATTCGTGATCGCGATGGGCGTTTTTTCGCTCGCCGGCGTGTGGTGGATGACCGGCAAGCGCGAGCCCATGCGCGATTACCTGCTGGTCGCGCGCGGCAATGTGAGCGGGCTTACCCTGCAGGGCCAGGTGCGCTACCGCGGCTTGCGCATCGGCAAGGTGGTGGATATAGGCCTCAATCCGCAGGATGTGCGCGAAATTTTCGTGCGCGTCAGCCTGCCCGAGTGGGCCGTGGTAACCCAGGGCACGCGCGCCCAGATCAATCAACTGGGGGTGACCGGGCTTGCCTACGTGCTGCTGAGCGACGACGGCAAAGATCCGCGCCCGCTGGAAGGCGTGGGCGAGGAGCCGCCGCGCCTCAATCTGGAAAGTTCCATGTTCGATACGCTGGCGGTGCGTGCCGGCGAGGTGGTGGAGCAATTGCGTCAGTTGCTCGCGCGCGCCAATGCCGTCGCGGCGCCGGAAAATACCGACAAGCTGGCGCGCATGCTGGGCAACCTGGAAGCCGTGACGGCCGACCTCACGCGCCTGTCGCGCGACCTGCCGGAGTTGTCCGCGGCGGCGCGGCGGGTGTTGAGCGATGACAATGTCGAACGCGTCAATCGCGTGCTCTCCCATGTCGAGCGTAGCGCTGGCGCCGTGCCGCCGCTGGCCGACGAACTGAAAGCCCTGGTGCAATCGCTGCACGCGGTAAGCGGCCGCCTTGATGCGTTGAGCAGCGAAGCCGGTGGGGAAATCGCCGGCAGTACCTTGCCGCGCGTCAATGCCCTGGTGGCCGACCTGAATCGCAATTCGCGCCAGCTCGGGCGCGTGCTGAGCGAACTCGAAAATTCACCGCAGGCGCTCATATTCGGGCACGGCCCGCGCCTGCCCGGTCCGGGCGAAACCGGTTATGTGGAGCCGAAACCGTGAGAAAGGCGTTCGCACGTTCGCATGTTGGCCGGTCTGGTCTGGGCCGGGTGGTGGCGGTATTGCTGGCGGCAAGCCTGATTGCCGGCTGTCTGGGCCGAAACGCGGCCAAGCCGGCCGCGGTATTGGATTTCGGCCCCGCGCTGGCGCAGGATGCCGCGCCTGCGCTGGCCCTGCGCGCGCTGGACGTAGCGGCGCCAAGCTGGCTGGATACCCCGACCCTGCAATATCGCCTGGCCTACCTCGATCCGGCGCGGCGTTTTGCCTACGCCGAAAGCCGTTGGGCGGCAGCGCCCGGCGAATTGCTGGAACGCGGCCTGCGCCGCGCGCTGCTTGGCAATGCGGCTGGCGCGGCGGGCTGCCGGCTGCGCATCGAGCTGGATGAATTCATCCACACCTTCGATTCCGCCACGGCTAGCCACGCTGAAATGGCGCTGCGAGCCACTTTGTTGTCGGCCCAGGCGGAGCGCATGCTGGCGCGCAAGGCATTTCGACTTTCCGAGCCGGCCGCAAGTGCCGATCCGCGCGGCGGCGCGGAAGCGCTGGGCCGCTCCGCAGCGGCGGCTGCCACGGCGTTACAAAGCTGGTTATCGACCCAGCCGGCGGAAATCGGCAAGCTGTGTTCCAGTGTCTGAAGTGCCTGCCCTGGGTGGCGGGCGCCTACCGTGCCATGCCGCGCAAATTCGCCACACATCGAATGGGTGCGGCCGGTAAAATCTGCCGCAGCGGGTTGCGGGTTTGCCGCTCAGACAGCCTTGCCACAAAGCCGAGGAGAAATTTCCATGAGTGCAGTACCGCAGGCCGATGAGCCGATAATGCTGCGTGCCGATGCCGCTGGCGTCGCCACGCTCACCCTGAATCGCCCGACACAGTTTAATTCCCTTTCGCGTGCGCTGCTGGCGGAACTGACCGCCGAACTGCAAGCCATACGCGCCGATGCCTCGGTGCGCGTGGTGGTGATTACCGGCGCCGGCAAGGCGTTTTGCGCCGGCCACGACCTCAAGGAAATGCGCTCCGATTCGTCGCCGGAATTTCAGCGCCAGTTGTTTTCCGAATGTGCGCGCCTCATGACGCTGATTACCCAGTTGCCGCAGCCGGTCATCGCCAAGGTGCAGGGCGTGGCGACCGCGGCGGGCTGCCAGCTGGTGGCCCAGTGCGACCTGGCGGTGGCCGCTGAACACGTCAAATTTGCCGTATCGGGCATCAATCTGGGCCTGTTCTGTTCCACCCCGGCGGTTGCCCTGGCGCGCAACATAGGTCGCAAGGCGGCGTTCGAAATGCTCAGTACCGGCGATTTCATCACGGCAGCGCGCGCGCGCGAACTGGGCCTCATCAATCGCATTGCACCGGCGGCGGAACTTGACGCCGCGGTGGCTCAACTGACGGCCAATCTGGTGTCCAAGCCGGCCATTTCACTCGCGCGCGGCAAGGAGGGGTTTTACCGCCAGATCGAAATGGGGCTGGAAGGCGCTTATCAATATGCCGCCGAAACCATGGCCTGCAACATGGGAGACCATGCGGCCCAGGAAGGCATCGATGCGTTCATCGACAAGCGCCCGCCGCGCTGGGACTGATGCGCCGAGCGGTTCCCTGCGCATCGCGCGGCGCGGGCGCGAGGTGAATGCCATACTTGTAAGCATGGCGGTACGAAATTCGGTCAGGCCGCACGCGCTTCGCGGCCTGGCACTCGCGCGTGTCCGAGGTTGGTTTTGAATTTTCCTGCGACCCTATTTTCCGGCGGCTGGTATCTGTTCGGTTTTGCCGGAACGCTGGCCGTGCTCGGCTGGGCGCTCTGGAAAGCGCCCTGGAAGTGGCTGGCCGATAGCCGCCATCTCAATGTGTGGCTGGGCGCCGTGGTGGCGCTGGCTTTGCTGTGGAGCATGCGTGCCGGCGTGCGTCCGGGCCTCAACCTGCATCTGCTGGGCGGCATGCTGCTCACCCTGGTGGCCGGTCGCCAACTGGCCTTGATCGGCCTGGCGATGGTGCTTGCTGCCATTACCTTCAATGGGGAAACGGCCTGGGTGTCGTTCGGGCTCAATTACCTCGTCATGGCGGTGGCGCCAGTATTTGCGGCCTGGGCCATCATGACCCTGGTTGCGCGGCGGCTGCCGCACCATCTGTTCGTGTATATATTCTGCAACGGCTTTTTTGGCGCCGCGCTTTCGGTGGCGGCAGTGGGCGGTGCATCCAATGCCGTATTGCTGCTGTCGGGGGCCTATGCGTTCGATTTTTTGCTTAGCGAATACGCGATGTTTTTCCTGCTGCTGGGTTTTTCCGAAGCCTGGCTGACAGGAATGGTAGTAACCCTCATGGTCGTCTATCGCCCGGAATGGGTAAGCACTTTCGACGATCGCATCTACCTCGATAATCAGTAAAACCGGAGACCACGACATGACCTATTCCGCGCCGCTGCGCGATTTGCAATTTGCAATCCACGAACTTGCCGCTTATGACCGTGTCGCGGCGCTGCCCGGTTACGAAGAATTCACGCCCGATCTGGTCGATGCCGTGCTGGAAGAAGCGGCCAAACTGGCCGCCAACGTGATCGCGCCCATCAATCGGGCGGGCGACACGAATGGTTCGCGCTGGGCGGATCGACAGGTCACCACGCCGCCGGGCTGGAGCGACGCCTACCAGCAGTTTGTCGATGGCGGCTGGTGCGGGCTGGGCTCGAATCCAGAATACGGCGGGCAGGGCATGCCCAAACTGGTATCGGCGGCGGTGGCGGAAATGTGGAAATCCGCCAATATGGCCTTCGCGCTGTGCCCCATGCTCACCATAGGCGCGACCGAAGCGATCGAACTGAACGGCAGCGCGGAAGTCAAGCAAACCTATTTGCCCAACATGATCGCCGGAAAATGGACCGGCACGATGAATCTGACCGAGCCGCAGGCCGGCTCCGACCTTGCCGCCGTGCGCTCGCGTGCCGAACCGCAAGGCGACGGAACTTACCGCATTTTTGGCCAGAAAATTTTCATCACCTATGGTGAGCACGACCTGACCGAAAACATCATTCACCTGGTGCTGGCGCGTTTGCCGGATGCGCCGCCCGGGGTGAAGGGCATTTCGCTATTCGTGGTGCCGAAATTTCTGGTCAATGCCGATGGCAGCCTGGGTGCGCGCAACGACGTGCAGTGCGTGTCCATCGAACACAAGCTGGGCATACACGGCAGTCCGACCTGCGTGCTGGCATTCGGCGATGCGGGCGGCGCCCAGGGTGTGCTGGTGGGAGAAGCCAACCGCGGCCTCGAATACATGTTCGTGATGATGAACGCGGCGCGTTTCGCGGTCGGCCAGGAAGGCATCGCGATTTCCGAGCGCGCCTACCAGAAGGCTGCGCAATATGCGCGCGAGCGCGTGCAGGGGCCGGAACTGGGCGGAGCCAGCGCGGAGAAGGTGGCCATCATTCGCCATCCGGACGTGCGCCGCATGCTCATGCTGATGCGCGCGCAAACCGAAGCCATGCGCGGACTGGCGCTGGTGGTGGCGGCCGCCATCGACGCCGCGGACTGCCATCCGGACGCCACCGAACGGGCGCGCAATCAAGCCTTTGCCGATCTGCTGGTGCCGGTCATCAAGGGCTGGTGTACCGAAACCGGCGTCGAAATTGCGTCGCTGGGCGTACAGGTGCACGGCGGCATGGGCTTCATCGAAGAAACCGGGGCGGCGCAATTCCTGCGCGATGCGCGTATCACGACCATTTATGAGGGCACCACCGGAATTCAGGCCAACGACCTGATGGGTCGCAAGATTGCGCGTGAAGCCGGTACCACCCTGTTCGCCCTGGTGGCGGTCATGCGGGCCGACTGCGCAGCACTGGCGGCGAGCGGGGACGCCGATCTGGCCGGTATCGCCGCGCGGCTGGCGCCCGGCATCGACGCCGCGGAAGCGGCCGGCCGCTACATCGTGGAAAATTTCCGCCGCGACGTGAAAACCGTTTCCGCCGGGGCCGTGCCTTTCCTGCGCCTGCTCGGCATCGTGGCGGGCGGATGGCAGATTGGACGCGCGGCCAGTCTGGCCGCGCAGAAAGTGGCGGCCGGCAGCAGTGACCCGTTTTATGCAGCCAAAATCGTGTCGGCGCGATTTTTTGCCGAGCACGTGCTGTGTCAGGCGCAAGGTTTGGCACAGTGTGTGATGAACGGCGGCGCCTCCGTTATGGCGCTGGACGAAAGCCTGTTCTAGCCGCAAATCCGCAGGTTTCGCGCCGCGACTTCAGCCTTTCCGGCGGTCGCGGCGTGAGATTGCCATGTGGCGCAGCTTGCCGCGCACTTCGCCGCGCGGTCGGCGAATGCCCTGCAAACGCTCAAGTTTCTGCTCCGAACAGCCGTTATACCGGCCAGTCTGCGGCGTCAGCGCCGCGCGTTTGCGGAGCGTTCGATGGACAAGCACCCCCAGGCCGTAGATGACGTCATACGCGCCATCTCGGCTGAAATCGACAAAGGGCAGTTCAATTTTCCGACCAGCTCGCAGGTAGCGTTCAAACTTCGGCGCCAATTGGCCGATCCCGATCTGAGTTTCGACGCCATCGTGCGCCTGGTGCAGGCGGAACCGCTATTGGCGGCTAAGGTCGTGGCAATGGCCAATTCGGCCATGCACAATACTTCGGGCCGCGCGATCACCGATTTGCGCAGCGCGCTGGTGCGGCTGGGCGTGGAAAACGTGCGCACTTTGGCCACCACGCTGGCTCTGCAGCAATTGGTGCGGTCGGAAAAACTGGCAGCCTTTCGCAATATTGCGCAAGCGCTGTGGCGCCACAGCATCAACGTAGCGGCGCTTGCCTATGTGCTGGCGCGGCGCTTTCTGCCCGATCCGCGCCGCGCCGACGAGGCCTTGTTTGCCGGCATCGTGCATGACATCGGGCAGTTTTACCTGCTGTCGCGGGCGGCGGATTTTCCGCGCATGCTGGACACCACTTCCAAACTGGGCGTGCTGATGTTCAGTCTGCACAAAAGCGTAGGTCGCGCAGTACTCGAATCCATGGGTGTGCCCTTCGAAACTTTGGACGTGATCGACAATCACGACGTATATGGCGGTTCTTTGCCACCCTCGACCTTGGCAGACGTGTTGTTTTGTGCAAATGAAATTACGCCCTGCCGCAATCCTTTGTCCCGCCTGGATGAGGCGGAGCAGATGAATATGCGCGATGCTGCGGCCGGCACCGTCGATGACGATCTGGTCCGCCAGTGTGTCGAAGAGTCGGCGCACGAGGTGGAAGCGCTGTTGCGCGCATTGGGCTCATGAGGCTGAATTTGCGAAATTTTTAACGGGCCGACCGCGCGGCGCGCACGGCGGGTGACTACAAAATACCGGGGACTGAGGCATATGCAACAGGCCGGCGAAAACGCAGCACGCGGATGGCTTGACGCATGAAACAGACAGTTCGATACTAGACTCAAAATTTTCAACCGATCCGACTCAAGGCAAAACCTCCGAAAGGGGGTGACGCAAAGTCTCCGGTCTAAAGAGTTCCGAGGTCAGGGCTCCAGGATAGCGGGATTGCCGGTGTGGAGCGTCATACGCTCCTCTATCCATCCCGCCGCCTGTACTCCATGCCCTCGTTGATGTGCAATGGATGAAGGAATGCATCGTGGGACAAAAATCTGACAAAGTCGTCAATCTCGGCGCCGCGCTCGCGGCCGCTGCCGGCATGGACGGTTCGCGCCGGGCTGCGCCGTCCGGTACCAAGCGCCGCGTGCTCACGGACTGTCAAGATTTCTCGCTGCGCCGCCTGCGCGGTTCCCTCGAGGGCATGCTCAAAAAGATCGAAGAAGAACTGGTCACCCTGGCCGACGCCGAACTCGATCGCGATACCCGCAAACTGTACGACGAAGCTCGCGGCCGCGCGCGCGTGCAGTGGCGCAGCATAGAAGAAGCATTCATCGACACGGTGCAGAAGCACTATGAAGGTGTGTTGTCCGGGGGCGTGAAGCGCGGCGCGACCAGTCTGGACGAACTGAAGCTGGTCGATGAAGAAGAGTTGTCGCAGGATCTCGCCCTCAATGAAGTGGCCGGGCATCTGAAAGAGCGCTGCGAGGACGACTTGTTCGCGCTTAGCCAGCGTTTCGGCACGCTATTGGGCCGCCCCAACCCCAACGACGAAGACAATCCCATCGGTCCGGACGCCGTCCGCGCCGGGCTCAAAAGCGCCTGCGAACGCATCGAAGGCAGCGTGCAGATGCGTCTGGTGTTCCTGAAGCTGCTGGAAAAGCAGGTTTCGGAAGAAATTTCCTCGCTGTACCGCGACCTCAATACCCGCCTGATCGAAATGGACGTGCTGCCGGATTTGCGGCGCGGCCACCGAGGCGACAAACGCGCATCGGCGCAACATGCCGCCGCCCCCGAATCCCGCGCAGACAGTGCAGAAAAGGCGGGCGATTTGCCGGACCTGCCCAAGCTGCCCGGCGCGGGTGACGACGACTGGTTTGCGCGCCTGCGCGGGCAGGTTTCTGCGGCCGGCGGCATGGCGGAAGGCTTGCCCGGTGGATTCGGTGCACCCGGCGGCATGGGTGCTGATGCCGGCCAGTTGGCGGCCTCCACGGCCGATTTCATGCAGAACCTGAGTGCATTGCAACGCGCCGTGCAGCAGTTGCCGGGAACTTTTGCTGCGGCGCCGCTGGGCATGGGCGGTGCCGATCTGCCCGGCGTGAGCAATGTGCTGCACAACCTGCGCGACAGCCAGACCGGCCAGCAGTTGCCGCCGCTGGACGCGATCACGGTAGATATCATCGCGATGCTGTTCGACTTCATTTTCGATGACGAACAGATCGCCGATCCCATCAAAGCTCTGGTCGGCCGGCTGCAGATACCGGTACTCAAGGCGGCGATGCTGGATCGCAGCTTTTTCTCCAGCCGTCACCACCCGGTGCGGCGCCTGCTCGAAGGCATATCGCGCGCGGCCATCGCCGCGGGACGCAACATCGGGCACAACGACGCCCTGTATGTGCAGCTCAGTTTCATGATTGCGCGCATCCAGGACGAATTCGAAAGCGATTTGTCGATTTTCGATTCCGTGCTGTCGGATCTCGAAACTTTCCTCGCCAATCAGGCTGAACACGAAGCGGAAGTGGCGGAGCGCTCTTCGCGTCTGGTCGAACATCTGGAGCGCAAGGAATTGGCGGCCGAGGCGGCGGATCGTGCGATGGCCGCCAAAGCCGCTGCGGGTGTGCCCGAAGTGGTGCGCCAGTTCCTGCTTGCCTGCTGGAATCATCGCATGCAGGCGGCCTGGGAAAACGGCGGCGAAGAAGGTGAAGCCTGGCAGCTCGCCTTGCAGACGGCGACCGATCTGGTGTGGAGCGTGATGCCCAAGGCGAATGCCGAAGAGCGTAAACAACTCGTGCAATTGCTGCCCACGCTGTTGCGCCGCCTGAACCAGTCGCTGGACGAAATGGACGTACCGGTGCACGAAAAGCGCGCGTTTCTCGATGCACTGGTATTGCTGCACTCCAGCGTGGTGCGCCCGGGCGCCGCCATGCCGGCCGCCGATGCCGCCGCACTCGCGGTGCCGGTGATGCCCGCGCCGCCGCCTGTCACGGTGCCCAGCATCAGCGTCAGCCGCACCGGCGACGGGGAAGTGGAAGTCGACAGCATCAGCGCCGAATTGCCGGCCGGGTTCGAAATGCCCATGACGCGCATCGATCGCCTGGCGCGCGGCGATTGGGTCGAGTTCACCAATAGCGAAGGCGAGCGCACGCGCGGCCGCCTGTCATGGATCAGCCCGCGGCGCAGCTTGTTCCTGTTCACCAATCCGCAATCGCCGCGCGCCCTGTCGCTTACGCCGGAAGCGCTGGCCCTGCAGTTCCAGCGCGGCGATGCGCAAATGCTGGATGACGCACCGATGTTCGAGCGCGCGGTGCGCAAGGCGCTCGAAACCGCGCCGGGCGAGTGATTTGCGCGTAGCCCGGCGGTAAAAAGCCCGGCGCGCGTGACCTGCCCGGCACCTTGCCCGCGGCGTAGCGGTTAGAATCGCGCTTTCTTCAAGCAGAGCGCGATCATGAGCACCTTGATTTTCTACGAGCGCATCGTCCCGCTCGACCGCAATACCCATCGCAACCTGCGCCTGAAAGCGCAGCCCGGCCACAAGTTTGCCGCCGACACCCATTTCGTACCACTGGCCGCCGCCGAACTGGCGCCGGCTTCGCATGAATACCCCATCGTGTTCGCGCGTCAGGAGGACGGGCTGTTGCCAGTCGCCCTGCTCGGCATGCGCGAGCGGGAAAACCTGTTCATGGGCGACGACGGCTGGCGCGCACGCTATGTGCCGGCTTTCGTGCGGCGTTATCCATTCGTGGTCGCCAAGCAGAACGATGAGCGCCTCATGGTGTGCATAGACGAAGGTTATGCCGGCTTCAGTCGCGACGAAGGCGAACCGCTGTTCGACGCCGAAGGCAAGGATGGCGCTTTCCTGACTCAGGCCCTGGGTTTCGTGCAGGGTTTCCACGCCGAAGCTTCACGCACGGCGGAATTCTGCAAGGAACTCGATCAACTCGGTCTGATGCGCGAAATGTCGGCGCTGGCGGAATTGCGCGACGGGCGCAAGTTTCGCCTGGAAAAGTTCTGGGTCGTGGATGAACAGAAGCTGCAGGCACTGCAGAGCGCGGCGGTGATCGATCTGTTCCGGCGCGGCTGGCTGGGCCTGATTTACGCTCACCTGCTGTCGCTTACCAACCTGCAGGATTTGCTCGACCGCACCGCGGCCAGAACGGCCAATTAAGCGGCAGGGCGCGCCGGCATCCGGCGGCGTGTCGCGACCGCCGGCAAGCTGATACGCGCGCACAAGCCGCCGCCCTCGCGCGGCAGCAATTCGAAACTGCCGGCGTGGGCGTGCACTACACGATCCACGATGGCCAGCCCGAGGCCGGCGCCGGTGGCGCCGGTGCGGGCTTGTTCAAGCCGCGTGAATGGCCGTTTCACGATTTCCGCCTTGTCCGGCGGAATGCCCGGGCCGCGATCCAGCACCTCGAAGCGCACCACGGCGCCATGCTCCGCCAGCGCGATTTCTATGTTGCTGCCGGTGCCGGCATAGCGCACGGCGTTGTCCACCAGATTTGCCAGCACGCGGCGCAGCGCCAGCGGACGTGCACATAGTTTTGGCGCAGAGGGCGGCAGCCTGGCCAGCACCGGCAGGCCGCGCCGCTGGTATTGCGCGGCCAAATCCTGCACCAATTCCGCCGCGTCCAGTTCGACCGCCGGTTCGCCGCCGTCCTCGCGTGCAAAATCCAGAAACTGGCCTATCACGCGATCCATTTCCTCGATGTCGGCGCGCATCGAGTCGGCCATGAATTCATCTGCGGCGGACATTTCTATGCCCAGCGTGAGGCGCGTGAGCGGGGTGCGCAAATCGTGCGAAATGCCGGCCAGGATCAGTGCGCGGTCAGCGTCCAGTTGGCGCAGGTCGGCCGACATCTGATTGAATGCGCGGGTCAGTTCGACCAGTTCGGTCGGGCCTTGCTCGGGCAGTTCGATCGCACGCTTGCCGCGACCGATCTGACGCGCCGCCACCGCCAGATCGCGTAGCGGGTGCGTGACACGCCAAACCAGCAGATAGGCGCCGCCCAATGCCAGAAGTAATGCCGCCGCCGCCCAGCCCAGCCACTCCAGCGCGACCGCCGGCTCCAGCCGTTCGCGGCGCAACTGCAGCCAGTATTCGTCCGGCTCCGGTTCGTTTTCGCTGTCGCTGACCAGAAAGCTCACATAAAAGCCCGGCACGCCTTCGCGCGTGCCGGCCACCCGCGTGAGCGGGCCGAGCAGGCGCTTCAGTTCGCTTTCGATGAGGCGGTAGGTGGGTGTGGGCGGCAGGGCGCTGGTGGCTTCGCCATTTTCCACCGGGTATATGCGTATCGCCTCGCGTTCCGCCATGTCGCGCAGCAGTTCGTAGCGGCGCTGGGTGTCGGACGCCAGTAGCGCGGCGCGCGTGAGGTTCACGATGCTGGCCACCACCTGGGCAGTTTCGCGCGCGCGCGGCTCGCGCTCGAACCAGGCGTAAATGCCCGACCAGGCCAGCACGGACAGCATCATGAGGGACGCCAGCACGAGGAAAGTTCGCCACAGCAAACTTTCCGGCACCAGGGCGGATGCTTTCACGAACATGCCTGCGGCGTGGCGTGGCCGGCCCTATCCTGCGCGCGGTACACGGGAAAAAGTTTCAGGGCTTGCGGGCGGCTTCACCGTCAGGCACGAATACGTAGCCGAAGCCCCACACGGTTTGCAGGTAGCGTGGTTTGGCCGGGTCGTCTTCGACCAGTTTGCGCAAGCGCGATATCTGGACGTCGATGGCGCGGTCGAACACTTCGTATTCGCGGCCGCGCGCCAGTTCCATGAGCTTGTCGCGCGAAAGCGGCTGGCGCGGGTTCTGCAGCAAAACCTTGAGCAGCGCAAATTCGCCGGTGGTAAGTTGCGTCACCGTGTCACCGCGCTCGAGGATGCGGGTGCCCAGATTCACGCGTACCGAACCGAAAGCCACTTCCGTGTCTTCGGACGCCGGCGCGCCGGGCAAGGGGCGCGCGCCCTGGCGGCGCAGCACGGCCTGAATGCGCGCCACCAGCTCGCGCGGATTGAAAGGCTTGGCCAGATAATCGTCGGCACCCATTTCGAGGCCCACGATACGGTCTACGTCCTCGCCCTTGGCAGTGAGCATGATGATGGGAATCGCATTGTTCTGGGCGCGCAGGCGGCGGCAAATGGCGAGGCCGTCTTCACCCGGAAGCATCAGGTCGAGCACCAGGAGGTCGTACAACTCGCGCGACAGCGCCTTGTCCATTTGTGGCGCGTCGCCCACTGCCTTGACCGTATAGCCTTGCTGCCCGAGATAGCGATTCAACAGTTCGCGCAGGCGCGGGTCGTCATCCACGACCAGGATTCTGTTTTTGTCCATGCTGCATATGCTAGCCCGTGCCAGGCCAGTCCAACAAGATTGCGGCAACGCGGCGTCACAATCTTTTACAAACGCCGAAAAGCGAAAAATACCGAGCTTACAAAGCCGCCGCACAATGCAAGGCAGCGTTGCAAGGCAGGCGCGCGGCTTTGGCGCCGCGACGCTGGGCGCTTAAGCCGATACAATTCTTGCGGGGATGGTAAGGCGAGTGCAGGTACTTGGGCTGCGCCCGCAAGCTTGGAGAAATTTCGATGAAATGCAAGGCATGCATCATGACTGCCATGCTGTGCGCATCGGCCGGCGCTGTGGCGGCGCAGGCGGGTGCCGAACCGCGTGGCGGCGCGCCGGAGCCGGGGCGCCGGTTCGAAATGCCCCTGCAAGCACCGCCCGAGCGCGAGGCGCACGGTAGCCGGCTGACGCCGGACGAATTGCGCCAACTGCGCAAGGACGTGCGCGACGCCGGGCGCGAAGTGTATAGCGACAAGCGGCCGCGCAACCACTTTTGACCTTGGCCGCGCGAGCGGCCTAGCCACGCGCGGGCGCATGTTGCGCCGCGCGCACAAAAAAATGACGACGCCGGCCGGGCCGGCCAGGGGTATTTGTCGACCACACAGAAAGTACCGAAAGGAGACAGCATGCAGGATCCCACTCAGATTGCCATCGCCGGATTTCTCGCCACCAGCCGCCAGGCGTTGTTCGGGAATTTGCGCGATTCGAGCGTTGCACGCATTGCGGTGGTGCCACGCGTTTTCCTTCCCAAGCGCCTGTTTGCGGGCGTGGGGCGTTATCTGGTGGGTTTGGCGGGGCCACTTCCACGGCGCCGTCCCGCCGGTTCCTGAGCAAGGATAGGAAAGTGCCGGATCCCGGCTAGGCGCCGGCACGACGCCGTGGCGCAGCGCCTCGTGCGCAAGCAGGATGTCAGCGTTTTGCTCGGCGCTCTATTCGCCTATACTCCCCGCGCACCGCGAGCCGAGGAGGGCACATGGAAGCGTCGAACGACAATGCTCAGCGCATGGTGCGCCACTTCCGCGAAATATTGCTGTGGCCGCTGCAATTGATGCCGCTGCGCGAAAGCAGCCAGATTCAAAATCACTGGGAAGTGCTTCAGGTAAGCTCGCCCGACAATCCCTGGCGCGAGGTCGAAGACGAATTTACCGGCGACCCGGGTGAGTTCCAGCAGCGCCACTACAGCGAATTCGTAACCTTTCTGCCGCACGTGCGGCGCTTTCTGTACGGCGATGCGCGCGGGCGCGCGTCGTCGCCAGCCGAATCGCCCATACGGGTATTCCGCCGCGAAGACATCCAGCAGGTGCGCTGCACCTTTCCGGACGAGGACGGCCCGCCGCTGGTGATCGACGTGGCCCACGTCGACCTGTACTTTTTTTACGACCTCGACATCATCGTTCTGACGATAGAACTGTTCGCGTCGAACATTTCGCTTGAGCTGGCGCAGGAATTCATGTTCCGCTTCGGCCGCACTTACCCGATTTACTGGGAACGCGACGGCAACGGTGGGCACTGTCCCAAAACCGTGGAATGGTTGGGGGCCAACGGTCAGGTTCTGGCGGTATCCGACTATGAAAACCGCGACAAATTTCTGCGCCACGTGTGCGAATTCCGTGCCCCGACCGATGCCGCGCACTGGGATTTCATCATGCAGCCCATGGTGCAGCACCACTCCGACTCCAAGGGCTTGTTGCGCTACCGCCACCTCGAATATCACCGCATGCCGGTGATGGGCTATCTGGCGCTGGAGGGCGATCCGCGCGCCCTGACGCGCGCCGATTTCATGCGCCTCACCTTGGTGATGCCGCCCGGCGATCCGAACGTGATGCCGGTATGCGGCACAGAATCCGACAAATTCGAAGCCCTGCACTGTTATGACCGCTACTGGAACGATCAGGCCGAGGGCCCGCCCGGTTCGCGCTATACCTGTTGTGGCGAAGGCTTCATGCTGGTCGGCAGCGCGCAACAGAAATTTTTCTACACCCCCAGCGGCGGCCTGCTGCAACAATTCCGCCACCAGTATTTTTTGCTGTTCCTGATTCCGCACATGCACAAGGCGGCGCTATTCATGATGGCGGATAGGCTGGTGTTTTCGCTCAAGCGGCTGGACATCCAGAACCCGGAATCGGTCAAGCGCTTCAAGCGCGAAATTCGCCAGATCAAGGAAATTTTCCTGCGCTTCACGCACCGCTACTGGTTCCACCACATTTCGGACCAGTCGCAGGCGCGCGAGCTATATCAGCGGCTGCGGGAATTTTTGGGCACCGCCGAACTGTATCAAGAAGTGCAGGAGCGCATCGAGGACATGGATACCTACCTCGATTCGGATTCACTGCGCCGCCAGGCCAATACCGTGGTGCGGCTGACGGTGGTGACGGCGTTCGGCCTCATCGGCACCACCGTGACCGGCTATTTCGGCATGAATCTGCTGTCGCTCGGGGAACTGAGCGACTGGCAGAAATTCATCTATTTCATTGGAATACTGAGTACGACCACCTGGGTGACGTTCTACACCGTCATGAAATCCAAACGTTTGTCCGATTTTCTCGACGTGCTGTCGGACGAGCGCGAATCGGTGCGCAGCAAGCTGGGCGCCTTGTCCAGCGTGTGGCGCAAAAAATTGAAGCGCCCGGAGGCTTGAGAGGCCTAGCGGCGCCGCGAAGCGTAGTGGCGCAGCATCAGAAACCCCCCCAGCATGCCGCCCAGGTGGGCAAAGTGCGCCACGCCGGCTGCCGTCCCAGTGACGCCCAGCACCAGTTCGATCACGCCGTACAGCGTGACGAATACCCAGGCTTTCATGGGGATGGGCGGAAAAATCAACAATATCATGCGGTTCGGGAACAGCATGCCGAATGCCAGCAGCACGCCGAACACCCCGCCCGAAGCGCCCACGGTGGGCACCGGCGGACCGCCGCGCAGCAGCGAAAACAGCAGTTGCATGGCAGCGGCGGAAATGACGCAGACAAAATAGAAATTCAGAAAACGCGAATGGCCGAATACGCGCTCCACGTCGGCGCCGAACATGTACAAAGCCAGACAGTTGAACAGCAGGTGATATAGGCCGCCGTGCAGGAAAGCGTAGGTGACGAGCTGCCAGGGCATGAACCAGCCGCTGCCCGGCGGCCACAGGGCGAATAGCGCGACCAGCCAGTTGCCGATGAGCAACTGCATCAGGTAGGCCGCGCCATTGGCGATCAGCAGCGCGCGGGTAACGGTTGGAATGGTTTCGAACATTTTTACTCCAGTGCTCGCGCGCCGGTAGGCGCGCAATGCCGCCAGCCGAGCCGGCGAGGGCTCAATCGCGGCTCAAAAATTCAGCCAGGAAAGCCAGACGATCCACGTGGTCGCAAAACACTTTCAGCACCACCAGCAAGGGCGCGGCGATGAGCATGCCGGCGATTCCCCACATCCAGCCCCAGAACAGGAAAGCGATGAATATCGCCACCGGATTGAGGGCCAGCATGCGCCCGGCCACCAGCGGGTGGACGATTTGCCCATTCAAAAATTCTATCGCCAGAAATACTGCCGGCACCGTAAGCGCCTCGCTGAGGCTGCGGAAGCTTACCAGTGCCGCCAGCGTGAGCATGGCCAGGCTTAACGTGGGGCCGAGGTAGGGGATGAAATTGAGCAGGCCCACCAGCACGCCCCACAGCACCGGATTGGGCATGCCGAGCAAATGCGTGGCCAGCGTGATGACGCAACCCAGCGCGATATTGAGGCCGCACAGCAGCGCGAAATAGCGGCCGATATCCTGCTGGATGCGGCGCCCGACCTCCACCGCGCGCTGGCTGTCGTCGCTACTGGGGGCGACGCGCATGAGCTTGCGCAGGAACAGATCGCCGGAGGCGAGCAAAAAATACAGTAGCACCAGCGTGGAAATTGTGCCGACCGCGAAGGACTGCGTATTGCGCAGCAATTGCGCGCTGAGCGGCGCCTCTTTCACCACCACTTCCTGGGTTTTCGGGCCCACCGGCACGGTCGCCAGCGATTCCACCTTTTCCGTCGCGCGGCGCACGCTTTCCACCGGCTTTTTGATCTGGCGCAGCTTGATTTCCACTTCGCGCAACATGGCTGGTGCGCGGTCTACCCACTCGGCAGCCGGGTCCGCCAGGTAATAAAGGCCGGTGCCGACGGACGCCAGCAGCCCGCACATCACCAGCGCTGCACCCGCCGCTTCCGGCAGGTGCAGCAGTTTGAGCAGGCGCACGGCCGGCGCCAGCATGAGTGCCAGCAATATCGCCAGTACGATGGGAAATAACAGCGGCCGCGCGAAATACACCACCACCAGCAGTGCCAGCACGAACAAGCCGGTAGCCGGCAAACTGGCCGGCATGCGTTCGATTGCCGCCAGAACCGGCCCGGCTAGCTGAGCGGCGCTGCCGCTCGCACGTGACCCTGCTGTGTCTGCCGCCGACGGCGGCTCGGAAACGGACTGCCCCGGCGCGGGTTGCGGCCCTGGTCTGGCGTCGTCCGGCGCGTTCACCGCGGCGCGCTGCGCGGATTCGCCGCTGGCGATGGCTTCACTCATGGGCATTCAGCGAGTCCGGCGGCGACTGCCGTGCGCCACCCGCATAGATCAGATTTTGCACAGGCGCGCGCAGGCCTCGGCCAGCGTGGATTCATTCTTCGCGAAACAAAAGCGCACGATGCGATCCTGGCCCGCGGCGCGATAAAAAGCGGACAGCGGGATGGCAGCCACGCGATGTTCGCGCGTGAGCCGGCGCGCGAAAGCATGGTCATCTTCGGCACTGATGGCGCCATAGCGCGCGAGCTGGAAATAGGTGCCGGCCGCCGGCAACAACTCGAAGCGCGAGGCGGCCAGCCCGGCGCGGAAAAAATCCCGCTTGGCCTGGTAAAAGGCCGGTAGATCGAGATAGCGGCGCGGCTCCGCCAGATAATCCGCCAGCCCCAACTGCACCGGCGTATTGACCGTGAATACGTTGAACTGATGCACCTTGCGGAATTCCGCCATGAGTTCGGCCGGCGCCAGGGCATAGCCGACTTTCCAGCCCGTTACGTGGAAGGTCTTGCCGAAGCTGGACACGATCACGCTGCGCTCGGCCAGGCCCGGCGTGCGCGCCACGCTTTCGTGGCGGTGGCCGTCGAAGACGATATGTTCATATACCTCGTCGGACAGCACGACGATGGACGTGTTCGCGGTCAGTTCGGCGAGCTTCTGCATGTCCTCCGCGCGCCAGGCCGAAGCGGTCGGGTTGTGCGGCGTATTGATCATGATCATGCGCGTTTTCGGCGTGATGAGGCGCGCCACCGCTTCCCAGTCGGGCCGGAAATGCGGCGCATCGAGGCGCGCATACACCGGTGTTGCGCCGCACAGGGTAATCGCCGGCACATAAGAGTCGTACACCGGCTCGAACACGATCACCTCGTCGCCCGCATGCACCAACGCCGTCACGGCCGTAAATATCGCCTGCGTGGCGCCGGCCGTAACGGTAATTTCCTGCTCCGCATCGTAATCAGTGCCGTAGCTGGCAAGCACCTTGGCACGGATGGCCGCGCGCAGCTCCGGCGTGCCGGCCATGGGCGCGTACTGATTGCGATTGCCGCGCATGTGGTGCGCCACGGCTTCGAATAGCGCATCCTCGGCGTTGAAATCGGGATAGCCCTGCGACAGGTTGATCGCGCCGCATTCCGCTGCCAGACGCGACATGACCGTAAAGATGGTGGTTCCGACCGCGGGCAGGCGGCTTGCTATCGGAGCGGGAAAGTGCGGCATGGCGAAATCCCGGCGCTATGGGTTCTGGGTGAGGACACGCCGCGCCGCATCGGCGCCCGTGCCGGGCCGAGCATAGCACGGCGGCGTGCGGCGCTCGGCGCCCCCGTATGCGGCTGCCTGCGCAAAAGATGTCGCCAGGTTTCGATCACCCGGCGGCAGTGCCTGCGCTACACTTTGCCGCCATGAACGGCAACGAAATGCGCATCTTCATCTGTTACGCCCGCAGCGACAATGCGGCGCCGCAGCGTTGGGCGGATCGGGTCAAACAGCAACTGCAACCGGTGATCGATACATATTCCGGTGCCAGGCTGGTGGAGCTCGCCACCGGGCAGCTTATCCAGCCGGCCGAATCGTGGTGGGAAACCGTGCAGCGCGACGCCGACCAGGGCGGGCTGGCCATATTGTTGGTGAGCGCTCCCTTGCTGGGGTCGGCGCATGTGATACACGGCGATCTGCCCAACATGCTGGCAGGCCACCGCGCCGGCCGTTTCACGCTGGCCCCGCTGTTCGTGAGCCCGGTCGCCAAAGCCGGCTTGCGCAATCTGGATTTTGCCGGCATGCAAAGTTTTGCCAGCGCCGAGCGGCCCCTGCTGGCTTTGAATCCGGTCGAGCAGGAGCGCGAACTGGTCCGCCTGGCCGATTTCGTCGATGACTTTCTGGCCCAGCGCGTGGCTGGCGCTTCGCGCGCCAGTGCGCAGGCGCGCCCGCTGTCGTTCGACGACATACAACTGTTTTCGACCGCCAGCACCTTCGGGCTGGAGTCGGTAGACGGCATCCTGCAGCCGGTTTGGGCCAGCGACCTCAGAAAAGACCGCTACGGCGTATATGCCGAATTGCGCGTCAAGGACGTGGTGCAAAAACTGCGCTGGATAGCGCCGGGGCGTTTCATGATGGGCTCGCCGGCGGACGAGCCCGAGCGTTTTCTGAAAGAACTGCAGCACGAAGTGGTGCTGAGCGACCCCTTCTGGCTTGCCGACACGGCCTGCACGCAGGCGCTGTGGCAGGCCGTGACCGGCGCCGATCCCAGCCGCGGCAAGGGGGCGCAGCGCCCGGTGGACATGGTGAGCTGGAATGACGTGGTATTGGGGTTTTTGCCCGCGCTGGATGCGCTGGAGCCGAAACTGCAAGCCGTACTGCCGACCGAGGCGCAATGGGAATATGCCTGCCGCGCCGGCAGCAAAACGCCGTTCAGTTTCGGCAACACCGTGACGGTGGATCAAGTCAATTACGACGGCAATTACCCCTATGCGCATTGCCCCAAGGGCCAGGACAGAGCGCGCACCATCGACGTTGCGGCACTTCCGGCCAACCCTTGGGGTCTGTACCAGATGCACGGTAATGTTTGGGAATGGTGCGCGGACTGGTACGGCAATTACGGCCTGGCCAAACAAACGGACCCCACTGGCCCGCGCAACGGGCGCGAGCGGGTGCTGCGCGGCGGCAGCTGGAGCGATTACGCCGGCTACTGCCGAGCTGCCTGCCGCCATGCCTATGAACCGGCCGAGCGCAGCGACTATGTCGGTTTTCGCTTCGCCGTGCCGGCGGTGCCGCGCGCGCAGTCTTGAGCCCGCAGGCCGCGGGGACTGTTGTTGCTGTTGTGGGCACACGGACGCTGTCCTGCGATGCATGCCGTACACACCATCCATTCGAACGTGGAGGTAATCATGCAAGCCAATTCCGTATCCGATACCTGGGAACGCGGCAGCCCATACGAGCGCTATGTCGGCCGCTGGAGCCGGCAGGTGGCGCCGCAATTTTTGTCCTGGCTGGGCTTGCCGGCCGGTCGCAAGTGGCTGGACGTGGGCTGCGGCACCGGCGCGCTTAGTGCGGCGATACTGGATGGCTGTGCGCCGGCGGCGGTGGCGGGTGTCGAACCATCGGACGGGTTTCGCAACACCGCGCAGGAAAATCTCGCCGGCCGCGCCCAGCTCTATCCGGGCAATGCCGCCTCCATTCCGCTCGCCGATGCATCGGTGGACGTGGTGGTGTCGGGGCTGGTGCTGAATTTCGTGCCCGATCCACCCGCCGCGCTGCGTGAAATGGCGCGCGTGGCAGGCGCAGGCGGCTGCGTCGCCGCATACGTTTGGGATTACGCCGGCAGAATGGATTTGATACGCCTGTTCTGGGATGCCGCGGTGGCGCTGGATGCCGGCGCCGCTGCGCTGGACGAGGCGCCGCGCTTCCCCATGTGCCGCCCCGAAGCATTGCAGGCACTGTTTGCCGGTGCCGGGCTCAGGGAGGTGAGCGTGACGGCGCTGGATGCCGCCACCCCATTTGCCGACTTCGACGATTACTGGCAGCCCTTTCTGGGCGGCCAGGGACCGGCACCGGCCTATGTCATGTCGCTCGCGGAGGCGGCGCGCGGGCGTTTGCGCGAGCGCCTGCGCACCAGCCTGCCTTTCCTGGGCGACGGGTCTCTGCAATTGACCGGGCGCGCCTGGGCCGTGCGGGCTATCGTTTAGGCAATATGCTGGCGCGGCCGGCGTTTGCGGCAAGGAGGACGCGAGTGGATAGCAATACGGCGGTAAAAATTCTGTCTGCGTTGGCGGCTGGCGTGGATCCGTTTTCCGGTGCGGAATTTCCGCGCGACAGTACGCTGCAGCACCCGGACGTGGTGCGCGCGCTGTATATCGCCGTAATGGCTTTGCAGGGCCATGCGCCCGATGCGGGGCGCAAAGCCGCCGCGCGCAATCCTGACCAGCCCGGCAATGCCGGCGCCGCCTGGACCGAAGCCGAAGATTTGCGGCTGTGCGAAGCATTCGATGCCGGCAAGACCGAAAAAGAACTGGCGGCCCTGCACGAGCGCACCCTGGGCGCCATACGCGCGCGCCTGATCCGCCTGGGCAAGCTCGACGCCTCGGCCAATTTGCGCGACTGAGCCGGCCACCGCCCTGCGGCGCGTAGCTGTGCTCCCAGACACGACCGTTCAGAACGTCCCTATCTGCCCAGATGTTGCCGTGGTATCTCCTGCAGGATGCCCTTTGTTGTATCTGGAATTTCAGTCCGTAACAAATTTGCGACTGTAAATCCGGATATTTCCCGCGATGGTCATTTTGCCGCAGTAAAATGTCTTCAATTACAGTCATTTTGTCGATAGCGACTGAAATTCCAGACATGAAGCGTGACGAAAAAGCCATGATGACGGCGCAGCGCTTGGGCGAGGCGAAAGATCTGGGCGCGAAACTGGCGCGCTTGCGCGTCGCGCGACGCATGCGCCAGGCGGACGCGGCCTTGCGTGCCGGGGTATCACGCTCCACCGCGGTTTTGATCGAAAGCGGCGATCCCGGTCGCACCCAGGCGCAGATATTGCGTTACCTGGAGGCGATTGCGCCGGGCCTGCCCTTCCTCGCCTTGTTGCAGGAGGACGATCCTTCCCTCATGGCCCTGCTGGCGCGGGAAAAAACACAAAGGGTGCGGCTACCCAATGCCGCCGATGCCGCCGATCTCGATTTCTGATGGATCGCCAGCTATACGTGTTTGCCCACATCGCCGACGGCGATGCCCACCGCTTCGTGCCGGCCGGGCGTCTCACCCTGCATGAAAGCGCGGCGCAGCAGGGAGCGCAGCGCCGCCTGGCGTCCGAATTTGCCTATGGAACGCGCTACCTGAAGCGTGCCTACGCCTGCGAAATCGATCCGGTAAGCCTCAGCCTGCGCGATACGGCCGAACTGGGCGGGCGCAGCCTGTTTCCGGCCAATGGCCTGCAGGAATTCGGCGGCATACGCGATGCCGCACCGGATGCCTGGGGGCGCCGCGTGATCGAGGCGCGCCGCAAGGTGCCCGCCAACAGTCTGGCTGAGGCCGACTATCTGCTGGAAGCCGGCGGCGATCGGGTGGGTGCGCTGGATGTGCGCCCGCACAAGGACAGCCCGGATTCCCGCTCGGCGAGCGACCTGCAAAGCGTGGCCTATCTGCTCGATGCCGCCGCCGCCGTGGAGTCCGGCGGCCCCATCCCGGCCGCGCTGCTCGATTTGCTTGGTTCCGCCTGCTCTGCCGGGGGCGCCAGACCCAAAGCTTCGGTACGGGACGATGAAGGCGGACTGTGGCTGGCGAAATTTCCCGCACGGGGCGACCGCTACGATATGGCGCGGGCAGAACATTGCACGCTGCAGTTGGCGCGGCGCTGCGCCCTGCATGTGCCGGAAACCCGCTACCTGGATGTGGCTGGGCGGCCTGTCGTGTTGGTCCGGCGCTTCGATCGCTTTTGGGCCCAGCCGGGCAGAATGCCAGCCGCCGAATGTGCGTTGATCGACACCCGGCCTGGCCCGGATTTGCAGGAGGCGCGCCTGCCCTTCGTGAGCGGGCTCACCATGCTGGGCTGTGAAGAAGCCGAATCCCCCCTCAAAAGTTATGCGGACTTGGCCCAGGCCGTGCGCCGCCACGTTCTTCCGGAAGAAATCATGGCAAACCGCGAGGAGTTGTTTGCCCGCATGGTATTCAACATTTTCGCCAGCAATGACGACGACCATTTGCGCAACCACGGTTTTTTGTTCGACGTCAGGTGCCGCGGCTGGGTGCTCAGCCCGCTCTACGATGTGGTGCCGCGGCCCGGCATTGCCCGCGAGCGCAGCCTGCACCTGCAAGTGGGCGCACAGGGCAAGCTTGCCACCCTGGATAATGCGCTGAGCCAATGTTCAGCATTCGTTTCCGAGCGCTCGGCAGCCATGCGCATCATTCGGCGCATATGGGGCGAAGTTCGGCAATGGCGGACGGTGTTTGAGGAAGAGGGCGCGGATGGCCGGCTGGTGGAGGAAATGGGCACGGCCTTTCGCCGGCTCGAAGAAATTGCCAGTTCGGAACTCGTGCGGCAGGTCCGCAACCACGTGCCTGACTAACTGCCGCGGGCCACGACTAGACCGGCCTTGCTGCCGGACACGGCTTGACCTGCCGCCATGCCGATGTTTTGATGGCGGCCGCGTCGCACACCGCGGCGTGATCCGGGCTCACGTCGTGAATCGTAAAAACCCTTGCCAACCATTGCCATGCGCCGGCGCGGCTGTCTGACGGCGCATCGCGCTGCCGCGAAGCCGCCCTTTGCGCGTGCCCGGAAAGCGGGCGCATTGCCGCAAGAGCAGCATTTGCCCGCCCGAACCAAAAAGCCCACATGACCACGCTCACCATCGCGATTTTTTGCGTCGTCTATGCCGGCATGATTTTGGGCGGCCTGCCTTTCCTGCAACTGGACCGCACCGGCGTGGCCTTGCTTGGGGCGATTGCACTCATCAGCGTGGACGCCATGAGCGTGGAACAGGCCGCCGCGGCGGTACACCTGCCCACGCTGGTGCTGTTTTTTTCGTTCATGGTGTTGTCGGCGCAAATGCGCCTGGGTGGCGTGTATACCTGGGTGGCGCGCCGCGTCGCCGCATTGCCGCTCACCCCGCCGCAATTGCTGGGCGCGCTCATTTTGCTGGTCGGCCTGCTGGCGGCGGTATTCAGCAATGACATCGTGTGCATGGCGGTGGCGCCGGTGCTCCTGGACAGTTGCCGGCGGCGCGGACTGGATGCCGTGCCTTTTCTGCTCGCGCTGGCCTGCGCCGCCAATATCGGCTCGGCGCTCACGCTGATCGGCAATCCACAGAACATGCTGATCGGGCAAACCTTGGGCCTGCCTTTCGGCGGCTATGTGCGTGAGGCCTTGCTGCCGGTGGCGCTGGGCTTGGCCGCGGCCTGGATATTGATCGCCTTGCAGCAGCGCGGGCGCTGGAGCGCCGCCAACACTGCCGCGCCGGCTGCCGCAGAGCCGCACGTGCCCGAAATCAAGCTGGACCCCTGGCAGGCCGCCAAAGGTCTGGCTGTCACCTTGGCCCTGCTGCTGGCTTTTCTGTATGCCCCCTGGCCGCGCGAACACGTCGCACTGACGGCCGCCGGCGTGCTGCTCATGAGCCGCAAATTCCACTCGACCCAAATGCTCGGGCTGGTGGATTGGGAACTGCTCGTGCTCTTTGTGGGCCTGTTCGTCGTGAATGCGGCCTTCCAGCAAACCGGCACCAGCGCGCACATCGTGGCGGCCCTGGCGGCCGCGGGCTTCGATCTGCACCAGCCGGGCGCGCTATTCCTGGCCAGCTTCGGGCTTTCCAACGTGGTTTCCAATGTGCCGGCGGTGATGCTGCTATTGCCGGTGGCCACCCACGCCCTGGCCGGGCCGGTGCTGGCCCTGGTCAGCACCCTCGCCGGCAATCTGTTCATCGTCGGCAGCATTGCCAACATGATCGTGGTGGACGCGGCAGCGCGCCGCGGCGTGCGCCTGGACTGGCGCCGCCATGCCCGCACCGGGGTGCCGGTCACGCTGGCCAGTTTGTCGATATGCGCCGTCTGGCTGTGGCTGCGCCTTACGCCGGCCTGAGCTTCAGAAAGGCGCGCGCACTTCAGACGGCGTCCACACGCTCGCGGCTTTTTTCCAGCCAGGTCTGGAACTGATCCGCCGTCATGGGCGGCGCGACCAGGAAACCCTGGCAGGCGTCGCACTGCATTGCGGCCAGCGCGTCGAGTTGCGCGCGCGTTTCCACGCCTTCCGCCACTACGCGCAAACCCTGGCTGCGTCCCAGCACGATCACCGCGCGGGCGATGGCGCCGCCATCCTTGTGGCCCACCAGTTCGTCGACGAAGGCGCGATCGATCTTGATCGAGTCGACCTGTTCCTGGCGCAGGCTCAAGAAGGTGGAATAGCCGGTGCCGAAGTCGTCTATCGTGAGGCTTACCCCCAACGCTTTGATGGCGGGCAACACCTTGCGCGCCGAACCTTTGTCGAGAAAGCAGCTTTCGGTAATTTCCAGATCCAGCGTGTTGGCGCTTATGCCGTGTCGGCTGAGAATTTGCGCGAGAGTTTCCGGAAATGCCTCGTCCATGCACTGGCGCGCCGACACATTGACCGACATGCGCGGCAGCGGCAGCGCCATGGCGCGCCAGGCCGCGATCTGGGCGCAGGTGAGGTCCAGCACATGCTGTCCTACCTGCACAATGAGGCCGGACAGTTCCGCGATGGGTAGAAAGCGATCAGGCGTCAGGATGCCGCGGCCCGGTGCGCGCCAGCGCAATAGCGCCTCGGCGCCGACGATGCGCCCCGAACCTATGGCCATGACGGGCTGGAAGTACAGTTCCAACTCTTTCTGTTCCATCGCGCGGCGCAGCGCGTTTTCGGTCGCAACCCGCTCCTGCACGGTTTCGGTGAGCGCCGGGGTGTAAAAATGCGTCACGTTGCCGCCGCGCTCTTTGGCGCGATACATGGCCGTGTCCGCATTGCGGATGAGGGTGGCGGCGTCATTTCCGTCACCCGGAAATACGCTGATGCCGACACTCACACCCAGTATCAGTTCGTGTCCTTCGGCGACGAAGGCGGTGCGCATGGATTCGATGATTTTGTCTGCCACCAGCGAGGCGCCCCAGGGCTCGGATATTTCTTCGAGCAGGATCGCAAATTCGTCGCCGCCCAGGCGGGCCAGCGTGTCCTCGGCGCGCACGCAGGATTTGAGCCGGTTGGCCGCGGCGATTAGCAATTGGTCGCCTACCTCGTGGCCATAACTGTCGTTCACGTTCTTGAAGCCATCCAGGTCCAGGTACAACAGCGCCATCAGGCGGTTCTGCCGCGACACCCGGGTGAGCACGTGGGTGACGCGCTCGTGGAACATGAAGCGGTTCGACAGGCCCGTGAGCGGGTCGTGGTGGGCCAGAAATTCCAGCCGCTTTTCGGATTCCTTGACCGTGCTGATGTCGGCGAATACCGCCACGTAACCGCGTGCGCCGCCGCTCAGCGGACGAATTTCGTCTATGGTGACCCAGGCCGCAAAAATTTCGCCGTTGCGGCGGCGCAGCCAGGCCTCGCCGCGCCAGCCGGCATTGGTGCGCACGCTGCCCCAGGTGGCGCTCACCATGTCCGGCGCGCCGCGTTCGGACACCATGATTTCCCAGCTTTCGCCGCTGCACTGGTTGAAACTGTAGCCGGTGACTTTTTCGAAGGCCGGATTGACTGCCGAAAAATGTCCCGCGTCATCGAGTATGGCGGCTGCTTCGGTGGTGCTGCGGAACACCACGTCGGCCGCGAGCAGGCGGCGCTCAGCCTTTTTCTGTTCAGTTACATCGTGGATGAGCGAATAAAAGCCTTCCACTTTGCGGTCGCTGCCTATTTCGGGTACCCAGGTCAGCGTGACCTCGCGCTCGCCCAGGGTTTCGTGGCGTAGCCGCACCGTCGCTTCGACCGTTTTGCCGGAGGTTGCCTGTTCCAGATACGGGCATAAATTTTCATAGGCCATGGCGCCGAAAACCGTGCACAGCGGTTCGCCCAGAATTTTTCGTTTCGGTATGCCGAACCAGCGCTCATAGGCGCCATTCACAAAGCGGAAGCGGTGTTGCATGTCTACGTGCGCAATCAGAGCCGGCAGGGAATCGGCGACGATGTGCAGGTGGCGTTCGCGCACTTCGGCCTCGGCGTAGGCCTGTTTGATTTCCGTAATGTCGGAAAAGGTGATGACGACGCCGTCGATGCGGTTATCCGTGGTGCGGTAAGGCAGGATGCGCAACAGGAAATGATTGCCGTCATTGCCACGCACCTCCTCTTGAAACGGCTTGAGGGAACTGAGCACCTGGCGGCACAGATCGGTCATCACGCCATTGCGGAAGCGCTGCGCCACATCCCCGATTGGACGGCCGAGGTCGGCTTCGATCAGCGCGAACATGCGCGTCGCGGGCGGGGTGTAGCGGCGCACGCGACATTCGGCGTCGAGAAAGATGGTGGCGATTTCCGTGCTGGTGAGCAGGTTGGCGAGGTCGTTATTGGCCGCCTCCAGCTCGTGCACCTTGTCCAGCAACTGGTTATTGACCGTGGACAGTTCTTCGTTGAGCGACTGCAGTTCTTCCTTGGAGGTTTCCAGTTCTTCATTGGTGGACTGGAGTTCCTCGTTCATGGACATGACTTCTTCGTTGGCCGCCTTGAGTTCCTCGTTGGCCGTTTCCACCTCTTCTATGGTGGTCTGCAAATCTTCTCGCGTGGCTTTCAGTTCGTATTCGAGCTGGGTGACGAGGGCCTGTTCGCCCTCGCGCACCTTGGGTGCCGGGCCCGGATCCTTTTCGTCGTCGAAACAGATCAGGAAAGTGCCTTCGTTTTCATCCACCGGCCATATCGTCAGGCGTACCTTGCGCTCGCCTTCGCGCCCTCTCATGGCGATGCGCCGCGCTTCGGTCACGATTTTGTCGCGCGTGGCTTTTTGCAGCGCGGCGCGCAAGGCGGTGCGCAAACCGTCGCGCGCCAGTGCCAGCACGTCGTGCGTGGCGGTGCCGGGCGGAATTTCCAGAAAATCCGCCGTGTTGCCGTGGTAATAGATGGCTTCGCCGGCGCGATCGACCAGCACCGCGGCGGGTGCATATTCCTTCAACAGTTTGTCCTCGACACGTTCGCCGAGGCGGTTGCGCACAATGGTGGACGCGCGTGCGGTGCCCGCGCGCGGTGAAGCGGTGCGGCTGTCGTTGGCTACCGAGTAATAGTCGGGGCCGCGTACTTCCGGCGGCACCGACAGGCGGCGATAGACGCGCCACTTTTTCGATACCGTGCGGAACATGTCGGCACGCTGGCCTATGGTTTCCGAATTGCCCAGGAACAGGTAGCCGCCCTCGCGCAACGCGAAGTGGAACAGGCGTACCACGCGGGTCTGTATTTCGTTATCCAGGTATATGAGCAGATTGCGGCAACTGATCAGATCGAGGCGCGAAAACGGCGGGTCGGTAATCAGGTTTTGCTGCGCGAATATGACTTGCTCGCGCACCGACTTATTGACCGCCACGTGGTCGCCATCGCGCGTGAAAAACTGGCGCAGAAATTCGCCCGGCAGTTCGGATGCCGCCGACACCGGGTAAATTCCGGCGCGCGCCACTTCGAGCGCTTGCGCATCGATGTCGGTGGCGAATATCTGCAAGCCGACCTGTTTGCCGCCGCGGCGTATGCCGTCCATGAACAGCATGGCGAGCGAATACGCCTCTTCGCCGCTGGCGCAGCCGGGCACCCAGATGCGCAAGGGTTCTTCCGGGAGGGCGCGCTCCACGAGCGGCGGCACGATGTGCGCGGCGAGCATTTCGAACGCCGCCGGCTCGCGGAAAAAACTGGTTACGCTGATCAGCAGGTCGCGCACCAGCTTGTGCACTTCGTCTTCCGAATTGCGCAGCAGATTCAGGTACTCGCGCATGCTCTCCGTGGCGGCGAGGCCCATGCGGCGCGCGATGCGGCGGCCTAGCGTGCCTTTCTTGTAATGCCGGAAATCGTGACCGGTGCGTGTGCGTATGGCGGTGATGATGGCGCTCAGATCGTCCGCGGCTTCGATGGCCACGGCGTCGCGCGGAATTTCGCCGCGCACGTAGGAATGGCGCACGTAGCGCAACAGCGCTTCGGGCATTCCATCCACGGGCAAGCGGTAATCCACCAGGCCGGTGGCGAGCGCGCTGTGCGGCATGCCGTCATACTGGGCGGTGGTCGGCTCCTGCACCATGGTCATGCCGCCGTGGCCCTTGATTTCGCGCAGGCCCAGCGTACCGTCGCTGCCGGTGCCGGACAGGATGACGCAAATCGCCTTTTCCAGCAGGTCTTCGGCCAGCGAGCGCAGGAAGTGGTCTATCGGCATGCGCATGCCGCGCCGCTCGGTCGGCGTGCTCAGGTGCAGGCGGCCGCCGTCGAGAGACAGGTAATGATTGGGCGGAATTACATACACGTGGTCGGGTTCGACCAGCATGCCGTCGTCGGCCTGGGCAACCGGCATGCTCGTGTATTTGGCGAGCAGGTCGGCCATGAGGCTCTGGTGATTCGGATCGAGGTGCTGGATGAGCACGAAAGCCACGCCGGTAAGTGGCGGCATGGCCGTAAAAAACTGTTTGAGTGCTTCCAGACCGCCGGCCGAAGCGCCTATGCCGACGATCGGAAAATCGAGCGCGGGCGCGCCGTCGCTGGCGCTTCCGGCGCTATCGGCGATTTCGGTGTCGCCCGCAGCGGGCAAGCCGCCCGGTTCTTCCAAGGCCGGGTTGTCTGAAGGGGTGGTTTTGCGTCCCATTTCGCCCTCTCGATTACGGTTGAGGTTTGCCGATGGCGCTAAAAGTCTGGACGCCCGGCACCGCCTTCGAACCGCCCTGTCGCCTGATTCCACCGCCGCTGAGGCCCGATGTTAGTCGAGCTTGCACGCAAAGGCACGCAAAATCATGGCCGGCCGAAAATTGCTGTGCGCCGCCATGCCGCTGGCGCGGCAATGTGCGAACCGGCGCCGGACCTGGGCGTCTTGCTTGCCAGCCGCTGCTGCGCGTCGCTTATGCCGGTGCTGCGCGTCGCTTATGCCGATGCTGCGCGTCGCTTATGCCGGTGCTAAGCCGTCTATCCGAGCGCTTGCCTTACGGCCATTGGCCTGCTGGCGCGGATCGGGTGCGTAAAAGTCCGGCAAGTCCGACAGAAAAGGTTCGGACGGGAGAGGTCAATCCGCCAGCGGATCGACCACCTGCAGGAAATCGATTTTGCGAAAATCGCGGTCGTCCTTGTACAGCCTGGCGACCCCATGCTGGCGGAGGACGGCAGCGAGATGGGCGTCCGGGGCCAGATTGCCGCGTGCCGGCACTACTCCCATTACCTCCCGATAAATCGCCCAAAACCCATCGTCGTCTCCCTGCGCGCGGCAGTGCGGAAGGTTCAATAGCGCCTGCACATTTGCCGCCGCCTCCAGCGCTGTACGCGGTGTAGCGAAAATGGACGCGTGCGTGGCCATGCGCAAGTAACTCATCAGCGTGACCCAGACCAGGCAGAACACGTCCTTGCCCGTCGCACATCGCCGCATGAATTCGGATGCCTTGTCGTAGCGAGAATTCGTCGCGTCGCTGGCGCAACGCAGAATATTGACGTGAATTCCGAAACTCACGCCGGCCGCTCGCCCTTTGCATCGAGCAGAGCGTGCTTGTCCGCAATCTCCACCTTCGCGTGCATCGGCTTGCTATGCCACGTGAGAGCAGGTGCCGCGGACGTGGCATCCGCCTCGGCCGCTGCCAGCGCCTGCGCCAGAAGGTCCGATACCAAGCGTCCGGGCGATTTCCCGCTGCTCTGTTGCGGCCGCTTCAAATCGTTCAGAATCGGATCGTCGATGTCTATCGTGGTACGCATGATGCGTGATGTTATTAACCTTGACATCAGATGTTAAACCGGGCTTTGCGCAAGCATGCGCGACGCAGATGGAAATACGGTCGGGGGCAGTTAGACCGCTTCGCATGGCGGAACCCGTGCCGGTTCCCTCGAGCCCGCCGGCGTGCATGCGGTTGATAAACCGGTGGCGGAAGTGGGCGCTTTGGGGCTTGAATGCTCGCGTCCGGCGCGATTTGGCGCTTGGGTGGTTTTGCACCGCACTGCAGATGCGCGCCCGTCAGCGGACCAACCGGCATGGTGCCGGACAGCCGCTTGGCCCAACACCCAGCTTACGCGTCAGCCAAAGGGTGCAAGCGCGCGGAACCGGCGTCCGTGAAGGTTTTCCACCCATTCATGGCAGGCGTGCTTACCCACCGCATCGCAATCCTGCCCGTGCCCGACAAAGGGGCCACCCGCGCCGCGCAATCGGCCTGCCCCGTCCCGAGCCACCGACCGTAGGGCGGATAAGCGAAGCGCAATCCGCCGTATGCGAGCGTTCAAGCGCCCCAAGCAAGCGACGCCACCGCGGGCTTATCAACCCCGCGCGCGCCACTTCATTCCCGAAACCAGCGCACATTGCGCCGCATATGGCAATTCAACCGCCCCTGGGCGACCGCGTAATCTCATCGCTTCGCCGCACCAGAACGGGAGCGCCGCAGCCGCATTGCCTATCCGCGAGCACCTCTCCACGAGGAAAGAAAATGGGGTCAGAGTGAGGTATTTTGGTGCGACAACCGAAACAGGCGGCTCCTACCGAGCTTGCAAATGGAAATTACTTCACTCTGACCCCGGTTTCCCGTTCCCTGACCCCGGTTTCCCGTTCCCGTCGAGTGCCGGCAAGCCATCGCGGCTCTTGATCGAGGTGCCGCGCGCTGGTGCCTGCGCGCCTTCCGGGGATTGCTCCGCTAGGCGACGTCAGGCATACTCCGGTCAGTCGAGTTAACCTGCGCAGGTGGTCCGGTCTATGAGCATTTCGAGCGTGTTCAGCCGCATTTCCCCGGCGCCCACCCCACAACGCCGCGGGCAGGCCGATTCAAATCCCAAGAGCAGAGCTGAACCGCCGATCTCCGTGGCCCGCGGTTCAGTTCAACCCATGCTATGCAACATGCAGTGGCATGCTGCATAGCATCCAGTA
>JAEUNM010000035.1 GCA_016791105.1 Rhodocyclaceae bacterium | reverse complement strand
GTTGCTGGGTCAGAAGCACGCCGGCGGTAATTCGCAGGCGCCCGTCGGGCAGGGTGTCCAGGGTTTGGTCGCCGGCCAGGGGCGTTTCCTCCAAGTGGCTGCCCGCCTGCGGCGTAAAGGCTGCTTCGAGGCGGATGGGCTCGCCCGGTCCCCAGCCGAACGCGCCGCCGGAAATATAGACATCCAGGTCGAAGCCGTCCGGCGGCTCGGCCGCGGAGGCCAGCAGTTCCGCACTGCGGATGCGGTGCACGGCCAGCAGCCGGACGTCCTGATATTCGCGCACCGTACAGACCAGGTAGAGCAGGGCGCCGCGCTGGACAAGGGCCAGAGGATGCGCAGGATAGCTTTCCGGCATGTCCGCTCCCTTGCGCAAGTAGCCCACGCGGCACTGGCGGCGCAATATCAGAGCTTCCTGAATGACGGACTGCACGTTTGCATCGATGCCCGGTGGACACAGAGGCTGGGCTGGCGGGATGACTCGCACTTGGCTCAGCCAGTTGCGCAGCCGCGCGCTGCTCGGCTCGCTGCCGGTGAGCTTTTGTTCCGCCATGCGGAAGTAGGGCTGCATCTGCGCCAGGGTCGATGCCGGCAGCGCCAAACGCAGGTGTTCACGCGCCATGAGCAAGGTGAGTGCTTCACCGGCTGAAACGCCCGGCACATCGAAAGCCGGCACGTCCTGCTGCCAGCTCCAGGAATAGGGCTTGGTCGATTCTTCGGAGACCAGAGGAAACAGCCGCGACAGCATTTGCAGATCGCGCTCGACGGTGCGCTTTCCAACTTGGAATCCGGCAGCGGCGAGATGCTCCCTCAATTCGCCCGCGGTGGTGCGGCGGGGGTGGCGCGGAATCAGCCGCAAAGTTTGCCAATGACGCAACAGGGTTTCTGGTGTGTACGACATTTGAGGCGGGAGGGGGAATATGTAGAAGTGCAATTATGTAAAGCCCGTAGGCAGGGATTTTTGCGATTAATCAAATAAAGCGCGCAATACTCCGGCCACGCATATCATGCCGACCAATAGTGCAAGGGGTAGGAGTTCAATAAAAATCAGGAAGTGCAGCACCGCGCGTTTCCTGCGAACAACGGTGCCGCGATGATGCAGCTTTGCTACGACAGACTGCGACGCAGGCCAGTTTCACTCTGTGGAGTAACGAGGACAGACCACTATAAAATGCGGCAGAGACCAAGTCGCGGCGGAATAACAGGGGCACCCACTAGCCGGACCGTGTCAAGCGCGCAAAGCACCCCGCGGCTGCGCAGGCCGCCGTGTTCCAACGGTGCGAAAAAAAGAGCCTCATTTTCACGCCAGGTCCGAAATGGGCTTTTCGGTCGGCGGCGCAAAACACTTCGCTCTGACGCCAGTTCCGACGCAGGTTCCGCCGCTGAAAATAACTAGCCCTTTTTCCTGCCCACTTTCCTTCCACCACTTATTGCTTACGCTTGGCGCGACGGATTGGGGTGTAGATTTGAAGGACGACAGGGGCGTTGAATCTTAAACCAATCGGGAAATCCTCCGGCTGTGCCGGGGAGACAGTAAAAGTTTGACGTTTCCGGGAGTCCATCGGTGAAACTACCAGAGTGAGCCGCCAAGCACACTCGAAGAAGGTACCGACGCCGCACTCCTGTCATCTGGTCTCGAATCCGGCTTGGGAGTCGCTCGCGCGCATTTACTCGAGTGGTTCCGGCGGCCCTCTCGCTGGCTTGGCTTGAGTTTCGGCATCACTTTCCCGAAATTTGTGGGTCAGGTCAGGGCCGAATTTCAATCGGCCTCGGCGTCGGGTTTAAGAGCTTGATCAAACTTGGCCCGTTTCGCATTCGACATCGCCCAAAAAAAGTGTCACGGCCGAGTTTGTGCGAATTCCGCCCTAAGCTGGTCACGATGATCCCGACGCAACGGCCATCGTATTGCGACCTTCGGGCGGGCCTGAGCCCGGTGCGGGATACAGCGCGGACGATACCCATCTGTCCGACTACGACAGAGCAGGCGTGATTCAGCCCACAGTGGTGATCATCCTGGCGGCATCTGCAGCGCCTCGATCATCCGGAGGACCCCGGGGCTCGGCCCGGACTGCGTGACGACCCGCACGTCGAGGTCGTAGCCTGCCGCGAGGCGCAATGCCCGTTCCATGGCGGTATCGATCCACGCGCCGTCGTTGCCAAAGGCTCCGCCGCCGACGCGGGTGAGGAGGGCGATGTTTGACATGCCGCGTTGAGCGTTGCAAACGGCTTCCCACAATGTCGCCTCGTACGCCGCTTCCAGCACGAGCGTGGCGAATGCTTTCCAGGGCGCTCGCCGGTGGCCGCTGTAGGCGACGGGCAGGGCGGAGCAGAACGCCTGCGAGACACTTGGCCGCGCTTCGCCTCCAAAGTCGGTCACCTCCACGTCGCGATGGATGCCGATGCGCAGTTTTCCCCTCAGTTGGTCCAGGTTGGGCTCATCCAGCCCGGTTAAGCACTCCGTCATTTTGGCGAGGCCGTCGGGCGTGCATAGCGCGTAGCCGTTCCTCATCTGCCATAGGTCGGAGACAGGCACGCCTGTCCGCTGTGACAGGGCGTCGCCCAGATCCGCCAGTCCGTCCATCTGTCGGGCCGACGTCTGGCCGACCTGGCTTCCCACCGCGGCGAAGTAATTGCGATAGATCGTCGCGGCGCCTGCGGCGATGGCGCAGGCGGGCCCCTGCGTGGGGTCGCCCTCGTACCGCGTAACGCCGTCCTCGGGGCAGATGTGCGGACCAACCATCTCCAGCATGTTGAACTGGCTCGCGACCTGAAACAGGGCGCCGGAAAACTCCGGCCGGCGGTGCAGTGCTCGTACGTCGGCCTGCATGGCGCCGAGCCGCAGGCGTCCGGGCAGTCTGGGGCCATATTTGGCGCGCTCCCGCAGCGTGCCCAGGGATACGAGTTCGAAGCAGCCAATGCCGTATGACTTGCCGTTGACCCGGGACGTAAGCCGGTCTTCCTCGATTTCCAGTTTGCTGCGGGTGTCGTCATAGCCCCGCTCCCTGAATCCTGTCAGGCGTTCGAACCAATCCATAGCGTCTCTCCTATCGTCAATTCGTAGTGAGGAAACAATTTATCCACCGGTCCGGACGAAATGCCGATCCGTCAGCACCGATTCACCAGCCCACCGGTAGGCGACCAGGGGGCCGCCCTTGCCTGCCGAGTAATCGACGCAGACCGCCTCGTCTGACAGCACGCACGGGTCGCCGGTCAGCCAGTAGTGGCCGAAGAACACCGGCTTGTCCGTGTTTGGTTCGATACGCGCATGGGCCGGAATGAACTCTGCAGGCAGTTGCTGCCGAGCCTCATCGTCAAGCATGGCGGCCGAGCGGTAGTCAATGGCTTCGTGGGCCCACCAGCGCACCCGCACCCGGTAGCGCTGGTGGTCGTCCTTGTCCTTGAAGGAATGACCCGCTGGCAAGGGGATCTCGATTCCCTTGGTTAATGCCTCGACCGCCTTGAAGATTGAGAAGTCGGCGGTGTCCTTTTCTTTCGCGTCGGCCGGTTCGGTGGTGGCGTCGGCGAGGAGTCCGTCCTTCAACTGCATCGCATCGGTCAAAAGCGGCTTCAATGCTTCCATGAAGCGCCCGTGCCAGCAGGCGTGCACCACCCGGATGCCGTCCAGTTCGAGCCACAGCGGCAGCGTCATGAACCAGTCGATGATCTCGCGGTGCAGGCGCGGACGTTGATCCACTTCACGCAGGAAGGCCACGTGCTGGTGGTAATTCTTGCTGCCCCATTTGTCACTGAAATGCGGACGCAGGTAGTCGCCCCGTCCGTCCGGCGTATGCCAGGCGATAGCGTTCAACTCGTGGTTGCCCATCACGGCGCGGGCCGCTCCGGCGTCCGCCATGCGGCGGGCGATATCCACCGCGCGCAACTGCCTCGGGCCGCGGTCGATGAAGTCGCCGACGAAAATCGCCTGGCGGGAGGGGTGCCGGAATACGCCCCCCCGCTCGATGTAACCCATGGTTTTCAGTAGCACCTCGAGCTTGTGTTGGCGGCGGTGAATTTCCGTTGAAAATTGGCGACGAAAAGCGCTGGTCTGCATGGCTGTAAGCGCACAACTGCTGCGCTTACAGCCATGCCCAAGCATACCTTGGTCGTTGCCGTGTCAAGGGTTCGCTTCGCCGGGCTAAAGCCCGCCCTTGACACGGCAACGACCAAGCAAAACATGTGCCGGATTTTTGGCCGCCGCCGTATTTCGGCGGATTTTGACGGCCGCTGACTCCTGGCAAGGGCAACGGTCATGTGTCGGCGTCTAATGGCGTAGATTGGGTAACCTGGCATTCCAGATAGCGACTTAAAGCACGCGCACGGATTCAGTAGTACATGCCTGCTGATTACGCTGCTTCGCCAAACGGAATTTCAGATTAGGCGCGATCGTCTTGTAACGGATGCGTTTTTCGAACTCCAGCCAACGCACACATTCCGGCTACGAACAGTGCCATTGATCCCGGCAGGGAAATTTGGGCGACGGCCCATACCCCGGGTCGATCGTCAACGATAGCTACTGGAGTTACCGGCCCGGGAAAAATTAGGGTTGCAACATCCTGCGCGAAGGGCCCCTTAATGGTAGATATTACGCCGGCCGGCCGGCCTGTAAAGAAAACCCAATCAATAATGGCTCCCGTGCTGTCTGTTGAAAATTCAATCGCGAGGAATTCTACGTTGGCATTGGTGGTCGATTTTTGCCCATCGTATATTAGGAAGGACCTGACGGCTGCTGCTCTGTCCTGCTGGGCAAGATTTATATTTGAAGGCAGATCGATAGTGAATTGCAGTTGTACGTGGTCAGTGGGCAGATACGGCGTTACATGGGTCGTGAAATTGCTCCCTGTATAAGTGTATGTGTACAGTGCGGCCTGCGCCGCCGGTGCAAGTAGCGCCAACATTATGGACAACTGCGTCA
>JAEUNM010000028.1 GCA_016791105.1 Rhodocyclaceae bacterium | reverse complement strand
TGTCGAGGTCGGTGCTGATCGTGTCGCCGATGAAGTCGATCAGGCTGATCGTGTCGTTGGCCAGCCCGAGATCGTCGCGCTTCAGGTCGAGGTCCAGATCGGCCGCGCTGGAAATCTGCAACTGCGCGACCTGCGTCGGCGTGGCCGTTCCGTCAAGACCCGTACCGTAAAGCCGCCACCACAACCCGCCCGAGTCGCTCTCCGCCTTCAGCGTGAAGGTCGTCGAGGTCACGGCACTGACGTAGTCGCCGACATCGTCCAGGCCGGACGGCGTCGGAATTGCCGTCGGATCGCCATAGACCATCGACGACAGCAGCACGCGCGGCTCCATCATTTCCAGCCCGAAGCCCCGCCGTGGCACCTTGACCGGTTCCTTGCTGCGGCGCGTCACGCCTCCCCCGCTCCAGCCGGCGATCGCCTCGCACAGCCGGCTGAACAAGGCGGAGGGCTTGAAGGACTTGCGGTTGGAGGCGGTAGAGATTCTCATGGCGGATTCCCGAAGAAGGCGCTGACGTCGCGGCGGGCGCACGGCGCGATGTGGGAGGCGAAGCCAGCGGCGCGCACGGCCTGACCGTCCGCCCCCCCACTGCCGTGCCGCCCGAGAGCGGCAAAATGGCTCTCATAGTAGTACTGGGCATCCTAGCGATGACATAGATATGAGCTACAGCAAATTGCAGCCGCACAGCGCCGATGCGCGAACGCTCCTAGTCGTCGCCGGCCCGCGAGAACGAGCAAGCGCGCAATCCCCCTCTACTGCAAGCGCAAGCCCATGCCAGGCGATCAAACCCCCGCTTGGCATGCCTACAGCGCCAACGCAGAGCTTGATGGCGAGATGATTTTGGTGAAGCCGGGCGTGCGAAAGACGGCGGACGGACCGCGCTTGCTCGACCATTGCGAGTGCCCGGCCATCTGCACGATACCGCCGGTTGAAAAAACCATTCGGGAGCCAGGTTTCGCTTCGCCCCAGCCGCTCTCAAGAAGTTGTCGCAACACCTCTGTGCGCATGCGTATGCACCGCTTTTCGCAGCACGAAGACCTGCGGGGACACACGGATGCGTATTCCGCCGATGCTGGACATCTCGACGCCTGGCTGGACGCAGTCGGAACCGCGGTACTCATGAAACTCCCCGACGGGCCTGTGCAGTTGTAATATACCGGCCTAAATCTACCGATTAACATGTGTTTTTCTATTTATCGGCACTATTTTACCGATTGACAATATCCATGTCCGCGCACTCTTTTTTAGCCCCGGGCGAGCTTCAGGAACTACTCGGAGAGCGCCTGAAGCGTTTGCGCCTCAATCGCAATCTGGATCAGCGCACCACCGCCGAAAAGGCCGGCATTTCGGAAAAAGCTTTGCGCAATCTGGAGTCAGGCCGCGGTTCGACGGTCGACACCCTGCTGCGTGTATTGAAAGCGCTCGACCACCTGCAGGGGCTGGACATGCTCGCCCCCGAAATCAGCGTCAACCCACTTGACCTGCTGCGCAAACCGAAGGCGCCGCAGCGTGCCCGGCGGGCCCGCAAGCCGCGCGAGGAAAGCTGATCCATGGACACCCCGGTCATCGAAGTCCGCCTCTGGGGCAAACGTGTCGGCGCCGTGGCACCCGACCCGCGTCTTGCATGTTACGTGTTCGCCTTCGATCCGGCCTGGCGGAAAACCGGCATCGAACTGGCGCCATTGACCATGCCGCTGGACGACACGCGCCAGAGCTTTGCCTTCCCTGAGTTGTCTGAACTGAGCTACAAACGCTTGCCGGGGCTGCTTGCCGATGCCCTACCGGATGACTTTGGTAACGCATTGATCGACGCCTGGATGAGTGCCAAAGGTGTCGAGAAATCGGCCGTCACCACGCTCGACCGTCTGGCCTACATGGGCAAGCGCGGCATGGGTGCGCTGGAATTCAAACCCGCGCGCGGTGCGCACCGCGAAAGCGCAGAGCCGCTCGAAATGAAGAACCTCGTCGAAGCCGCACGCCAGGTAGTGCATGGCGACCTGTCCGGCGACGTTCAGGCACAGGCTGCTCTGGCCAACATTATCCGCGTCGGCACCTCCGCCGGCGGTGCGCGCGCCAAAGCCGTCGTCGCCTGGAATCCACAGACCGACCAGATACGCAGTGGCCAATTCGACGCCGCACCCGGTTTCGAACACTGGCTGCTCAAATTCGACGGCATCGGCAAAGATGCGGAGCTTGGCGGCGGTGCCGACTACGGCCGCATCGAATACGCCTATCACCTGATGGCCGTAGCAGCGGGCATACATATGTCACCCTGCCGCTTGCTGCTGGAAAGCGGCCGCGCCCACTTCATGACGCGCCGCTTCGACCGCGACCTGGCCGCCGGCAACACCATCAAGCATCACACGCAAACCCTCTGCGCCATGAGCCACCTCGATTTCAAGCAGCGCGCCACCCACGCCTACGCGCAGCTATTCATGACCATCGCCCAACTCCAGTTGGGGGACGACGCCATAGGCCAGGCATTTCGCCGCATGGCCTTCAACGTCATGGCAAAAAACTGCGACGACCACAGCAAGAACTTCGCCTTCCGCCTGAAACAGGGCGGCAGCTGGGAACTGGCGCCGGCCTACGACGTCACCCACGCCTACAACCCGAAGGGCGAATGGACCTATCAGCACCTCATGAGCGTGAACGGCAAGTTTTCCGGCATCACCCGTACCGATCTGCTGGCAGAGGCCGACCGCTTCGGCGTACGCCGGCCGCAGGACGCGCTCAAACAGGTTCGCGCCGCGCTCGAGCTATGGCCGGACTTTGCCAAACAAGCCGGCCTGGGCGAAAAAGCCGTCGCCGAAATCCACGCCGACTTCGAGCCGCTATAACCCAGCCCCTTTCGCGCGAGCACCGCAAACTGCTCGAAACCACCGTCGCCCAGGCGCGCGTCAGCGCCGAAGGCGGTGCGGAAAAGACGCACCCGGCGCTCGCCGTCGGCACCAGGGAGGCGCCGGCCCGAGCCATTGCGGCGCAGAATAAACTCTGCGTACTCTTGCGTGCGCACGGCCGCGCGCTGGGCGATGCGCTGCGGCCCGACGATACGCAAACCATCGACCGCCTGGATACCGAAATCGCCGTCGAGCACGGGCACCGCATGCGGTGGCGAACTTGGTGGAAAATTTGAGTGGGAAATTCGGGACAGCCCCCCCGGCTTTCACTGCAACAAGTCCCCCGACTCCGGTTCTGGCATCTTCTTTGGCCGGCCGGAAACTCCCGCCACCACCCGACGCCCTAGAGCCCGCTCAATGTCGGCGGCGAAACGAGGATTTCCCAAGGCAAAATTGCCGTTTGTCGCGCTGCGGATGGCGCCCACGGCAACCGGATCCAGCTCCTCCCGGAACAGTTCCCGGTAAGCCGCCTGCCGCTCACTGGCGTCCTTACCAAACGCCACGTACAAATCATGGGGGCTGAGGACTGCATCCACCTTCCCCTCCGCATTGCCGAGGTAGCTCGACCAGCGGTACTGCCCTGGTTCCGCCACCATGCCCGCACGTACCGGATTGAGTTCGATATAGCGCATGCAGGCAAGCAGGTAATTATCCTGATCAATCAAGCAGGAGCGAAAACGCCCCTCCCACAGCGTGCCGCTGCGCCTATAGGTGCGGTTGATA
>JAEUNM010000115.1 GCA_016791105.1 Rhodocyclaceae bacterium | reverse complement strand
GTTGCAGATGGACGTGATCAATCGCCATCACGACGCTTGTTACGACGGCGACGGCAAGGGCCGCGTGCTCCCGCGCGAAACCGATAATCCGGTGCCGGTTTATTTTCTTACCGTCGCGCCGCGCACCCACTTCGAGTTTTTCCTGGGCGCGCGCAGTGAGGCCGACCTCGATACCGCGCGCAAACTGCTCACCGACGGCCTGCAGTATCTGGGCATAGGCGCCAAAACCGCCGTCGGCTATGGCACCTTCCAGTTCGCCGACCAACCCGCCAGCAACGTGCAACCCGCGCCCGACGCACCCAAATTGCTCGGTCAGTTCAAGCAGTGGTTCGACGGGCAGGGCTTTGCACTGGGCAGAAATAAAGGCCAGTTGGGCAGCATCGCCGGCAAAATCGCCGCCCTGCCGGCCGATGTGCATGATGACGCTTACGCTTACGTAGAGGGGCGTCTGAAAGGCGTCTTTAAGGGCGCGCAACTTGCCGCATTCATGGCCAGCCTGCGCAACAATCCGGCATGACCTTTGCTGCGGCCGCCGGCGCCGTCGGCAAATATGTACGCGCTGCTGCATGCCACGGCGCAATCGGACATGGGTGTGCGGCTTACCCCGCCGTGCGCCGGCGGCCATCCTGGCCGCGGCGAGTCGGGTGCGGCGCTCATTCTTGCGGGCGCGGGCGTGGCGCTCGCGCAACCTGGCGCGCGTGGCTGCGTTTTGACCTGTTCCTCTTCAATGCACAACGGGCGCCAGCCTGGATGGCGGCCGCAGGCCGCGATCTGCAACAGGCCGTGCCTGCGCCCGTCGCCCGCGCGTGGCCGTGCAGACAGCGGTTTTGCACACGCCGCGCATGCACCGCCTGCGCGTCTGCGCGCCGCACCCCGCGCGGCGACCGAGCCGGATTTGCCCGCGCCGTGGCGGTGCGCCCGGGCGATCCGTGCCTGCCGCCCGCGGCGACCCGACAGCGCTCGCATGAACCGTAATGAGTCGCCTGCCGCATGAACCAGCGCATACCCGATCAAGGCCCTTTTGCATCCGCAGCGGCGCAAGCTGTTCCCGCCGCAAGTCATTACCTGTATGAACTAAGCCAGGCTACGGGCGAGCCCGCGGCCGGCCCGTCCGCGCTGCACTGCGTACAACTGACCGAGCGCCTGCGCGATGCCGCCGCAGCCAACTATCTGCAAGCGCATCCGGAGCACGCAGACCTGGTCGAGCGCCTGTTCGTGGGCCGCGCCGCCACTGCGGCGGACAAGCCCCTGCGCCTGCGTCTGGTGCTGCTGCCTTGCGCGCGGGCGGCCGGTGCCGAGCTTGTTGCAAGGCATTTGCTGCTGCACATACCGTCTGCCTGTCCGCTGCAGGGTGCGGATCTGGTGCGCGCATTTGCCGGACTTACGCTGCAACAGCCGCACTGCGCGCTGCGACCCGTCGCTGCGATCGACGTGCTGCAGCAATACGGCATCGAACACCAGGCCGCCTGGCGCTGGCAAAGCATTACCCCGCTCGCCCTGCCGGCGTCCGACACCGCGGCCGAGGCCGATGGGCCGTACGCAGACGCGCAGTCCGCCGCGCGTTACGCCTTGCGCCAGGCATTGCGGCAATTCGATCCAGACTTGCCGCCGGCGCGGCTATCCGTACAGCGCGCGGCGTACACCACGGCCGCCGCGCCGTCCGCCCACTATGCCGCGCCGCCTCGCTTTGCGGCGGCACGCCTGTGGCATGTGGAGCTGGAATTTACCCGTCCCGTGCCGGGGCCGCTGCTGCTGGGCGATGGGCGCTATCTGGGCCTGGGCCTCATGCGCCCGGCGCTGCCGCAGGCGCAGGGCGCTTACGCTTATGCCATAGCCGGCGGACTGACGGCGGCCGCCAGTGCGGCCAGCCTGAGCCACGCGCTGCGCCGTGCGCTGATGGCGCGCGTGCAACAGGTGCTGGGCGCTCTGCCGCTGCCGGCATGGTTTTCCGGCCACAGCGCGGACGGCGGGGTGCTGCGCGATGCCGCCCATGCCCATATTGCCTGCGCTGCTGACGCCGCCACCGGCAGGCTGTGGATATTCTCGCCGCACCGCCTGGCGCAGCGCGCGGCCGGCGCGCACGAGTTGTTCTACCTGCAGGCACTGGAACGCGCGGCGGCCGGCCTGACCGAACTGAACGCCGGCCGCGCCGGGCGGCTGCAACTAAGCGCGCTGCAGGGCGGCAAGGAAAACGATGCGCTGCTCGCGCCGGCCAGGGTATGGGAAAGCATTACGGACTACCGGCCGGCGCGCCACCCCCACGCCATGCAAGCCAGCGCCGCGCTGGCGCAGGATCTGCGGCAGGAACTGCAGCGCCACGGCCTCCCAATGCCGGACCGGATGGAAGTGCTGCAGGCATGGCAGGGGCCCGCCGCGGGCCTGTACGGACGGTTTCGGCTGCATTTCGCCTGCCCCGTGCCCGGCCCGCTGCTATTGGGACGCACCCGGCACAAGGGCGGCGGACTGTTCCGCGGTGTTGCTTGAACTGCCCGGAACTGGGCCGGCGCGCCGGCAAGCGAGACGCAAGCCGGCGCGCGCGGCGATTGCGCGCGAGGCTTGACGCAGCGGCAGACTGCAAGGAATATCTGCCCCGTGGCGGCGCAATGAGTCCGGCGGATACGATGCCGGTGTTGTGATTCGACTGCCCTCGCGCGGCGGCACGGAATGCCACCGGGCGGAGGCGGAATGGGGCACTTTCGGACCGCAGCCGCCGCAGCGCCGCGAGCGCTCCAGTGACACGAAAAACCCCGGCAGCGCTCGCAAAAACAAGTTCTTTAAAAATCAGGTGGTTGTGAAGCTCGCCGGCCGGCCCGGTCATGTCTTTCGCATAAACGCGTCCCGCGTACGCGGAGCGCTCGCAAAACGCCTGGAAATCCAGTACTGGCGCGGGTAAAATCGGGGTCCGTTTTCCGCGGCGTAAAAGCCGCGGCCTCATTGAAGC
>JAEUNM010000110.1 GCA_016791105.1 Rhodocyclaceae bacterium | reverse complement strand
CGACGCGCTCGACCGCGTCGTGTCTGCCGCCGAAGCGAAGGACGCGGCCGTCGCGATGGCGCAGTTCGTAGTAGCTGCCGTCGTACTGGCAGGTGACCGGCTCGACGCTCACCGTGGGCGCGTGCCGCCGTCTAGTAGTTCGTTCCATCAATTACATTACAAAATAACCGATAATGATCATGATCCTTGTGCAACGCTTGACGGGAGTGATCATGGCCAGGAAGACGAAGCGGGCAGTACTAGTGTTGTCGGTTGAGCAGCGAGCGATGCTCACGGAACTTGCAGGGTCGCGGACGGCGCCGATACGCGAAGTGGAACGCGGCAAGATTCTGCTCGGCTACGCGGACGGAGCGTCGATCAGCGAATTGATGCGTCGGGTGGGTGTCGGGCGCCCGATGATCTACAAGTGCATCGACAAGGCGTTGGCGGCGGGGGTAAGCGCCGGACTGAAGGACGCATACCACCGCCCGCATGAACCGGAGATCACTGACGAAGCAAAAGCGTGGGTAGTTAGCATCGCCTGCACCAAGCCGAAAGATCATGGACTGGCGGCAGAACTGTGGTCGATTTCGGCGCTGGCGCGGTTCGTTAGCGAAGGCGCTGAAGCAGCCGGGCATCCGCGCCTCATGCAAGCGGGCAAGAGTACCGTGTGGCGAATTCTGAATGAGCATGACATCAAGCCGCACAAGATCCGCTACTACCTGGAGCGGCGCGATCCTGAATTTGACCGCAAGATGCAGGATGTTCTGATGGTCTATCGGGATGTTTCCATTTACGCCGAAGGCGCTGTTCATGACGGCCGACCGAATCCGATCTACACGGTCAGCGTTGATGAGAAGCCGGGCGTGCAGGCGCTTGGTCTGACGGCGCCCGACTTGCCGCCGGTTCCGGGGAAAGCCGCAACCGTAGGGCGCGACTACGAGTATGTTCGGCACGGCACCGTGTCGATCCTGGCCGGTATTGATCTTCACTCCGGTCACATCTTCGCTCGCACTGAGGACCGGCACCGTAGTGTTGAATTCATCGCGTTACTCAAGGAGATTGACGCCTACTACCCACCAGAGGCGATCATCCGCGTGGTTCTCGACAACCATTCGGCCCATATCTCGAAGGAAACCATGGCATTTCTCGCCACGCGTCCGGGACGCTTTGAGTATGTTCATACGCCCAAACATGGCTCGTGGCTGAATCTCATCGAGTGCGCCTACTCAAAAATGGCGCGCACTTTTTTGCGCCATATCCGCGTAACCTCGCTTGACGAACTCAAGACGCGAATCCTCAAGGGCGTCGAAGAGATGAACCAACTTCCGGTTGTGTTTCGATGGAACAAGTTCGACATCGGGATCGCGTAATTTGTATTGGCTTTGGTGGAACGAACTACTAGCAGGATGAGGAATTGTGGTGCTTATGTCCAGTACGTGCGTGACGGTGTAGGCGCTCCTGCCTTTGGAAAGAACGCCGACCGAGACCGCGCCGCGGCTTGAGCCGGCAAGTTGGCAAATCTTGCCCACGGTGATCGCGATTTCGCGGCGGAAGGGGGCAATTGGTCAATGCGGTGGCAGATAGGCTAAAGCCGATCCGGAGAGGAATCAAGGTCGGCGGGGCGGGCGCTTCGCTCTTTTGCATACGGCGGAATGCGCTTCGCTTTTCCGCCTTACGACCCGTGCGGATGGAGGCGCCGTATGGGGCCCTTCCAATGCGACTAAAGTCAGGCTATGCGCCGCGCGCCGGGCGTGCCGCTGACCACTTCAAACGCGGCAAGCGTTTCGATTGCAGGGTTGGGCGTTGCGGTGCTGTCCACGGCGCGGCAATACACACGGGCGCGTTCCGCATCGAGGTCAACTAGCGTGTAGCCGCGGCGGTCGCTGCGCGCCCACTTGACGTGCGGGTTGCGGCTTGCGACCGCATCGGTCTTGGACTGGCTCCAGCCGGTCGAGGTGATGGAGGTACCGCAAAATTCCGTTGCCACCACAGCCGCCTTGGGGTCGTCGAAATCGAGCTTAAGATCAGTGACCCAGGTGGCATGTATGTCACCGCCCAGCACCACCGGATTACGCACCTTGTGTTCGACCAGCGCGCCCAGCAGGCGGTGGCGCGCGGCCGGGTAGCCGTCCCAGGCGTCGGTCCAGTAGCGCCGCTCGGTGCCCTTGCCGTTTTCCGATTGCGCCATCAGTGTGGACTGAGCGATAAAGTTCCAGCCTGCCGGCGACGCTTTTAGTTGCGCCTCCAGCCAGGCTTCCTGTTCCGCGCCCAGCATGCTGCGCGCGGCATCCAGGCGCTCGGGGCAGGCCGCTTCATCCACGACGCCGGAGCCACCCCGCTCCGGGCTTTGGCAGGCTTGGTGGTTGCGATACTGGCGGCAGTCCAGCATGGAAATGCGCGCCAGGCGACCCCAGTCGTAGCGATCGTAAATGCGCAGGCGGCCACTGCCAGCGCCGTCGATCAGCGCTGTTGCGGCGAGCGGCTGGTGTTCGTAATAAGCCTGATACGCAGCGGCGCGGCGCGCGATGAAATCCTGCGTCAAATCCTTGGCGCGGTCGTTCGCATAGTCGTTGGCCACTTCATGATCGTCCCAGGTGAATAACCAGGGTACTTCGGCGTGCATGGCGGCCAGCGCCGGGTCGCTGCGATACAGGGCATAGCGGGCGCGATAGTCGTCCAGCGAAAAACATTCGCCGCGCGTATGCGCGCGCGCCTCACCGGCGTGTATGCCGTATTCGTAGATGTAATCGCCAAGAAATACGACCAGGTCGAGATTTTCGCGCGCCATGTGGCGATAGGCGCCGTAGTGCCCGCGCTCGTAATTCTGGCAGGAGGCGAAAGCAAAGCGCAGCCGCTCAGGCCGGCTATCCGCGGCCGGCAGGGTGCGCGTGCGGCCGCTGCTGCTTTGCGCCGAGCCGCAGCGAAAACGATACCAGTACCAGCGGTCGGGAGCCAGGCCGCGCAGTTCCACATGCACGCTGTGCGCCAGTTCCGGCACTGCGACGGCGTTACCGGAAGCAATTATGCGATCGAAACTTTTGTCGGCGGCAACTTCCCAGCCCACCGCGAGCGGGCCGTGCGGCAATAGTTGCCCCAGTTCCGCGCCAGGGGCGACGAGCCGCGTCCATAACACCACGCCATCGGCACGCGGGCTGCCGCTGGCTACGCCGAGCGCGAAAGGGTCGTGCTGCCACTTGGGCGCATCGGCGGCCCAGGCGCGCGCGGCGAACGCGCCACCCGCCAGCGCGAGCAATTTGCGCAAGAACACGCGGCGCGCCAGCAGATCGATATTCATGCCCGGTCAGCCCCGTTCCAATCAAACTTACCGAAAACTGAACGAAAACTTATGCGCGGCGCCATTCGGTCGTACCGCCGGGCCGGTCTTCGAGAATGATGCCGGCCGCCTTGAGTTCGTCGCGTAACTGGTCGGCGCGCGCAAAATCGCGCGCCTTTTTGGCGGCGAGGCGTTCGGCGATACGCGCTTCGATGTCGCCATCCGACAGCCCCGCGCCGGCACGGCCGCGCAAAAATTGCGCCGGTTCGCGTTCCAGCAAGCCCAGAACGCCGGCCAGGCGCCGCAGCAAGCCGGCGCTGCGGCGGTCCTGCGTTTTGTTCGCCTCGCGCGACAGATCGAACAGCACGGATATGGCCAGGGCCGAATTGAAGTCGTCGTTCATGGCCTCGCGGAAGCGCGCTGCGTGGGCCTCGTTCCAGTCTATTTCCACCTCTGCCGGCGGCACGTTGTGCAAGGTGTTGTACAGCGTGGTAAGCGCCGCCTTGCATTCTTCCAGTTGTGCTTCGGAATAATTGAGCGGGCTGCGATAGTGCGCGTGCAGGATGAAATAACGCACCACCTCGGCGTCGTACACCTTGAGCACGTCGCGTATCGTGAAAAAATTGCCCAGCGACTTGGCCATTTTTTCGCCATCCACGCGCACGAAGCCGTTGTGCATCCAGTAATTGACGAAGGCATGACCGTGCGCACCTTCGCTCTGTGCGATTTCGTTTTCGTGGTGCGGAAACTGCAGGTCGGCGCCGCCGCCGTGTATGTCGAAATGCTCGCCCAGCAACTGCTGGCTCATGGCGGAACATTCGATATGCCAGCCGGGCCGCCCGGCGCCCCAGCGCGAGTCCCATTTCACTTCGGCCGGCTCTTCTGCACGGGCATGTTTCCACAACACGAAATCGAGGGGGTCCTGCTTGCCTTCCATCACGTCCACGCGCTCACCGGCGCGCAATTCGTCCAGCGACTTGCCGGACAGCCGCCCATAGCCGGCGAAATTGCGTACCGCGTAGCATACGTCGCCATTGCCGGCGACATAGGCCAGGCCGTTGTCTATGAGGCGGCCTATCATGGCCAGCATGGACGGCACGTGCTCGGTGGCACGCGGTTCGTGATCCGGCCGCAGGATGCCCAGCGCGGCGGAATCTTCGTGCATGGCGGCGACGTAGCGGTCGGTCAGCGCGCGTATCGATTCACCGTTTTCCGCCGCGCGGCGGATGATTTTGTCGTCGATGTCGGTAATGTTGCGCACATAGGTAACGCTGTAGCCGGCCGCGCGCAGCCAGCGCGTCACCATGTCGAACACCACCATCACGCGTGCATGCCCCATGTGGCAGAGGTCGTACACCGTCATGCCGCAAACGTAAATGCGCACGCGCCCGGCTTCCAGTGGCACGAAATCCTGCTTGTCGCGGCTGAGCGTGTTATGAATTCTGATCATGGGGTAATTAAGAAGTGGCTGGAAACGAAGAACAGGCGTATTAACCCGCAATTAAGCTCTGCAATAAGTTTACAAGCGCGACTGCAGGAACGCCGCCACGCGCAGAAAGCGCTGGCTGCGAGCCTGCCGCAGGGTGGCAGTACCGGCATGCCAGACCGCGCCGCGTAGTGCCCGCGCCCGCATGTGCTGCAGGCACGATATGCCGCGTATTGCTAAAATGATTGGTTTGCGGGCCGCGCCGGCCCCGATAATCGAGTATAACACGATGATCTTGCACCGTTTTCATGCCTGTCTGCGGGTTTTGCCGGCAGCCGTCGCGCTCTTCGCCGGCACGGCCTGCGCGGATATTCAGCAGGAAATTCAGGTGCTCGCGCGCCAGGGCAATTACCCAGCCGCGCTGCAAAAACTGGATGCGGCGCTGGGGCAAAGCCCCAAAGATGCGTCGCTGTTGTTTCTGCGCGGCGTGCTGCTGGCCGACAGCGGCCGCAAAGCCGAAGCGGTGGCCCAGTATGAACGCGTGATCGAACAATTCCCGGAACTGCCCGAAGCGTATAACAACCTCGCCGCGCTCACGGCCGCAAGCGGCCAGTATGACCGCGCCCGCTGGGCGCTGGAATCGGCACTGCGCGCCGACCCGAATTACGCGCTGGCGCAAGAAAACCTGGGCGATCTGTATTTACGCATGGCCGCACTGGCTTACGAAAAAGCCGGGCGCATGGCGCCCGAGCGCCAGCCGCTGCAAAACAAGCTGCAGCAGTTGCGCACGCTGGATGCCGCCCATCCCCCCGCCGCCGCCCAACCAAAAAACTAGACGGAGCACTTTCATGTTCAAACCTTATGTCGGCGCCTTGGCGCTGGCGCTATGCAATGCCGCTCTGGCCGCCAATCCGCAGGTCGAAATTTCGACCAGCATGGGCCCCATCGTGGCGGTTCTGTACCAGGACAAAGCCCCCGGCACGGTGCAAAACTTCCTGCAGTACGTCAAGGACGGGTTTTACGACAAAACCATTTTCCACCGCGTGATTTCCGGCTTCATGATCCAGGGCGGCGGATTTTCCACGCAGTTCGAAGAAAAAGCCACGCGCGGCAAAATCCGCAACGAAGCCAATAACGGTCTCAAAAACGAAACCGGCACGCTGGCCATGGCGCGCACGCCGGACCCACATTCGGCCGGTGCGCAATTTTTCATCAACCTGAATGACAACGAATTCCTGAATTTCCGCGCCGAGACGCCGCAGGGCTGGGGCTACGCGGTATTCGGGAAAGTCGTCAAGGGCATGGAAGTGGTGCAGAAAATCGGCACCGTTTCGACCGGCCGCGTCGGCCCGTACAGCGACGTGCCGCGCGAAGCCGTGGTGATCACTTCCATCAAATTGCTGCCCGAAACCAAGTAAAGCACTGACACAAGGAGATAAGCATGATCAAACTGCATACCAATCTGGGCGTCATCACGCTGGAACTGGACGAGAAAAAAGCGCCCGTCACGGCAAAGAATTTCATCGACTATGTCGCCGCCGGCCACTACACCAACACCATTTTTCACCGCGTGATCAGCAATTTCATGATCCAGGGCGGCGGCTTCGAACCAGGCATGAAACAGAAAGCCACGCGCGAGCCCATCCGCAACGAGGCCAATAACGGCCTGCCCAATCTGCGCGGCACCATCGCCATGGCGCGCACCAATGAGCCGCATTCGGCCAGCGCGCAGTTTTTCATCAATGTGACCGACAACGATTTCCTCAATTTCAAGGCCGAAAGCTCCCAAGGCTGGGGCTATTGCGTGTTCGGCCGCGTCACCGAAGGCATGGACGTGGTCGATGCCATCCGCAAGGTACGCACCGGCAGCAAGGGGTTCCACCAGGATGTGCCGGTCGAGGACGTGGTAATCGAGCGCGCCGAAGTCGTCTGAACCCGCTCGCGCGAGCGTAAGGCACCCATCCCGGCCCGCTCGCAGCCATGCACCTGTTCATCGCCGATCTGCATCTGTCGCCGGCGCGGCCGCTGTTACTGGACCTGTTCGAGCAATTTCTGGCCGGCCCGGCGCGGCGCGCCGAGCGTTTGTGGATATTGGGCGATCTGTTCGAATATTGGGCCGGTGACGACGACCTGGACGATCCCGGCAATGCGCGCATCTGCGGTGCACTGGCCGGCGCGGCGCGGAACGGGCTCGACATCGCCTTTCTGCCCGGCAACCGAGACTTTTTGTGCGGGCCCGAATTCGCGCGCGCGGCTGGGCTCACACTGCTGCAAGAGCCGCAGATACTGGCTTGCGGCGAACAACGCTGGCTCATCCTGCACGGCGACAGCCTGTGCACGGACGACCTCGATTACCAGCGTTTTCGCACCATGGTGCGCGACAGCGCCTGGCAGCAGGAATTTCTGGCGCGCCCGCTGGCAGAGCGCCGTGCCATCATCGGTGCGGTGCGCAACCGCAGCGACGCGGAAAAAAAGCAGAAAGCCGCGGCCATCATGGACGTGAATGGCAATGCGGTCGAACAGGCCTTGCGGGCAGCCGGCGTTACCCACCTGCTGCACGGCCATACCCATCGCCCGGCGCGTCACGCATTTTTGCTGGATGACCACGCGGCGCAACGCTGGGTGCTGGCGGACTGGACCGATCGCGCCTGCTGGCTGGAACTGGATGCCGCCGGGCCCACGGCGCTTACGGCGGAATTGAGTGCCGCCGCCCGGCCCGACCCGCGCTACGTTTGACACAGCGCCGCGCCGCCGTGGCGCGCGCTTACGCAATCAGTTGCGGTTGCCGTGGAAACCACATTTTTCGTTGCAAGGGCTGGGCACCTAATCTATGCTGCGCGGCAACATGAACCCCGTGGAGGCAAATACCATGCTTGGAACGAAATGGCCGCGCAGCGTGCGTGCGGTGCGCATATTGGGCTTGGCGGCGCTGGGCGCGTTTGGCGCCGCCTGTACCGGTCAGGCGCAGGAATCCTTGCCGTCCTATGGCGCGCGGGCCGACCAGGTGTCGGTATCGGGCATATCTTCCGGCGCCTACATGGCGGTGCAATTTGCCACGGCTTTTTCGTCGCAGGTATCGGGTGTGGGCGCCACCGCGGGCGGCCCCTATTACTGCGCCGGCACGGACGCCTCGAAAGATTTCAACCTACGCCGCGTCATCCGCCGCTGCATGCAGGGCGACCCGGCCTATGGCGTGGAGCCCATCACCGACGAGTACATGCAGAAACTGTACAAGGCGACCGAGTCCTTCGCCGGGGCGGGCCGGATAGACCAGATCACCACGCTGAAGCAGCAAAAGGTGTGGCTGTTCCACGGCTATAACGACGGCATCGTGAAACAGGCGGCCATGGACCGCCTGTACGAGTTTTACTCGCACTATGTGTCTCCGCAGCAGATTTTTTACAAGAACGATCTGAATGCCGGCCACGCGCAAATCAGCGCAAGCTGCGGCAGCAATGCGAGCCAATGCAATACCTGCCCCACCACCGGCGGCGATTTCATCAATCAGTGCCAGGATCGTCCGGCCGGCCTCGGCACCTATGATGCGGTGGGCGCCATGCTGCAGCACATATACGGCGCGCTCAAACCACGCGCGGCAGCGAGCGGAAAATTCGTGTCCTTCCGGCAGGACGAATTCACGCGCGGCAATCGCGATCAAACCTATCCGCGCCTCATTTCCATGGGCAATACCGGCTACGCCTACGTGCCGGCAAGTTGCAACGCCGGCCCGGGCTGCCGCGTGCATATCGCCTTTCATGGCTGCCTGCAGTCGGCCGATGCCGTAGGCGACGCCTTTTACCGCAACGGCGGCTACAACGAATGGGCCGACCAGAATTCCATCATCGTGCTGTATCCGCAGACCACCAACTCGCTGCCCACCTTCTGGAGCCCGATGAATCCGATGGGCTGTTGGGACTGGTGGGGCTATAACGACTTGTTCGATTCCGACGGACGTTACGCCACCAAAGCCGGCCTGCAGATTGCGGCGGTAAAACGCATGCTGGACCGGCTCACCACAGGCGCCGTCGCGCCGGCCCCGGCTTCCTTGCCGCCTTTCGGCACGCCGGCCGGTTTTACCGCCGCCGACGCCAGCCATGAACAGATAGATTTGCGCTGGCAAGCGGTGGCCGGCGCGGCGTCCTACCGCATCGAGCGCGCCACGCAACCTGGTGGCCCGTATGGGGCAGCGGTCAGCACCGCAAGCACGTCATTCGTCGATCGCGGCCTGCAGCCCGCCACGACTTATTACTACCGCTTGCAGGCCGTCGCGGCAGGCGGCAGCACCAGCGCGGCGTCGCCGGAAATCAGCCGAACCACGGGCCCCAAGCCACCGCCCTGCGATCCTTACTTTTCGCTGCTGCTGAATAGGCCGGTGACAAAGAACAACCTGCCGACCAGCGCCACCTGCGACTGAACGAAGGGGCCGGTTTCACCCACCGGGGCGGCTCGACCTTGCGCCAGACCGCTCGCTGCAGGCTGGCCCGAGGCGCAGGCGAGTTCCGCCCGGCGCGCCGCTCAGGGCGGACATCCGGCACCGCGCAACAGCCGTGCGCACGCCTCGGCGACCAGTTGTTCGGAGCGCAGCGGCCATAGCCATACTTTGCCGCCTTCGGCCGACGCCATCAGACCGCCGTCGGCACCGAACGTGATGATGGACTGTTGCCGGTTCGAATTCATGGCGGCACGCGCCGCCTCGCTTGCCACCTGATCCAGCCGCTCGCCTTTGGAGGTGTTGGCGTTGAGCCAGACTGCCGTTGGCGTGTGCGTGTCTGCCGTGGAAAACCAGCCCAGCGCGCGCTCCGTCAGCGCCGCGTCACCGCGCATGATGGCGCGCGCATCGGCGGCAACTTCGGCATCCAGACTGGTTGGAGCTGTCAACGAGCGATTGCCGCGCCCGGCCACTACCAGGGCACTCGCCTGTTCGGCCCGCGAGGCGATGTCATACACGCGCAATTGGCGCGCGCCATTGGCGCGCTCTATCCAGATCGTGTGCTTGTCCCATTGCGTGATGGTGGCAAGCCTGCCTCCGGCTGGATCGAATTCGACGCGCAGCACCGGCGCGTCGTGCACGATGGGTGCAGGTTCGCGCCAATCATCGACGCTAATGATCCAAAGCGTCGGCCCCCCGTAGGCCGCGACGCGGCGCCCGTCCGGGCTGAATGCCAGCCCCTCGATTTCAGCCTGCAATTGCAGCGCCGGACGTTCGCTACCGTCGCGCGTATCGAACAGGCGCAGCGTGCCGGTGCCGCTCGCGCTTGCCAGCCAGCGGCTGTCCGGCGACAGTGCAATCGCCCTCACTTCCGCAGCATGAACCAGCACGCGCTGCGCAACGGCGTCCGGATTCCAGGCCAGGATGCGGCCGTCGTCGCCGCCGGCCAGAAATTCATGTCCGGCGCCGAACGCCACGGAGCGCGCCGGCTGCGCGGCGAGCGAAATCCAGTGCCGAGGTGGATCCAGCGCCCAAACCTGTATCCCCTTTTCCGAGCGGCCGCACAGTGCAAAGCGGCCGTCGTCGCGGGAAACGGCAAGGCAACCTGGACCGGCCGGAAACGGCGAGGGCGAGGCAAGTTCCGGATCGGGCTGCAGACCATAAGGCGTTTTCTCCTCTGCCAGCTTATTCGCAGCGCCGGGTTCAATTCGCCAGGATTCAAAACCGTCGCCCATCACGTCCAGCGTCGTGCTGTCGGCGCGAAACGCCAGATGAAAAATGAGCCCTACCCCAGGTTGAATTTTTGCCTGCTCTTCCCACGACGGCAGCGCGTGCAGGTGCACGGGCTTGGACTCCTCGTGGCTTACCGTAGCGAACCACTTGCCGTCCGGGCTGAAAGCCAGCGCGCTCACGAATCCATCGTGCTGCCACTGTTTGACCAACTGCCAGTCCGCCACGTCGTAAATGCACACCTGTTGTGCCGCGCAGGCCGCCGCGAGCCAGCGCCCGTCCGGGCTGAATGCCAGTGCCTGCACCCGGTTGTGGAAACTGCCGCGCCCGAGCAGGCGCGGCTCGGCGCCCTGCGACTGCACTTGAAGATGCCCCTCGTCTGCAGTCGCCAGCCAGCGCCCGTCCGGGCTGAGCGCCATGGCATGCACCGGCCCCGGGTGAGGTTTCCAGGGCGCCGGTAGCGGCCGCGCCAGCCGGGCCAGATCGGCCAACAACATGGCCTGTGCATCGGGCGTCCAGGCCTGGGCCAGGGATTGCAGCACCAGGCCCGTGCGCGCCAGCATGTCATCGGCCTGGGCGGCTTCGGCGCTTTTTTCGCGCGCCAGCGCGAGCCGCTGTTGGGCATCGCGCTGTTGCCACTGCCATACCGCCACCACGCCCACAGCCACCAGCAGCAGCGCCGCCGCGGCGACCATCCAGGCCACGCGGCGGCGCTGGCGGCGTTGTTCGGCGTCGCGCTCGGCACGCGCGGCGGCACTCGTGACGATAAATTGCCGCAAGGGCGGGTCCAGTTCGCCGCCGCGCTCCTTGTCCCATTTTTGCGCCTCGCGCAGCAGGGGGCCGCGCAATAGCAAGCTGGCGTCGGCGCCATTGCGCAGCCATTCCGCCTGGGCATTGCGCAAACGCTCTCGCCACAGCAGAAATTCCCGATCCGCATTGAGCCACACCACCAGACGATCCCAGGCGCGGAACAGCGCCTCGTGCGCCACTTCCAGCACACGCTCGCCGGCCTCGTCGCGCGCGACCAGCAGGCGCGCCTGCACGAAACGCTCGAGCAGCGGCTGTACGCTGGCGGGAAACGCATCCCAGGGCTGGGTCTGGCGCACGAAGCGCGCGTCACCATCTATGCGCACCAGGCGAATGAGCGCCGCACGCAAATCCGCCAGTTGCGGCGCGGGCAGCGCGCGCTCGTCGCACAGGGCTTCGGCAGCGCGTGCCAGCGCGCCCTGCAGGCCGCCCAGCCGATCACGATAGTCGGACAAAGTGAAACGACCGCTGGCACCACAGCGATCCCACATTTCGCGCAGCGCGAATGCCAGCAGAGGCAGCGCGTCCTCGCTCGCCGTATCGGCCACCATGGCCGCCGCGAGCCCGCTTTCCAGTTCGATGCCGGCCACCCGCGCCGGGCCTTCTATCACCTGCACCAGGTCGGTCGCGGCAATCTGCGACAGCGGCAGCGCTTCATAGCTCAGATGTTGCAGCGCGGGATGGGTTTGCAGCGCACCCAGAAAGTCCGAACGCAGGGTTGCCACGATCACCAGCGGCGCGTCAGGCCGCGCCGCGATGGCTTCCAGCATGCGCAAAAATCCCAGCGACTGCGCATCATCCGCCGGCACAAGCAATTCCTCGAACTGGTCTATCGCCACCAGCAGACTTGCCTCCTGCCGGCCGCTCGCGACCTGCAGGCGATCGACGAGTTCATCCCAGGCCGCGGCGCTGTCACTGCGCTGCAACAAGGCCCGCCAGGGCTCCGCATCGCCATTGCCGGCAAGCGCGGCAAGGCGCTGCGCCAGCCGCTCAAAGGGCCGGCCGAGCGGGCGGAACGGCGGCAGTACCATCCAGCGCGCACTGTCGCGCTCGAGGCGCGGCACCACCCCGGCGCGCAGCAACGAAGATTTGCCGCTGCCGGAAGCGCCCAGCAGCAGCAACATGCGCGCGCCGGCCAGTCTTTGCAGCCGGTTCAAAGCTTCCAGAGTGGCCAACACGGCGGATTCGCGGCCGAAATACACGGCGGCATCGTCCTTCTGCAAAGCCAGCAAGCCCGGATAGGGCGGCCGCGCGGCGTCCCACTGGAATAGCCGAGCCGGATCCAGCCCCGCACCGATCAGACCGGCGCGCAGGCGCTGCCAGGCCTGATCCGGATCGCCCAGCAGGTCGATGACTTGCAGATCGCGCAATAGCGGCGAAATTTCCGCCTCGTCCGTGCGCAGCGGGAATATCGCCTTGCCCAGTGCGCGCGCATGGGTAATTTCCGCAAAGCACCAGGCCGAGGCCGCCGATGCACGACTGCACAGCACCACCACCGCCTGACAGGCGCGCAGGCGCGCGTACAGTTCCTGTTCCCAATTGCGCCCGGCCGGAATCCCCAGGGCCGGATCGAAATCCAGGAACACCGAGCCGTGCCCCATGTCGGCCAGCCGCGCCGCCACCTCGCGCGCGACGGCGTTGTCAGCACTGCTGTGACTGATGAATAGGGCGCTCATCTGCAATTTGTACGCGACATAGCGTGAACAGTAGCTACGATCGCGCCTGGCTGCGAGCACGGCAGGATTTACCGACGGCGTCCCTGTGCGTCCCCATGCAGGGCGACAGGCGATCGAGTCCGGCCGAAGCTCGGGCACGGAGATCAAGTGGCGCTACCCCAGAGTGGAAACGCGTGCCTACCCGCGAACACAAGGTCCGCCAGAAAACCCCATCAAATAATGATCGTTGAAAGGTGACCGGGCTGTGGCGCCACACACTCCGGTCGTGGCGCTGCCCAAGGTCGCCCTGCACCAAGCGTAGCGAAAAGCCACGTGGCCTGTACTAAGGACCGCAATGGCACACGGTTCGGTAGCGCACGTGATAAATCATTTCCACAACATTTATACATATTTCATAAGCCTTGCCGACGGCCTGTTGCCGGCTGCCTGGCAAGGTCGGTGAGGCGGCGCGTTCTCAAGTTTTCAGTCTGTCGGGCACAGGCTGGCATATGCGCAAGCTTGCGCGCTCGAAAACCGCTTCCCCGGTGGCGCACGCCTATCCGCCGCGTGGCGAAGCAGGCGCAGCGGCCAGCAAATTTCAGACATCATTGCCATCCCGACCACACCCGCCGTCACCGCGGTCGATTCGCGGCCCCGGCCGGAAAGCTTTGCTGTGGTGCACGCATTAGCGAATGAATTTTTGTGATTCGATATAACTGCCAATATCTACGCCAATACATAAAAAATCCGCGTCAATTCAGTTGCCTGTGTAAATAGATCACAACTTGTGCTGTAATTCACTGGCCTTGCGCGACACAGAAGCAGTTAATAAAAGCAAAATTATCGTATCGGTCCTGAATCGATCACGAAAAAACCGTAGTTACCTGTCGTTTGGCCAACAGAGGGCGAACCGCGAATGAGATATTTTCGCGGTGGTTTGCAGATTGAGGGGCGGCACGCCGGCCGCCTGTACCCACGCGTATCTGCGAGGCCGCCAGGCGGGTTGCGCCCACCGATACAGGTTGGCAAAACAAACCATACGACCGCGGGCGCCTGAATGTATTGTGAATCGGACTTCCAACGCCGCCTCGAGCACCCGGACGCGGAATCTTCGCCCCACGACGAGTATTCGCGCGACTACGCGCGGCTCGTGCACAGCGCCGCGGTCCGCAGGTTGGCCCGACTTGGCTGTGACGGCCTGGCGGACGAGAGCGGCGAAGCGCCGACGGTACTGTCGCGCGCCCTCGAAGCGGCAGAAATTGCGCGCCGTATCGTCAAGCGCCTGAACCAGGATGTGCCATTTCTACGTCGGGGCGGCGGCGGAATCGACCCGAACCTGGTCGCGCTTGGCTGCATTGGGCGGGAATGTGGGCGGCCGCCCTTCGGCAAACTCGGCGAATCGATTCTCGATCGCTGCATGCGCCAGCACGGCGGTTTCATGTCCAGCGCACAATGCCTGCGGCAACTGGCCGTAATCGAGATTTATGCCTCGGACGATCCGCAACTGCAATGCATAGATGCACAGGGCAAGGATCGCCGCTTGGGGCTGGACCTCAGCTATCGAAGCTACGCAGCCTTGACGCGCTTCAGCGGAAAAATCCCATTCCGTAGAGACGACCGCAGCGAACGCAGTGGCAGTCATTACGCGTCCGAGGACCGCCTGGTTGGAAAAATACGCGCGCACGTCGCCCCTGGAGTGCCCGACCATGAGACGCTGCAGACAATAGAATGCGGCATCGCCGAGCTGGCAGAATTCATTGCCACCACGGTGCTGGAATTCGAATCTGCAATGCGCACAGGCCTGGCACACCCGCTGTGTTTCGTGGCGACATTCGATGGCGACGACGGCCTGTGCGAAATGCTGGTAGAAGACTTGTACCGCAGGACAGGGCGGCGCACGAATGGGCACCAGGTACGCGCAGCCATAGGTCGCGAGTTTGAACAACTCATCGATCCGGCCGCCAATGCCTCGGTTAGCAGCAATGTGCGTGCTTACCGCGTATCGCGCGAACTGTCCGGCAACCCGTGCCGTCGCGCACAATATATCGACGGCTTGACCAAACGCTTGATCGACGCCGTGCTCATGCGCGTCGAGGATGAAGCGCCGGCCCTGTCGTCGGTGCGCCTGAGCGACGATGCACAGTTGCTGGCCGAAGCGATGCGGGCCTACTGCAAGGAGGTGGCGCCAGCGCCGCGCCGCATGGCGCTGCAAGGAATAGACGCAGGCAAGGTACTGGAAACTCTGTTAGACGCGATAGACGGCGACTATGGCGACGAACTTCTGCCGCCTGGCCTGGCCTGCGGTCTGGCGCGCATCGCCGACACCGATGCGCGCAAGCGCTATATCTGCGATTTTCTCGCCGGACTCACTGAACCGGGCGCGGTGGCTTTATTAAACCGCCTGTCGATCTTGCGATAAGCCAGGAAGGTAACTGAGCGCCGCCCAGGAAAGCCGCGGTGGGACTAAAATAAGGGCGAGGAATCCGGGCGGATACAAGACGTATCCGCAGCCTCCGTAAGCCACCCGCAAGATGTTCCATTAGCCCGTCACAACAGCGCCGGACAGATTTTTCGCCAGGCGATTGGATTCGTTTTGCACCCAGTCCGCTGTGCACGCCCTGCCGCCATTATCATTATTTACCGCGCTCCGGCAACATCCGGCCGGCCACCACCTGAATCGCACCTCAGACTCCGTTGCGGCCAGCGGGCGCCGGCATTTACGGGGCTGGCGCGCCACGGCAATCACCTGCTGCAGCAGTTGCGTGGCCTTGGCCAGTAGCGGGCCGCCCTTGGCGTCGCGCTGCAGAACTTCCCACGCTCCCTGGCCAAAATACAGGCCGTCCGACACGACAAATGACAGCCTGACCAATTCACCCTGCGGCGCCGGCAGGCGCAATTTATCCCAGGGGCCGATCTGATCCACCACCGCCCGCGCCACCCCAATTAGTTCGTGCGCCAGCGCGGCGGCGGGGTGATCGCCGCCCTCAAAAATGGACGCTTTGCCGGACTGGTTCAGATAGCGCACGCTGCCATCGGAAAATGCCGCAAGTACGTCCAGGCCGCCCTGCTGCGGCACTTCGATAATCACACCGAGCAGGATTTTCGCCGGCACGGCAGAGCCTGCTGCACGCAGGCGGTTAAGGGCCAGCGCACGCACGCGCCCCTCCGCACCGGTATCGGCAGCAATTTTTTGCAGCGCCGGAAATCGGCCCGCTCCGCCAGCAGCGCGGACCATGTGGGATCGGCCTGCCGCTCACCGCGGCGGAATAGTTCCAGGTTGTCACAGAACAGCAGGTTGTACAGAAAATTCACCTGCGCATCGGCATAGGGCTCGTGGAATACACCGTGCGGTTTGGCCGCATCCCCGCCTTTGCCGAACGCACCGAACAGCTTTTTGAACATGTTGGGGTTCTCCTCGAAATGCGCCGGACGCGCGCCGGCTCGATGCCGTGGGGATGGCGCGAAGCGCGCGATGGTAGTCGATGCGAAATGCGCAGCCGGTGACGCATGCCACGCCGCCGGGTGTGCCGGCGGCGCCTCCAGCCCGGTCCGGATTACCGGCTTAAGCCAGGCCGGCGGAAAAACGGCGGCGCAGGCCGGCGCTCAATCCTGCCGGGTATGCCCGTGCAGGTTCTGGAAGTGCCACTTGCCGTTGGTGTCCTGCTCGCCGATGATGGCGATGCGGCCGTCCTCGATGCGCACGAGGCGATCGGCCATGGACATGACGCGCTTGTCGTGGGTCGAAAAGATGAAGGCGGTTTTGAGGGTGCGATTGATTTCGCGCATCAGTTCCAGGATGGCGTCGCCGGTTTTGTGGTCCAGGTTGGCGGTGGGCTCGTCCGCCAGCACGATGCTGGGCTGCACCGCCAGGGCACGCGCGATGGCGACGCGCTGGCGCTGGCCGCCGGACATCTGGTTGGGGCGGTTGTGCTTGCGCTGGGCCAGCCCCACCACGTTCAGAAAGTATTCCACCCGCTCGCGGCGTTCGCGCCGGCCCACGTCGGACAATTGCAGCAGGGGATATTCGACGTTTTCGTAGGCGGTCAGTACCGGTAGCAGATTGAAGGTCTGAAAGATGAAGCCGATGCGCCGCGCGCGCAGGTCGGCGAGCTGATCCGCGGTTTTTTTCGACACGTCCTCGCCATCGATCAGGATGCGCCCTTCGGAGGGGTTGTCTATGCAGCCTATCATGTTGAGCACGGTGGATTTGCCGCTGCCCGAAGGCCCGGCAATCGCCAGAAACACGCCGTGGTCTATATCGAGCGAAAAGTCGCGTACCGCATGCACTTTCTGCCCGCCCATGAGGAAGGTTTTGGTTACGTGTTCCAGGACTACCACACCCATGCGCCGTCTCCCGCGAGCACTGCCAAGTGCGGCATTATCCTACAAACGCCTGCCGCAAGGGCTGCTGCGGCGGCGGGGCGCAACGCATCGCGCGGCCTAAGGCGCTGTGGCGGCAAAATCGGTACGCAGGTGGTCCAGTTGCGCCACGGCTTGCAGGCGTTCGAGTTCGGCGGCGGCGCGCGCCGTGAATATGCGATAGATGGATTCGACCAGCATGGCATCGTCCATGCGCCGGGTATCCAGAAACGCGAGGTGGCCCATCACCTCGCCCGCGCTGGAAAAAATCGGCAGGCCAAGATAGCCTTCATAGCCGGCTTCGGCCGGAAAACGCGCGCCGACTCCGTCCGGGCAGAAAAACGAGCGCGCCCCCAGCACCACGTTTTCGCACGGCGTACCGGCCAGGTCATATTCGAAATTGTCCGTCGCGCCGGCTTCGGACCAGATTGCCAGGGTGCGCAGGCGCGTCGGCGGATAGTCCGCACACTCGGTGATGAATGCGCAGGGCACTTCCAGCGCACGCGCAAAATGCCGCACCAGGGCGCGGAAAAAGTCGCGCCCCCAGGTTCCGCTGGTGCCCTCGACCACCGCGTCGAGTATGCATTCGACGCGCTTCAGGCGCGTAATGTCGGTATCCAGCCCCAGCATGCGGTAGGGCGTGCCGCTGGCGTGCCGCACCACTGCGCCGCGCGATAGTACCCAGCGCGGCTGCCCGTCACGGTGCAGTACGCGATATTCGCATTCGTAGCGCGGCATGGCGCCCTCCAGATGGGCCTTGAGCGCCTGCTGCACCCGCTCGGCATCGACGGGGTGCACGCGCGCGAGCCAGGCCGCGCGCGTATCCGCCAGTTCCAGTTCGGAATAGCCCAGCATGCTTTTCCAGCGCGGCGACAAATACATTTCGTCATTGCGCAAATCCCATTCCCACAGCCCGTCGTTGGCACTGCGCACCGCCTGCACATAACGCTCTTCGGCCAGGCGCATGGCGGATTCGGCCTCGCGCAGCTTGAATTCGGCGCGCGCCAGTTGTTCGGTCTGGCGCGCCAGGCGCTGTTCGGCGCGCTGCGCGTGGTGGGCGAGGTCATGCAACACATCGCCGACCGGCATCCAGGCGCCGGGCACTTCGTCCAGCGCCGCAAATCTGGCCGCCAGATCGGCCAGCGGCCTATCCACCCCGCGCCGCACGATGTGCAGTACCGCCGCATAGGCCAGGGCGCAGGCGAGGAGCGCCGCGAGCGCCGCCGGCAGCAGCGCGATTTGCGCCGGTCCCGCCGCCGCCACCCCCACCACCCCGAGTGCCGGCAGCAAGAACGGCATTGCCAAACTGGTATGAAATTTCATGTCCGCCCCCACAAAGTCCGCGGCGCTTCTGCGCACCGGCCTCGATCAAAAGCTGACCGCCTCGCGTGCGGCCGGCCAGCGCGGCGCAGCAGGCAGGTCGAAAATAAAGCGCGTGCCCTCGCCGATACGGCTTTCGACACGTATCGCTCCGCCGTGCAGCGCCACGATGCGTTGCGTAATGGCCAGCCCCAGTCCGGCGTGGGTGGCTTTTTCACCTTCCGTGCGATCGGCGCGGTAATAGCGATCGAACACATAAGGCAAATCCGACGCCGCGATGCCGCGCCCGGTATCGGCCACGCAAACTTCCACGCGCTCGCCCACGGCCGCCAGATCGACGCTCACCTTGCCGCCTTCGGGCGTGTGCCGCACGGCGTTGTCGATGAGGTTTTCCAGCACCCTCTCTACCATGCCTATGTCCGCCGTCACCGATGGCGACGCGGCACCGAAATGGGTGACGATTTCGACGCCGCGCGTGTGCGCGCGCAACTTCAGTTTCTGCGCCACGTCCTGCGCCAGTTCGGCGAGTGGAAACACCTCTTTCTGCAGTTCCACGCGATCGGCTTCCAGTTTGGTCAGTTCGAACAACTCATTCACCAGCCGGCCCAGACGCTCCGTATGTTTGGCGGCAACTTCCAGATAGTTGCGCTCCTCTTCCGGCGGCAGGCTGCCATGGCGCAGCAACAGCATTTCCAGATAGCCCTGCATGGACGCGAGCGGGGTGCGCAGGTCATGCGACACGTTGGCGAGCAATTCGCGGCGCTCGCGGTCGGTACGTTCGAGCATGCGCAACTGTTCCGCGATGCGCAGCGTGAGGGCGCCGAAATTGAATGCCAGGCGGTCGATTTCATCGCCGTCCGGGCGCGCCCAGGCAAGCCGCACCGGCGCGATCAGATCGGCCACGCCGAAGCGATCCAGCGCCTGTTCGAGCTGGCGCAGCCGGCGCGTGAAAAAGTGGAACACCAGCAGCGCCGCGGCCAGCGTGAAGGCAATGCTGCCCAGCGCCAGTTCCGCTGCCAGATGCGGCAGGCGTTGCAACTCGAACATTTGCTGCGAAGTTGCCACCAGCACCGCCGCCAGCAGCGCGAACAGGCCCATGAGCATGAGCCCCAGGCGCGCCGAGAGGCTGCGGCTCATGCCGCCTCGCCCTTGCCGCTGCCAGCGAACTTGTAGCCCACGCCCCACACGGTCTGGATATATTCGGGCTCGTTCGGGTTGCGCTCGATTTTTGCGCGCAGCCGGTTGATGTGCGAATTGACGGTATGTTCATAGCCGGAATGGCTATAGCCCCACACCTGGGACAGCAATTGTTCGCGCGTATGCACGCGGCCGGGGCTGCGCGCGAAATACAGCAGCAGGTCGAATTCCTTGGCAGTCAGATCTACGCTGCGCCCGGCCACCTGCACCTCGCGCCGTTCCGGGTCCAGGCTAAGCTCCCCGCGCCGCACCAGCGCGCTGTCGCTGGCCTGCGCGCTGCCCATGGCGGTGACTCGGCGAAAAATGGCTTTCACCCGCGCACACAGTTCGAGCACCGAAAATGGCTTGGTGAGGTAGTCGTCGGCGCCCATTTCCAGGCCCAGCACGCGGTCCAGTTCGCTCGATTTTGCGGTCAGCATGAGCACCGGCATGTAATCCGGCCGCGCCCGCACGCGGCGCAATATTTCCATGCCGTCCACGCCCGGCAACATTACGTCCAGAATCAGCAGATCGTAGGTTTTGGCGGCGATTTCCTCGGCACCGCGCGTGCCGTCGAACACCAGCTTCACGTTGCAGTTGAGGTCGGACAACTGCAGCTTGATGAGGCGGGCGATGTCTTCGTTGTCCTCGATCACGAGCACTTGCTTGTTCATTTGCCGCCCTCCGCAGTCCGGCCGGCGCACGCCCCTGTGCGCAATGCCTTTCGTCACTATAAAAGCTGCCGCGCTGCAACGAAATTCGCGCTTTCCCCTAAGACACTGCGGGCAATACGTAGGCGGCACGGCGGCGCATACGCGTGCGGCGACGGCCTCGCCGCATACAGCCGGTCCGCAGCAGGCGCGGCAGCGCAGGCGCCTGCCGTTGCCGGGACGATCACGGCTTCACGCGCGGGCGATGGCTACGGCGCGAGGCGGAACGAATGCCGCGCACGGCGGCAGGCGCGTGGCGATGCGCTTGGCGCGACGCTGCCCGGCCCTGCAAGCGCAGCCTTTCCGGCTGCCCGGTGCAGCAAGTTTTCTGCGCCCACGATTGCCAGGCAGGGCGACTAACCACAACCCGGCAGTTGCGCTCTCAAAAGCCTGGAGCAGAGCCAAAACTTGCTTCATTAATCACCAAGAGCGGCGGCCGTAGCGGCGCCACCGCAATGCAGCACAAAACACCCATCAATCACCCAGGCTTTGTGTAGATTTCATTAGGTGGCGGGCCTTTCCGTCGATTTATGGCTGCCACAATGAAACCTTTTAGATAATCATCACCCGAGCGATCGAGCGCCCGGTCCGGCGCGCACAAGCGACGCGAAAAAACTCGCGGCAGGCAATCGATCAATGCATCACGCATTGGCGGAGAAATTTCTTAAGTCGAGCCAACTTTTGCCGTAAGTTGTAGCATGTAGCGCTGTCATCGTGCCGCGCTTGTTCATCGGAAAGCCAAATTTCGCAACGGCCATGATGCGTCTCCGCGTCCAGCGCGCCGTCGCGCGCCTCACTGCCTTATCCGTGCTTTACGCGAGCTGCATAAGCCCGGCGGTGGCGCGCGATACCGACGTGTACCTCGCCACGCCTGCCAATGGCGCGATCGCAGAGCCGGCGATCCTGATGCTGCTGGACACCTCGGACTCCATGAATGCAGCCGACGGTTGGCGCGAATACCCCGGCGAATACGACTCCCATGTGGAATATCTCTGGAACGATCTGAGCTTCATCTACAACGGCAGTTCGAATACCCAATTTGTGGCAGACGCGGCCCTGGCCGTCACCAACGCAGCCTATTCCAGCGCTACCGGAACCGCCACGATCACCACCGCGACTGCGCACGGGCTCGCCGTCGGCGAGCTGGTTTCGCTGCGCAATTTCAGCGGCGCGGCGCTGAATGGCAGTTTTTACGTCACGGCCACGCCCAGTTCGACGCAGTTCCAGTACGTCGTCGCGCCACTCCCCGCATCCACACCCGCGACCGCGGCATCGAGCGGCTTCACACGCTATGCGCAGCGCGAATCCATCGTTCTGGATACCCTGCCGATCTCGTCCATCAGCGCGGCCGACACAACCATAAGCGTGACCACCGCGGTTGCGCACGGCATGACGGTGGGCGACAGCGTATCCATCCATAACGTGAGCGATGCCGCCTACGACGGCACCTTCGACGTGAGCGCCGTCTCCAGCGCGACCAGCTTTCAATATGTCGTCGCGACAGCGCCGGCCGGGTCGAGCAGCGCATTGCCCGGCACCACGCGCTATGCCATGCGGCGCAACGCCCAGGCCAGCGCGAAGGCCGGCTATTGGGGCGGCAATACGCCGGAACAACGCATCGCGATGTGGACCGCCGCGCGCGACTATGCACGCGGCTCGGATAGTCTGGACAGTTCGCTCGGCAGCACGCCGGGCAGCACGGTGGGCGGCAATTCCGTAAATTTCAACGCCCGCCACAACTGGCGCAACTACAACGATTTGTCCTGGCTGTACTGGTTGCCGGCCGGCACCGCGGAAAGCGATGCCCGGCTGCGCTCCACCTCGTTCAATCGCTGGCGCGGCTGGCGGCGCGAGCTGGGCACGGGCAGCGGCGGCGCGCTCACCCGCGCCGGCATCCTGTGGTCCGACAGCAACGACTTCACCGGCTTCAACCAATGTTCGATTGCGGCGTTATCGGCCACGGCCGACCCGGGTCAGCCGACAGTCATGCAGGGCCTGGCGCCCTCCACGGTATTCGCACCGAGCAGTTACGCGCGCAATTCGGGCCGCCTGCTGGGGCAAAAATGGCTGCGCTGGGAGCGCTTCCAGGGCCTGGACACGGTTAACCTGGCGGCCTATCCCGGCGCCAACCGCAACGGCAACACGGTGTTGACCTCCGGCACCTATCGCACCGGCTACCTCGGCTTCCCCGGCGACAACACATTTCCAGCCACCTCCAGCACACCGGCACGCGACAGCGCCAATCTGTCAACTACCGGTGACCGCGGCCAGCCCTTACGCACGCAGGGCGGGTCGGCCGGCTCAGCCTGGGTGGCGCTCGGCGCCGACCACGGCGGCTACAACCACCGTGACCGGGTGCTCGCGCTCGACGACAGCGCGCTCGCCCTATGGCGCGCGAGTTATGGCTACACGCTGCTCAATGCGCCCAATACCAGCGCAGCGGCGGGCGGTGGATCGCCCAGCAATGAGGTATTCAGCGCCTGGCTGGGCAATCGCGATGGCACACCGGCATTCGGGTTGAGCACCGGAACGCCCGCCTATTACGACGTCTCGAGTACCGTGGAAAATACTACGGGCGCGGTGGCTGCCAGTTGTTCCATCACCACGCGCATTTGCGGGCGCAGCGGCGAAACGAACTATACCGACGCATCCGGCAATTCGCGCCGCACCGGCGGCAGTTGCAGCCAGACCGGAAGTTCCACGACCACCTCCGGATCCGGGCCGTTTTTCCCGAGCGCGCCATCGCTGGCGTCGGTAGCGGACTGCACATTTTCGGGGGGGATCAACACTTTCCCGACCATAGACAACAATTCTTGCGGATTCACGGGCAACGGGGTCACAGTCGAGGGGGTGGGAACAGTATTCCCGGACTCCAGTTGCGCCGGCACGATCAGTACCGCCTCGGCATTGCCGGCCACGGCGCCACTTTCCGCAACCGGGCAGACCACGGCTTGTCAGGTCGGCGGCAGCGGCGCGACGATCAACGGCGTCACCTACCACAGCACCTGTACGGATCGCTCCGACACCTCGGTCAGTTGCACCAGCCGCTTCGGCGCAAACTGCAACCGCAGTTGCAATAACCAGAGCGCGCAGAACTGTATCGGCGGATCGAGCGGCAGCACGACGGACTATCCCGTATATGTGCGCCAGTCGATCGACGACTATCTGAATCACGATTGTCAGGCCGGCCACGCTGCGGGCATTTATTTGCGTGCCTCGAACAACTTCAATCGGGCGTTCCAGGCGGCGCCGGACTCGGGTTCGAACAATTCTTATACCTCGAGCAGTTCGAGCGGCGTGGATTGGTCGGCGGTGGCTGCCGCCGACATGTATTCGGTCAATTACCTGAACTGGAAATTCGGCCCGAAAGGCCCCAACAACCACCCGATAGGGCGCAAGTCGCGCCTGCAGATCGCCAAGGACGCCCTGACCGACCTCACCCGCATCACCAATGGCGTGCGTTTCGGCCTCGAGGTGTTCAACAAGACGCGCGCCTCCGATGCCAAGGCCGACGGCGGCAACATCGCCTTTGCGATTCGCCCCATGGGCGCCAAGGACTGCACGCAACAGGGCGCCACCACCACCGGCAGCATAGACGCGGCCAGTAACAGCCTGACGGTTGCCGCCACGGCCGGATTCCAGATCGGCGATTCGATCACGATTGCCGGCGCCGGCATAGGCGGCGGCACGCTCAGCACCACCATCGTCGCGATCGATACCGCCTCGCGCACCTTTCAGGTCAGCAATTCCGCCGCCACCACGGTGAGCAACGCCACCATACAGGTGCCGGTCTGCAGCGGATCGATGGCCGATAGTTATCCCGCGCAAAGCAGCGACTGGGCCTATTTCAACAATCGTGCGCAGCTCGTTACGGCACTGAACACGCTCACCGCCGCCTCGCGTACGCCGCTCACCGAATCGCTGTACGAGGCCTATCTGTATTTCCGCGGCGAAGCGCCGCGTTTCGGCCTCAATAATGGTGCCGCGCTGGCAGGCGGCAGCGAGGCGGATACGCGTGACACGGGCGCGGTGGCAAACGGGGTGTATCAGTCGCCCATGCTGTCCAATCCGACCACCGCCACGCCGGCATCCTGCCAGAAAAACTATGTGATATTGATTACCGATGGCGGGCCCGAAGACGACCATGACGCGGACCCGTCCGTTACCGCGCTGAGCCAGGATACGGGCACCGGTACGCGCGCCGTGGATGGCGTGCAGGACACCACGGCGGATACCGACCCGGATACCAGCACGCATCAGTTCGAATCCTCGCCGGCGCAGCCTTTCGGTCCGCCCGATCTGGCCGGCGGCGGTTACATCTGGCTGGACGAGTTGGCCTATTACATGAACAAGGCCGACATGAACACCGGCGTACCCAATACGCAAAACGTCAGCACCTACACGATAGGATTTGGCGGCGCCAATCCGGCCGTGTTGCAGAACACGGCAAACAAGGGCGGCGGCCAGAACTATGTGGCGGAAGACAGCCGCTCGCTGGCGCAGGCCCTGGCCGACGCAATTGCCGCGATACGCGAATGGACGCCGTCCATCGCCACCCCCACGGTGCCGGCCTCGGCCTATAGCCGCGCCGATTCCGGCGAAGACATATTCATGGCGTTTTTCGCCCCCACCAATGCGCAGGCGTGGTCGGGTACGCTGAAAAAATTCAAATTCGGCCACGGCGCGACGCTGTGCGGAACCGATCCGTTCAATAACGATGCCGTAATCGATACCTGCATCATCGGCCAGAACGTCACCAGCGGCAGCACCGTGCGTAACGTCGAACAGTTCATCACGGACAACGTGGGCAATGTGCAGAGCGTATTCAACGATCAGGCGTCCAGTTATTGGGCCGCAGCGCCGGGCCTCAACGACGGCGGCAATCCGCGCAAGGGCGGCACGGGTTATCGGCTGCTGAGCGGCACCCTGCTGCCCTCGACGCGGCATGCCTACACCTTCATCAGCGCAGCGGCGTCCAGCGCCGACCTGACCGCCAGCAGCAATGCATTCAGCGAGTCGAATACGGCCATCAACGCCGCGCGCCTGGGCAATTCCGGCATGAGCGCGGGCGAGCGCGCAAGCCTCATCAACTACACGCGCGGCGGCAACCCGACCGACCCGAATTGCGTCGATACGGACGCCAGCACCGCCTGCAATTCCTGGCGCGACTGGCCCCACGCCGCCATCGTGCACTCCGCGCCGCGCATCGTGACTTACGACAGCCGGCCGCGCAGCGTGGCCGGCATGACCGCCTGCCAGGGCAGCGTCGATGCCAGCGGCAATCCGGATCCGTCGCGCGACACGGCGAAACAGTGGATTTACTACCTCACCCACGACGGCATGCTGCACGCGGTGGATACCTGCAGCGGCGACGAACAATGGGTATTCGTGCTCGAAGAAGCGCTGCCACAACTGAAAGCGCTGATGGATAACCGCGCCGGCGCCATCATAGATGGCGGCGACGGACCGCTCACCATCGTGCAGATCGACGCCAACCGCGACGGCGTCATAGACCCGAGCAGCGGCGACAAGGTGTGGCTGTACGTGGGATTGCGCCGTGGCGGCCGCGCCTGGTACGCGCTCGACATTTCCGACGCGGAGCACCCGGCACTCATGTGGAAAGTCGCTCCCGGCGTGCATTGCATCGCCGCCACCTGCAGCGCGACGACGGAATACGACGAACTTGGGCAGACCTGGTCGCCGCTCGTACCCGCCAAACTGACCAAACTGAGCACGGACAGCAGCACGGCCTCCTACACCTTGGCCCTGTTCGGCGGCGGCGGCTTCGACCCCAACCAGGATGCCATTACCGTCACCCAGGCCGACAGCATGGGGCGGGCGGTATTCGTGCTGAACGCCGCCACGGGCAGCCTGATACGCAAATTGGCCGATGGCATGCCGGCTGCCGGCGGCGGCAGCCTGTCCGGCATGGACTGGAGCATTCCGTCGGAAGTGCGCGTAATCAACGCCGATCTCGACGGCCAGGGGTTTAGCGACCGCGCCTATGCGGGCGACACCGGCGGCAACGTATGGCGCTTCGACATCGCGTCTGCCGACCCGTCGCTGTGGACCGGCAAACGCCTGGCGGCTTTGTCGGACGACTATACGCTGCCGGGCAGCGCGCCCAACCGGAAAATATTCCAGGCGCCGACGGCGGTCAAAATCAGCTTTTACGGCCAGCGGTACGACGCGGTATTTGTCGGCACCGGGGATGTCGAACACCCGCTCAGAACTGCCAGCAGCGATGCGTTATACATGATCAAGGATTTCGACGTGGGTAGCATAGCCGGCGCATCGACGGCATGGCGCGACGGAGATTTCGTTTCCACCGCCAGCATCAGCACGGTCGCCGCGTTCGAAGCGGCCGTCACGCCGGCGCAATGGGCGGCCAAAGGCGGCTGGAAATTTCCGCTGCGCAGCGGCGAAAAACTGACCGCGGCACCGACGGTGTTTTTCAACCTGCTGCGCTTCCCGACTTACAAACCGGACGACCAGACCGCCAATGCCTGCCAGCCACCCGGCTTATCGCGCCTGTACGGACTGGACGCCTCGTTCGGCGGCCTCATCAATAACACCGGCACCGGGAACACCGCGGATCCGCGTACCTATGCGGGATTTTCCGGCGCCGGCCTGATTGGCTCAGGTACCGTCATCGTCAATCGCAGCGTATCGCCATCCGGCACTGCCGCCACGGCGAGCGGCAGCGAATCCTGCGCCACCAACCCGCTGCAGGTTACCTACTTGCAGGGCAAGGGCAGCGGCGTGCCGGGCGTGGCAGGTACCGTGCCGCTGCCCTGTGCGGTCAAGTCGTATTGGTACCGCGAGCGGACGCACTAATCGAAGGCGTAAGTTTTACGCATCGCACGCGCTAGAGTTTCCAGTTTGATTGTGCCTGCCAGGATTTGAACTCGCCCGCCGGAATCGGTTTGCTGATTTCATAGCCCTGCGCCACATCGCAACCGCTCTGCGCCAGGCGCGCCCAATAGTCGCGATTTTCCACCCCCTCCGCGACCACCTGCAGATCGAGGTTGTGCGCCAGATCGATGGTCGAGCGCACGATGACTTCCGAGCCGTGATCGGTCAACATGTCCTCGACGAACGATTTGTCTATCTTGATGGCATCGACGGGCAGGCGCTGCAAATAGGAAAGCGAAGAATACCCGGTACCGAAATCGTCTATGTACAGTTCCGTTCCGAGATCCTTCAATTGCGTGAGGCGTTCCAGGCAACCTTGCGGATCCTGCATGAGCGCGCTTTCCGTCAGTTCGAACTGCACCCAGTCCGGCTCGGCGCCCCAGGTCGCGATCATGCCGCAAATGCGTTCCGGCAAATGCGGGTCGCGCAGGTCGCGCGTCGACAGATTGACGGCCAGCGGCACATCCAGGCCGAGCCTATGCCAGGCGTAGCTTTCGCGGAACGCGGCGTGCATGACCCAATCGGTGAGCGGATTGATGAGCCCGCCCTGTTCCGCCAGGCTGATGAATTCACTGGCCGAAATCATGCCCAGTTTGGGGTGATTCCAGCGCACCAGCGCCTCGGCGCCGCAAATGCGCTCGGTGGCCATGCGTACCTTGGGCTGACAATACAGCATTAGTTCGTCGTTCTGGATCGCGCGGTGCAGATCGCCCATGAGAGACAGGCGCGATGCGCCTTTCTTGTCCAGCCCACCGGCATAGATGGTGGGTGTGCCGCCAGCGCGGCGCGAAGGCTGCATGGCGATGGTGGCGCGGCGTATCAGCAATTCCGGGTCCGTGCCCTGGCCGGGATAGAGCGCAACGCCTATGCTGGCGCGGGCGTCCAGCATGAGCCCATCCATTTCGATAGGGTCGTACAGCAAGAGCGACAGTTTTCGTGCCATGCGCAGGGCGGATTCCGCGTCCGCGCGCGCCAGCAGTACGCCGAACTCAGCCTCGCCGCAGCGTGCAACCGCTTCTTCCACCCCCACCTCCTGCACCAGACGCTCGGCGATCTTGCACAGCAAATGATCGCCGGCCGTATAGCCCAGGGTTTCATTGACCTCGCGAAAGTGGTCCACGCCCAGCATGAGTACGGCGAAAGAACGGTTGCGCGCCCGCGCCGATTCAACTGCCTGCAATATGCGCCCGGTGAAGCGCTGGTGATTGGGCAGCCCGGTAAGCCGGTCGTAAAAGGCCAGCCGCTGTATGGTCTGTTCAGCCTCCTGGTGCGCCGCCCGCGTGCGCAGGGTGGCGATGCCGAATGCCAGGTCTTCCGCCATTTCCGCCAGCACGTCCACTTCGGCCTGACCGAAGGCGTCGGTTTCCAGCGCGATGATGGACATGCAGCCCAACACCTTTTGTTCGAGCCTGAGCGGAAACGAACTGACCGCCGCGAAGCCGCGCTTGAGTGCCTCGTCGTGCCAGGGCGCAGGCCGGGCTTCGGCAAGCAGATTGCGGCCCACGCAGGCTTTGCCGGTGCGTATGGCGGTGGAACTGGCGCTTTGCCCGAATTCGTTATCGCCCCAGGACAGGTGTGCGATATCGAAAAAGCCCTGGTCCTCGCCGGCGATCGCCATGGGCTGTATGGTTTTCCCCTCGTCCTGTTGCGCATAGCCTACCCAGGCCACGCGATAGCCACCCACGTCAACGATGGCGCGCACCATGTCATGGAGCAGGCCGGCTTCATCCTGTGCGCGCAGCAGCGCGCGATTGCCCGCGCTCACGGTGCGGCGCGCGCGCTCCACGCGCGCCAGTTCCGCGGCCTGGCGATCACGCTCGGCGCGCGCGCGCAAATTCGAAATGCCGAACGACAAATCGTCCGCCAGGCGCGCCAGCAGTTCCACCTCATCCGGCGTAAAGGCGTCCTCGTCGCTGGAATAAATCGACAAATTGCCCAGCACCGCGCCGTCCAGGGTAATCGGGAAAGAACTGACCGCAGCCAGTCCGAATTTGCGATTTTCCTCGCGCCATTCCTGCGGCAAATCCGGGTCGCTGGCAAGTTTGCGCCCGGTGCAGGGTTTGCCCGTGCGTATGGCGCGCGTAACGGTGGTCCAGGGCTGTGTCTGGTCGCCCCAACTGAATTGGCGTTGTGGCCGCTGCGGCGGGTTGCCCGTGCAGGCCTGCACTTCTACGCTGCTGCCTGCGTCGTGGCGCGCATAGCCCACCCAGGCCAGACGATAACCGCCGTCCTCGACGATTACGCGGCACATCTGGTCCAGCAACTGTTGTTCGTCCGTTGCGCGCAGCATGGCGCGACTGCCCGCGCTCAAAGTGCGCAGCACGCGATCCCGTGCGTCCATCTGGCTGTATCCCCACGTGTGCGGGCGCGCGTCGGCCTGCGCCGCTACATGCCCTTAGTTGTTCTCCCATTTTGGGTCACGCCGGACGATGCGCAAGGACGCAGGGTGTTCCGTGGCGGGCGGTAGAGGGAAAAACGGGCGCTGCGGTGCCACCGGCACGGCTGTAAGGCCACCGCAATTCGTTACCCCTCTGGGGCCGCTCTGGCGGCCGGTTGTCAGGGCAGGAACAAGCGTGCCGCGGCGGCGGCATTGGAAGGGAAGTAGAAGTGCATGTAGCTTGCCGTGAGCCGCCCGGCGCGATAGACCGCCTCGCTGCTCGGGCCGGCGCGGGCGCTGGCCTGGGCAATTGGCTTCAGCGTGGTGTCGGCGGTCGAGAAGTGAAAGGTGTGACCACTCAGGCGGCCTTCCGGCAAATCAGCGTTGAGCACGCCTAGCCCGGCCAGGCTGCGGCGCATGCGCACCGTGCCGGGCAAAAGCCCGAACATGGCGAGGACGGCGCCTTGCGCATCGTGCAGGCTATCCAGACAGGCCATCATGCCGCCACATTCGGCCAGCAGCGGTTTGCCCGCCGCGTGATGCGCGGCCAATGCGTCCGCCATGCTGCGATTGCGGGCAATGCTGGCGCCGTGCAGTTCCGGGTAGCCGCCGGGCAGCCAGATGGCGTCGCAGGGCGGTGGCGCGGCATCATCGAGCGGCGAAAAAAATTCCAGCTTGGCGCCCATGGCCTGCAGGCACTCCAGATTGGCCGGGTACAGGAAACAGAAGGCCGCATCGCGGGCGACGGCAATGCGGCGCCCGGTCAGCAATTCCGGCCAGTTCGGCGGCGCCAGCGGCGCAATGTCCACCTGCGGCTGCCATTGCGCGGCGGAGGTGGCTTCGAGCAGATCCGCCATATGCTCGATGCGCGCATCCAGATCGCCAATTTCGCCCGCCGGCAAAATGCCCAGATGGCGCTCCGGCAGCGCGCCGCGCGGGTCGCGCGGCAAATGGCCGAGCCAGGCGATGTCCGCGGGCAAAGTAGCGCGACACAATTGCGCGTGGTAATCGCCGCCGACGCGGTTCGCCAGCACGTGGGTGATGGGCGCGCCGTCGCGATAGTGCTTCATGCCCCAGACGATGGCGCCAAAACTGCCGGCCATGGCGCTGGCGTCCATCACCAGCAGGATGGGCAATTTGAGCTTTTGCGCCAGTTCGGCGACGTTCGGCTGGCCGTCGTGCAGCCCCATCACGCCTTCCACCAGAATTACGTCGGCCGCGGCCGCGGCGCGTGCAAGCCGCCACTGCGCATCGTCTTCGCCGCACATGGCGAAATCGATATTTTCACAGGGCGCCCCACTCGCCAGGGCATGTACCTGCGGGTCGAGAAAATCCGGCCCGCATTTGAATACGCGCACCTTGCGGCCGGCGCGCGCATGCAGCCGCGCCAGCGCCGCGACGACGGTAGTTTTGCCCTGCCCGGAAGCCGGCGCCGACACCACCCAGGCGGAACAGCGGCGCGTCATCGGTCGATGCCGGCCTGCGCCGCGACACCGGCGCGAAAAGCGTGCTTGATGTCGGCAATTTCGCTCACCGTATCCGCCGCGTCCATCAAGGCCTGCGGCGCGGCGCGCCCGGTAATCACCAGGTGTTGCATGGGCGGGCGCGCCTGCAACAGCGGCAGCACTTCGGCCAGATCGAGGTAGCCGTACTTGAACAGGTAGGTCATTTCATCGAGCAGCACCAGGCCGATGGCCGGATCGGCCAGAGCCTGCCGCGCCTTGTCCCAGCCGGCTCGGGCGGCGGCGATGTCACGGCTGCGGCTCTGCGTTTCCCAGGTAAAGCCTTCGCCGCATTGTTCCCAGCGCACATTGGGGTCGCGCTGAAAATACGCCTGTTCGCCGGTTTGCCGGCTGCCCTTGATGAACTGGAATACGGCGACTTTCATGCCATGCCCCAGCGCCCTGGCCAGCATGCCGAAAGCCGAACTGGATTTGCCCTTGCCGTTGCCGGTGAGCACCAGCAACAGGCCGCGCGTCTGCGTGGCGCGCGCAATGGCGGCATCCACCACGGCTTTTTTGCGCGCCATGCGGAGTGCATGGCGCGCCTCGCGCTCACCGCTGTCGCGGTCCTCGCTCACTTGTGCAGCGAGTCCTGCCCGGTGCCCAAAACCTCCGGGTCAGCGCGCAGCCAAACCGCCCAGGCAGCGTACACCACCGCGGCGGTCGTGACATACATCGCCAGCGTGCCGAGGTTGTGCGGGAAATAGCGCACCAGTCTGGCGGAAAATTCCGCCAGCGTAGGTTCGGCAAATCGGCCACCGAGGAAATAAAAGCCGCCGCTGGAAAATAATTCGGCAACCAGGGCAGCCCCCGCCACGGCAAGCGCCAAGCGAGGCAGGGTCGCAACCGCGTCGGCATGAGCACGCGCATACCAGCGGCCGCCCAGCCATAGCGCGCCGTAAGCCGGCAGCAACATGGCATAGGCCGGCGTAACGCAATAGTTGGACACGCCGGCGTAGGTGATCGCCGCATAGTCGATTGCCGCGGCAAGCCCGCAGTAGGCAAAGAACAACCCGGCCCGCTGGATGAACAGACCGGCCAGGAAAAACACGGCCCAACTGGTACCCGGCAGGTGGTGCAGCGAATTGAAACTATGCGGGCGGGTGAGGATCATGGTGAGGCCAAGCACCAACCCGAGTGCCAGTTGCTGGCGGGAAGTCAGTTTGATAGGCATGGCATAGCTCCTCATCGCGGCTCATAGCGCAGCATGACATAGGCGCTGCGACCGGGCTGATTGAACAGATAAGCGGTTTCGTACTCCTTGTCGAACAGATTTTCGATGCGCCCTTGCAACCTCCAATCCCGGTTCAGACGATATTCGGCGCGCAGGTCGGCGGTCGCGTAAGCACCCATTTTGCGGGTGTTGGCAACATCATCGTAACGGCTGCCGGCACCACGCAGCGTCGCCCCGGCACTCCAGGCACCGAAATCGCGGTCAGCGCTCAAGGTCGCGGACTGGTGGGCGCGGCGCGGCAAAACGTTGCCGTAATTCGGACCCGACTGCTGGTTTTCCGGATCGAGCAAAGTAAGGCTGGCGCTCAAGTTCCAGTCCAGCAGGCGGGTCGACGCGACCGTTTCTATGCCTCGGATGCGTGCCGAACTTATATTCTGCGGTCTAAAAGTGCTATCAAGCACGATCAAGTCTTTGCCGCGGGTCTCAAAAATATTTACCGACCAGCGTCCGTTGCCAGCCTTTCCGGCCAGACCGAAATCCAGGCTGCGGGATTGTTCCGGGCGCAAGTTGGGGTTGCCGAACCCGAATGGAAAATACAGTTGGTTGAAGGTCGGCGCCTTGAAAGCCGTGCCGTAGGACGCGGTGAGCCGCAGCGCGGGCGTCCAAGAATAACCCCATGCTACGCCGCCGGTGTTTTTGGTGCCGAACTGGTCGTTGTCGTCGTGCCGTAGTGACATTTGCAGGTCGTGACCACCCAGCGCGGCCAGGTACTGCCCGAATATTGCCGTGTTCCTGCGTGAAGCCACCGTGTATGCGGTGGTGCTGTCTATATGGTCGTTCTGCCAATCCAGTCCGGCGACCAGTTGATGTCCGTTCGCCAGATCGAAATCGTTCTGCCAGGAAAACGTATCGCGCTTGGTATTGAACCGGCTCGCGAATACGCCATTCGAGAAATTATCCGAATAGTCCTGGTTCTGCCCCACGCGCACGGTGCTGCGCCAGATGCTCAAAGGGCTGAAATTCAAACTTGCGCCCAGCACTTGTTGCACGGTATGGGATGAATTGAAAAAACCGTCATAGTCGTTACGGCCCCGGGCGCGCAGCCAGTTCACCTCTACTTCCGTTTTGCCGTCAAAACGCCAGCCCGCCCGCACCCTGCCGGCGCGATTGCTGTAGCCATCCTTGTCGGGTTCCACCGTGAAGCAGGCAGCGATAAAACTGCCCTTACACGAATTAAACGCATCTGTATCATGGCCAGACAGTCCCATGCTATACCAGCCTCCCGTGCCTATCGGGCCGGACAAACTTGCCGCCGCCTGCACAGTGCCATAGCTGCCGCCACCGATCATGAGCGTGGGCCTATGTGTCGCGCCGCCCTTGCGCGTAAAGATTTGAATCACGCCACCTATGGCTTCGGACCCGTAAAGGCTGGAACGCGGTCCGCGCACGACTTCGATGCGGTCTATCAGTTCGACCGGAATGTCCTGAAACGCGGCCGTTCCGGCGGTTGCTGAGCCTATCTTCACGCCATCCAGCAGCACCAGCACGTGATCCGAATTGGCGCCACGCAAAAACACATTGGTCAATTTGCCTGATCCGCCATTATTTGCGACGGTAACGCCGGCCTGTCCGGTCAGCAAATCCCCCACTGAACGCGCTTGGCTGCGCTCGATTTCGGCGCGCGTGATGACCGTCACCGGCACCAGGGTTTCATCGGCGGTACGGGCCGTGCGCGTGGCCGTGACGACCAGGGTATCCATTTCGTAAGGTTTTTCTTCGGCCGCGAATGCGGCGGGAATGGCGAGCAACGACACTGCTGCCAGGGAAATACGGGACAACATGAACAATCCTCTCTGCGCTCACCCACGCAATTAATTTGTGACTATGGGCAAACAGAGGGAAAGGCAGAAGATGGAGCAAAAGACCGTGCGCACACATCTTCGGCGCACGCCCTCCGCAATGCCGATACGATGGATCAGGCCGGTCTCCGGGCTTGCGTAGGGAGGATTTACCTCCAGGTGCGGCGCCTTCCCATGCTGACGCACAGTGGCAGATTGCCGTACCGGTACTCGCTTACCGTTGCGGGGGCAGCGCCGGCCTTGCTCCTTGGAGCGCACCGGCTTCCCGTTTCATTTCTTTGGCGGACGCCATCGAAACACCTGAAACTCGATTTTACCAAACCGCCCGGTTTCCAAAGGAATCCGGCACTGCAATCGCTGCGTTTGGATAAATAAAAGCGCGGCAATGTCGACTTCTCGTCAAACATTGCAAGGAATGAAAACGATTTCGTGACAACGGGCCAACCGTCAAGGCGTGTGCGCCGCGCTGGCCACGCGCACGCGGGATCAGCCTTGCAGCGTGGAAAATTCAATGCACCTGGCAGGAACCCGGCCCGCCCGGGTGGCCGCAACTGCCGCAGGGGCCGGGATGGCTATGCACGCTGCCGCCGCCTCCGCTTCCGGTGTGAGCTGAAAAACTGGACAACTTTTTGTGCAGGTCGGTGGCGTGGCATTTTGGGCAACTGGGCGCCGGCGAGGATGGGCGCACCAGGGTTTCGAATTCATTGCCGCAGGCGGCGCAGGAGTACTCGAATATAGGCATGGCGAAAGCTCCGAACCGCACGGCGCCCGACGCGCCGCGCTATAAACCAATTTTACGCCTGCCCCCACGCACAACAAAAGCCGTCGCTCTTCCGGCAATACGCGTGGTCCCCCCACGAACCGTAGGGCGGAAAAGCGAAGCGCATTCCGCCGTGTGGGAAAAGCGAAGCGCATTCCGCCGTATGGGAAAAGCGAAGCCGCCGCCGTATGGGAAAAGCAAAGCCGCCGCCGCATGGGAGTGGCGAAGCAGCCGGCGTATGGAAAAACCGAAGCCGTCCCCGTAGCGCCCCCGCGCCGCCGTCGCCCCGCCGCCTAGTCCCGCTGCGGAAAATGGCAGGAAACAACGTGAGTTCCGCCCGCATTAAGCGCAGGCGGGTATTCCCGCCGGCAAATGTCGCCAGCCTGCGGGCAGCGCGGATGAAAATGGCAGCCCGGAGGCGGCTTGGCCGGCGAAGGCAAATCGCCGGCCAGACGCGCTGCAGGCGGCACATTCGGCGCATCGAGCTGCGGCACGGCGGCCAGCAAGGCGCGCGTATAGGGGTGGGCGGCGCCATCCAGCACTTCCGCCCTGCTACCGCGCTCCACGATGCGCCCCAGGTACATGACGGCCACTTCGTGCGCCAGATATTCCACCACGGCCAGATTGTGCGTAATGAACAGGTAAGCCAGCCCCAGTTCGTCCTGCAGGCTGCGCAGCAAATTCAGAATTTGCGCCTGCACCGACACGTCCAGCGCGGAGGTCGGCTCATCGCACACGATGAGGCGCGGCTTCACCGCCAGCGCGCGCGCGATGGCGATGCGCTGGCGCTGGCCGCCGGAAAATTCGTGCGGATAGCGGAAGCGCATGTCCGCGCGCAGCCCCACCAATGCCAGCAAGCGGTCGATTTCGGCGTCCATGCTGCCCTGCGCGGGCCGCACGCCCAATGCTTCCATACCCTCGGCGATGATGTCACCGACGCGCAGACGCGGATTGAGCGAGGCGTAGGGATCCTGAAACACCATCTGCATGTGCGCGCGCAGCGCGCGCAATTCGCTGCGGCCGGCCGCGGCCACGTCCCGGCCGGAAAGCAGCACGCGCCCGCCGCTGGGTTCGATCAGGCGCAGCAAGGCTTTGCCGGCCGAGGTTTTGCCGCAACCGGATTCGCCCACCAGGGCCAGGGTGCGCCCGGTATGCAATTCGAGGTCTATGCCATCCACCGCCTTGACATGGCCGACGGTGCGCCGAAGTACGCCGCGCCGAATCGGGAAATGTACTTGCAGCGCGGCAACCTGCATCAGTACGCCGGCGTGTTTGCCGGAGGTGGCCACGGGCGCCACCGCCGCAGGCCCGGCCGGAACCGAGCGGGCGGCTTCGGCCGGATCGAACAGGTGGCAGCGCACGCGCGCGTCCGTACCGGCGGCGTGCCAGGCGGGTGCTTCGGCCGTGCAGCGCGCCCAGGCTGAAGCACAGCGCGGCGCGAAACGGCAGGCCTGGAAAGGCTCGCTCAGTGGCGGCACACTGCCCGGTATGGTGGCCAATTCGCCCCGGCCGGCCTGCGGCAAGGCGGCAAACAGGCGGCGCGAATAGGGATGGGCCGGCGCGCCGAAAAACTGCTCGCGCGGCGCTTCTTCGATCAGTTCGCCGGCATACATGACGCCGACGCGATTGGCCATTTGCGCCACCACGCCCAGATCGTGGGTGATGAGCAACATGGCCATGCCGCGCCTGGCCTGCAGTTCGCGCAGCAGTTCCAGCACCTGCGCCTGTATGGTCACATCCAGCGCGGTGGTAGGTTCGTCGGCGATCAGCACCTGCGGCTCGCCGGCCAGCGCCATGGCGATCATGACGCGCTGTTTCATGCCGCCGGAAAACTGGAACGGATATTCGTCCAGCCGTCGTTCCGCATCCGGTATGCCGACCGCCTGGAGCAGGCGCAGCGCTTCGGCGCGCGCCGCTTCGCCGCCCAGCCCGCGGTGGGTTCGCAGCACTTCCAGCAGTTGTTGCGCCACCGTCAGCACGGGATTCAGGCTGGTGGCAGGCTCCTGAAAAATCATCGCCAGCGCGCGCCCGCGCACGCCGCGCATGTCGGCTTCGGATAACTGCAGCAGATCGCGCCCGCCCAGTTCGACCTGGCCGCCGGCAATATAGCCGCTGTCCGGCAACAAGCGCATGAGCGACAGCGCGGTCATGGACTTGCCGCAACCGGATTCGCCCAGCAAGGCGTAGGTGGTCCCCGCCTGCAGGTCGAAAGTAAGTCCATCGACCGGCCGCGCGATCCCCTGCGGCAGGTCGAGTTCCGTACTGAGGCCGCGCACGGCCAGCACAGGGGCGCTCATGCGGCCACTCGGCGCGGCCGCGCGCGCGCGCGCCAGCGCGGATCGAAAGCATCGCGCACGGCGTCGGCCAGCAAATTGGCAGCCAGCACCAGGGTTACCATGAATACGAAAGCTGCCGCCAAGGCCCACCATACGACAGGCTCGCGCGACAACTCCAGGCGCGCAGCATTGATCATGGTGCCGAAACTGGTGGTACTGGTATCCACGCCTATGCCTATGTAGGACAGAACGGCTTCGGACAGCACCAGGGACGAAAAATCCATCACCAGGGATATGAGCACGATGTGCGCCAGATTAGGCAGGATGTGGCGCACCATGATGGCCATATCGCCCACGCCGAACGCCCGCGCCGCCTGCACGTATTCGAGTTCGCGCAGCTTGAGCGCCTCGCCGCGCAACAGGCGGCACAGGCCGGTCCAGCTCGTCACGCCGAGGATGAAGCACAGTGCCAGCAGGCGTGCGTCGGCGCGCTGCGCGGCGGTTTCGAACCAGTCCGGATGGGTGTCGATGATCACCTGCATCATGAGCACCATGGCGGCGATGAGCAACACGCCGGGAATCGAATTCAGCACCGTATAGACGTACTGAATGGCGTCGTCCCAGCGCCCGCCCTTGTAGCCGGCCGTGAGGCCCAGCGCGATGGCGAGCGGCAGCGTCACCAGCGTGGTGAGGGTGCCGATCAGCAGTGCCACCCGTATGGCCTTGAAGGTGAGGTAGAACACGTCCTGGCCCACCTTGTCGGTGCCGAATACGTGATAGTCGCCGGCCAGCCAGAACAGCGGCCCGCTCAGCGCGCACAGCACGGCCAGCGCGGCCAGTGCGGCGCCCCAGGCGATGGGCCGCTCGCCACTTGAAGGCGGATGGCGCAGGGCCTGCCAGGTGGCAGCGAAACTTTGTTTGCGCCGGCCCGCCAGCAGCGCGATCAACAAGGCCGCGGCGCCGGCCCAGAACGCGGCACCGGCGGCGAACCCCAGCGCGGCGCGGCGCAGCAGATCGGCGCGATGTTGGCCGGGGTCGGCGAGGCCGGTGCCGGCGAACTTGAGGCGCGGGTAGATGCGCGTCTGACGGCCGTCCGGCAATTCGACGTTTTCCTTGGAAAACAGGTAGAGCGAAAACGGCGCGGAATAGGTTTTTTCGCGCCGCGTACGCAGTTCGGAAGCGAGTGCGTCCAGCGCAGACAGCACTTCGGGGGCGTAAGTAACGCCGGTGTCGCCGGCACGGGCCGGCAGGCGCGGCTGATAGTGCAGCGAATCGAGACAGCCGATGATCACGAAAGGCAGCAAAATCGTGATCGAGGCCATCGCCACGCCGGATTCGCCCACCTTGTGCCAGGCCTGGCGCAGGTATTCGCGCCGCATGGCCCACACGGCACCGCCGGCAATGAGCGCCGCGAGCAGCCACAGCATGGCGTCGGACCACAGCAGGACGGGCTTGAACGGCATGTCAGGACAGACTCACGCGCGGATCGACCAGCGTGTAGGAAATATCGGTCAACAACAGGCCCAGTATGTACAGCACGGAACCGATGAACACCATGGCGCGCACGACCGCGAAATCCTGCGAATTGATCGCATCTATGGTGTAACTGCCCAGCCCCGGCACGCCGAAAAAGCTTTCCGTCAGCAAGGCGCCCATGAATAGCAGCGGGATCACCACCACCACGCCGGTCAAAATGGGAATCATGCCGTTCTTGAGCACATGCCGGAACAACACGGCCAGTTCCGACAAACCTTTGGCGCGCGCAGTGCGCACGTAGTCGCGGTTGATTTCGTCCAGAAACAGCGTGCGGTAAAAACGCGCGCTGGAACCTATGCCGGATACCACGCCTATCGCCACCGGCAGCGCCACGAAGCGCGCCGCATCCAAACCGCTGGTATAGCCCGAAATGGGCACCAGATGCCAGATTTTGCTGACCAGGAACTGCCCGCCGATGATGTAGAACAGCCCGGATACCGACATCGCCACCACGCACAGCACGACCCCCGTCACATCCAGATAGGTAGCGCGAAAAAACACCAGCAACAGCGAAAAACTGACCGTGACGATCAGGCCCAGCACGAAAGTGGGCAGCGCGATGGCCAGGCTGGGCCCCATGCGCGTGCGGATTTCCAGCGCAATGTCGCGCCCATCTTCGGCGCGGCCGAAATCGAAGGCGAACATTTTGAGCGACTTGTCGAAAAATATCGTGTCGGTGGCTTTGCTCAGGCCGGTCGCCGCGGCGTTCCAGACCAGGGGCTTGTCGTAGCCGCGTTCGGCTTTCCAGCGCTCTATGGCCTGCGGCGTCACGCGCTTGACGCCCAGTTGCATGCGCGCCATGTCGTCCGGACTATTCACGACGAAAAACAGCGCGAAAGTGATCAGATTGACGCCCAGCAGTATCGGTATGGCGTACAGCAGGCGGCGGACGATGTATGCCAGCATGTCAGGTGCCGGTTGCGCAATGGCGCGGATTATCACTCAGAAACCCGGCCTCCGCGTTTGCCGCGGGCGCGGCCCAGGGCAACCGACAGGTTGCGATTACCCCAAGCAAAGCACCTGCGCGCCTGCCTTGGGGGTAACATCGGAAGTTGCGACAAGAACCGGAGGAGAACGGACATGTACATACTGGCGCGCGCTTGGTCCGATCTGGGCCGCAGCAACGCAAATAACTCACTGGCAGCGGCCACGCAGATTTATTCCGCTGGCGAGCGTCTGACGGCGGCCAATTTCAACCTCCTGCATGCACTGGTCGACGAAAGTGTGGCCAGCCTGCGCACCACCCTGCGCCGCTCGGTTCTGGCTGACGGCGGCGCCACCCCGGCGAACTTCGCCCAGCCCTACCTGGAAGCCTGGATATCTCACTCGCGCGGGGTGTACGATATTTGTGCCGAAGCGCAGGACGAACTAGGCAGCCTGGCCGCCGCCTGTGCCGCCGATACGGGCAAGGTGCTCGACCTGGCCCTGGCTGACGCCGCGCAGTCTTCGCCGCCGTCCACGGCGCTGGCGCTGGGTTTCGCCCGGTCGGCCCTCAATTCGGCCGCCATGGCGCTGGATACTGCAATGGCCACGTCGCGCAAACTGGCCGCGATGACCGATGCGCAAATGGGCACCGCCAGCATTTTCGCCATGCGCGCCGGCGAGGCCGCCCTGTCCGGCATGCCTGCCGGGCCTTTCCGCATCGCCTGATGGCGGCCGGCCGCAGCCGGCCACCATTACCCCGACGCCAACGAAGTCACTTGCCACCCGGCGATTTCGCGCAGCGGCATGGTGCACCGCCATATCGGGCACTCGATACAATCATTAAAAATTGTCAAAAATCCAGCTTTATTACCCATTTCCATCGAAAACCTGGACAAAGTCCAAGCCATTCTGCGCTTGACACCTAAGGTGATTGGTATAGACTTCGTGGTGCGTCGCAACATGAGCACACTAAATCAATTCATTTCTGGCTGCGCCGTAACCAAATATTGCATCGATCCCAGTCTGAGGAGAAACACCTTGTATGCCACGCCCGAAAAACTGAGCGCCGCTGCAGCCGCTTCCGCGGAAATGCTGATGTCCACCGCGAGCGTTGCGTTTTCCAGTGCCGAGCGCCTGTGTGCGCTCAACCTGAATACCGCCCGCAGCACCCTGGAAGAGCTGGGCGCCAACGCCAACGCCCTGCTCGGCACGGCCGAACCGCAGCAAATGACCACCCTGGCCGGCGCCATGGTCCAGTCCGCGCTGCAAAAATATGCCGCCTATGCGCGCAATGTATTTGAAATCCTGAGCCAGGCGCAGGGCGAAGTGGGTAAAACCGTGGAAGCCCAATTTGCCGATATCAGCAAAACCGCAAGCCTGGCGCTGGACGAAGCGTCCAAAAATGCGCCGCAGGGTTCTGACGCCGCCTTGTCGGCCATGAAGTCCATGCTGGCCGCTGCAAGTTCGGCCTATGACAGCGTAAGCAAAGCGGCCAAACAGGCCGCCGAAATGGCAACGGCCAATGTCGCCGCCGCCACCGATGCCACGGTAGCGGCAATCAGCACGCCGACCCTGCCCGGCAAAGGCGGCAAAAAAGCTGCCTGAACGCCGCCGCGCGCGCAAGTTTGCAGCCCCGCCCCAGCGCGGGGCTTTTCATTTCCGCCTTGCGCGCCTTTCATGCACGGCGCCTGCGCACCAGCCGGCAGGCCCGGCAGGTGGGCGACATTCGACCCACACTAAGCAACTAAACATAAATACTTAGTTGCCTGCCTAAGCAATCCGCCAGGGCTCGCAGCAATGCGGGCAGATCGACATTGAGCACGCAGGCGCAGCCAGGTACATCATAAGCCGCACAGCACCGATACCGCCTGCAATAGGGTGGAGCCCGAATTTGGCGCAACACTGTCTGGACGAGTTCAGCCCAACAGGGCCATTAATACCTGGCGGCACGTGGAAGCCGAAATTTCATCACCCGCCTTGAAGATCGGCTCTGTGCGCCGAGTTCAGCCGAATCTCGCATAAATACACATGACCACCCTTCAAACCCAGGCCGGCGCGAGCGTGAAAAATTTGCGCTTTTGGCCATCCCGGGCGTGACGCACAGGCTCCGGCCGTGATAAATTTTACGGGTCGTACCGATTGAATCCCGCCGTTTGGCTTGGTAACAATTGCCATCGGCAAAAATGGGCAAATCCGGTGAAAGCCGGAGACGCAAAACCATGGACCTAAAGTGCACGTCGCGCAATGGTCGCCAGGTTGCCGATCGACTAATGTATGCCTGCCGTAGTGCCGATTTCGCAACCTCCCGCCGTGCCGCGTGCCCAGTGTCTCTCTGGAGAGTCAATATATGGGCACATCATCCGCAATCCCGTTGTTTCGTACCGGCTGTACGCGCAAATTTGCCAGCATACTATTTGCCACAGCCGCACTTGCAATCGCCGCAACACCTGCGGCCGATGCGCGCGAGCGCGTTCCGCATAGAGAAAAGCCTGCGTTTCCGCAGCTGCATCTGGACCGTCACGCGCGGGGCGACGAGGCGATCAACGCGCTGGGCAACCATCTTCCCGCCGTTGCCGACTGGTACGGCATGGATGCGCCAAGCTTTCGCGCCCTGCTGCGTGCTGATCGCCACGCGCGACTGGACCGCAACGGCCGCCTGCATTTCGTCGACGAACTGACCGTACCCGAAGAAAGTGCCAACGCGGTGAGCGGTTCGCTCAATTCGAGCGGCGCGCTGCTGCCGCTGGACCAAACTTTCCTGTTGCATAGCCGGCCCGGCGCGAAGCGCGTGATCTTTCTGGACTTTCGTGGTGGCACGCTGACCGGCACGACCTGGAACCAGGACTATGGCGTCAGTACGATCAGTGCCGTGGCATTCGATCTGGACGGCAATCCCGGCGCATTCAACAACACCGAATTAGGTCGCATACAGTACATCTGGCAGCGCGTGGCGGAAGATTACGCGCCCTTCGACATCGACGTAACCACCGAGCCGCCCGCCGCCAGCGCGATCACACGCTCCAGCATCAGCGATGACGTCTACGGCACGCGCGTGCTGATTACGAAAGACTTTACCGCATCGACCAGTTCGCCCTGTAATTGTGGCGGAATCGCTTATGTCGGCGTATTCGACAATGTCGGCGACTACTACAAGCCCGCGCTGGTGTTCTACAACCAGCTCGGTCCGGGCAACGAAAAATACGTGGCCGAAGCCATTTCGCACGAAGCCGGGCACAACCTCGGCTTGTTACATGACGGCTTTAACAACGGCACGACATCGACCGGCTATTACTCGGGCCACGGCAGTGGCGCAACCGGCTGGGCGCCCATCATGGGCGTGAGTTACTACAGGGAGCTTACGCAGTGGAGCAAGGGCGAATACCCCTATGCCACGCAAACCCAGGATGATCTGGTCGTCATGCAGTCGAACGGCGGTCTGCTGCGCGCCGACGACCACGGCGACACGCCGGCCACTGCGACTCCGTTTGACGTCGTCGAGGCCGGCAGTTCAGTTTCGATCAGCGGCAGCGGGGTGATCGGCACCCGCGACGATGTCGATTTTTTCAGCGTCCACGCCGGTGCCGGCGCCGTCAGCATAAACGTAAGTCCGGTCGCACGCGGCGCCAATCTTGACATCCAGGCCTCGCTGTACGACGCATTCGGCAACCAGCTCGCTCTATCCAATCCGACCGACGCGCTCAATGCCAGCATTGCAGCAACGCTGCCGGCAGCGGGCACCTACTACCTGAAAATCGACGGCGTAGGCAAGGGCGACCTCGCGACGGGCTACTCCGATTTCGCCAGCCTCGGTAACTATTTCATCAGCGGTACGGCGGCCAATCCCAGTATCAATCAACCGCCCAGTGCGGTGGCCTCAGGCTCGCCGGTAAGCGGGGACGTGCCACTGGTGGTGAATTTTTCAGGCAGCAACTCGAGCGACCCGGACGGCGATACGCTTAGCTACGACTGGGATTTCGGCGACGGCAGCGCACATTCGGCTGACGCGAATCCCTCGCACACCTACACGGCCGCCGGCAATTTTGTCGCGACGCTTACCGTAACCGACACGCACGGCGCGAGCGCGAGCGCACAAGTCGGCATTGCCACCGGCATCACTTTGCCCGGCATGCACGTAAGCGCAATGAGTATCAGTTTCACCACCAATAACGTCTCTGGCGTAAAGGCCACGGCCAGGATGACTATCGTGAAGAACGATGGAAAAGCGGCTTACGGCGCAACGGTGACGGGAGTCTGGAGCGGTGCCGTCACGGGTTCCAGTTCGTCCTTCGTCTATTCCACTGGTGCGGCGTCTGCCACCTCGCCGCAGACCAAAGTACGCGGAGTGATTACCTATACGGTTACCGACATCGTCCTGGACGGCTATCGCTACGACAGCGCCAGCGACGTCGCACACAGCATTTCCATCACGTACTGAAACACGCGCTTGCGGCAGGATCGCGGCCGGGGAAACCCGGCCGCTTTCATTTACAGGTTGAGGATATTCATGCGCGGGCCGGCCGCATCCGGACCACTATGCCTTTTCTTCGAACTTCAAGCCGCGGCGGCGCAATTCTTCCGCCAGCAGGTCCATCGCGGCAGCCACGTCCTGCGGCACGCCTTTGGCGCCCAATTCCAGGTGGCGCGGCATGTCGGCGGTGCCGAAACTGGGCAGGCTGAATATGCGCAAGCCCGGCCAGCTTGATTCGGCAAGCTGCATGAGCGGGATCAGTTCGCCCTCGTGTCCGTCCCAAACGATATAGGAACGTTCGCAATAGGCGATTTGCCTGGCGAGTGCGGCATAGCGCGTGTCGAGCAGCCACTCGATCATGGGCCAGGCCATTTCGGGAAAGCCCGGCACGAAATGATGCTCGGCCACGGAAAAGCCCGGAATGCGGTTATACGGATTCGGAATGATTGCGCTGCCGGCCGGGAAGGCGCCCAATTGCAGGCGCTGCGGCGTGATGCCGGCGCCGAAGCGGGCACGAATTTCGCGCTCAGCCTCGGGATGCAGGCTCAGTTCGACGCCCAGCGCCGCTGCCGCCGCCTGGCGCGTGTGGTCATCCGGCGTGGCGCCTATGCCGCCGCAGGAAAATACGATGTCGTCGGCGGCAAAACTGGCACGCAACGCGCGCGCCTGGCGTTCGGTGTCGTCGCCCAGATATTGCACCCAGTCCAGCATGAGGCCACGCGCCGCCAGCAGTTCGCGAATTTTGGCGAAATGCCTGTCCTGGCGGCGGCCGGACAGAATTTCATCGCCGATGATGTAAAGCCCGAAACCCATCAGTGTTCTCCTTGGCGGCGCGTCAATCGCGCTGGCGCGTTTCCCATATTTTTTGCAGGCGTTTGGCCGATACCGGTACCGGCGTGCGCAATTCCTGCGCAAATAGCTGCACGCGCAATTCTTCCAGCAACCAGCGGAACTCGTCCAGTTGCGCATCAATCACACCGGCGCGGGCGCGCGCCGTGCGCTCGCGCTCGAAAGGTGCTGCCAGCGCTTTCCATTCCTGCTGGCTGCGCGCGTCGCGCGCAGGGTCGTTGCGCAATTTGTCGAGGCGTATCGCCACCGCTTTCAGGTAGCGCGGCAGGTGCTGCAGGCGTTCATACGGCAATTGCAGAAAATCGCGCCCGACCAGGGCGTCTAGCTGCGCACTCATGTCGGCCGCCGCTTCCGGGAAGGCCTTCAGCGCGCCAAACTTTTTTTGCAGCGCCGCGCGTTCGTTCAGCACGCCCACAGCGAGGCGCAGCAATTCCTGCCCCACCAATTGCATGCGCGCGCCGCCTTCCTTGCAGCGCAGCGCGAAGGCATCGGCGTCGGCCGGCCAGGGTTCGGCCATGCAACTGCGTTCCAGCGTGGCGGCCAGCAGTTGGGCGAAAAAATCCGCGTCGCCGCCGAAAGGCAGATAGGCCAGCGCGGCATCGCGCAAGCCGGGCGCGCGCGTCAAGCCGCGCACGCCGTCCTTGAGCGCCAGCGCAAATAGCCGGCGCAATCCGCCGCGATGCACGGCGCGCGCTTTTTCCGGCGTATCGAACACACGCACGGCCACGCTGGCGCCTTCGTCTTCCAGCGCCGGAAAACCCACCACTTCGCGGCCGCCTATGCGCACTTCCATCAGTTCCGGCAGCGTGCCGAAGCTCCAGGTGGTCAGTCCGCTGCTGGGTGCCGTGCTCGGTGCCGTGGCAGCGTCGGCTTGCGCCGGCTCCGCGGGCGCCACTTCGGCGCCGGCAAACTGGCGCTCCACGGCGGTTTTGAGGCGGGTGCGCAATTCGGCCAGATTGCGCGAACTATCCAGCACGCGGCCGTATTCATCCACCACGCGCAGGTGCATGGACAAATGCGCCGGCAAATTTTCCTGGCGCATGGATTCGACCGGCAGCTTGAGTTGCACGGCGTCTTCGATTGCGCGCGCCAGCACCTTGGCGAGGGGCTGCGAAAAATCCGCTTCGCGCGCACAAAAATCGGTCACGAATTCGCCCACGGGCTGCAGGCGATGGCGGATTTTTTGCGGCACGGTTTTGGCCAGAGCGCCGACTTTTTCGGCCAGCAAACCCGGCACCAGCCAGCTCAGTTGCGCATCGGACACCTGATTGAGCAGCGCCAGCGGCAGGGTGAGCGTGACGCCGTCGTCGGCCGCGCCGGGTTCGTGCTTGTAGGTGAGCGGCAGTTTCTGGCCCAGCACGTCCAGCAAGGGCGGAAAGCGTTCGGTGGTGATGCCGGCCGCTTCGTGCCGCATGAGCTGTTCGCGCTCCAGATACAGGAGGCGCGGCGCCTTGCGTTCGGCCTCCTTGCGCCAGCGCTCGAAGGCCGCCACGTCGCAAATTTCGGCGGGAATTTTTGCGTCATAAAAAGCATGGATCAAATCTTCATCCACCAGCACGTCGGGGCGGCGCTGCTTTTGTTCCAGGTGTTCGATATCCGCCACCAGCTTTTCGTTGTGCCGCAAAAACCCGGCCTGGCGCGCCGCATGCTCGGGCCATTCGCCGCGTACAAGGCCGTCCATGAGCATCAATTCGCGCGCGGCGGCGGCGTCTATCGGCGCATAGCGCACGGCACGGCGCGTATACAGTGGCAAGCCGTACAGCACGCCACGCTCCCAGGCCATCGCTTCGCCGCGCGCCTTGGACCAGTGCGGCTCATATACCGAGCGCCGCACCAGATGCGCCGCCACCGCTTCCACCCATTCCGGCTCCACACGCGCCAGGGTGCGCGCGTATAGCCGCGTGGTTTCCACCAGTTCGGCCGCAACGATCCAGCGCCCGGCCTTTTTGTGCAGGCGCGAACCCGGATGCGGGTAGAACTTGATGCCGCGCGCGCCCAGATAAGGCGGCTCGCCGGGCCGCGCGTCCTCGATGCGGCACCCCAGATTGCCTAGCAGCCCGGACAGCAGCGCCCGGTGTATTTGTTCATAGCCGGCCGGCTGGGTGTTTTCGCGCCAGCCGTGTTCGGCCGCGATGGTGTGCAATTGGGCGTGCACGTCGCGCCACTCGCGCATGCGCAAAAAATTCAGGAAGTGCCCCCGGCACCACTGCCGCTGTTTGGCACTGGATTCGTGCTGCCACACCTGGTCGAAAGCCTGCCACAGCTTCCAGTACCAGAGAAATTCGCTGGCACGCTCGCCCTCGCCGGCGCTGTGGAATTGTCCATGCGCCTGGTCGGCGCTGGCGGCCCGCTCTTCCGGCCGTTCGCGCGGGTCCTGCGCCGACAGCGCGGCGGCAATCACCAGCACTTCACGCAGCGCGCCGCCGTCGCGCGCGGCAAGTATCATGCGGCCGATTTTCGGATCCAGCGGCAGGCGCGCCAGTTCCACGCCCAGCGGCGTCAGTTCTTTCGCCTCGTCGATCGCATCGAGTTCGGCAAGTAACTGATAGCCGTCCTGGACGAAGCGTGGTGCCGGCTGATCCAGGAAAGGAAAATCTTCCACCCGTCCCAGGCCCAGGGATTTCATGCGCAATATGACGCCGGCCAGGGACGAGCGCAAAATTTCCGGATCGGTGTGCGCGGCGCGGCGCTCGAAGTCGTCTTCGGCATAGAGGCGCAGGCACACCCCGGCGGCCACCCGGCCGCAACGCCCGGCGCGCTGGCGGGCGGCCGACTGGGCGATATTTTCCACCTGCAACTGTTCCACCTTGTTGCGCGCCGAATAGCGTTTGACGCGCGCAAGTCCGGTATCGACCACATAGCGTATGCCGGGCACGGTGAGCGACGTTTCCGCCACATTGGTGGCCAGCACCACGCGGCGCCCGCCGGAAGGCTGGAACACCCGCTGTTGTTCCACCGCTGACTGGCGCGCGAACAGGGGCAGAATTTCCGGCCGCAATCCCGGTCCGGAGGCATGGCGCTTGCGCAAAGTTTCCGCCGCCTCGCGAATTTCGCGCTCGCCGGGCAGAAACACCAGCACGTCGCCGGGGCCGCAGCGCATGGCTTCTTCGACGGCGTCGGCCAGGTGTTCGTGTGGATCGCGCTCGCCCTTGTCGGCCGGCCGCCAGCGCAGTTCTATCGGGTACAGGCGGCCGGATACTTCGATGATGGGCGCCGGCCGACCGGCGTGCGCGAAATGTTCGGCAAAGCGGTCGGCGTCTATGGTGGCCGAGGTGATCACGAGTTTCAGATCGGGCCGCACTCCGTCCGCCAGCAGGCGGCGCAGATAGCCAAGCAGAAAATCGATGTTGAGGCTGCGCTCGTGTGCTTCGTCGATGATGAGCGTGTCGTAGGCGGCGAGCAGGCGGTCGGTCTGCGTTTCGGCCAGCAATATGCCGTCCGTCATGAGTTTTACGCAGGCGTCCGGGCGCGTGTGGTCGGTGAAGCGCACCTTGTAGCCGACCGCGCCGCCCAGTTCCACCCCCAATTCCTCAGCGATGCGCGCCGCCGTATTGCGCGCGGCGATGCGGCGCGGCTGCGTATGGCCGATCAGGCCGCGCGCGCCCAGGCCTAATTCGAGGCAAATTTTCGGCAATTGGGTGGTTTTGCCCGACCCGGTTTCGCCACATACGATCACCACTTGGTGCGCGCGCAACGCCGCGGCAATTTCATCGCGCCGCTCGCTCACCGGCAATTCGGACGGATATTCCGCGCGCGGGGCGCGCGCGCGCCGCGCCGCCACGTCCGCCTGCGAATCGGCCACCGCCCGGGCGAATTTTTCCGGCCAGCGCGCCGGCCGCTGCGCCTGCGCGGGCAGGCGCGCCCACTCGCGCGCAAGGCGCAAGGCGTCCTGCACGCGGCAATCGCCGAACAGTTCATGCCAGTGGCCGGCTGCCAGTTTGGTATTCACACCCTTCCTTGCCTGTCGAGGTTCAAATAAGGCCATTCGCATGGGGCCGCTCAGGCCGTGCCGCGACGCAATGCCAGCCCTGCTGCGGTGTCCCGGCCGCTACTGCCGCCGCGACCGGCGCACACCCCCGATGCGGGCGGGATTTTACCGGCTGTTTCCTTGCCGCCACGGCATTTCCAGGCAGTTTTCAGCCTTACGCCGCAGTGCGGAATTTTTAGCGTTTGGGCGGCCGGAGCACTTGCTGCAGCGCAAAATTTCCCTTATACTGGCGCTGTTTTCGAAAGTGATGTCAGGTTGGTGGCACGCTTTTGTGCGCGGCGCAGTTTGTAACTAACGCGCACAGCCTGTGCCTCCCAGACATCGCCTTCGCGGCGCCTCCGGTCTCCCCCGAAGGCTCTGCACGCAGTCCGCAACTGAGCATCGCGCTGGCTTGCTGGAACTTAGGCGCGAACAATTTCAGTTGCACGCTGTCGTATTCGGCCGGTTTCAAGTTTGCGCGCGCGCCTTCACCGGCGCGCCGAGGTTCCCGCGGGAACCGCCTGCGCCGAACCATGGATCGCGGAACACCGCGTCCATGGTACGGCGACCGCGCTGCCGCCACGCCCGCGGCGGCAGCGCGGTCTGCTGTTTTCCTGCGCCTGCCCCGGCATTTATTCCGCTCCCCTCTGGTCCATCCTGCTGTCCGCTGGCATTTTCGTATGCCGCGGGTCAATTTTCGCGCCTGCGATGCGAGCAGTGTAAGCTTTACGCTGCCGGCCCGGTCTTATCCCTGGCAAGCCGCCACGGGCCTGCACTTGCCCACTCACGACAGGAGCTCACCATGAAAGCAGAAACCGCCGTCAAAGCTGCACTCGCCACCCTACTCGCTGCCGGACTTGCGGCTGGCTCGACCTCCGCGCTGGCCGCCAAGGGCGACAACGAAAAATGCGCCGGCGTGGTGAAAGCCGGCAAAAACGATTGTGGCACCAGCAGCCATGCCTGCGCCGCGCAGGCGAAGGCCGACGGCGAAAAGGAATCCTGGGTCTATCTGCCCAAGGGCACCTGCGAAAAGCTGGTGGGCGGCATGGTGGTGGCCGACAAGGGCGACAAGAAAAAGTAAGTTTGCGCCTGCCATGGACCGTGCGTGGCGGGGCCAGCCCGCCGCCACGGTGCTATCCCGGCCTACGGCATCGGCATAAAAAGGAACAAGCATGAATGCGCTGCGCTCTTTGCTGCGCGCCTATTTTGGCGCCAGCGGTTTGCTCGATCTGGTCGCACCCCTGTTCGACCTGTGTTTGCGCGCCTACGTGTGTTACGTATTTTTCGCCTCCGGGCTGACCAAAATTCAGAGTTGGGATTCGACCATCGCGCTATTCGAAAACGAATACGCTGTACCCGTGCTGCCGCCCGAACTGGCGGCCTACATGGGCACGGCGGCGGAACTGACGTTGCCGGTATTCCTGCTGTTGGGACTGGGCGCGCGCGCCTTCGGCATTGCGCTATTCGTATTCAACGTGGTGGCCGTCCTGTCGTATCCGGACTTGAGCCCGGCCGGCGTCAAGGACCACATCCTGTGGGGAACCATTATTGCAATGATCATTTTTCACGGGCCGGGCAAATTGTCGATCGACCATTTTCTTGCGCGCCATTACGCGAAATAGCCGCCGCCGCGCGACATGTTCAATCCACGCCGCCGGCAGTACGAACAGACCGTGCGCGCCTACAGCGGCGATCTGTTCCGCTACGCCTACTGGCTGTGCCGCGACCGTTTCGTGGCCGAAGATTTGGTGCAGGAAACTTTCCTGCGTGCCTGGAATGCCTGGGATGAACTGAAGGATCAAGCGGCCGTGAAGTCCTGGCTCATCACGATATTGCGCCGCGAACATGCGCGCCTGTATGAGCGCAAACAGTTCGATTACGTGGATGACGCGCCGGAAGATTTGCCCATCGCGGCCGACAACGACCATTTCGAACAAGTGGATATGGATAACCTGGTCGCCACGCTGCCGCTCACGCTGCGCGAACCTCTGCTGCTGCAGGCGCTGGGCGGCTATTCCTGTGCGGAAATCGCGGACCTGCTGGAAACCACCGAAGGCGCCGTGATGACCCGCCTCACACGCGCGCGCCAGGCCTTGCGCGCCACCCTCGCCAACACGCCGCGACATCGGGAAGCGCAATGAATTGCCTCGAATTCCGCCGCCGCAAACTGGCCGATCCACGCCGGGCCGATGCCGCCATGGACGAACACGTGGCGCAATGCCCGGGCTGCCAGAGCTTCGCGCGGCGCCTGGCGGAACAGGAACAGGCGCTCGCGCAAACTTTGCTGGTGCCGGTCCCGGAAGGCCTGGCCGAACGCGTCATCATGCGCACGGCGGGCGGCAATACGCGGCGGCCTTCGCTGCGGCTCATGGCGCTGGCGGCAAGCGTGGTGCTTACCTTGAGCGTCACGCTCGTGGATTGGTACCACACGCCGGGCGAAGACTATGCGCGCTACGCGATCGAGCACGTCATGCACGAACCGGAATCCTTCAGTTCGCGCCGCCTGGTCGAAGCGTCCTACCTGGATACGATATTGCGCAATTTCGGCGCCGAATTGCGCGCGCCGCTGGGCACCCTGCGCTACGCCAAACTGTGCCCCGTTCCCAATGGCACGGGCTGGCACCTGGTGCTGGATACGGAACACGGTACCGCCACGGTATTGCTCATTCCGCACGCACAGCGCAACAAGGACATTACCCGCGCCGCCATGGCCGGCATGAATTCCGAAGTGATGCCGCTGGGCCAGGGTTATGTCGCGGTAGTCGCCGATGACGCCGAACGCGCGCGCGACGTCGGCAAGCTGCTCACGCAGCGGGTGGATTGGTCCGCACTGTCGCTGCGCGACCGCAAGTCCTGAACCGGCCGGGGCCACCCGGCGCGGCAGCGGCGCGCTTCAGATGCGTTCCACTTCCGTTACCGCCTCACCGCGGCGCACCAGTAGGTGCACGAATTCGGCCGCCGGCATGGGTTTTGCGAACAGGAAGCCCTGCATGGAGCGGCAGCCGTGCCGCAACAGAAATTCCGCCTGCTGTTGGGTTTCCACGCCTTCGGCAACCAGCCCTTTGTCCAGCACCTGTCCGATCGCGATGATGGCCTGGGTGAGCGACCCGTCGCCGGCAGGCGAATCGACGTCCTGCACGAACTGGCGATCGATTTTCAGCTCGTCGATAGGAAAACGTTTCAGGTAGGCGAGCGAAGAATAACCGGTGCCGAAATCGTCCAGCGACAGCTTGAGGCCCATGTCCTTCAACTCGCACAGGGTTTGGCGCGTCAGTTCCATGTCCTCGACCAGCTGGCTTTCGGTAATTTCCAGACATAGCAATTCGGACGGAATTTTCCAGTGTGCCAGTTCGCGCCGCAGCATGTCCGGCAGCGTGGGGTGGCGCAAATGTTCGGCCGACAGATTGACGGCCAGCGGCACCGCAGCGAAACCCGCGTCCAGCCAGCTGCGCAGGTGCTCGCAGGCGCGCTGCACCACCCATTCGCCTATCGGCACGATGAGCCCGCATTCTTCCGCCACCGGAATGAATTCCATGGGCGGCACCAGTCCGCGTTCCGGGTGCTGCCAGCGCAACAGGGCTTCGGCGCCCAGTACCTTACCCGTGGCGCCATCTATCTTGGGCTGGAAAAACAGCAGGAACTGGTCGCGCGCGAGCGCCTTGCGCATGGCGTTTTCCACCGCCAGGCGGCCGTAGGCGCGGTCGGTAAGCGGCTCGGAAAAAAATGCCATCCGGTTGCCACCCTGCTGTTTGGCCTGATACATGGCCAGATCGGCATTTTTCAGCAAGGTATCGGCGTCCTCGCCGTGATCGGGATACATTGCGATACCGGCACTGGCGGAAAGCCATAATTCCTGCCCCGCCACATATACCGGCCGCGCAATCTGTTCGAGCAGGCGCTTGGTGACTGCTTCGGCATCTTCCGGCATCACGATGTCGGTCAGCAATAGCGTAAATTCGTCGCCCGCCACGCGCGCCACCAGGCGGCCGCCGCTGTCGGCGCGCGCCAGCAAATCCGATTCGCGCACCGCATCGGCAATGCGCGCGGCAATTTCATTGAGCGCCTGATCGCCGGCGGCATGGCCCAAGGTATCGTTCAAGCGCTTGAGGCGGTCAACGTCGAGATACACCAGCGCACAGTGCGTGCCGGTGCGGCGCGCCCGCGCCAGCGCCTGCGGCACCGACTCGCGGAAAAACTGCCGGTTGGCGAGCCCCGTCAAGCTGTCGTGGAAGGACAAATAGCGCACGCGCGCCTGGGTTTGCGCCTGTTCCGATATGTTTTGCGTGATGCCCTCCACGCACACCACGCGACCGTCCATGTCCAGCACCGGTTCGCCCTGCTCGAACAGGGTTGCCAATACGCCGGAATTGTTGCGCAGCCGGTAATTCAGTCGATATGCCACGCCTTTGGCGGCATTTTCCAGCGCGGCGGACAGTTTCGCGCGGTCTTCGTCCGCCACATAGGGCAAGAGCGCGGAAGCAGCCGGGGCCAGTACTGAAACATCCAGCCCCAGCACCTCGTCGAGGCCGCCGTCACGCTCCAGCACGTCGGCTTCCACATCCCAGCGCCAGGCCGCCAGCCGTGCCGTGCGCTGTGCGCGGGCCAGGCGCGCACGGCTCTGTTCCAGTTCGCGCAGGTCTGCCGCCGTGCGCAAGGCATAGCGCACGCGATGCGTGAGCAAGGTCCAGTTGATCGGTTTGGTGATGAAATCGGTCGCGCCTATCACGTAGGCAAGGTCTATCGAATCGGCGTCGTTGAGCCCGGTCAGCATGATGATGGGCACGTGGCTCGCATCCGGACGTTTGCGCAATAGGCGGCATACCTCGTAGCCGTCCATGCCGTCCATGTTCACGTCCAGCAGTACCAGCGACGGGCGCAGCGTGGCGAATACGCGCAGCGCTTCTTCGCCGCTTTCCGCCGCATCCGCCGGCATACCCGCCGCGATCAGTGTTTCCACGGCCGCATAGCGGACCACCGGGTCGTCATCGACGACCAGAATGGGCGCCGCCGCGCTCATGCCGCCAGCACGCCGGTCTGTGCTTCCACCAGCATGCCTTCCAGCAGTTTGCGCGCCGCCTGCCACTCCACTTCCAGGGCGCGCATTGCCAGCGCGTCGGGCATGTGGCCTGCGCGCGCCGCATCGTCCAGATCGGAGGCGCGGCGGAACATGCGTTGTGCGCCGACGGCGCCGCTGGATGATTTGAGCTTGTGCGCAAGCCGCGCCATCGCGCGACTGTCCTCGCCGCCGGCACAGTCGCCCATTTCCCGCAGCAATTTGTCGGCTTCGGCCAGATAGAGCCGGATCAGGCGCTGCAGAATGGGCGAAACGCCGGGCGCTTCACCGCCCGGCAGGCTGCGCAGCGCTTCGAGATCCACGATGGGCAGATCGGTAAGTTCGCGCAGCGCCGGCGCGGCGGCGGGCCGCTCCGCCACCGCCTTGGCGCCACGCCCTGCCACGGCCTGCTGCAAGGCCTGGCGCAATTGCTGGCGATTGAACGGCTTGCTGATGTAATCGCTCATGCCGGCTTCCAGGCAGCGCTCACGGTCGCCCTGCAGGGCATTCGCGGTCAGCGCGATGACGGGCATGGGTGGCGCGCCACGTGCGCGTTCCAGAGCGCGAATCGCGGCGGTGGCCTGATAGCCGTCCATGACCGGCATCTGGCAGTCCATGAGCACCACGTCGAAGCGCTGGGCGCGCACGGCGTCCACGGCTTCGGCACCATTTTCGGCACAGCTGACTTCGCAGCCCATGGCTTGCAACTGCGCCAGGGCAATTTCGCGATTGACCGGATGGTCTTCGACCAGCAGCACATCGAGGCCAAGTTGCACGCCTTCATCTGCGCGGCCGGCGGCCGGCTTGGCCGGCAGTTCGGTCCGCGTCAGCGCCGCCGCCAGTTCGGCCGGCGCAACGGGCTTTTCCAGCAGACTAGCGTTCGCCCCGCCGTGGGCCAGCGGCACCAGTTTGAGGCCACGCGCCGGCGCCTGCAGCCGCGATAGTGCATAGCCGAGCAGGCTGTCCGCGTGTTCGCCGCCCAGACTGGCCGCCGCCAGCACCGCCTGGAAGCGCTCGCCCGGCGCATCCAGCGCGGCCCGGGCGGTGGCCAGCGTGGCCAGGGCCACGGCGGAACAGCCCAATTCGTCCAGTTGTGCGGCGATGATGCGGCGCATTTGCGCATCCGGTTCCACCACCAGCACGTGCAGCGCCAGGGGCTCCGGCCGCGCGTGCGGCGCCACGGCGCTACAAGGAATGCGCAGCCAGAAGGTGGAGCCGGCGCGCTCCACGCTATCCACGCCCACCTCGCCGCGCATGAGCCCGGCGAGCTGGCGCGTAATGGCCAAACCCAGACCGGTGCCGCCGAAGCGGCGGGTGGTGGAGTTGTCGGCCTGCTGGAAGGCCTGGAACAGTTTGTCGCGCACTTCCGGTGCCAGCCCGACGCCGCTGTCGCGCACCTCGCAGCGCAGCGTTGCGCCGCCGTCCTGCATGCCCAATTCGACCACCACGTGGCCGTGCTCGGTAAATTTGATGGCGTTGCCGAGCAGATTGCCCAGCATCTGTTTGAAGCGGAACGGATCACCCAATATGCGCTCGGGTACCTCGGGCGCCACGTACCAGCCGAATTCGAGCGACTTGGCCTGCGCCCGTTCGGCGAACAGGGCGGCCAGTTCCTGCACCAGCGTGCGCGGTTCGAATTCGATATGTTCGAGTTGCAGCTTGCCGGCTTCGATTTTCGAAATGTCGAGTATGTCGTTGATGATCACCAGCAGCGAATCGGCCGACGTGCGTATGGTTTGCGCATAACGCCGCGCGCGCTGATCGAGCGGCAGTTCCAGCAGCAGATTGGCCATGCCGATCACGCCGTTCATGGGCGTGCGGATTTCGTGGCTCATGTTGGCGAGAAACTGGCTTTTCGCCAGATTGGCCGCCTCGGCCTGGTTTTTGGCCGCCACCAGTTCCGCGGTACGCTCGGCCACCTCGGCTTCCAGGCGTTCATGATGGCGCTTCAATTCGCCGTCACGCTGTTCGATCTGGCCCAGCATGTCGTTGAAACTGACCATGAGGCGGCCGATTTCGTCGCCGCTCTTCGGTGTCAGGCGCAGGTCGTAGCGGCGCTCATCGCCCACCTGCTGGGCGGCGGCCGCCAGTTCGTCGAGCGGCCCGGACACCGAGCGCTGCAAGCGCATGGAGGCCACGAAAGCCACCACGAAAGCCCCCAGCGTGGCGACCAGTGCCAGGCCACAGGTCCAAGCCACGCGCCCCCACATGGGCAACAGGCTGGCGCTCACGATGAGCACGCCGGCCTGTTCGCCGGCTTCGCCTATGCTGTGGATCACGCGCAATTCGGTATCGAACATGCCGCCCGATTCGGCCAGCGTGGCGCCGTGAGCAAGCGCCAAAACGGGCGGGCTGCCGGCGGACGGCGGAAAGCTCGCGAACACGCTGCCATTGGGCAACACGATCCAGGCGCGGTCCACGTCGCCGGGCCGCGCAGCGAGGCCGGCCAAGGTCTGCACCGCCGCCGGACCGTCATTGAAGGACACCGCCGAAGCACTATTCACGGCCAGTATGTCGGCAATGCCGTGCAATTGGGTGCGCACGGCCTGACGCTGCCCGGCCACGCTCATGGCGATGAAGATCGAAAATACCAGCCCCAGTGCCAGCGCGACGGCCAGTACCACGATGAGCGCCAGTTTGCGCCGCAGCGGCAGGTCGGCGTAACGGGCGGACCACACACTCATTGTTCTGATCCCGCGCACGGACGCGATGAGTCGGCGCGCGCTGGGCAGCGCGTGCCGCGGCTTAGGTGGGAAACAACGGGAATCATGTGCGGGTGCCCCCGGGCACTGCGGTCGACGCCCAATTACACGGCCGCGCACGGCCAAACTTGAGGCGAATCAAGCCGCAGCTCAACGGGCGCCGATTACGTTGCGCGCCAGCTTGAGCAGATTGGAACTGATGTTGAGCCGATTTTTTTGCGCCGCGGCCAAGTTGATGTCGAAGCGTAGGCGTTCCTCGACGGTAACCAGACCAATCATGCCGCCGCTTTCCGCGAACGCATCGCGCTCGCTCACCGTGAGCAGCGGCAGGTTGGCGGCAGCCCGCGCAAAAGAGTCGGCAGCACGGTGTTCGCTCGCCGCCAGGTACAGCACGTGGCAGGATTTGATGTCGTCCAGGCTGCGCAATTTGCGCACGTGTACCACCATGCCCTGCGCCTGGCGCCCATCCACCTCGTCCAGCGCCTGCTCGGCTTCATCCTTGCCATAGGCGCACAGCATGATCTGTCCCTGTGCCACCGCTTCGCTCGGCCAATTCACGTACTTGGCGAGGTTATAGATCACCGCCGCCTTGAGCCGGGCCTCGTTCGGCCCGGCCTGCGCCGGGCGCGCGGCGACGCCGTGCAGCGCACAGGCCGTGGCCAGCGCAACTGCGCCCAGGCGGGCGCGCAAATTTCGCGCTGTGGTCAGATTTTTAGAACTGGATTTCAACTTGAGCTTGCAGGCGGCGGCCGGGCTGCGGCATGGCGGTGAGGCCGGTCACGGCATAGATTTCGGACAGTGGATCGCTGTAGCGGCGGTCAAGCAGATTGTATACGCCCAAGCTTAAATTCCAGTGCGGCGCCGGGCGCCAGGTCATATTGACATTGGCGAGCGTGTAGCCGGGCACATCTTCCCCCAGGCTGGTACGCCGGCCCAGATAAAAAATTCCACCGGCAACGCCCAGTTGGTGCCCCAGCAGAGGCCATTGTGCTTGTAGTTTGGCAAGCCGGCGCGGCGAATTGGTGAGACTGCCGCCGCTCGTCGTATCACGGGTGGACTGCAAGGTAAGGCTACCTTTCAACCTCAGGCCGTTGTCCCACACCCGTTCGAACTCGCCCTCCACCCCGCGCGCGGACACCGGCGCCGAATTGCGGAATTGCTGCAAGCCGTCGTTGGGGTCGGTGACGAGATTGATCAGGTCGGTAATTCGATATTGAAAGGCCGTCACGGCAAAACGCGTGTGCGTACTGATGGCCTGCTCCCATACCGCCTCGTAGGTGCGGATATGTTCCGGCTTGAGGGAAGGATTGGCCTTCTGCTGGCCCGGATAGACGTAATTCGCCTCGTATGCATTGGGCGCCCGGAATGCGCTGCCGGCAATGAGTTTCAGGGCAGTACCGGGCTGGGGCTGATAGATGAGGGCAATGCGCGGGCTGATTTCGTTTTTTTCGACGCCCGAAGCGAGGTCATAGCGCAAGCCGGCGTTGAGCAGCCAGCGCTCCGACAGCGACCATTCGTCCTGGGCGTACATGCCGAACCGGTTCGCCTTCAGCTTCGAATTAGCATAATCGGCGACGGGCTCCACGTCGAAATTCGCCTGGTCGGCCTGCATGTCGCGCCGATATTCGGCGCCGAACACCAGTTTGTGACGATCCCAGCCGGTCCACACGAACTTCGCTTCGGCGGACCACCATCGCCCGCGCGACAAATCGTGATTGACGATCTTCGGCGAGCCGGGCGGATCGATGTAGGGCGCATATTGATCGTAGTCGTAAGCTCCGAAATCGGTCCGCAGGCTGCATTCCAGCTTTTGCCCGCAAAACGGGTTGTAGGTAAGCGACAGGAAATGCTGGGTATCGATGTCGCGCGTGCGGGGGTCATCGTAGGCAGAACCGGTCTGCACGTTGGCAAACCCTATCGTGCGCGTCACCCAGCCCAGCTCCAGGCCGAAGCGGCCATAAGAAAATTTCGCGAAGGCGCGGTCCGTCAGCGTGTAGCTCGATTGGCGCGCAGTGGCGTCCGGCAGGCCCGGCACCGTCGCAGGCGGAAAGCGTATGGGCAGGCCGCGGTCCGCGTAGCGCGAGGCCGACAACACCAGATCGGCACCGTTTTCGTAGCGGCGGCCAAAGGTGGCACGCGTGGCGAGCAGACCGTGGTCACCGGCGGTTTGCGCAAGCTGGGCGCCCTGGAAGCTCTGTCCGTTTTTCGTGATCACATTGATCACGCCGAAAAATGCGTTATTGCCATAAACCGCCGAACCCGGACCGGGCACGAATTCCACCCGCTCGATGAGCGCCATGTCGAGGAACGCTTCGGTCCCGATGGCGGCCGTACCATAGACCGGCTCGTTGGTGCGATAACCGTCTATGAGCAACAGCAGGCGGCCGTTGTAATCGCCGGGACGGCCAAAGCCACGCGCGCCCAGAAAGTCATAGGCGCGGTCGGTGAATACGTACAGGCCACGCACGGCATTGAGCAAGTCGCCCAGCGTGCGATAGCCGTAGGCACGGATGTCGTCGGCCGTGATGATGGTGACCGCCGAGGGGGCTTCGCTGCGCTTTTGCGGAAAGCGCGATGCGGTTTCGACATTGAGGTCGAGCAAAGTCTCGAGGCCAAGATCGGCGAGGTCGTCCGCAACTGCAGACCCGGACAGGGCGGCAGCCACGGCGCACAGTGTTGCCCTGCGGCGCAGGCAGCATAGAGCTTGCATGATGTTCGCGGTGATGGGTGGGATTCCCGGCTATCGGCAATTCCCGGCCTGCCTTGAGGCATGGCGCTCCAGTCGCAGCGATCACGCTGGCATGGTGCGCGCGCGCGGCGCGCGTTAGAATGCCGCGCCATGCACGAAACTCCTTCCAGACCCCACCAGATCGCCGCCTGGCTGCTCGCCGCCGGGGCACTTGTTGCCGTACTGCGCCTGCATCTGATACCGGCTCTGCTGGCCGGCCTGACGGTGTTCGAACTGGTGCACATTCTTGCCCAGCGCATGAAAAGCCGCATATTCGGCCAGCGTGCGCGGCTCATCGCGGTGGCCTTGCTTTCCGCCGTAGTGGTGGCCGGCGTGGTGGCGGCCATTGCCGGCCTACTGGCGTTTTTCCGCAGCGAAGCCGGCAATCTGCATTCATTGCTGCAGAAAATGGCGGATATCGTGGAAGGATCGCGCACCACCATGCCGCCCTGGCTGGTCGAACGCCTGCCCGATACCGCCGAAGAAATCAAGGAAGCCCTGGCGCACTGGTTGCGCGAACACGGTCCCGAAGTACAGGTGGCCGGCAAGGAATTCGCGCGCGGCGCGGCGCACGTGCTGATCGGCCTGGTGGTCGGCGCCATGCTGGCCTTGCGCGAAACTTTGCCGTTGCACGAATACCGCCCGCTCGCCGCGGCACTGGTATGCCGCGGCCGCCGCATCGCCGAGGCGTTCCGCCGCGTCGTGCTGGCGCAGGTGCGCATTTCGGCGCTCAATACGGCGTTCACAGCAGTTTATCTGGCCCTGGTGCTGCCGCTGTTCGACGTGCATCTGCCGCTGGTCAAAACCATGATTGCCATCACTTTCGTGGTCGGACTGCTGGCGGTGATCGGCAACCTCATTTCCAATACCGTCATCGTCATCATCAGCCTGTCGCATTCCCTGTCGATCGCGCTGGCTTCGCTGGCGTTTCTGGTCGTGATCCACAAGCTGGAATATTTTCTCAATGCGCGCATCGTCGGTTCGCGCATCCATTCCCGCGCCTGGGAACTGCTGCTCGCCATGCTGGTCATGGAATCAGCTTTCGGCCTGCCCGGCCTCATCGTGGCGCCGCTTTACTATGCCTACCTCAAGGACGAATTATCGAGCGCCGGCCAGGTTTAGTCCGGCCCTTCGCTCGTTGCTGCAGCGCCGGCCGCAATTGCGCATCCTGGTTCAGGCATGAAAAAAGCGGCCGATTCCACCGGCGCCGGATTTCCGCTCACGCTCACCCGCACGCAGGCGCGCTTTGCCTTGCTGGCAAGCCGCACGCTGGAGCGCGCGATAGGCGACATTCCGGCCAGCAACGAGGCGGCCGCGGCCGATCCCCGAGCGCAATCGCTCGACATCGCCACGCGCGCGGCGCGCCGCGCCGCGGCGATTTCCGCCGGACTGGCGCTGCCCGGCGGTTTGATCGGCGTGGCAGCCATCCTGCCCAGTCTGGTGAAGGTATGGCGCATCCAGGCGCAAATGGTGGCCGACATCGCCGCCGCACATGGCGTCCATGTCCAGTTGCGGCGCGAACATTTGCTCTACTGCCTGTTCAAGCACTCCATGGGACACGCCGTGGCCGATCTGGCGGTGCGCGCCGGCAACCGCGTGCTGACCGACGCGCTGTCGCGCAAGTTGAGCGAAGAAGCGCTGCGCGCGCTAGGCGTGGGCTTGTCGCAACAGGCGCTGGGCATGGCCGCGCGGAATTTGCTGCCGGTGGCCGGCGCCGCGGCGATCGCGCTTTATGCGCGCAAGGACACCTTGAGGGTGGCCGCAGCGGCCCTGGACGTGATGCGGGAATTTGGCGCGCCGGCTGCGCAATCAACTGCCGAGCGCGCGCATTAGGGAAGCCGAAGGGTGGTCCGTAAGGACTGCCGCGTACTGCAACGCGGCACGTATGTCGTCCGGTTCGAGCACCGGAAAGTCTTCAAGAATTTGCCGTTCGGTTGCGCCCGCCGCCAGCAACGCAAGAATATCGCGCACGCGTATGCGCGAATCGCGGATGCAGGGGCGGCCACCCGACCTGCCGGCTTCTATCGTGATGCGCTCTATGAGGCGGCGTGACACCCTGGCTGGCCCGAACGATGTAATCACACCATTGTGGACCAGTTTGCCCCTGAATGTAAGCCCCCCTGCGATTCAGGGCAGATCAGGCATGCAGGCGGAACGCACCCGCCATGCGCTGCAGTTCGCGCGCCTGATGCTCGAGAGAGGCGGCGGAACCGGCCGCCTGTTCCACCAATGCCGCATTCTGTTGCGTAGCCGCGTCTATATCCGTCATGGCACGGCTGACGCCTTCCAGCCTGCTGTCCTGTTCATTCGACGCCGCCGCAATGCCGGACATGATGCCCGATACGCGATCGATGGAATGCACGATTTCGTCCATGGTCTGGCCGGCTTCATTCACCTGGCGCGTGCCGCGCTCCACCTTGGCGACCGAGGCGCCGATCAGTTCCGATATTTCTTTGGCGGCGCCGGCCGAGCGCAAGGCAAGATTGCGCACTTCGGCCGCCACCACGGCAAAGCCGCGCCCTTCTTCACCCGCCCGTGCCGCTTCGACGGCGGCATTCAGTGCCAGTATGTTGGTCTGAAAAGCGATGCCGTCGATCACACTGATAATGTCGCCGATGCGGCGCGAACTTTGCGAAATTTCCGCCATCGTTTCGACCGAGCTGCGCACCACATTGCCGCCGCGTGCCGCAACATCGGCGGAGTTCTGCGCCAACTGGTTGGCTTCCAGCGCATGGGCACTGTTTTGCCGCACGATGCCGCTTAGTTCCTGCATGCTGGCCGAGGTGCGGTCCAGATGCAGGGCCTGCTGTTCGGTGCGCTGAGACAGGTCGGCATTGCCGGCGGAAATTTCGCGCGCGGCACTGCTTATCGCATCTATGGCTTCCTTGAGGCCGCCGATCAGGCTCTGCAAATTTGTCACGGTGCGATTGATGCCTTCGCACACCATGCCGAATGCGCCGGGATGGCGCTCGCGGATAGTGTGCGTGAGATCACCTTCGGACAGTGCGCGCGCGACCGTAAGAATGTCATCCAGCCCCTGCTGGGTAATGCTGTTGAGGCGGTTTACACCCTCGCTGATTTCGCGCACGAAGCCGCTTTTATCCGCCAGCGGCACCTGCAGGCTGAAATCGCCTTGCGCCGCGGCGGCGACCACGCTGCGCACTTCCGCCTGCACGGCAAGTTCGGCGGTGCGGTCGTGCCATTCGATCGAATAACCCAGACAGTCACCGCCGGGCGCCGTCACGGCATTGACGGTCAGATCGAACACCTTGTCGCCGGCTTCCAGGCTCTGACGGGTGGCGGCAAAGCCGCCGGCAAGCAGTCCGGCGACCGAGCTGCCGATGACCTCATGGGCGTCGAATGCGTCGCTCCTGGCGCGCAATTCGGCCGCCGCCGAAGCGAATAGTGTGCATACGGCCGGGTTGGCGTAGGCGATGCGCCCTTGCGGATCGACGATGGTCATGCATACGGTCGATGCATCGAGCGCGCTTTTTACGCGCGCCGTGGCCGCGCCCGCTTCGCGCAGGCTGCCCAGATTGTGACGCAGGCGGTCGCGCATTTTCTCCATTTCCGCCATCACGCTGGTGTCGTCGCCGCTGCGCAATTCGATGGGCGCATCGAGGCGGCCTTCCGCGATACCGCGCGCGATATCCGACACCTTGCCGGGCTCGCCACCCAGGTCCTGGATCAGGCTGCGGTAAAGCAGCAGAAACAGCAATGCGGTGACGCCCAGCAGGGCCAGAAACATGGCCGCCGCAAGGCGAGTGGAATTTTCAGCCTGTTGCTGGCCGCCGTCGCGCGCCGCCACCGCCAGCGTGTTGATTTCTTCCGCCATGCCTTCAAGCTGCGCAATCACGCGGATGATATCCATCAACACTTTCGGCGTATTGATGGCGTCGCGCGGCAGCGCCAGAATGGCATCCACCCCCCTGCGCATGGTGGTCCAGGTGTGCACCTGTTTTTGCAACGCCTCGGATTCGGTGTCGCGTTTGACGGCCTCGCCAAATGCACGGTCCAGCGCCTGTCTGGCCTCGCCCAGCCGCGCGCGCACGGCGGGCGCGCCTTCGGTGGACACCAACTGATTCATGTCCTTGATGAAGGCCTGCAGACTCGCGGCCTGATTGGCATAACCCAGGGCCTTGTTCGCGGCGGCGTCAGTCGCACGGAAACCGTAGGCCACCAGCAGCATGGTCGCGGCCAACATGCCAAAGGTGAGCAGACCGGAAAATAGCAGCTTGCCGCGTACCGTCGCTGCAAGTTTCATGGGCGTTTTCCTTTTCCCGCGGGTAGTGGCGCGCCGCCGCGGCGGCGGGTTCTCGTCGAATACGGATATGGGATATCGGCGGCAGCGCCGCCCACTTTAGCCGGCCAGGGCCATGCGTGCCGGCCGCCGGGCGCGCTTGGCGCAGAGCGGCCCGGCAGGCCTGGTGGGCAGCGGCGTGCGCAAAGTTGGCACGCGGGCCGCCGTCGTTTAGTACTTATTCACCACGGTCACACCCGCCGGCGCGCTGCCCACATAGCCGACCGCGCCCGGCGTACGCTTGACGTATTCGCCAACTTCGGCATCACCAGACTTGATGGGCGGCGGATTCACGCCATCGCGGAAGGACTTTTTCACCCAGCGGCCGTTGTATTTGGCGGCATCCATGCTGAGCGCCTTGTTCAGAAATTGCTCCTGCAGGCCGGAATTATCCACCGGCAGCAATTTCACGGATCCGGCGAACTGCTTCTCACCAAGGAATATGTCAGGCAGGTCGGCGGCGGTAAGCTGCAGAGCAGGATTGGCAATCACGACCACTTGCTGTGCCCGCGCGCCGAACGGCACGCTACATGCGGCGGCCACGAACAGCGCCGCGATAAGTTTCGGATCAAGGTGCATGTGTTGGGACTCCCGGATGCTAGAAGCGGAACGAGAACTGCATTAAGGCTTCGATGTACGAGTCGTCGGGTGCCGCGGTAATGCCGTCGGCAGCGACCAAATCTTTTTGCCGCGTGCGGTTAAGTTCGAACTTCAGTGCCGACTTGGCATTCAGGTCGTAACGCATGCCCAGCGCAAAGCGGTCATAGGACCGGCCGAACAATTGCGAGCCGAAATAGTTGTCCGTCTGATCCAGCCGCGTACGTTCGGCACGCGCGAAGGGCGTGACGCGCCCGAAGTTATACCCCGCCTGCAGATAGCTGGCATTGCTGCCGTGGGTGCCGCTGGCGCCGGACAGATCGCGGTTGCGGAAGTGGTAATACTCGCCCAGCACTTCCCAGTTGTCGTCGATAAATACGCCATAGCCGCCCAGCATGTTGAGCCGCGTGTTATTGGCCAAGTCGTCGGCCACATTGGCGCGCAGGCCATGCAGACCAATTCGCAACGCGGATAACGAGCGCGGCGAAACCCAAAGATTGAAGCCGGTACTGGTTTGATGGCTGCCTGAGCCTGCCGCGCGCATGTTCAGTTCGCCCCTGCGCAGCAGCGACGGCGCCGTCGGCGTTGCACCTTCGATGTGCGGGGCGTTGCCGGCATAGGCGTCGTAGCCTACCCGCGCAGGTCCGACGTTTAGTGCCCCGGTTAGCCAGCCGCCCACGGTGTGCGTGGGAAGTATGCCGCCCTTGTCCTCGAAATCCAGGAAGCGCGGCCGCAGTATCGAGGTCTGGATTTGCGCACCGTGATGGAAAGCCGTGTTCCAGTAACCATAGGGCGTGTGAAAGCGGCCTATCCAGGCGGTGAGCGCGTCATTGAATGCATATCCGGCCTGCAGGCGTTCCAGGTCTATCGCCGCACCGCCGTCGCGGTCCACTTCGACGGCCAGTTCCACCAGCGCCTTGACGTGGTCGCCGAATTGGGGCGACAGGTAAAGATCGAACAGGCCGACCGCGGCGCCTTTGTTACCCTTGCCGAACACCGCGTTGTTTTCGCCGCTGCGGCGCATGCCTACATCCGCAAACCCGTGCACCGGCAGGCCGTCGTCGCTGCTCGAGCGCGAGGCCAGGCCGCTGCCCAGTTGCGAAACCTGGCGTTCCAGGCTATCCAGCCGCGCGCTCTGTTCCGCCGCCGCGGCCGTATTCGCCGGTGCGGATTTTGCCGCAGCGCTGCCCTCCAGGCTTTTCACCTTGTCCTGCAGGGCTTCGATCATGCGCAAACTTTGTTCGAGTTTCTGCTCGAGCGCTTTCAGCTTCGCGGCGTCGGCGGTGTCCGCCGCGCCGGCAGGCGTGGCGGACACCGCCAGTGCCGCCGCGATGCAAACCGCCGTCAGGGTGTTCGTTACCGGTGTCATCGATGGCTCCTTGGCTTTCCAGCGTGTCCATCGGCCTGGGACGCAGCATGGCTACGTACTGCTGCGGTGCAGGCCGAGCATCGCATAACGGATGGAAGCCAGCAGCCTTTAGCGGTTTTTCGCTTCTTGTCTGAGAAAGGATGGGCGGCAGAGTTTTAGGTGGGCGCGCTGAGGGACGTTCTACCATCTGGTGGTGCGTCCCTGAAGATGCTGGTCCTGTCCAGGCCTGGCGCGCGGAAAGCTGGCGCAGATTTAAATCTGGACCGCCATTGGGGGTCGCGCCTGACCGCGCGTGGACTGCCGTCAGAGTGACAAATGGCGAGACCTGCACCATGCCTGCCTGGGCGGACGGCAAACCATGCGGGCGAGACGCCCACCCCCCAAACCGCCACTGGACGCGGGCGTCAGGAGCGCGGCGCCGACGGATCGGCCAGTTCCAGTTCGATCTGCAGGTAGGAATTGACCGCCACGCCATGCACCCGCCCCGGCTCGAAGCGCGCGACGGCAAATGCCGCGATCGCGGCCTGTTCGGCTGCGGCGGTGAAACTGGACGACTCTGTACGCACTTCGCTCACATGGCCGCGCGCGTCGATATACACCTTGAGCACGCAGCGGCGCACCAGACCGTCGTCCGGGGCAATCTGGTCGTCCAGAACGATGGGGTTAAGCGGCACCGGCGCCACGGGAAGCAAACTGGCCGGCACGTAATGCCCGCCCTCGGCGACAGGGCTAGCTGGTTCGGCACGGCCGGCCGATGCCTGCGGGCTGAGCGGCGAGCCGGCGCTGCGCAATGGCACCGTTCGCGCTGCCTGAGTCAGCTTCCGCCCCGTGATAGCCGGCTGCGACACGCCGTCGCTTGAATGCGCCGCGCTGATGTGCGCCGACAAAGGCAGCGGCAGGTTCGTGCCGCCTTCGCGCAGGCCGGCTGCGAAATAAGCCCCGCAGCATGCCAATGCGACACCATGAACCGCAGCAGACAGGCTGACTGCCGCCGCCAGACGTGGCCTGGACGCTCCGGCCGGTAGCGGGGGAAGCGAAAGTCTGAATCGCGGCGCCAGGTCCATGTGCCGACTAGCAAAACTATTGGTCAAGCTTTTCGTGCCAATACACGCGATAGCGCTTGGTCGGCACATTCACGGTGATGGATGCCGCACCGCCGGGGTTGAGCGGGTTATCAGTTTCAAACACGTATTTGCCGTTGCCGATTTCCACGCTGCCGCCCACCGGCGAAGGCAATAATCCGCCGCCTACCGCCGTCTGGTAACGCGAGGCGGTACCACCGCTATTCACGTACAGCCCGGTTGCGCTGCCGTCCAGATAGCTGACTGCGTAACGTCGCGCGATACCCAGGTTGGCAGAGCAGCTACTGTTGCTCGGATCAGGCTGGTTGGTGCCAAAAAACAGCGTACCGGCGATTACAGTGGGCGCATTGACCACTTGTTCCCCACTTGCCATCGTGACGTACCAGCCGCCCGCGCTAGCCGGCACGCTGCTGCTCGAGGTGGCATCGAACAGGCTGGCGCTGTTCCAGGTGGTACAGACCGGGTCCGGATCGGGTGCGCCGTCGCGATAGCACAGATTGGCGCCTACGGTGCCGACGTTGGGGTCCTTGAACATATAGACCCGATTTGTCGTTCCACGGGCTCTATGGGTCTCCAGCGGGTGTTCGCGGTCACCGCTGCCAACCAGGACCGAATCGAATTGCTCGCCGAACACGACTTCCGCGCCGAACAAAAACTTGCGTTTGTTGGTATAGCTGGCTACCGAGCGGTCACTCAATGCGGCGATTTTCCACACCCGCCAGTTCGCCGTATTTGCGTCATCGATATCCGCACGCCACACATTACCGCCCACGTCGGGCACATAGATACGGTCCATGTACCCGTCCAGGCTGCGATCCACCACGGTTGCGTCCGCGGCGATCGAATAATTCATGCCGGTGACGGCCAAAGTGGGGCTGTTGGCACTATTGCCGGCCCACCAGACCAGCGATCCGTCGAATGCATCCAGCACGAAAATGCCGCGGCCCATGGTATCGGTACCGCTCGGGGCATTCGGTTCAGGGTCTTCCGTTGCGGGGTCGTATCCCGCCCCGAATATGAGTACGGGATTGGTGCGCGCGCGTATTTTGGCGATTTGTGGCTGCGACCAGGTTTGCCCCCATTCCGCAAAGTCCGTGCTGCTTTTGCGCCACAGGAATTTCGGGGCGGTGGGCGTGGTAACGTCGATCGCGTACATGAAACGGCCGCCGCGCCGCACGCCTATGAACAGATACGCTTTCGTCACGTTCAGGTCGGCGTCGCGTTCCATATAAACGCTAACCGGGCCGTCCCACGTATAGTCGCGCGGAAGCGGAGTCGGTGTCAGTCCTACGGGCGTGCTGGGATAGACCACCTGCGGGCTGTTGTCGTACTGGCGCAGAAACTTGCCGAAAAACTCTTCCGGAATGAAGGCCCATTGTTCGACCCCTGCGCTGGACGAAGGGCCACCCGTAATGGCGCGGAAGGTGCCATCATTGCTGCCATAGAACACGTACACGTTGTCGCTGCCCGCGGTCGTGCCATAGTTGATCACGACCGGGCGCGAATGCAGCACGTCGCCGTGTATCGACGCACGCACGTCGGTCGTGCGCGTATCGTTGTTTTCGTTCTGGGTGTCCTGGCCGCGTACCCACCTCAACAAGGTGTCGCGGCCGCCGCCTATCGAAGCCGTGATGGTGCCGCTGGACGTGCCCAGTGGAGCCGCGGACGGATAGACGTAGGTGAATGTGTTCGCATCCACAGTGGTCACGATATAAACGCCGTTATAGCCGGTCGGAGTAGCGCCTGCGATGGTGACCGACTGGCCGTCACTGAATCCATGCGCGGCGGACGTTACGGTCGCCTTGTTCGATGTGGCGCGCAGGGTGCTGCCGCTGCCCGTACCCGACAAGGCCGTACTCATCGTATATTTGAAATGGGTCGCATCGATACTCGTAACACTGATCACGCCGTTGAAACCGGCGGGCGTCACACCGGAAATCGTGACCGTCTCTGCGTCGGAAAAACCATGATTGGCTGCGGTCGTAACAGTAGCAGTGGTCGACGTGCTATAGACGGTACCGCCGGTAGCCGAACCGGTACCGTTATTCGCAACCGTGAACGCGATGCCGGTGACGGACGCGATGGTATAGCTGCCGTTGTATCCGTTGGTGGCAACACCGGATATGGTGACCGCAGCCCCGGCCGTCAACCCGGCCGCATCCATGTCCGTACCAACCGGCATCGTGACCGTCATGATGCCGCCGGTTTTGGCGAGCGCGCTAATCGCGGTCGGTACCCCGGCATAAATGCTGCTGATCGTGATCGAGCTTGCGCTCGTGAGGGCCGTTACCGATCGGCTCGCAGTACCCAGCGCCGCATCGGTAATATCGGTATTCGTACTGTCGAATGGTGTCGAAGAAAGCGCCGTGCCGCTGCTGGAAAGACAACTGCCGGTACAGGTATAAACCTTGCGCGAACCGGTGGTGGCATTGCTATCGGCAATCGGATTGCGCCCGCCATAACCGAGGTGTGCCAGCCGCAATTGTTGCGCCGCGCCGCCTTTTTCCACCCATTCTCCGTCCGGGGAATCGTAACTTCCGCCCGAACCTTTTGAATCGAAGTACCAGAACCCACCCGTCCCCGTCGTAGGCGCCGCGTCGGGCGCCTGGGTGGTGTCCTTGCTGGTCCAGTAACTCACCGCATCCGGCTGGGCGAACCCGGTCGCCCCACTCGCAGCCGGCGTACCGGCAGAATCCACCAGGGAAATGACGCTGTTTGTGACCGCGAACTGATACAGCTTGAGATTGCCGTACCAGCGCGGTTTGCCGCCACCGTCCGGGCGGAATACGCCGATATACACCTGGTTCAGGAAAGAACCCGTATTGTCGGCAGACAGCGGCAGACTGGCCGACGCAAATACGCTATTGACAGCCTGAATGTCATTGAAAATGCGATTCAGCGCCGCGAGCAGGCTGGCCGAATCGACGGCCGAGTAATAACCGCCCTTGCCCTGCGTGCCTATGCTTTTGAGCAGGTTGGTGTTGTAAGGCCCCTGCCCGGTCGTGGATGGCCCGACTTCCAGCGCATAGGTGACCACATTCGGCGCGCCGGCCGTGGCTCCATTCAGATCGGCCTGATTCAGATAGCGCACCCATTCATCGGAGGCATTATTGTTGCTGCTGCTATCCGGCGGATTGATGATGGTGGTATTGCCGCCGGCACTGCCGAGCTGGCTCATCGCCGTGCTGGTGTCGGAGGTGTTGTCCTGGAACGGCCCGTTGCTGATGATGATGAGGAAATTTTTCTGGCAGCCGTTGAGGATGGGCGTGCGGTACTGCGGTCCGGCAATCGTGTTGCTCACGAATGCGAGCGGATCGGCTTTTGCCTTGTTGTTGCCGGCGTAGGCATTACTGCCGGTAAAATAATCGTAAACCTCGCCCATCGTGACGCCGGATTTGCCGCCATTGCTCTTGTCGCTCACGATGTCCAGTGCGGCAGGTACCCCGGCACAGGTCGCCCCGCCACCCACCAGCTTGAGCAGGCAATCGCGCGCGGGCGTAGCACCGCCTGTGCTGTCGGTCATGCCCTGGATTGAAAACCGCACATAGCCGCCGTCGTTGCCGGTATTGCCGCTACCGGTTTCCGTGAACATCATGATGCCCAGATTGAACTGGGCGTTCAGCGTATTCACCACCGCCTGCAGCGCGGTCATTTCTGCCGCAAATTTGGTACTGGAGGCAAAGCTCTGGCTCCAGTTCGCCGTGTTGTCGACCAGGATGAGCACGTTGGGCGCATCCGGCGTGACCGTAGTGTTCTGGCTGAAAATGTCTATGTCTTCGGCCGTGGCACTTGCCAGCACTGCGGCCAGCCCCATTGCAGCCAGCAGGCGGCGGAACAATCCAGGTTTCATGATGCTTCCCCGTTTGGAACGATGCTCAGCATCCCGCCGACGAAGGCAGGAACAGCGGGTCGAAAGTTACCGATACGCCCTGGGTGACGGTTTGCGACACACCGCTATTGGTGTCGGTCGCGGTGGCCGTCACTTCCCAGACGGAATCCCAGCAATACAGGTTGGAGCGCGCCCCGCTCGCGCACTGCAAGGTGCGGGGCGGTATTTGTTGACTTACCCGCACACACTTGGGGCGCGGGATGGACACGGTGTAATCGGTCGTGCCATCGCGATTGATATCGATTGGGACCGTCGTGACGACATCGGCGGGCGCCGGATAGAATTTGGAATAGCTGCTGATGAACTGTTCTATCGCCTGCTGCGCGGCATAGCGCGCCTCGTCGCGTATCTGGGCATTGCCGGCGATGCGCAGGTTGATGGTGCTGCTATTGATGGCCGATACCACCACCACGGTGATGATGATGAGCATGAGCAGCGCGACCACCAGGGTCACGCCGCGCTGTGACTGAAAGCCGCGCCGGGCGATATTTTTCATTCGCGCCTCCCGGCCGGATTATTGAGGCGCACCAGTTCGCTGTAGGCGTGGCGCTTATAACTATCGCCGGACGCAGCCACCGTGACGGGGCCGATCTGGTAAGCTTTTGCGTCCGTATAGCCAGTTGTGGGTTCTGAACTGCGCGACAGCAAGCTCACGCGCACGCTCATTACATTGCGCCAATCTGCGAACGCGGGTGCGGACATGTAGACGTCCGGCGCACCGTCATTGGTATTATCCACGCCATATTCGAACTGAAGATTTTCTATGCCGTCCACCAGCGGGACCGGGGCACTCATGGCAGTCGTTCCCAGTTCAATGCGCTTCAAGGTCGGAACGGCGACTGCACCGGCTGCCGTGCAGTCGGTTCCGCTGCAGGTGCTGACGTAATAAATGTGCACGAAATACGGAACGATGTCGGCCGTCGGCGCGCCCGAAATTGGCGTGCAGCCCGGCGACGCATTTTTGTGCAGCGTAAAGTCGGTCGAGGTTTTCGACAGAATCCAGCCCGGCGCAGGGTCGCCGGGACAGGAACTGACCTGCATGTTGTAATTGCTCGCCGACAATCCCGCCGTGGTAGCTATGCGACGCACCACCATCACCGCGGTATTGGGCTTGTATCCTACGGCCGCCGTTTTAAGGCAGCCCAGTTTGGTATCCAGTGCTGCCGCCGTCGTCGTCCCGGCATAGCCCTGCAGGGGCAGGCCTAGTGCAGACTGCAAATCGTCCGCACTGCCATCCAGTGCCGTGTAGCAGGGGTCAGGCAAAGCGGTAATGCTTGCGGGCAGGCTCGGTGCGGTCGTCATCGGCCCGTAAAATCCGGCGTGGCGTATGTCGTCGGAAAGCAGTTCCATCGCATAGCGCCCGTTTTCGATCTGGCGGGTCGATTTGTCCAGCTCACTGCGGCTGCGACTATTGCTCAAGTAAATCGACGTCAGGCCGGTCAGCAGCAGCAGACTGATGGTGATCGCAACCATCAACTCGATCAGTGACAGCCCGCGCTGCAAATGAATGCTGCGAGCGAAACCGGCCACCGCGTGACCTGAGTAGCCGTACTTGGAAACGGAAAATGGGGCCGGCATGATTCAGGGACTCAATACGCCAATCTGGACCACCGAGGTGACCGCGCGGCGAAAACTGTCCGTACCGTATAGTCCCGCTCCGCAAGTGACCGAAGCGGGCGGCGCCGAGGTGGCGACCAGGCCTTGCCAAACCACCTGTATCAGGTACTGGTCGGTCGCCGGGCTGGAAACGCAACCCCGCGCGCCTATCATGGCGCCCACCCGGGCAGTACCCAAAGTTTCTGCCGCGCCCTTTAGATCCTGGTCCCATTGGCACAGATCGGTATCCGCCATGGTGGCCGGCGCGCTGCAGTCTATGGTCGAACTCGTACCGAGTGCGGCCGCCGTCACATAGTTGACGGCGTTGGCGCGATTGGCACTGATACGGGTGGCGATGTCGCGCAGCAGCACCAGCGCCTGTTCGCGCTGGTAAGACTCGGTTTCCAGCATGTGTGCGCGGTTTTGCAGCGCCGCCAAGCCGAGCAGGCCGACCAGCAGCAGCACCAGCGTAACCAATACTTCGATCAGCGTGACGCCGTGCTGCCGAGATGGACTAAACGCTGCCACTACGAGCAGCCCCCGCTTTGAGTCGAGGGCCGGCCACTCAGGTCCACCTGGATGCAGCGGCTCGCGACAGTCTGTTGCGAATTGGCGGCACCGATCTGAAACCTGGCCTGAGCCGTGCCGACCGGCATGCGGCCGTCGTGGGTATAGGTAATGATCGTCGCGTTGCCCAGCTCGCTCACGGCGAGGTTGGAGGGCACGCCGGACCAGCTGCGCAGCACGGTATTTGAGCCATCCAGCACTCGCCAGCCGCTACTCCATGTGGTGCCGTTCGGAGCAACCTTGACGTCGGTGTTGCGCTTCACCGCTTCGCTGCGCGCATAGGTCAAAGCGGTATAAAGGTCGAACGAGGCGGTCTTGACGCGCTGGTTATTCAGCAAATTGCTCAGGGCCGGCACCGCCATGGTGACCAGTATGCCGGCCACGACCAGCGTGGCCATCAGTTCGACCAGGGTAAAGCCGCGGCTGCGGCGAGGCATCGTATTCATGCTTTCACCACTTGTTGCTGGGCGATTTGGTGCCGGACGCGTCCAGCGTCAAATTGCCGTCGGATGTTTGCGAGCCGGTGGCGGTCGCGGTAACGGTGAATGTGGGCGGTGTGGCCGCGTTATTGACCGTAACGGCAAAGGTGTATTTGCCGCTGGTGGTGGAAGGCACGCCGAGATTGAGCCCCGGACTCCCGGCTGTCGGCCCGTTCGGGAAATCGGCACTGGCAGCGACCGCCACGTATTGGCGCAGGTCCAGCAGCAATTGCTGTTCGCGCGCCGCCACGTCCATCATGAATTGCTGGGCAGCCGATCGATTCGAGCGCAACACGTACTGGGAATAATTCGGGTAGGCGATGGCGGCAATAACGCCGATCACGGCGACAGCGATCATCAATTCGATCAGCGTGAATCCGCGCCAGGATTTTTTCGCGCAGTAGTGCCCGCGGCGCGCGTCTGGCGCGCGCCCTGGCCAAGTCGGGGAATTCGTATTCATGCGGCACAGAACGGCAGTGCGCGATGTTTCTTTAGACGGTGGCAGGGCAGGCGGTGCCAGCCGGCGCCGCGCGGATGCCTCGGCAAGCCGGGCAATCCCAGTAATGGCGCGGCTTTCGCCCATATGACCCGAATCCGGCGTGAAGATGAACGGACGTATGTGCCGACGGACGGCATGAATGCCCGAGCGGCACGGGACAGCCACGAAGCCACTGCCGTTAAGTCACGATCGTAGGTCGATCTAAAGGTCAGATTTCCCTCACCCCCTCCCCTCTCGCGCAAGAGCGGGCGAGGGGCGACGGCGCGTCGGGTGCTGCAAAGCATCGCCGACGTCGGACGGGTGTTCGACGCGGCAGTGACGCACGGCGCGGCCCTTCGCCTGCGCAAATGACAGAGGGGCTGGGTAAGAGGGCCGTATTTCTTTACTTTCCGTCCATATCTTTTTTGCCTGGCGCGCCGGCCTGTCCTTGACTTGACGGCATTGGGCAAGCAGCCCGATGCCTGCCGATACTCGGTCAGCCGCGATTCTCGCGGGCGCGTCGGGTCGTTCCCGGACTGGCCTATCGCACGCGGCAGCCGCGTGACGCCCCAACTGCGAGGTGCGACAATCGCGCCCGCTTGCATGGCGGACGCCGCACGAAATGGATACGCTTTATTTGAATGTTCTCTGGCTCGCTACGGGCTTGGCTGCCGGCGCAATCGCCGCTTGGCTGGCCGCGCGCACGCGCGCCGAACTGGCCGCGGCGCGGCGCGAGGCCGAAAGCGCCGCCCAGATTGCCGCACTGTCCGAGCGTGCGGCGCAACTTGCCGGCCTGCAGCAGCAGTTGCGCGCGGCGGAAGCGCGACGGGACGATCTGGCGGATGATATGACGGATTTACGCACCCGCCTCGCCGAAGCCGGCGCGCAACTGAATGGCGAACGCGCCGCGCGCGAAGAACTGAAGCTTGCACTCGAAGCCGAATCCGACCGGCAGCGGGGGCTTTCTGCGCAAAACGCCGAATTGCAAGCCAGGCTCGCCGAGGCGACCAGCCTGCTCGCCGCCGAGCGCGAACAGTCGGAACAAAAGCTCGCCCTGCTGGCTGAGGCCAGACGCGAACTGACGGACCAATTCAAAGCCCTGGCCGGCGACATACTCGAAGATAAGTCGCGCCGCTTTACCGAACAGAATCAGGCCAATTTAGGCCAGTTGCTGGAGCCCCTGCGCCAGCGCATCAGCGAATTTCAGGCGCGCGTGGATGCGGTCCATGCACGCGACGGCAAGGACCGCAGCGCGCTGGCGGAACAATTGCGCCAGCTCATGGAATTGAATCAAACGCTCGCCGGCGACGCCAAAAACCTCACGCAGGCGCTCAAGGGGTCGAGCAAGACGCAGGGCACCTGGGGCGAACTGGTACTGGAGCGGGTGCTGGAAGCGTCCGGCCTGCGGCGTGGCGAAGAGTACGAAGTTCAGCTCAGTCACACGCGCGAGGACGGCAGCCGCGCGCAGCCCGACGTGGTGTTGCGCCTGCCGGAAAACCGCTGCCTCATCGTGGACGCCAAGGTGTCCCTGGCGGCTTACGAAGATTACGCGACGGCTGAGGACGACGCAGGGCGCGAGCAGGCCCTGCGGCGCCACCTCGATTCCGTGCGCGCGCACGTGAAAGGCCTGGCCGAACGCAATTATCAGAACCTGTACCCCGGCACGACGGCGGACTTCGTACTGATGTTCCTGCCCGTGGAACCGGCATTCATGCTGGCCGTGAGCCAGGACCGCGAATTATTCATGACCGCCTGGCAGCGCAACGTGCTGCTGGTGAGCCCGTCCACGCTCTTGTTCGTGGTGCGGACGGTGGCCCATTTGTGGCGCCAGGAGGCGCAAAACCGCAATGCGCAGGACATCGCCCGGCGTGGCGCGGAACTGTACGACCGCCTGTGCGGATTCGTGGCCGACATGGAAAAACTGGGCGAGCGGCTGAAACAGGCACAGGAAAGTTTCGACGCCGCGCGCGACAAACTGGCCCGCAACAAGGGCAACGTGATACGCCAGGCGGAAATGCTGAAAGAATTGGGCGTAAAACCGGCACGAACCATGCCGGGCGCGACCGCCGATCTGGCGGCGCGCGATGAGGACGGCGCAAGCGAGCGGCGGCTGCCTTAGCCGGACACCGCAAAAATGAACTAATTGGTTCTGCTTAGTCAGATTCAGGCGCAGCCTTTACGGCCCGATCAAGCCGTCTCCAGCAGCTTGGCCACCGGCGCGACCAGCGCCCGCCCCAGCGCTACGTGCTGTTCGGCATCCAGATGCACGCCATCCACGGGGCTGGTGCGGATCACGCTATTTGCGTCGAAATAGGCGCAGTTCAGGCTGGCCGCCACTTCCTGCAGCGCGGCGGCGAGGCCCACGCACTTGTGTTCGCCGCCGGCAAATTTGGGCGCAATGGTGCCGCGCGGCGTCTGTATGGCCGGCGGCGCCACGATCAGGATGGGCGGCACCGGCATGCCCGGCTCTATCGGCGCCTGCCGCACGGCCTGCACCAGGCTAGCCATGCCCTGCGACGAATGCCAGGCGTTGTGCGGATGCATGGACTGGAAATCATTACTGCCCAGCATCAGAATCAGGAGTGCCAGCGGGGAATTTACCTCCATGCGCTGCGCCAGCCCTTCCAGCCCCTTGCGGCCGGCTTTGAAGGGGTCTTCCCACACCGTGCGGCGGCCGTTCAGGCAATCTTCGATCACCCGCACCGCACCGCCGCGCGCCTTGAGCCCCGCTTCCAGCACGCCGGGCCAGCGCACGTCAAACGGGTGGCGAGCGCGTGTGCCGGGGATGATGCCCCAGGACAGGGAATCGCCATAAACCAGTATTTGTTGCATGGATTGTTCTCCTCCTTGGTTTTGCTGCGTGCAGGCCTTGCGCCCCGCCACTGCCGCCTCGGCAGGCCACCTCGCGCAAGGGCCGAATATACGCTCGCGCGGCTGCGGCAGGCATTCCGGCTCGGCATGGCGGGCATTGCGTTCTATGATCCGGGTTTTGGCAGATCGAAGCGCAAGCCCATGCCCCTCAATACGCAGATCGATTTCCCGCTTGCAGCGCCCCCGCTGCGGCCGCCTCGCCCATGAGCGCCGCGCGCTACGCCATAGGGATCGATCTGGGCACCACCAATTGCGTGCTGGCCTATACCGAACTTGGCGGCCGGCACGCAGGCGCCCAAGCCCTGGCGCTGCCACAGGCGGCATCCACCGACAGCGTGGTCGACCTGCCGCTCTTACCCTCCTGTTTTTATTTCGTCACACCTGCCGAAATGGCGCGCGGCCAGCTCGACCCCTTCAGTGGCAATGCCGAAGCCGAGCCGACCGGCTATTTCGTCGGCATGCTGGCGCGCGACCGGCTGGACGACGCCCCGGGCCGGGTGATCCACTCCGCCAAATCCTGGCTGGCCCACGGCGGCATAGACCGCGAAGCGCAAATCCTGCCTTTCGCGTCCGATGACATTGCGGATAACCTGAAACTATCCCCCGTCGAAGCCAGTGCGGCCTATCTGCAATATCTGCAACAGGCCTGGGACCACGCCTTTGCGCGCGGCAACGCGGAGTGCGCGTTTGCGCGCCAGAAAATCGTGATTACCGTGCCGGCTTCGTTCGACGAAGGGGCGCAGGCCTTGACCCGCAAGGCCGCGGAACTGGCCGGCTATCCGGCCGACCTGCGCCTGCTCGAAGAACCACAGGCGGCGTTCTACGCCTGGCTGGCGGAGTCCGCCACAGACGGCACGGCGCGCCCCGCCGCCGCGCGCCTGCTGGAGGCGCTGCCGGCGCTCGCGCAATCTGAACAAAGCGTGCTGGTGGTCGATATGGGCGGCGGCACCACAGATTTCAGCCTGTTCCGCATCGCGCCGCAAAGTTCCGCCCGCGCCGAGCCGCAGATCGAACGCATCGCCGCCAGCGATCACCTGCTGCTGGGTGGGGACAACCTCGATCTGGCCCTGGCCCACCTGGCGGAACGCGCGCTGTTGGGCGACAGCGATACCCGCCTGGGGCGCCGGCAATGGCAACACCTGTTGCCGCAGGCACGCCGCCTCAAAGAACGCCTGCTGGCGGACGAAGCCTCGGCCGGCGGCGCGCTGCACGTATCGGTGCCCGGCGCGGGCGCCAATCTGTTCGCCTCCGCGCTGTCGGCCGAACTCGACGCCGCAAGCGTGCGCACGGCCTTGCTGGACGGATTTTTCCCGCATACGCCGGCCGGCCAGGGACCGCAGCGGCGCGCCGCCGGCCTGCGCGAAATCGGCCTGCCCTACGCCGCCGACAGCGCCGTAAGCCGCCATCTGGCCGGATTTCTACGCGGCCGCGAAATCGACGCGGTGCTGTACGCCGGTGGCAGTTTGCGGCCGGCACGCTTGCAGCAGCGCCTTACCGACATCATCGCAAACTGGCAGGGCCGCCGCCCGGCGCAGCTCGCGCTGGCCGACATGAGCCTTGCCATCGCCCTGGGCGCGGCGCGCTACGCGCAACTTGCAGCGCAGTCAAAAACACGCATCCGTGGCGGCTATGCGCGCAGCGTGTATCTGGAACTGGCCCGCGAGGCGGGCGCCGCGCTGCCGAATCTGGTATGCGTGCTGCCGCAAGGTTTCGAAGAAGGCGGCCATTTGCGGCTGGCCGCGCCCAGTTTCGACGCGACGCTGAACCGCCCGGTGCGCTTTACCGCCTACACCTCCAACTGCCGCAAGCAGGATGCACCGGGCGCCCTGGTGCCGCTCAACGAAACCGATTTCCACGCCTTACCCCCTCTATTCACCACCTTGCTGGTGGACGCCGGCAGTTCCGATCTGCGCGCAGGTGCAGGCCAGCGCGCGAGCGTGCAACTGGAAGCGGAACTGACCGAACTGGGCGTATTGCAACTGGCTTTGCACAGCAGCGAATTCGCGCGGCGCTGGCAGCTCGAATTCAATCTGCGCAAGCCGCAAGCCGCCGCGACGCCCGCGCCTGGCGCGGAAAGCGCGCCGCAGCCGGCAGAAATGCGCGGCGTAAATATTGCCGCCGCGACAGCCGCAATCGAGAAGTTTTACGGCCGCAAACAGGCGCCGGATCCGCGCGACAACGTCAAAACTTTGCCGCGCGAACTGGAACGCCTGCTCGGCCAGCCGCGCGAGGCGTGGAACCTGTCCTTGCTGCGCGGCCTGTGGCCGGCGCTCTACCCGGGCATTACGCGCCGCAGCCGCTCGCTGGCGCACGAAACGACCTGGCTTTACCTGGCCGGACTGTTGCTGCGCCCGGGCTATGGCGCCGACCTAGACCCCTGGCGCATGGCCCAGCTTTGGGAATGCATGGATTTGGGCCTGGCCCACCGCAAGGAAAAAAGTGCCCTGGCGAACTGGCACATGATGTGGCGGCGCACTGCCGGCGGCTTGTCGGCCGACCAGCAGGAACGCCTGTTCGCCGCCGCACTGCCGCAGTTGAAAGCAGCCGGCGGCAATGTCGAAGCCGTGCGCCTGGCCGGCAGCCTGGAGCGGGTTGCGCCGGCACGCAAACAGGAACTGGCGGAATGGCTGTTCGGCCGCGTACTGAAAGGCCATGCGGCGCGCCAGCCGGAATTTTTCTGGGCTCTGGCGCGGCTGTGTGCGCGCGTGCCGCTGTATGCGGCGGCGGACGTGGTACTGCCGGCCACGGCGGTCGAACAATGGTTCCGCCGCGCCGCCGATATGGAATGGCGCAAGAGCGGACTGGAAGGACTAAACGCCATATTCGCCGCCGCCTGCCGCCTCACGCGCGACCGCGCCATAGACGTGCAGGACGACACCCGCGCGCGGGTGCTGGAAAAACTCAGGCGCGAACAGGCACGCCCCGAACAGATTCAGGTCGTTGCCGACTATTGCCCCGTTAGCGATAGCGAAAGAAGCGAACAGTTTGGCGAACAACTACCGGCAGGATTAAGCCTCGGGACTTGATGCATCTGTAGGTTGGGGTGAGCCTGCGAACCCCAACAACCGTGGCTAGATTACCGCCAAGTGTTGGGGTTCCTTCGTCACCCCAAGCTACGAGGTCTGCCTTGGTCCGCACCGTGGAATGGGGCGCCGTTGCATTCCCGCCCGCAATTCCCCGCCTCGTAATTTTTCCTAGGTTTGATCTGGTGCGATCAGCTTTACGCTCGAAAAATAAGTACTGTAACGCCGCGTATCGCGCGTCAGAATCGGATACCTCGATACGGCGGCGTGTGCCCCGATGAAGAAGTCGGCAAGCACGTTGCTCTTAGTTCCTCCACGCCCGCGATAAAGAACGAATGCCTTGCTGGCAAGGAACAGCGCCGGGGGCGGCATTTCGATCATCGTCAGGCCCAGTTCGTCGATCGTGCGATCCAGAGCCTCGGCGGTCGAGAACGTCAGCGATAGTTCCGAGTAGATAACCGGGTTGATGGCCAGGCGATGAATCTTTGCTTGCGCCCGAAGTTGAGCGACGGACCAGTCGCCCCATTCGGGATCGTCTTCCAGAACGAAGACCAGCACATTACCGGTGAGTGGGCGGTGCAGCGCGGGCGCGACGCCCGCACCCCCAGAGAGCCGCTGCATGGTCTGGAAGCGGCGGGCATGGTCGAACCCTCTGCCGGTGTTGGCGTGTGGGCACGTATTTGCGCTTGCCCGCACGATTGACCGCCGGCGCGCCGCGGCGCTACGATGGCCGCCCTGCCCTTTTGGCGTTTGCACCATGACCAACCGCAGCATTTCGCTGGACGAGCGTCTATACGACTACCTGACCGCTCACTCGCTGCGCGAACATCCGGTGTTGCGCGAATTGCGCGCGGCCACCGCGACGCTGCCGTTCTCGCGCTGGCAAATCTCGCCCGAACAGGGGCAGTTCATGGCCTTGTTGGTGCAACTATCGGGCGCGCGCCGGGCGCTTGAAATCGGCACTTATACGGGCTATAGCGCGCTGGCGGTAGCGCTGGCGCTGCCCGCGGATGGGCGGCTCATCACCTGCGACATCGATGCGGAAACGACGGCCATCGCGGCCCAGCACTGGCAGCGCGCCGGTGTCGCGCACAAGGTGGACCTGCGCCTCGCGCCGGCTGCGGATACCCTGGACGCCTTGCTTGGCGCGGGCAAAGCCGGAACTTTCGATTTTGCCTTCATAGACGCGGACAAGGAAAATTACCGCAATTATTACGAATGCTGCCTGGCGCTATTGCGGCCGGGCGGGTTGATCGCGGTCGATAACACCCTATGGTCCGGCCGCGTCGCCGACCCCGCCAACGTTGAACCGGACACCCTGAGCCTGCGCGAATTCAATGCGCTTCTGCACGGGGATGTGCGCGTAAGTCTGTCACTGGTCCCCATAGGCGATGGGCTTACGCTGGCACATAAATTGTAACCAGGCGAGGTTGGAGTGGGCTTGCGAACCCCAACATCGGCGCCAATTAAACCGCCCGATCCGGTGCGCCAGGCACGCGCGCTTTGGCAGGCGTGGTCGCGTTTTCCGGCGTGGGTGTTGGGGTTCCTTCGTCACCCCAACCTACGATGCTTACCCCTCCCCGTAGGTGGGGTGAGCTTGCGAACCCCAACATAGGTGCCAATTAAACCGCCCGAGCCGGTGCGCCAGGCGCGCGCGCTTTGGCAGGCGTGGTCGCGTTTGTCGGCGTGGGTGTTGGGGTTCCTTCGTCACCCCAACCTACGAAGCTTACCCTTCCCCGTAGGTTGGGGTGAGCTTGCGAACCCCAACATCGGCGCCAATTAAACCGCCCGAGCCGGTGCGCCAGGCACGCGCGCTTTGGCAGGCGTGGTCGCGTTTTCCGGCGTGGGTGTTGGGGTTCCTTCGTCACCCCAACCTACAAAGCTTACCCTTCCCCGTAGGTTGGGGTGAGCTTGCGAACCCCAACATAGGCGCCAATCAAACCGCCCGAGCCGGTGCGCCAGGCACGCACGCTTTGGCAGGCTTGGTCGCGTTTTTCGGCGTGGGTGTTGGGGTTCCTTCGTCACCCCAACCTACGAAGCTTACCCTTCCCCGTAGGTTGGGGTGAGCTTGCGAACCCCAACATAGGCGGTAATTAAACCGCCGGACCCGGTGCGCCAGGCGCGCGCGCTTTGGCAGGCGTGGCGACATTCTTACGGTCAATCCCGCTCGCCATATGTTGGGCTGCTGCTGTCGTCGGAGCTGTCGCCCCAGTCCACAGGCAGTATGCCGTTGCGGACGTAACGGTGGAAACTGGACCACGGCCAGTCGGCGGCGCGCTCCACGTGGCCATGTTTGACCGGGTTGTAATGAATGTAATCGACATGGCGCTCGAAATCGCGGTCGTCGCGGATCAGGTGTTCCCAATAGCGGCGTTGCCAGATTCCGCGTTCGCCTTTCGCTTGCCGGCTTGCACTGATTTGCTCGGCCTTGGGCAATAAGCGCGAAAACCCGGCTTTGATGAGCATCCACCGTTTTGCGTAATCCGTATCGCCGGGTGGTAGCGTCCATAGCGCATGCATGTGGTCCGGCAAAATCACCATGGCGTCGATGTTGAACGGGTGTACCGTTTTTACCTCACGCAATGCCTCGCGCAGCTCGTTTATGTGACCAACCAGTAAGGTCTGTTGCCGGTCTTCCAGATTGACGGTGAAGAAATACGTTCCGCCAGCGATCGTCGCGCGTCTGTACCTCATGGCATGTACTCCCCTTGTGTACAGAAGTTATTGTATGTTGGGGTGAGGCTGCGAACCCCAACATCGGCGCGGGCGTGTGTGCCTCTGGTTGTTGAGCGGCCAACGGCACGCGGGTCAGGTCGGCAACCGGCCGGTATTCGCCGCCGGTGTTGGGGTTCCTTCGTCACCCCAACCTACGAGGGCTACGAGGGCACCGTCCGGCGCTAAGCGGAACATGGGCGCCCCTACAGCTTCCCAATAGTGGCCGTCGGGGTCGGCGAAATACTCATGTAGGTTGGGGTGAGCCCGCGAACCCCAACACGGGCGGCAGCAGGTACCCCTTGCTTGTTGCGCACCCCACGGCGTACAAGTCAGGTCGGCAACGGGCCGGTATTCGCCGCCGGTGTTGGGGTTCCTTCGTCACCCCAACCTACGAGGGCACCGTCCGGCGCGAAGCGGAACATGGGCGCCCATACCACCTCCCAATAATGGCCGTCGGGGTCTGCGAAATAGCCGCTGTACCCGCCCCAGAAGGTGTCTTGCGCGGGTTTGGCGATGCGCGCGCCGCAGGCGGCGGCGTGGGCCATGAGGGCATCTGCTTCGGCGCGGCTGGCGACGTTGTATGCCAGCGTGACGCCGCCGAATGCGGGGGCTGCGGCCGGCACTTCGGGGCCGATATCGGCCGCCAGGTCGCTGCGCGGGTATAGCGCAATCCAGGTGCCGGGCAGGTCGAAAAACGCGACGCCGGGGTTTTCGTCATGCGCCGGACGGCCGAATACTTTTACGTAGAATTGCACGGCGCGCGGCAGGTCGGCAACGCCCAGCGTGACCACGGTAAGCCGGTTTATGTGAGTCATGCGCCCTCCGCTTTCCGGACCGCTTCAGTTCGAAAATCCGGCTGCCTGGCAGCCGCTGATTAGTTGCTTAATACAGTCCCGCCCTAGCGGCATTCCGCCTGCACCACCTGACCGCCTTCGACATAGAAAAAACAGCCGTCCCAGCGGCTGCTGCGCAGGCACTCGCCCACCACGAAGCGGTTTTTCGCGTAGCGTGGATCGACCTTGGATACGCAGGCCACGGAACACTGGTTGCTGCTGCGGCAGATTTTGCCCGCGTCAGCGGTCGGCAGGATGCACTCGGGCGGTTTGCCTGCGGCCGGCGAGGCCCATTCGCCGCCCTTTTCGGCACATTGGGCGGCGTTCAGTCTGAGCGCTTCGTCATGCAAGGCCTGGTGGCGCTGGATGGCCGGCGCGGGTAGGTCTTCGGCGGCACAGATGCCGCAGGCCGCAAACATGAAACCGGCGCACCATAGTTTGCGCAAGTCACTTGCTCCGCGGAAACAGGCCGCGCACGGCCTCGGTCAGGTCGGCCGGCAGCACGACTAATTTGGAGTTGTCGGATTCCGACAACTGGCGCAGGGCATTGATGTATTTTTCGCCCAGTATGTAACTGACCGGGATGGTGTGTTCGCCCACCGCGACGGTTACGCGGCGTATCGATTCGGCGCTGGCTTCGGCCAGCGTTACCTGGGCCGCGGCGTCGCGTTTGGCGGATTCGAGCCGCGCTTCGGCCTGCAGGATGGCGGACTGTTTTTCGCCTTCCGCGCGCGTCACCATGGCTTTGCGCTCGCGCTCGGCGCTGGCCTGTAATTCCATGGCTTTCTGCATCGAAGGCGAAGGTTTGATGTCCTGAATTTCCACCGACTTCACGGTCAGCCCCCAGTCCACGGCTTCGTCGGCGATGCTTTCGCGCAGCCGTGCCTTGATTTTGTCGCGCGAGGACAGCGCCTGGTCCAGTTCCATTTCGCCCACGATGGAACGCAGCGTGGTCATGATGAGGTTGCGTATCGCCTCGGCATAATCGACCACGCCATAGACGGCTTTTACCGGATCGGTTACTTTGATGAAAGATATCGCGTTAGTCAGGATGACCGCGTTGTCGCGCGTGATGACTTCCTGTTCCTGCACGTCCAGGATGAGATCTTTGGTCACCACCTTGTAACGCACGTCCTGGTAGTAAGGGACGATCACGTGCAGGCCGGGCTGCAGCACCTTCTTGAATTTGCCCAGTTCTTCGACCACCCACTCCTGCCCTTGCGGCACGATGCGCACGCCTTTGGCGATGGTGACGATCACGAACACCAGTACTGCAATGATGACGACCAGTCCATTACTCATGTGTGGGCCTTTCCGACCTTGAGAAAACTGCCTTCCACCGCAACCACGCGCACCCGCTCGCCGGCCGGGATGGATTCGTCGGCGATGCATTCCCAGACTTCTGCGCCCAGCAAGGGCTTCTGGAAACGGACCGAGCCGCGCGTATAGGGTTCCACCGCGCCCACCAGCACGCCGGTTTCGCCCAGCGCGGCATCGGCCAGCCCGACGCGCGTAGTATGGAGGCGGTTTTTGAACACGCGAAACCACAGCAGCACCATGGCCACGGAGGCGATGATCCAGGCCGCAACCTGGGCGATGTCGCCCAGCGGCAGCAGCGACTGCAACAACGCCACGACGAGTGCGCCCAGCCCGAACCAGATGAGTACGAACTGCGGCACCGCCAGTTCCGCGATAATCAGCACGATGCCCAGCACCGCCCAATGCCACCAATCGAATTCCATATGTGTTTTGCTCCTGGGTGCAGCCTATTGTAGCCGGGCCGGCTGGCGCCGGCCGCAAGCTTGCAGCAAGGCGGCGGGCAGGAGCAGCATGACGAGGCCGACACCGACATGAAAACATTTTCTGCCACCACCGCACTGGCTGCATGGATTGCCGCCTGCTCCGCCCTGCCGTGCTTTGCGCTGGACCCGACGCCGGGCCAGGTACGCGGGCCGTTTTATCCTAATAGCGCGCTGGATGAGCGCGACGCAAATCTGGCACAAGTCGCCGGCCGCGCGGCGTTGGGCACGCCGCTCACGGTGCGCGGGCGCGTGTTGACGCGCGGCGGTGCGCCGGTGGCTGGCGCGCAGGTGGAATTGTGGCAAGCCGACGCGCAGGGGCGCTATCACCATCCGGCCGACGACAGCCCGGCCACGCCGGACCCGGGCTTTCAGGGCTGGGGCGAAACCGTGACGGGGCCGCAGGGCCACTATGAATTTCGCACCATACTGCCGGTGCCCTACAGCGGGCGCGCGCCGCACCTGCACTTCCTGGTGCGTGCCGCAGGCCGGCCGGAGTTCGTGACGCAAATGTATGTGGCCGGCAATGCCGAAAATGAGGGCGATTTTTTGTACTCGCGCCTCTCTGCCGCAGAGCGCGCACGGCTCACCGTAAGGCCGAACAAGGGCATCGCCAGTTTCGACATCGTGTTGCCTTGAATCCGCCTCGGCCGCGGGCGGGCGGGGCGCACGGGTAAAATGGCCGGCATGCTTACCCCCAACCTGCCGCAAGCTGCAACGACCATCGCCCGTGACGGGAACGCGCTGCGCATACTCGATCAAACCCGCCTGCCCCACGCCGAGCACTATCTGACGCTCGCCACGCTGGACGATGCAGCGCAGGCCATCGGCGTGATGCAGGTGCGCGGGGCGCCGCTCATCGGCGCCACGGCGGCCGGCGGCCTCGCGCTGGCCATGCAGGCCGGCGCCCGCGACACGGATTTGGCGCGGGCTGTCGACCTGCTCGCGGCGACGCGTCCGACCGCCGTCAATCTGCAGTGGGCGCTGGCGCGCATGCGCGAGCGGCTGGCGCCACTGCCGCCGGCCGCGCGCGCCGCCGCGGCCTGGGACGAAGCGGAATCCATCTGGGAACAGGATCGCGCCTGCAATCACGCCATCGGCCGGCACGGTCTGGAATTGCTGGCCCGCCTGACCGTGGCGCACGGCCGCCCACTCAAAATCATGACCCACTGCAACGCCGGCTGGCTCGCCGCGGTGGCCTGGGGCACTGCCCTGGCGCCGGTGTATCTGGCGCATTTGCAGGGTTTGCAGCCGCAGTTGTGGGTGAGCGAAACACGGCCACGCAATCAGGGCCTGCTCACCGCCTGGGAACTTGCGCGGGCGGGCGTCGCCCACACCCTGGTGGCGGACAACGCCTGCGGGCAATTGCTGGCGAGCGGGCAGGTGGATGTGGTGATTACCGGCGCCGACCGCATCGCCGCCAATGGCGACGTCGCCAACAAGGTCGGCACCTTGCTCAAAGCGCTCGCGGCGCAGGCTTATGAGGTACCGTTCTACGTCGCCGCCCCCTGTTCCACCGTGGACATGAACTGCCGCCGCGGCGCGGACATTCCCATCGAACAGCGCGACGCCGAAGAAGTGCGCGTCGTGCAGGGCAGCAGCGGTGCCTGCCGCATTGCCCCGGCCAGCACTGCCTGCGCCAACCCGGCCTTCGACGTGACGCCCGCCGCGCTGCTAGCCGGCATCATTACCGAACATGCGATCATTGCGCCCGGCGCCCTGGCCACGCTGATGGCGCGGCCGGCGCCAGTCGAACAGCAAGCATCCTTTTCATGAGTTTCCCGCGCGCGCAGCCCATCCATCGCGCAGGCAGGGCCTGGCCCTGCCCCGCTGCGGAATGAATCCACCTCCAGCCATGAACCAACACGTATTGCGCGAACAACTCATCGACACCATGCAGGCCATGTGCCGTGCCGACCTCAACCGCGGCAGCGCGGGCAATCTGAGCGTACGCGTGCCGCAGGGCTTTCTGATTACACCGACCGGCATGTCCTACGACTGCATAGAGCCGGAGGACATGGTGCAGGTGGATATGGCCGGGCGCGCCCAGGGCGCGCGCCTGCCCTCGTCGGAGTGGCGCTTTCACCGCGACCTGTATGCCAACCATGCCGATGCCGGCGCGGTGCTGCATGCCCATTCGCCCTTCGCCACCGCGCTGGCCTGTCTGCGGCAGGACATTCCGCCCTTCCACTACATGATCGCGCGCTTTGGCGGCACCACGGTGCGCTGCGCCGAATATGCAACCTTCGGCACGCAAGCCTTGTCGGACGCAGTACTGGTCGCGCTGTCCGATCGCAACGCCTGCCTGCTGGCCAATCACGGCATGCTGGTTTTCGGCCGCGACCTGCGCCACGCGCTCGACCTCGCCATCGAACTGGAAACCCTCTGCGAACAGTATTGGCGGGCCTGCCAGGTCGGCTCGCCGGTATTGCTGTCGGGCCAGGAAATGGCCGTCGTGCTGGAAAAATTTGCGTACTACGGCCAGCAGGGCGTTGCCGCGGCGGGTCCACACACCTAGAATCCGTGCACCAGAACGATGCGCGCTCAGCGCCAACGAGGATCCGGATGTCCCTGCCCGCCAAACGTTATGCCGACGTGCTCGTCGTACCCCTCGCCGGGCGCATAGACCACACGGTTTGCGAATCCCTGCTGGCCGAACTGTTGCCGCACGCGGCGTCCTGCCGCAGCGACGGCGATGCCCTGCTGCTCGACATGCAGCACCTGGAATACATATCCAGCGCGGGCCTGCGCGTACTCATGCTGCTATCCAAAGAAGTGCGCCCGCGCGGCGGCCGCGTTGCGGTGGCGTCGCTGCAGGAGGTTGTCCGCGAAATTTTCGACATCACCAAATTCAGCGCCTTATTCCCCATCCACGCCGACACGCCGGCCGCCCTGGCGGCACTGTCCGACGCCGCGGCGCGCGCCTATGCGGCAGCCTGAAACGTGGCGATGAAAATACGCTTCTGGGGTACGCGCGGCTCCCTGCCCGTGGCCATGACGGCCGTGCAGGTACGCGCAAAAATTGCGCACGCCCTGGTCGCCGCCGACGGCCGCCGTTTCGGCGGCGAAGCCGAAGCGCTGGAGTGGCTCACGAACGCACTGCCCTTCGCCGCCAGCGGCAGTTTCGGCGGCCATTCCAGTTGCGTGCAACTGCTGCTGCCGGGCGAGGAATTTTTCATTTGCGACGCCGGTTCCGGCCTGCGTCCATTCGGCGCCCACGCCATGGCGGCGCGTGCCGGCAAGCCCGCCGTGTATCACCTGTTCATGTCCCATCTGCACTGGGACCACATCATGGGCTTCCCGTTTTTTACGCCGGCTTATATTCCGGGCAACGTAATCAACATTTATGGCGGACATGCCGAACTGGAGCACGCCTTCCGCCGCCAGCAGGATGTCCCCTCGTTTCCGGTCGATTTCGGCCTGTTGCGGGCCGACATCCGCTTTCACGTGCTGCAGCCGGGCACCGATTACGACATCGCCGGGCTCAAGGTGCGCTGCAAGCTGCAAACCCACGCCGGCGATTCTTACGGCTGGCGTTTCGAACACGAAGGCCGCGCCGCCGTCTATTCCACCGATTCCGAACACAAGCTCGAAAAGGTAGACGTCACGCTGGGTTTCGTGGAATTTTTCCGTAACGCCAAGGTGGTGGTGTTCGACGCCATGTATTCGCTGGCCGACGCCATTTCCGTCAAGGAAGACTGGGGCCATTCAAGCAACGTAGTGGGCGTGGAACTGGCACAGATGGCGGGCGTGGAGCACCTGGTTCTGTTCCACCACGAACCCGTGTTCGATGACCAGCGCATCGCCACGATAGAAGCGGAAACGCGCCGCTTCGAAGAAATAACGCGCGGCGAAGGCGCCCTGCTTAAAATCAGTGCGGCCTGGGACGGCCTGGAAATAGACGTTTGACGCGCCCGGTGAATACCCCCGCCGGTCTGCCCGCTTCGATCACGCAAAACCCGCGCCTGCCCATCCACGTGGTGGGACTATTGATCGCCATCGCGCTGGGCCTCACCGGCATTATCGGCAGCAACTATTTGGCGCCGCTGCGGCTCGCGTTATTCGACAGCTACCAGCGCGCATTTCCGCGCCAGGCGACGGAATTTCCCGTCACCATCGTGCAGATCGACGAAGCGTCCTTGCAGGCTCTGGGCCAGTGGCCATGGCCGCGCATCGATCTGGCCACCCTGGTGCAACTGATCGGCGTGCACAAGCCGCGCGCACTGGTGCTGGACGTACTGATGCCCGAGGCCGACCGTCATCCGCCGGGCTACGCGCCCGAATTTCTGGATCGCGTTAGTCCCGCGCTGGCGCAACAACTGCGCGAACGGCCCGGCAACGACACCTTGCTCGGGCACTTTCTGTCGCGCACGCCTTCGGTGGGTGCAGTCGGCCTGCTGGAAAGCAGCGACAGCCCGCCCATAGGCGGCAATCCCCCGCGGCCCATAGACGCGGACGCAAACTTTCGCAATGCGGTTGCGGCATTCAGCGGCGTGCTGCACGCCATTCCGGAAGTTGAAAATTCGGTGCGCGGGCTGGCTTCCGCCACCACCCGCACCGAAGCGGGCGTGGTGCGCCGCATGCCGGTCGTGGCGCGCGTGAATGAGGATTTATGGCCCACGCTGGCGGCGGAACTATTGCGCGTGGCAGAAAAAGCCGATCGCATCCAGATCGAAGCGGCGCACGCCGGCATGCGTTCCGCGCGCATCGGTGCGGTAAATATTCCCATCGACGACCAGGGCCGCATGTGGCTTTACTTTGCCGAGCCAGACCCGAAGCGCGTGGTCAGTGCGCTCGACGTATTCGCCGAACGGGTGGACCCCAAGCGCTTCGAAGACAAAATCGTGCTGGTGGGTTTTTCTGCACTGGGCCTGCAGGACAACATCACGATACCGGGCGGCGCGCTGCGCGCCGGCGTGGAAGCCCACGCCACGGCACTCGAAAACATACTGACCCATAGCGTACCGCTGCGGCCGGCCTGGCTGGCCTGGATCGAAGCCGGCATTTATGCCGCCGGCTGCAGCCTCGCCCTGTGGCGGGTGCCGCGCACCCGCTCGCGCTTTGCGCTGCCGCTGTTTGCCGCCGGCGCGGCGCTTCTGGTGGGCTGCGGATTTGTGGCTTTCCGCGCCTTCCTGCTGCTGCTGGACGTGGCCGTTCCGCTGGCCGGCATCAGCGCCGTATTCGCCGCCGTGCTGGCACTAAGCCTGGTGGAAACCGAACGCACGCGGCGGCGCCTGGCCGGCGAACTGGCCACCCAGCGCGAGGAGCGTGCGCGCCTCAATGGCGAGCTGGAAGCCGCCCGGCGCATACAGCTCGGCCTGTTGCCGCGTCCGTCCGAAGCGCTGGGCAAGGAACGCCGCGCCGATGTGGCCGCGCTCATACAGCCGGCACTATCGGTGGGCGGCGATCTGTACGACTTCTTTCTGCTGCCGGGCGAACGGCTGTTCGTCGCGATAGGCGACGTATCCGGCAAGGGCGTGCCGGCCAGCCTGTTCATGGCGCTATCCAAATCGCTGGCAAAAAGCAGCGCACTGCGCGACAACGCCGCGCTGGACGCCGTCATCAACCGCGCCCACGTGGAAATTGCACGCGACAACCCGGAAGCGATGTTCGTCACCTTCGTGGCGCTGGTGCTGGACCTGCAAAGCGGCCGTGTCGAATACGTGAATGCCGGCCACGAATACCCGCTGGTGGTAAGCCGCGGCGGCGTGCGTGCGCTCGATCAGGCCGGCGGCCCGCCCCTGTGCGTGCTGGAAGACTATTGCTACGAGCGCGCCCAAGATGTGGCAGCGGTGGGCGATTTCATCTGCCTGGTGACCGACGGCGTAACCGAAGCGATCAACCCCGTCGGCGGCCTGTATGGGCGCGAACGTCTGGCCGCGGTGCTGGCCGCCCTGCCCGCCCACGCCGACGCCGCCGAGGCGATCGACGCGGTGCTGGCCGACGTACTCAAATTTGCCGATGGGGCGCAATTGCCGGATGACCTCACCATCGTGGTCGTGAAGTGGGCCGGGCCAGACGAAAATTCGGCCGATCGTGCCGATGCTTAGATGCGGCGCGAGCATTCCTGCGCATCGCGCTGCGATTGCGTACATGCGGCCAAAGCGTCCGCAATGGCCGCGCCAGCAGGCGTAGCAAGGGCCGCGCGAATTTGCCGCCCGGGCGCCGCTGCGAGCTTCTTGACTTGCCCCGAAGCGTCATCTATACAACCATGATCGCCGGCCACCGAGGGGTGGCGCGACATGAGCACGTGCAGCCCCGACACGCCATGACAACCCGCAATCGCAGCGCGACGGAACGGCAAGATTTTCCCTGCCAGCCCGCATTAAACTGACGTCCTGCCCATGTCGCCCCCACCAACCTGGCAGTACCACAATGCCACGCTCGCAGCAAGCCACGACAAAATTTTTTTGCCCCCTCGCGCGGCCGTTGCCGCGCGTGATGTAATGCACAAATGCCGCTGCGGTGCCTGACCATGTCTTGATGTACCATAGCCGGCCATGACATGCTGTTCGGCACGCAGGGCGTGATCTGCACAGCTCTCCGCAAGCCCGGCCCGTGCCGCCTGCCTGCGGACCACCGGATTGAAACAGCCTCCCAACTAAGCGGATTGATGAACACGTGATCGCCGATGCGCTGTTGTTCCTCAGAGACAGACTTAACCGGCACTTCAAGTCGTTTTCCAGCGCCTCGGATACCGGCGCCAGCGAAGACAAGGTGGTGTTCCTGGATGGCGATCAGAAAGCCGATTCGATCAGCTTCAAGCTGGACAAATTGACTGTTCTGCTGTATCGGGTCGAGAAAGAAACGTCCTTGCCGTGCGGCGATCCATTCGTGCGGGCCGGACCTAACGGGAGCAGCCAGCGCGTGCGGCCGGACATCAGCATGAATCTATACGTGCTGTTGGTAGCCAAATTCGCGGACTACGCGCAGGGCCTGAATTACCTCTCCCAGGCAGTCCGGTTTTTTCAGAGCAACAACGTATTCGACCGCCAGAGCGCGCCCGAACTGGGGGGCGAAATTGCCGAACTGGCGCTCGATCTGGTATCCCTCACCACGCAGCAGCAAAACGAACTATGGGGCTTGTTCAGAACCCACTATGTTCCGTCCGTGGCCTACCGCATACGCACCGTGGTGTTCCTGGACGAAGCCGCGCAACCGTCCGCCCCGGCGGTGGGCAGTTTGAACCGGCGGGGCCTCAATTGAACGCCTACCGCAAGCTGCTCGGCATGGACATCAAGCATGCTTATTACCGCAGCGGCTGGTGCGGTGATTTCGACCTGTCGCCGGCGGGCGACACCCGCGCGATGCTGACTAATCATCGCTGCCTGATCAAACCCAGGCCGGCCGGAATGGATGTTTATGTGGAAGCGGATGGCGCCGGCAAACCGCTCATCCCCTTCCCTGTCGATAGCGTGCTCAGGTTCAGCCTCGATTTGCGCAGCCCGGATTTTTTGCTGTTTACGGATGCCACGCCGCTCGCCGGCGGCTCCGATTACGAGCTTATCTATCCGAGCGTTCCATCCGGCAGCAATTATGTCGATATCGCCGTGCGGCGCAATTTCAATCAGGCGCCGGGCAACAATCTGCAGCTCAGTTTCGCGGCGAAAAAGCTTCTCGCGGTGTACTATCTGGTTACCGATCGCGACAAGCCGGACAACGCCTATGCCATCGCCGGTGCCGGCCAACAACCCGTATGGGCTTTGGCCGACAACAGCGACGCCATGTCTGCAAGCCTGGCCGGCCAATATCCGGGCGCGCGCGTATTGCGCTTCATCGCGCAAGACATTTTTCCCTGCAGCGAATCCGGCTTGCCGGGCATCAAACTTATGGAAGCCGGCACCGCCGTGCTCGAGAACTTACCTTATCCTTCCTGGCGCAACTTCTTCAAGGCGAAGCTTGCGTCCACGGGGGAATTCGTTGACGCCGCGTTTCAAATCGTGAAGTACCTTTCCAACACCTCACTGACGAAGGTTTAATACCATGCCGACATATAACGTTCCGGGCGTATGGGTCGAAGAGCTTTCTTTGCTTCCGCCGTCCGTCGCACAGGTGGCCACCGCCGTTCCGGCTTTCATCGGCTATACGGAAAAGGGCAGCGGCGTCGCCAGAATCACCAGCCTGCTGGAATACGAAAGCCAGTTCGGCAAGGCCAACCCATCGGCGTATTCGGTTACCGTAGCCGGCGACGGCAGCGTAAGCCTGACGCGCTCGGATGCCTCGACCAACCGCTTCCTGATGTATTACGCGCTCACCCTGTTTTTCCGCAATGGCGGCGGGCCTTGCTACATCGTATCGACCGGCAATTATTCGGCGACACCGGCCAAGGCCGCCTTTGTTACTGGCCTAGGGCAATTGGAGCAGCTGGACGAGCCAACGCTCATCGTGCTGGTCGATGCCATCAACTTGTCGAAGACGGATTATTACGACCTCGCTCAACAGGCCCTTGCCCAGTGCGGCAAACTGGCCGACCGCTTCGCCATTCTTGACGTTCCACGCGAGGACAATAAATCCCTGAGAGACGACGCAACCAGCTTCCGCAACGGCGTCGGCACCAATTACCTGTCCTACGGCGCAGCCTACCATCCTTTCCTGCTGACCAGCCTGAATTACCAATACCTCGAATCGGGCGTGAAAGTACCCGGCCCGCTACAGTGGAGTTCCGGCACCAATGGCTTTCTGGTCAGCCGAACCGGTTCCGGTCCGGCGCGGGTCAAGGTCGCCGCGAATGCCGACGCAACCGTCACGACCTTCGATTTTGACACCACAACCGAATCTGGCACCCTGTCCATCGTTTTCCCGGCCAACGGACTGTCCAAAGACGCCGTAACGGCCTGGAACGCCTCATCCAAAGCCAAGTCCGGATTTAGCGTCGTGCAAGTGGGTGACGGCAGCGCCGGCGTAAAAGCTGCCAGCGCCGATCTGGCCGTGGCGCAACTGCCCCTGTCGTCGCTCAAAACGACCAATACCGGGCTGTACAACAAGGTAAAAACCGCGCTGGCCAACGACCCCGCCAGTCAGGTCGTGCTGCCGCCCAGTTCCGCCATCGCCGGCATTTACGCGCGCGTGGATGCCGAACGCGGCGTGTGGAAAGCCCCCGCCAATGTGAGCGTGTCGTCGGTGATCGGCCCGGTATCCAACGTTTCCAATGACGACCAGGCCAGCCTCAACGTGGACCCCGATAGCGGGAAGTCGATCAACGCCATCCGCAGTTTCACGGGCAAGGGCACGCTGGTGTGGGGTTCGCGTACCCTGCTGGGCAATGACAACGAATGGCGTTACGTGCCGGTGCGGCGCTTGTTCATCATGATCGAAGAATCGACCCGCAAAGCCAGCGCCTTCGCGGTTTTCGAGCCCAATGACGCGAACACCTGGCTCAAGGTGAAGGCCATGATAGGCAGCTACCTGTTCGGACTGTGGGAACAGGGCGCGCTGGCCGGCTCGAAGCCGGAACAGGCCTATTTCGTCAATGTGGGCCTGGGCAAAACCATGACGGCGCAGGACATACTGGAAGGCCGCATGATCGTCGAAATCGGCATTGCGGCCGTGCGGCCGGCGGAATTCATCATCCTGCGCTTCTCGCACAAAATGCAGGAAGCCTGATTCGCATTGAACTGATTCGCCCAAGGAAAGGTTGCCAACATGGCTCTTACTGCGCAGGACATCAAGAACGCTTATCCGCTGCCGGTGTACAACTACAAGGTGGAAATCAACGGCAAGGCCGTGGGTTTTTCCGAAGTATCCGGCCTCAACATTTCCGTTACCACCACCACGTACAAAGAAAGCCCGACCCAGGGCGGCAGCCCCGGGCCGCGCAAAATGATCATGCCGGCCCAGCCCGGCGAGGTGAAAATCACGCTCAAGAAGGGCGTGGTGCGCGGCGACAGCATCAGCACGCTGTACCAGTGGATCAATAGCATCCAGATCAATCAGGTGGAGAAAAAAGATATATTCATCCGCCTGTGCGACGAACAGGGTGCGGCGGTCATTAGTTGGAAAGTCATCAACGCCTTTCCGACGCAACTGGATGCGCCCAGCTTCAATGCGTCGTCCAACGATGCGGCGATAGAAAGCATGCAGCTCACGGGCGACCGCGTCATGATAGAGGCAGCCTGAGCCTGAACCCGTCCTGCCGGGGGCAGCTCGCCGCTGCCCCATATCGGCTTGAGCAAGGCGCGAAGCGATGAGCAAAAGCATAGCTGCGATCAAGGCAGAGTACCCGCTGCCGGCCTATAACTATCGCGTCACGATACTGAATGACGGCAAATCCGAAACCATAGGTTTTTCGGAAGTATCCGGCTTGAGCGTCGCCTACGACCCGGTCACTTACAAGGACGGCTTCAGCTTTGCCATGGGCTACGCCATCATTCCGGGCATGGCCAAGCCCGTGAGTGTGACGCTCAAGCGCGGCCTCACGCGCGCGGGCGGCTATCTGCAAGCCTGGCTGGAAGCCGCCAGCCACGGCAAAATAAGCGATGGTGTCAAACGCGACGTGCTGATCGATCTGTGCGACGAATCCGGCACGCCGGTGATACGCTGGACCGTGTCGGCGGCCATGCCGGTCAAGCTGGATGCGCCCAGTTTCAATGCGTCCGGTAATGAAGTTGCGATCGCCAGCCTGGAACTGGTGGCACCGAAAGTAAAGGTCGAGTTCGGCCTCTGAACCGCTGATAAATCCGCCATGGCCGACCTCATTACCAATATGCCGCCCCCGCTGGGGTATCGCTTCGGGGTGTTCTTTTTTATCGGCGGCGTGGTGCCCAATCCGCTGGATTTCCGCTTCAAGAAAGTTTCCGGCATCAGTTCCACCATCAGCACGCGCACACTCAATAGTGGCGGGCAAAACCTGTTTTCCTACAAGCTGCCGGAGCGCGTGCAATACGACAACCTGGTGCTGGAGCGCGGCATGGCGGTGGGCTCACCGCTGGTGATCGAGTTCAACGTGGCCATGTCCATGTTCAAATTTGCGCCCTCCAACGTGCTGGTCAGTTTGCTCGACGAATCCGGCATACCGCTCAGCGGCTGGCTGTTCATGAACGCCTATCCGGTAAAGTGGAGCGTTTCCAATCTCGATGCGGACAGTAACCAGGTGGTGATCGAAACCATGGAACTTGCTTACCAGCGCATGCAGGCAATCAGGATTTGACATGCCGGTCGAAATACGCGAACTGGTGATACGCGCGGTCGTGCAGAACGAGCACGAAGCCCCCAAATCCGACACCGGCGCGCGCCACCTGGATGAACACAACATCGCCGCCATCGTTGAAGAATGCGTCAAGCAGGTGCTGAAAATCCTGCAAAAAAACGGGGACCGCTGACATGGCGCTGGGCAATCTGTTCAAGCTCGAAATGCTCAAGATCGTCGCCTACAAGGACAGGAAGCGCGGCCTGGGCGACATGGTCGACAGTTTCGAGGCGATGTTCAACCCGGAAACCATCGCGCAGAAATACGAAGTCAAATATGCCAAGGCCCAGTCCATAGGCAGTTCCGGCAACACGCAGAATTTCACGCGCAGCGCGCCGCCCGAACTGAACCTGCATCTGGTATTGGATGGTTCCGGCACCACCGAAATGGGCCTCATGCAGTTATTCCCGTCGGATAGCGTATCGACGCGCGTGCGCAAATTTCTCAAGCTCACCTGGGCCATGAACGATGCGCTGCACGAGCCCAACTATCTGGTGGCGAAATGGGGCGACATCAATTTCAATTGCCGCCTGGCCAGCGTGGATGTGAGCTATACGAATTTCGATCGCGACGGCACGCCGCTACGCGCCACGCTCGATGTAAAGCTGATTTCCGACGAAACCGCCGACGAATTGCAGAAAATGGAACGCAAATCGTCGCCGGACGTATCGCATAGCCGCCTGGTGAAAGCCGGCGATACGCTGCCTCTGCTGGCCAAGGAAATTTACGGCTCGTCGGCCTATCACCTGTGGATCGCCCAGGCCAACGGGCTGGACGAAATCCGCCGGCTCAGGCCGGGCCAGCGCCTGATATTCCCGCCCCTGCCGGACAAGGCCGGAAACTAAGCCATGCCCGCCGTTACTGCCACCATCACCAGTAACGGGTCCGCCATGGACCCGGCTTATCAAGTGCTGGCCATAGACGTGGTACGGGAAGTTAACCGCATTCCTTACGCGCGCCTCACGCTCATCGATGGCGACGTGGCCAAGCGCAAATTCGAGGTGAGCGACAGCGGCTTTTTCGATCCGGGCAACAAGATAGACATCAAATTGCGCTGGGAAGGCGTGCCGTCCTCGGAAAAGCTCGTGTTCAGCGGCCTGGTGGTGGCTCAGAGCATAGAAACCGACCCCCATCGATCCTTGCTTACCGTCGATCTGAAGGACGCCGCGGTGAAACTGACGCGCTCGCCCACCAGCATGGTATTCAACGAGCAAACCGACGATGAGGTAACGAAAGCCATTCTCGGCGCGCAGGGCATCAAGGCCGGCGACATTGCCGCGACCAAAGCCAAGCACGAAAAACTGGTGCAGTTCGGCTGCACCGACTGGGATTTCATCATGTCGCGCGCGGACGTGAATGGTTTGCTGGCCTGCGTCACCGACGGCAGCCTGTCGCTGGTGAAGCCGAAACTAAGCGGATCGCCGAAAAAGTCCTTCGATTACGGCATAGACGAAATTTACGCCATCGAACTGGAAGCCGACGCGCAAAGCCAGTACAGCGATATATCGAGTGTGGCCTGGGACCCGAAAGACCAGCAAATGAGCAGCCCGGCTGCAGCGCAGAATGTAAATCTTGCACCCGGCAATCTTAGCGCCAGCGGGCTCGCCGCCGCGATAGGTGGCGACAAGCGCGTGCTGGCCAGCCCGGCGCCGGCCAGTAGCGACGAATTGCAGTCCTGGGCCGACGCCACGCTGGCGCGCGGGCGCCTGGCTCTGGTGCGCGGGCGCCTGTGCGTACCAGGCCTGACCGACCTCGCCTACCTCGATCTGATCGAAATCAAAGGTGTGGGCAAGCATTTCACCGGCAAGGCCTTATTGACCGGTTGGCGCCATCGCGTGAGCGATCAGGGCTGGATGACCGATCTGCGGCTGGGCTTGGGCGTGGAATGGTTTGCCGCGCGCAGCGACGTCGCGGCACGGCCGGCGGCCGGCTTGCTGCCCCCGATCGGCGGCTTGCAGATCGGGCTGGTGGAAGGCTATGAAGACGATCCGGAAAAGGAATTTCGCGTAAAGGTGCGCGTGCCGGTACTGGGTGCGGACCAACCTCCACTATGGGCACGGCTGGCTGCGCCCGACGCCGGCAAAGGCCGCGGTTATTTTTTTCGGCCCGAGGCCGGCGATGAGGTGGTGCTGGGGTTTTTCAATGACGATCCCCGCCAGCCGGTGATAATCGGCGCACTATTCGGCTCCGCCAACACGCCGCCCGAAGGGCTGGAAAACCTGAGCGACAAGAACGAGAACAAAGGGCTGGTAAGCAGAGCAGGCACGAAAATCCTGTTCAAGGATACCGACTCGGGCAAATCCGCCCTGAATATCGAAACCGCCAGCGGCAACAAAATCGTGCTCGACGACGACGCCAAAAGCATCACCATCACCGACCAGCACGGCAATTCGGTAGCGATGGATCAGAACGGCATGACGCTCAAGTCGGCCAAGGATTTCACGCTGGAAGCCAGCGGCAAGGTACAGATCAAGGGCAGCGAGGTGGACGTCAATTGACGCCAGCCACCACGACACCCCCACGCGGGCGGCCCCTGCCGCACACGGATTGAATTTACCCATCACAGGAAAGCGGACCATGCAGGACGACATCGCATTGCGGCTCACCCCGCAGGAAATCAACCTGGTGCTGGAAGCACTGGGCAACATGCCCTTCGTGAGGGTGTATGGGCTGATCGGCAAAATCCAGTCCCAGGCCGCGGCGGCGATGGAACAAACGCCGGCCGCAGCGCCCGCCCCCGGCGGCGGCAACTGAACATGGCGACGCCGGATTTTCTCGGCCGCGGCTGGCATTTTCCGCCTACCTTCACGGACGGCGGCGCCGCCCTGTGGCAGGTGGCGGGGGAAGCGTGTGTCGAACAAAGCCTGCAAATCCAGCTCACCACAGCGCAGGGCGAAAGGGTGATGCGCGAAGATTTCGGCTGCGACCTGAACCGCTTCGTGTTCGAAGAAATGGACCGCAGCCTGGCCGGCAATGTGGCGGCTTATGTCAAAACCTCGTTGTTGCGGCACGAGCCGCGCATCGTCGTGGAAAGCGTGGAAGCCGAAGCCAGCGCGCGCCTGGACGGGGTACTGGAAATTCGCGTCACCTACCGCATACCGGCCACCAATTCGCGCTACAACCTGGTGTTTCCGTTCTATCTAAGGGAAAGCGCGGCGGGCCGGCCATGAGCGATTTCGTGCTGATCGACGGCGACACGGTGTTATTCATGCCCACCTTCGGCGCCGCCACGGTGGTGCCGCAGCCCGGCAAATTACAGGGCTCGGGGCCGGCCACGCAAGGCTCGAAAAAACTGTGTGTAGATGGCGACGAAAAAAATGTTTCCGTCCCGGGCTGCATGTACATGACGCCGCAGTATTGCATCCCGGGTAGCGGGACGCTCAAGATCGACAGTCTGGGCGGCGACCAGAAGGCCAGCAAAACCAAAACCGGCGGCGTCGCCGTACTGCTCAAAGGCGGCAATTTCACGGCCAAATTCGAGGTACAAAGCCCCGCCCAGCAGCCCACGCCGTCGGGGCCCATACCGGACGCCTCGCCGCAATATGGCGGCGGTTCCGGCCAGTTCATCACGACGAATACAAAATTCAAAGGAAGCTGAAGGGAATCCCGCCGACATGCCTTTGCCCGATACGCCCCCACTATTCGACCGCGACGGAACCAGTCAGGCCACCCGGCGCCTGGCCAGCCTGGCTGCGGATAGCGTCGGCCTGGATGAACGCGGCCTGCAGGATTGGCTTGCATTCGCCGACGCCTTTGCGCGCGAATTAGTCTATTTCGACACGAGCAACCAGCCGGCGGGCGACTGGAGCGGCTTGTTGCATCCCGGCGGCGTGGCGGCCGATCTGGCGGAAATAGAACGTTTCGTCGCCAACCCGGCGGCTTTTTCCGACGATAGCGCCTATCGCCGGCCGCATTTCGTGCTGCTGCTGGTACTGCTCAGCCTGCTGGAACTAAGCCGCCAGCGCATGAACCGCCTCACCGCCGAGCACATCGAGTATTACTACGGCCAGGTTCTGGCGCTGCAGAAAAAACCCGCCACGCCAGACGTGGTAAGCGTCATCGCCAAACTGGCCAATGGCGCCGGCCAGACTTTGCTGCCGAAAGGCACGCTGCTCGCGGCCGGCAAGGACAGCCTGGGCGGCGCGCTCGCCTACCGCACCGACGACGACCTGATCGTAAGCCGCGCGCAGGTCAAAGACCTATACACGGTATTCGTGAATAAGCGCGTCACGGGCATACGCGAGGCGCGCGAGAACACCGAAAAAAGCGGCGCCGACCCGCGCCTCGCCATGTTCCAGCTGGTGTATGGCGACCCTGCCAATGACGGCCAGATGGCCGTTTATGATCCGACCGGAAAAGCCCCGGACGCGGCACTGATAGACAAGCTGGGCGCCATGGTGGATTTTGTCGGCAATGGTTTGTTTCTGGACCAGGCCAAATTTTCGCAAATCATGGCCTTGAAAAATCGGCGCCAGAAATCCGCCACCGCGGACTGGAAACTGATTAACGGCTTCCTGCAGAAAATGGGCCGTATCGAACTGAACAACGCGGCATTCACGATCACGCCGGCCGATTCCCCTGCGTTCTGGAACAACTACAAACTGGCGTTCAACAATAATCTGCCGGATTTTCACAGCCTGCCCGGCAATGTGATCAGCCTGGAAGATTTGTATGGCGGCTACCTCGTCAGCAACCGGCAGCAGCCGGACATAGTTGCCTTCATCCGCAACGAGCTACACCTCGAACCGGCCGAATTCGAAACCATGATGGCGAAAAAGCAGGAGGTGGATAGCGACTGGCGCATCGTCAATGGCCTGCTCGAAGCCGCCGGCCAGCGCAAGCGCAATGACGCCAACTATGTGCTGCTGCAGGATGGGTCCAACGACCCCTACAAGCGCGCATCCAGCCTGTTCGACCAGAACCTCGCCGGAGCACTCGGCACGCTCGATTTTTCGCCCTTTACGGCGCTGTTCAAGGGCAACGCCAGCGACCTGGACCGCTTTGCCGCGGCGCTGGACAGGGTGCGCGCGTATTTTTTCTGCACCCTGGACGATTTCGCCTGGATCGCGCGCCTGCCGGCCAGCACCCCCAGCGCCGCCGACTGGGACCTAAGCTATGACATCCTGGCCGCCGCCTACGCACAAAAAGTTTATGCCGACCGGCGCCGGCAACTGCAGGACATCCATACCGGCCTCGCCGACAAGCCGGCGCTGGAAGCCATGCTGCGTCTGGCCAGTGCCGAGCGCACGCTGCCGCTGGGCGATCTGCTGAATCTGGTGGCAAGCTGGTGGCCGGCTGCGGATACCGGCATGGCGGTATATAAGGGCATTTATTCCGCCCTCACGGCGCCCAACCCGCCCGCCTACACCGACTGGCAAAACGCCGCCGTCAATCTGGAACTTGCCTGGCGCGCGCGGGAAGGCAAGGCTCCTGTCGCGCAACAGGAAGAATGGCTGTTGCTGCACGCCAATGACGATGCCACCAGCGTGGAATCCACCCGGCCGGGCGATACGCCGCGCTGGCGCACCTTTGGCCAAAGACGCGACGCGTTGCCCAAAAGCCAGCCACCCGCCGCGCAAATCGGCTGGAGCATCGCCTCGCCGGCTTTGTGCCTGAGCGAAGGCTTGCGCAAAGTAACGCTCACGCTGGTATTTCCGGCCGATAGTTTCGCAAGCCAGATCGCCGGCCTGATTCCCACTGCCCAGCCCGGCGAAACCATCGCTGCGGCAGATTGGCCCTTGCTGGTCCAGGCCAGCAGCGCCAAAGGCTGGATGGCGCCGGACAAGCTCACCATGAGCGCGCAAAACTTCCAGCTGCCCAGCGGCAAACAGGCCAAATCGCTGCAATTCGGCCTCGAGTTCGGCGTCGCCGCGCCGGCCCTGGCGGCGCTGCCCGGCAGCCCCAGCGCCTGGCCCATGCTGCGCCTGCTGCTGCAACCGCAGTGGCAGACGGATAGCGAAAATTTTTCCACGCCCTATCCTTTGTTGCGGCCGCTGGTGCTGGACCGGGTACTGGTCCGCGCCACGGTGGCGGGGCTGAAAAACCTCGCCCTCGCCAATGACGACGGCAGCCTTGCGGCCGGCAAGCCTTTCGAGCCATTCGGGTCCAGTCCGGCGAGCGGTTCGGCGCTTCGCTTCACCCATGCGGAACTGGCAGTGAAGCGCCTGAAGGAACTGAACCTCAACCTGGAGTGGATGAAAGTTCCGGCACCCAATCTGGCCACCCATTACGCCAACTATGGGCTGCCGGCCAGCGGCAATCCCAACAACAGTTACTTCACCGCCCGCTTCAGCCTGCTGGACCACGGCACGGACATTCCGCTCAACGCGACGGCCAAGCTGTTCGAAGATGCGGATGCCACTAAGGCCCATGCAATCAGTCTGGGCAATGTGGGCACCACCATACAGACCAACAAGCCCGGCTACGCCTACCAGTCCGACCACGCGCCCATCAATGCCGCGGCGCCGGCCTCATGGCTGCGCTACTGGCGCCTGGAACTGAACGATCCGGATTTTCAGCACGGCAACCACGCGCGCGTCGCCGCCGCCAAGTCGGTCGAACTGGCTACCGCGATCACGGCCTGCCTCAAACCCGGCTCGAATGTGGCGGCACCCAATGCGGGCGATTACAAGGTGAACCCGCCCTACACGCCCAAACTCAAAACATTCAGTGTGGATTACGGCTGCGAACTCACGCTGGTGATGGATACGGCAGATCCACTGGGCTATGGCAAGGGCGACGAACGCATATTTCATCACCACGCTTTCGGCATGGCCGAAATTCAACCCGATGCCAGTAGCGGCATGTACCGCTTCATGCCCGCTTACGACAACGAGGGCGAACTATATCTGGGCCTGGAACACGCCACCGTGCCGGGTGAACTTGCCATCCTGTTCCAGATGGCCGAAGGCAGTGCAAACCCAGACCTGCCGGCGCGCCAGCCAGACTGGAGCTACCTCAGCGGCGACCGCTGGCTCAGTCTGGCCGACGGCAGCATCGTGGCCGATTCCACGCGCGGCCTGGCCCAGTCCGGCATCATTCGCTTTCGCCTGCCGGCGGCCCGGCCCAGCACCTTGCTGCCCGGCGCGCGTTACTGGTTGCGCGCCGCCGTGGCCAAAGATTGCGACGCCATCTGCGATTGCATCGCCATCCGGTCACAGGCGGTATCCGCCACCTGGCTGGAAAGCGCGAACACCGCCGGCCACCTGAACGCGCCACTGGCGGCCGGCAGCATCGCCAAAACCGCCGTGCCGGTGGCGGGCATCGCCTCCGTAAGCCAGCCCTACACCTCCACCGGTGGCAAGCCCGCGGAACGCGACGAGGCCTATCAACTGCGCGTGAGCGAGCGACTGCGCCACAAACAGCGCGCGCTCACGGCCTGGGATTACGAGCGCCTGGTGCTGGAACGCTTTCCCGCCATCTACAAAGCCAAATGCATACCCGCGCAGTCGGCCGACCCGGCCCACCTGGGCAAGGTGGATGTGATCGTGATTCCGGACATACGCGGCCAGTTGCCTTTCAACCCCTTCGAGCCCAAAGCCACGGTAGGCCAGATCGGCGCCATCAGCGACTTCATGGCCACGCACGTGTCCCCGCTGGCCGAGGTGAGCATACGCAACGCCTATTACGTGCCGGTGCGCGTGCGCTTCGCGGTGCGCTTTTTGCCCGAGTACGACCCGGCGTTCTACAAGCCGCGCCTCAACGAGGCCTTGAACCGCTTTCTGTCGCCCTGGGCTTACGACGAAGGCAATGAAATCAGCATAGGCGGCAGCATCCACGCCAACGCCATCATCAACTTCCTGGAACGCCAGCCGGGCGTCGATTACATCGCCGAACTGAAGCTGTTCAAAAGCGAAGACCGGCGTTCTTTCAAGCTGGTGGAAGAAGCCCAGGACGGCAATGGTTACCGCGTGCGCAGCGAACGGGCGGATGGCGTGCTGGTGGCCGATCCGCAGCACGAAATCGACCTGATTACCGACACGCGCTTCACCGAACAGAATTTCAGCGGTATCGGCTACATGAAGATAGAACTGGATTTTGTCGTCGGCTAAGGCGCCGGCGCACCCCTTGCTTAGTGCCAATTGACCGGAGCATTAAATGGATACCAAGAACTTCAAGGACCGCAGCACGCTGCAATCCTATTTCCTCAAGAACAAAATTCCGACCGAGGACAATTTCCGCGATCTGATCAATAGCACGCTGAACCAGAACGAGGACGGCATCTGCAAGCCGGCGGGCGATCCGCTCTCCATTACCGCCACCGGCGATGGCGCCAGCCCGCAAAAACTGATCAATTTTTACGGCAACGTAAGCGACCCGAATCCGGCCTGGACCTTGCAGATGAATCCGCGCTCGGACCAGAACAATCCGGCCACCGCCAAAGCCGGCTTTTCGGTCAGCGACGGCCAGGGCACGAGCCGGCTGTTCGTCGATAAAAGCAGCGGAAATATCGGCATAGGCACCATCAGCCCGCTTAGTGCCGTGCATTTGCGCAAGGACAGCGCCGGCGCACTGGGCCCGCGCCTCACGCTCATGAATGGCGCAGGATCGGCCGGTGCCGGCGCCGCCATCGATTTCGACGGCTACGACCCCGGCAGCAATGACCCGACCGCGCGCATACAGTCCAGCGACAACGGCAATTTTTCCAGCCATCTGTTATTTCTGACCAAAGATAGCGGCGCCGCCAACAAGCCGCTGCAAGAGCGCATGCGCATTACCTGGGACGGCAATGTCGGCATCGGCGCGCCGGTTCCGAACGGGAAACTGGATGTCGCCAATCTGGTGCGCCTGGGTTTCGATGAAGGCGGCTCCGGCAGCAAGTCCGTCAGTTTTGCGCGCGATAGTGGGGATGACCCCAATTCCGGCAAGATTGCCTACAAGGGCAATTGGGGCACGGCGCTGCACATCGTCGGCGCCGGCGCGCTGCCGCGCAAGATCAAGCTTTGGGACAATGTCGAGGTAGCCGGCGCCCTGACCCCCAGCGCCGGCAATTCGGCCAGCAACGGCATCATGTTTCCCAAGGATCCGGGCGGCGGCGGCAGCGATGCGGCGTGGATGCGCTATTACCCGCGCAGCGGCGAATCCTGCACGCTGGAGATCGGCACTTCCAACGACGCGGACGATCACATTGCCTTGATGCCGTCGGGCGGGGTGGGCATAGGCACCAATGCGCCGGGCGCCAAGCTCGACATTGTGGCCAATACGTCCACCTGGGGCGGCTGGTACGAAGCAATACGCCTAAGCCAGTCCGCCCACTCGGCCATCACGCACCCGGGCGGCGGCCTGTTATTCGGCCTGCACAGCAACCGCAACTTTTATTTCGCCGACACCACGGGCGGCAAATACGTAATGACAATTGAAGCGCCGACCGGGAATACCACCGTTTCCGGCGCGGTGTTCGCGGGCAACTCGGACATTTATTTTTCCAACACCAGTCACACCCACACCGGTACCGGCAATAACGCCGGCTACGCGGCGATAGAAAATGCCTCGAACTATGGCGCGCTCATGATTTTGGGCCGCACCACACAAACGGCGCCGATCAGGCGCGTCGTCAAGGTATGGGATTACCTGGAGGTGATCGGAACATTCGTCAATAACTCGGACGAAAAGGGAAAGAAAGACATCGAGGACTTGCAGTACGGGCTGGAAGACGTAAAAAAACTGCGCCCGGTGTCCTTCAACTGGAAAGAATTGGCCAACCCGCACAAATGCCTGGGCCTGATCGCGCAAGACGTCAAGAGCGTGATCAACGAGGTGGTGTATGCCGACGACAGCAGCGAGGGCAAGGGCAACCTGAGCGTCGGCTACATCAACCTGATTCCCGTATTGATCAACGCGATCAAAGAGCTGGACGCAAAGCTCGGCCAACTCGAAGCACAGACCGCGGCGGATTGACCGGCCATGTCCGTCGCCACGCAAAATCCGGCGGTACAGGATTTGTCGGACTACGCCAGTTTGCTGCGCCAGGGCATGCTGCAATTGCAGGCTTTGGCCGGCCCCGACTGGACCGACTTCAACGCCCAGGACCCGGGCATCACCATCCTGGAACAGTGCTGTTATGCGCTGACGGAACTGGCCTATCGCTGCGATTTCCCCCTGCCCGATTTGCTGTCCAGCGGCGGCAAAAACCCTGCCGACCAGTTGTATGGAGCGGCCAGCATCCTCGGCTCACGGCCGGTTACGCTGACCGACCTGCGCAAACTGGCGGTGGATGTGCGCGGCGTGCGCAACGCCTGGATAGAGTCGGCCGCCGTGCCGGATCCGCCGGTGTATCTGGCCGCCGACGGCATTCCCGCCTCGGGCGATCCACACAAGGGCATGGTGCTGCTGCGCGCCGATCCGGCATTTTCCGTCCTGCCCATGAAGGGGCTGTTCCGCGTATGGATCGAGGCGTCCAACGAATTGGGCGTCACAGCCGGCGAACTGGCGCGCAACGTGGGCGCCCGCCTGCATGCCGCCCGCCCGCTGGGCATGGATTTCGCCTCCGTGGACGTGTTGAAGCCGCGCAGCATCCAGGTCAACGCGACCATAGAAATTGGCGCCGAAGCCACGCCGGATGATGTCTATGCGGCCATTGTGCTGGCCATCGCGGCCCAAACCTCGCCGCGCGTGCGCTTTCGCAGCCTGGCCCAGTGCGTCGCGGCAGGCTGGCAGATCGACGAAATATTTGCCGGGCCGCCGCTGCAGCAAGGTTTTGTCGATACCGCCGAATTGGCCGCGCTGGAGCGCAGACGCGCGCTGCGCGTGTCGGATTTCGTGCAGGCCGTGATGCGCGTGGAGGGCGTGGCCCTGGTCAAACAACTGGCATTGAGCGCGGGCGGCGCCGTATGGCAGGACTGGTGGCTGGATATCGACGACGGCGAAGTGCCGCAATTCGACTGGAACACCTCCAATATCGTGCTGCAGCGCCAGCAGCTCACGCTGTCGGTAGATCGCGCCGCGGCGGGCGAGCGCGTCACGCAGGTGCTGGCGGCCGGCGCGTACCGTCAGGCGCAGCCTGAGGAACTGGACATTCTGCCGGCGCCCGGGCGCGACCGCCAGGTGGGCAACTATTATTCGATCCAGCATCATTTCCCGGAAAATTACGGCCTGGGCGAGCGCGGTCTGCCGCCCGAAGCAAATGATTTGCGCCGCGCCCAGTTGCGGCAGTTGCAAGCCTATTTACTGCTGTTCGACCAGTTGCTCGCCAATCAGCACGCGCAACTGGCGCACCTGGGCGATTTGCTGGGTTTTGCCGGCAACGCGCCGCAAACCTATTTCGCAGGCGACATGGACGACGCCAGCCTGGGCCTGGACCCGGTTTGGCGCCGCGCCGACCGCGGCGAGCGCGCGGCGCGGCTGGCGCGCATCGTGGAAGCCCCGGCAGCCGGCGACATGGAACTCGGCGCCGCGCCCGACTGGGCACGCAAAAACCGCCTGCTGGATCACTTGCTGGCGCGCTTTGCGGAACAATTCGTGAATCCGGACGGGGTGCTGCCGCTATCCGCCAATTCGGATCAGCAAGCACGGCTGCGCGATCTGGCGCTGGCCAAACAAGCCTGGCTGCGCAACTATCCAGCGCTTGGTTCGGCGCGCGGCAGCGGGCGCGACCTCACGCGCGCGCCGGCACCGGCCGAGGACGCCGGCCTGGAACAACGGCTGCGCATCAAACTGGGCCTGGCGCCAGAAAACCCGGAACAGCGCTTTTTTCTGGTCGAACATCTGCTGCTGCGGCCGGTGGCGGCGGATTCCGCGCAAGGCGCGCTGCCGCTGCTGGCCGAGGTGCGCGGCGCCGACCCCTATTCGCTGCAGATCAGCCTGGTCATGCCGGCCTGGGCCGGGCGTTGCGCGGTGCCGGCGTTCAAACAATTCGTCGAACAAACGCTGCGCGAAGAAATTCCGGCCCACCTGTTTGCCTATGTGGTGTGGCTCAATCAAGCCGACATGGCGCTGTTTGCCGATGCCCACCAAACCTGGCTGGATAGCCAGCGCCAAGTGCGTCTGGCGCAGGGCGGCGCGGCGGAATGGTTGCGCCAGCGCGACGCGCGCGATCGCCTGATAGACCTGCTGAAGCTGGGCCACAGTTATCCGCTCGCGGACCTGCCGGTGGAGTACACCAAAGTCGTGGCCTGGGGCCAATCCGGGCGCGTCACATTGATGGTGGCGCAAACCGGCGTGGCCTACCAGTTGCTGGCCAAAAACGGCAGCCCGCTAACCCCGCCCGTCAATGGCGTCGGGCAAGGCAGCGACCTGCTGCTCACCACGCCGCGCATAACCGGCGACGTCGATTTCGTCGTGCGCGCCACGCGCCCCAGCTCGGGCTATAGCCGCAACCTGTACACAAAAATCCAGATCCGCGTCGGACTGGATACTTCGCTCATCCACTTCATCAGTGGTGCCGACCTGCTGGTGGCGGACGACACGGCGCCGGATGCCGCCCGCATCATCGATTTCGCGGCCCAGGCCGAAGTCTCGGTCGAAGCCAGCCAGGCCGGCGTGGATTATCGCCTGCTCACGCCGGACAGCCAGGCGGCGGGCGGCTACCGCACCATTTCGGTGGCGGACGTGCGCGGCAATGCCGCCACCATCGAGTTGCAAACCCAGCAAGTGCAGGAAGATTGCATGTTGCGCGTGCGCGCCACCAAAACGTTCGACGCAGGCGACAACCAGCCCACCATGATCGACGCGCTCATCCCGGATTTGCCGCTGAAAGTTCGCGCCAATCCGGGTCTGGCCGTGAGCCTGCCGAAGTCGGTGGTGGACTACAAGGCGGCGGCCACGCTGGTGGTGAAGTCCTCGCAAGCCAGCGCCAGCTATCAGGTATGGGCGCGCGACATCGGCGACAGCGAATTCCTGCGCAGTACGAACGCTACGGCAATTCCCATTGCGGGCTTCAATTCGCTCTGGGTGAGCGCACCGCCGCTACCCGCGCCGGACGTGCAAGCCGCCGGTGCGGCGGCCGCCGGCACCGGCAACAATCTGAGCTTGCCGATTACCGCGCTCAAGGAAGACAGCTTGCTGGTCGTGCACGCCAGCAAGTCGCACGCCAACCCGCGCGGCGGCGCGCCGGTCGGCTCCACCATACAGCTTGCCAGTGCGGCGGTCATTCTGGTGCGGCCCGGCACGGCGGCGGATTTTCCGTTGCGCTTGAGCCGGCGCGACGATACCGGCGTCGGCCCCGGCCTCGCGAAAAACACCGCCTACCTGGTTGCGAATGGCCAGCCGGGCGTCTATTACCATTTCCGTCTGGCCGGCAGCGACCAGGATTTGGGCCTGCCGGTGTATTTCCACAAGCCCGAAAAAGGCATAGGCGGGCTGGCGGTGGAAATAGATTTCGCGCTGGCGGGACAAATGCCTTCGCCGCCGCCGGAATGGGATTGTCCGGTCGATCTGGCAGCCACCGATAAATTGTCCATCCGCGCCGTGAAAGCGCAAACCGGGCTGGAAACGGTGTTCGAACTTGCCGTCAGCGCGCTCGTCGGCGCGGTCTGATCCTAACCCCCGCACATGGGCGCACAACGCCACACCGTCCTGCGCCAAACGCTGGAACTGGCGCTGGCCGACGGCGCCAGTGCCTGGCCCCTGCAGCAGCAGGCGCAAGCCGTGCAAGCCGAGTTGGTGCGCGAACTGGAGCAGTGTTGCGACCAATTGAGCGCGCCCGACCGCCTGCATCGCATCACCCGGCTGGAACTGGATTTGGGTACCGTGGCGCAGAACGATTTTGCGGCGGACTTTCTGGGCAAATTAAAACCTGCCCTGCGCGAAGGCTTGGCGCAGGCCATTGCCCGCCTCGAAAACGCTGCCGGCCCGGCGCCGCAAGTTCAGTCGCAATGGGAATTGCTTTCGCAGTATTTGCGCCTGGGCCGCCTGCCCTGGTGGGCAGACAGCGGCCAGGCGGGCCAGCCACAAGCCGCCCTGGCGCTGCTCATGCAGGTCGCAGCCGAGGGCTTGCGCCGCGACTTGTCGCCGCTACTGGCCCATCCGCCGGTGCTGACGCGGCTGGCCGGGCATTTCGACGACACGCTGCTAACGCGGCTGCTGGCCGTGCTGTTGCCGCAACTGGCCAGCGTTCCGGCTGCACTCGCCGGCATCCTGATACAAACCGACCAGCCCCTGCCGGAACCCAGCCCTGCGGAGGGCTGGCGCAGCCGCGTCTGGCGCAGCATGTTTGCCAATGCCGGCGCGGCATCGGTAGCAGCCTCCGGCGGACTGGCTTTCAGCCGCGGCGTATTGCTGCGCCTGGCCGGCGGTCGGATGCGCGCCTACCGGCATCTGGTCGGGCAGGCGCAACAAAGCGCGCAGGCCCTGGGCGCAGCGGACACGGCAGGCGTCGCGCAGATATTGGCGCAATTAAGCGCAGAACAGGCGGCAGCAGAAAGCGCGACCGCGAGCCGCGCTGAGCGCCGCGCCGGCACGCAGCAAGGCCAGGCAGTAGAAGAAGCGCCCCAAACTGAGCCAAGCGGAAGCGATGCGGCTGATTCGGCAAGCATGGGCCGCTCCCCGGCAACGGGCGAACAGGCCGCCCTCCCGGCCGCCCAAGCGGAAACCGGCATGGGTGCGCCGCACCAAAATTTCGCGGAACAGCCCGACACGACCCGCCCCGACGCAGACGCCAGCCCCCCCGCCGCGGAAGGCGGCAGCGTCGCCGCCCACCGTACCAGTGAGCTTGATTCCACCGCAGCGGCCAGCGCAGATTTGATACGGCGCCTGCACCCGCAGCGCGGCGCGCCGCCCGAACTGGGCGATACCGACGCCATCCCGGTGAGCAACGCCGGCCTGGTCATCCTGTGGCCGCACTTCAAACTGTTTCTGCAACGCCTCGATCTGCTGGAGGGCAAGCAGTTCAAAAACGCCGCCGCGCAGGCCCGCGCCGCCGTGCTGCTGCATTGCGTCGCAACCGGCGAGCCGGCAGCGCCGGAATACCTGCTGCCCCTGAACAAATTGCTGTGCGGACTACCCTTGGACGCGCCGTGTGAGCTGGAACCAGCGCTCACCGACACCGAAATCGACGAATGCGAGGGCTTGCTGGCCGCGGTGATCGCGCAACTGCCTATTCTCAACAATATGTCCGTGGCCGGCTTCCGCGCCAGTTTCCTGCTGCGCGCCGGCATGCTCGATATGCAGGACGGCACCTGGCTGCTGCGCGTGGAACGCGAAACCCACGACCTCGTGCTGGAGCAATTTCCGTGGGGCTTCCAGTGGGTCAAACTACCCTGGATGGAAGCCCCCTTGCAGGTGGAATGGTGATGGACGCGCTACTTGCCAACGCACGCGACCTTGAAAACGAAATGGACTGGCTGGCGCTCCTGCTGGACGCCCGCTTCAAGCGCTTTTTCCGCCAGGACGATGCGCCCGCCACATTGCGCGCCATTGCACCGCCGGATTTGCACGATTCCGAATCGCCCTTTGCCGGATTCGTGCGCCACTATCCGCTCAGTTTCGACGAACGCGCGGTGCTGGCGCTGACGCTGGCGGCACAGTTGCGCCCGCAATTGCTGGACATTTTTTTGCTGAAAAACCAGAAATTCGACCGCCGCTTCACCGAATTCGGCGGTCGCATCACGGCGCAGGACAGCGGCTTCGTGCCGACCGTGGAAACCGCCTTGTTCCTGTTGTCGGAACATTTTGCCGAACGCTTTGCGCTGCTCGAATTATTCGGGCCTGGCCACTTTTTTTCGCGCCATCACGTATTGCGTTTCGCCACCGGCCCGGACGAAGCACTGGTGCACGCGCCGCTTTGCCTGGGCGAAGACTATGCCGCCATGTTCACGACCGGGCAGGCGCACCAGCCGGCATTCGGCAGCAATTTTCCGGCTCGCCTGATCGAAACGCAGCTCGAATGGACCGACCTGGTGCTCAATCCGGGCACGCGCACGCAAATCGAAGAAATCGAAACCTGGATAGGCCACGGCAGCACCTTGATGCAGGATTGGGGCATGGCGGCAAAACTGCGTCCGGGTTATCGCAGCCTGTTCTACGGCCCGCCCGGCACCGGCAAAACCATGACCGCCTGCCTGTTGGGCCGCACCACCGGCCGCCCGGTGTACAAAATCGACCTGTCTTTGGTGATATCCAAATACATAGGCGAAACGGAAAAAAACCTGGCGCGGGTATTCGACCAGGCCGAGCACCGCGGCTGGATACTGTTTTTCGACGAAGCCGACGCACTATTCGGCAAGCGCAGCGAAACGCGCAGCGCGCACGACCGCTACGCCAACCAGGAAACCGCTTTCCTGCTGCAACGTCTGGAAGCATTCGACGGTGTGGCGATTCTGGCTTCCAATCTGCGCGACAACCTGGACGAAGCATTTACGCGCCGCTTCGAATCGGTCATCTATTTCCCCATGCCCAAATCCGACGAACGCCTGCGCCTGTGGCGCCAAGGCTTTCCCAGCCATGCAAGGCTGGAAGACGGCATCGATCTGGAAAAACTGGCGCGCGAACACGAATTGTCCGGCAGCTCCATCATGAATGCGATCCGTTTTGCTTCACTGCAGGCATTGCGCGAGGACAGCGACACCATCACCCTGGATGCGGTGCATCAGGGCATACGCAAGGAATACGTGAAAGAACGCAAAGGCGGCTAATTGCTGCCGCCCCGAGGATGCGATCATGAAAGACTACGCCCAGCGCACGCGGACCGACCAGTCCCAAACTGCCGAACAGGCCGCCGCCCACGGCGCGCAAGCCAGTTCCGCCGCCCATCCCGGCTATGGCCTGGATGTGCTGGACAGTTCCGAGCGCCGCGGGCTGCCGGCCGCCTTGCGCGCCGGGGTGGAAAACCTGTCCGGCGTGACGGTGGATGACGCGCGCGTGCATTACGACTCGCCCCATCCCGCCGCGATAGGCGCCGAGGCCTACACCCAGGGCCGCGACATATTCCTGGCGCCTGGGAAGGAACAGCACCTGGCGCATGAAGCCTGGCATGTGGTGCAGCAAAAACAGGGGCGGGTCACCGCCAGCCTGCAGGCGAAAGGATTGCCCGTCAATGCCGACCCGCAACTGGAAAGCGAGGCGGACGACATGGGGCGGCGCGCGGAACAGGCCGGGCCCTACCTCCACCCGGCTGCGCGGCAGCCGTCGCGCTCCCATACGCAACCTCAAGGGCAAGGCGGGGCCGGCGTCATCCAGGGCTATTTCGTGCAGGCCTACGCCTTCAGTTCGTGGCGCCAGGCGGACGATCTGACGGTAGCCACCAAAACCGGCTATCCCAACCACGAGTTGTACGCCAAGCCCGGCAAGGTGGCGGCAGCCAACCAGAAACTGGCGGCGGTCAATTCCGGCATCGAATTGCAGGAAACCGCAAGCCGCGACACCTTCTGGGAAGGTTCCCGGCTCAGCCCGACGCGCCAGGCCAGCCTGGTGAAGGTCGAAGCCAAAAACAAGGGCAACAACACCCAGGGCAATGACATGTTGCTGTACGCCGACTGCGGCAAAAGCAATGCCGTGGTGGTGGGGTCCAGCGACCGCCAGGCGGTTTATGACAAGCCCGGCGGCGCCGCGGCCAGCAAAGTGCCCGGCAGCCCGACCAGCATGAAAACCGCCATCGCCAAGGCTTTTCTGGAAAACGAGCAGGCAAACAGCCCGGACATGATGGCGCAGCTTGAAGCCACGCTGCAACTTACCAGCGCCATGGTGGAAGAACTTGGCCTCGCGCCCATAGAGGAAGAATTCCGCAAGGCCAAGAACGAAACGGAAAAGAAAGCCGCCCGCAGCAAATACAGCGCGCAACTCGACAAGATCGCCGAAACCTATTGGGGCTATTACAACAAAATGTCCGACACGGATCGGGACAAAGTCGATAAGGCCCTGAAAATCAACCGTTACGCCAAACCCGACGTGGGCCAGGGCTACACCATTTCGAGCGGCGGCGCCTCGGCCGGCAAAGCCACCTGGAATTTCCACTGGGGCGGCGTAGTGATGACCAGCGATGATGGCAAGGACACCGTGGTGCTGGAAAATTACGCGACCGGCAAGCCGGACGAAGAAAACAAGCTATGGACCTTCGAAATTTACGGCACTGAAAAGAAGGGCCAGACTTTCCACGAGCAGCACCAGGCTACCAAACAGCATGGGCTAACACCAACCACCATGACCATAGAGAAAAAGCCCTGATGCGGCTGACAGGCCAGGCCGATGAGTAAGCCCAACGAAGCGCCCGCGCAATTGCCGCACATCCGCTGCGAGCAGGACGCCTTCACGCACGCCGGGCAGCGCGCCGTGGTGGAAGGGATTTATCAGCAGGAGGATGTGCGCATGATGCAGGTAAACCCGCCGGTTTTGCACCTGGGGCACGCAGTGCTGGTGCTGGACGACGGCTGCCGCGTATTCCTGTACCCGCCCGCCAGCCCGGCCGCCCTGCGCGACGCGGCCGAAATCCGGCGCTGCGAAAACCGCCGCACGCGCGCCAGCGGCGTAATTTTGCCGCGCATCCCGCAGGACGACGCGGTGCAGCAGGCGCCCTGCCTGGTCGATGTGGAATCGATAGAGCCTGTCTAGCCGGCATTCAAACCCCTCGCAACTCGAAACCACAAAGCGCGCCGGCCGGTGAAATCCGAAACACAAAAATCGCCTCCCGCAGCCCAGCCACAAGCGGCTGCGGCTGGCCCTGCCAAGGGCGCAGCGCGGCAGCCGGCCGCCTATGGCATCGAGTTTCTGGACCGGCGCGGGCCGGTGCCACAAGGTCCGGCGGCGGATGCGCGGGCCTCGCCGGGCACGCAGCACAGCCGCGGCGGCGGGCAGGCGAATGCCGCCGGGGCGGCGCAAGCCGGCACAGCGGCACCCGGCGCTCCGGCCAGGAGCGCGCCGGCTGGCGCCCCTGCCCCGGCTGTCGCGGCGGACCGGCCGCCGAGCGGGCAGCCGGCGCCGGCCGGGGCGTCCGCGGCCGCTGGCCCGGCCGGCGCCGCCGGCGCGGCACGTAACGCATCACCCGCCCCCGCGCCGGCCAACCAGAATGCCGCTTTGGCGCCCACACCGGCCGCGCCCAGTCACAGCGCCACGCCCAGTGCGCCCGGCGCGCCCGCTCCGGCCCAGGCGGCCCCGCCGCCCGGCGCGGTGGCGCCCACAGCGGATGCGGCCGAAGCCGGCGCACCTGGCCGCGCGCCCAGCCTGCCCCTGCCTGCCGGCGCCTTGCCGCCCAAACAAGCTGTTGCGCCTGCCCCCATTCCAACGGGACCGCCAGGCACGGGCAACGCGCCGCCGGCAGCCGGCGCCAACACGAACGCGAACGCCGCCGGCAGCCCGGCCGGCGACGGGGCGGCAGCGGCCGACCCGGTGGCCGCCGATGCGTCGCGCGACCCGTCGCTGGATGCGCTGGCCACGTCCGACATCGCCCTGATCGACGAAGAATTGGCCGAGCACCAGCGCTGGGGCGCAGCGGCGGCCCGCGTCGGCGACGCCGGCAGTTCCACGCGCGCACGCTTTCTGGCGCGCGAGGCCGATGCCGGGGTGCTGGGCGGCGGCGCCCAGGCCTTTGCCACCGGCGCCGGCATGGGTGCTGCCACCCGTGCGCTCGAAATTGCCGGCGAGCGCGTCGCCATCCGGCTGGCCGGCAAGGCGGCGGCGCGTTCGGCGCCCATTCCGGCCATAGGCGCGGTGATAGGCGGCGTCATGTCGGCCATGGATTTGGCCGATCGCGACTGGGGCAAAACCGGCCAGACCATAGGCCGCTTCGGTCAGGGCGCGTCGGATTACGACATGCTGGCCAATAGCATCGCCGCCATTTCGGAAATTCTTTCCGTCTATACCTCGGTGCTGAACGTGATCGCCGGTGTGATCGGCGCCATATCGATCGCCATGTGGGTCATCACGGTGGTGACGGTAGGCGTGGCGACACCTCTGGCCGCCACCCTATCCACCATCGCGCTCGCCATAGGCACGGCGACCATGATTCTGGACGCCATCAATGCGCTGGTGCTGCAACCGCTCATCACCAGCTTCCGTGCCCTGCACGCATTCAAGTCGCAGGCCGACCCGACCGAGGTGGAAGAACAGGGCGGCCAGGTACGCCAGGCAGCAGCCGCGGGCGCCGGCTTCGTGGGCGGCTTCGCGGGCGGCCTGGCCGGCTCGCACGGCGCCGGTGCGGCCGGTCGCCGCATGGGCCTCGTGCCGCACGAAGCGCCGGCCGGCACACGCCAGCCGCAGGAACCACCACCGGCGCACGAAACCCCGCCGCCGGCCGCCGGCGACGGCCCCACCATTACCGCCGAGCGTGCGCCCGAAGGCGCCCCTGGCGCCCCCGGCGCCGCAGAGCCGCAGTCGGCTCGGGCCGCGGCGGGCGAAACTGTGCCCGCGCCCGAAACGCAGCCGGCGCGCGCGCCCGGCGCGGAAGAATTCCACATGGCCGACGACCAGGCGCCGGCCAGGCCGGAAGCCGCCGGCGCCAAAACGGCCGCGCCGGAACAACTCAGTTTCGGACCGGACTTTACCAATCCGCCCACGCCGGTCGCGCCAAGCAACCCGCGCAGCGCCGCGCTGCGAGCACTGGCGGCGGAGGCGGCGGGCGAACCACGCCCGGCGGTGAATTGGGGCACCGACAACGTCGGGCGCCATCTGCTGCCCGACGCCACCTTCAACACCCCCGGCGGCATGCGTACTTCGCGCACGACCGCATCGCCCACGCCCGACCTGTACCAGCCCTCGCCGCGCCCAGGGCCGCGCGGCTCGGCACGCGAGCACCAGTCGCACCACCCGGAACTGCAAAGTTTGCTGCGCGACCGCGTCGAAGGCGGGCAGCGACGCGGCATCGCCGACTACAACCCGAACGAGGACATTACCGGTCTGTTGCGGCAGCAAGGCCACCACGACGCCATCAGCGCCGGCCAGCGGCCGCAGTACCTGCCGGATTCCGCCGCCCTCGCAACCGAGCGCGGCCTGGGCCGCCCGGAATCATTGCAGGCCGCGCACAATCTGCTGGTCTGGGGCGACGCCAATGGCCCCACTTCGCCCAACGCGCGGCCGCTCATGGACCCCGCGGTAGCCGGCCAACTGGTGTACGAACATGCCAACTATCTGTTCGAAACCACGCGGCCGTCGGCGGATTTCAACGGTCCGGCGCCGACCCGGCCGGGCGAGCGGCCGCTGGCCGGCCGCCGCACCGCCGACGAGGTAATGCGCGGGCTGGGCGGGCCGGACGACTATGTAGAAGGCCACGCTGCCTACGACTGGGACCGCACGTTCGGACTCGACCCCGCCGCCCAGCCGCCCGGCACGCAACTCGGCATGTTCGGCGAGCACACACCACCGCCGCCGGCGGCCTCGCCGCAACTGGCGCTGCCCTTGCCGGAACCGGCGCCGCGGCCGCAGGTGGATGCGCGCCAGGGCGAGCTGTTCGCGCCGCGCGCAGCCCCGTCCGACGCACACGCGCCGCTGGCGATGGCCGACACGGCCGCCGCGCCCGGGCCGGCCGCCGCGCGCCCGCAAAAACGCAGCGACCGCCCGCTCAGTGCGCCCGAGCGCACGCAAATGTTGGGCATGGCGGCGCAAATGGGCTATCCGCCCGAGCGCGTGGTGTTCCACGACGGGCCCACCAGCGTGCGCCACATCCTGCACGTGGGTCCGAGCGCCAACCCCTTGCCGCACGAGCGCGCCCAGGCCATGCAGATGGCCGCGGCACGCGGTTATCCGCCCGACCAGGTGGTGTTTCACAATGGTCCGACCGAATCGCGCCCGATACTGCACATCGGACCGGACATCAATCCGCTGGCGCCGGGCCAGCGCCCCACCGGACTAGCCAATCCGGCCAATGTGGCGATAGAGCCGCGCGGCGTGCTGGGGCACGAAATCATTGGCCACGTGGAAGCCGCGCAGGCGGGCCAACGCCAGCCCACACGCGCACGTGAAGAATTCCAGGCCAGCACGCGCGCCGCGCTGCACACGCCGGAACTGCCGCCGGACCAGATGCGCCTGTTGATGGACGATGCCCGCGCGCGGCTGCGCAACGAGCCGGCGGACACCGGTACTTTCTACATTTACACCGACCGGCCGGGCGCGGCAGTGCCGGCACCGCCCCAAGCACGACCGGCCAACCAGTTCCGGCCGCAGGACCAGTTGCCCAAGGTAGTGGTGGACTGGCAGGCGCTTGGGGCGCGGCCGCCGGAAGGCGCGCCGGCGCAAGCCCCCCGCCCGCCCATACCGGCGCCGGAACGCGCGCCCGCGCCGCTGCCGGGGCTGCCGCCCCGGCCCGGCGCCGGTGGTACGCAGGCATTTGCCGATGGCGCAGGCGCGGCGCCGGCCGGGGCGCGCGCCCCCGGCGGAGATTTTCGTGCCGCCTTCGACCGCATGCGCCACGGCTATGTGGGCACCGTGGCCGGCGGCCTGTGGCATGCCGTGCCGGGCGTCGAGCAGGCGCAGCGGCTCGGCCGCATCGGCTCCGGCTGGTTCGGCGACGAACGCCTGCGTCCACCGCCCTCGCGCCGTGACGCCACGGGTCAGGCCATCCCCTACAGCGCGGCCGAACGGCGCGCCATGTCGGTCGGCGGCGGCGTCGGCATGGTGCTGGGCGGCGTGGCGGGCGGCCCCGTGGGCGCCTATCTGGGCGCGCGGGTGGGTGAAGGAGTAACGCGCCGCGGTGCCGATTTTGTCGAGGGGGTCACGCGCGGCGCCACGGAACCTATCGTCGAGCGCGTATCGCCGGCCTACCCGGCGCCACCGCCCGGCGGCTACGACCAGTTGAACGCCCTGCAGGAACGGCTCGCCCGCATTCTGGAGGCACGCGCCCAGGCCGAGGCGGCGAAACAGTCGGCGCGCCGCGACGCGCAACACCATCAGGCCAATGCCGCGCCCTTGAATCGTTTCGACCAGCGCACGCAACAGTCGATCAGCGCCACCCAGGCGCACCAGGCGGCAACCCAGCGCCGCAAGCAGGCCAACACGCAGCGCGAAGAACGCGAAGCCGACGTGTCGGCCAAACTGGCCGACGCGCAACAGCGCAAAACCGGCCTGTCGGTGCTCACCGTACCCATGCGCGCTTTCCGCCGCTTTTCTTCGCTGGGCGATTCCATGCCGGACGGCATACCCATGTACCCGGCGGCACTGGTCGGTCCGAAGCGCAAAATCCGCAAGCTCAACCAGGATTCGACGGATTTCCTGAACGCCATGAATGGCGTGGATAGCACGATAGGAGACCAGCAGACGCAGAGCGGACCGCGCCGCGCCGAGGCGACGCAAAACGGTCGCCGGCTGGATGCGGCCAAGTCCGAGGCAACGGCCGCACAAGACAGCCTGCAGGACACGCGCAAGGACGGCCAGGCGCTGGCCCGGACCAACCAGCAGCGCACCGACGAATCACGCCAGGATGCCGCCAGTGCCGCGGCCCAGGGCGCCAATCTGGACGGCGAGGCGCAGCGCACCCAGGGGCAAATGAGTACGGCATCGCAGCAATGGCAGGCCTGGGCGCAAGCCCACCGGCAGGCGCGTTTGCGCGCCCTGGCGGAGCACCGCAAGGCGCTGGAAGCGCGCGGCTACCGCATACGCGACGTGAGCGAGCGTTGAGCCGGCCCGAGCACCCGCTGCTGCAACAGGCCAATCGCCTGATTCTGGATGGCGACTGGCGCGGCGCGGGGCAATTGCTGCTGCGCGCCGCCCGGCTCGCAGAACAGGACGGGCGCAATGCCGAAGCCGCCCGCGCGCGGCAAATGGCCACCAGTTTGCTGCGCTTTGCCGGCGACACGCAAGCCGCGCTCAGCAGTGCGCAGGCGCTTGCCGGCACTGCCACCGCCGACCCCGCGCGCGTGGCTTTCGCCGCCGCGGCAGAACGAGCGGAAACCCTGGCCGCGGCGGGCGATGCCGCGGCCGCCATCGAGTCCTACGCCACGGCGCTGGAGCACGCCGACAAGCTCCAACTGCCGCCCACCTGGCGCGCCGCCGTACTGCGCCGCCTGGGCGAAGCACAGGCGCAAGCCGACGCGCCAACCGCCGCCCGCGCGAGCTATGCCGAAGCGCGCGCCTTGCACCTGCAGGCCGGCGACCGCGCCGGCGCCGCCGCCGTCGCCGTGGAATGCGCCGAAACCCTGGCCGGCGTGCTGGCGCGGGACGATGCCGCGGTCACCGCCGCCACTCAGGCCATCACCGACGATGCTGCGCTCGCGCCGCGCGTCGCCCTGCTGCGCGCACGCCTTGCGATGCGCGCAGGCGACGCCCCGGCAGCACTGGCCGCCGCGCAGGAGGCGCGCGCGCTGGCGCTGGAATGGGTGGAGCCGGTCGCCTACTTTGCCGCCGCAGCACTGCTGGCGCAAATTTATGACAGCAAGGCCGAGCGCCGCGCCGCCTATCGCGTACTTGCCACGGCCTGGGCCACGCTGGGCGACCTGCTCGGGCGCGAAGCCGCAGCGTCCTGGGTACGGCCAGTATTGCTGGCGTTTGCGCTGCAGTGGGGAGAACAGGCGTTTGCCGACATCAAGGCCGCGCACGATGCCGAGCGCGCCACAGGGCGCGGCGAGGCGATGCGGCCGGAAGGGAATTCTGGCAGATAGGCAGTATTTCCAGCACGGCCAAGTGCCGCGGCAGCAACTCGATCGCGCGGGAAGGCGCACGGGCACGCAACGAACATTGCCAAATGCGCGCCCGATCCGTGCCGCGCGGCACTTTTTTGGGGGTGTGGGCATCTCGCCCGCACGATTTACGCGCGGCAATGACAGGCGGGCGGGACGCCCGCCCCCCCAGGGCCAGGGGGACACGAACCGCAATGCGGTTTCGGACGCGCGGCAACGCGCACCGGCACGCAACGAACATTGCCAAATGCGCGCCCGATCCCTGCCGCGCGGCAGTTTTTTGGGGGTGTGGGCGTCTCGCCCGCACGATTTACGCACCGCAACGGCAGGCGGGCGGGACGCCCGCCCCCCCAGGGCCAGGGGGACACGAACCGCGATGCGGTCTCGGACGCGCGGGAACGCGCACCGGCACGCAGCGAACATTGCCAAATGCGCGCACGATCCGTGCCGCGCGGCAGTTTTTTGGGGGTGTGGGCGTCTCGCCCGCACGATTTACGCGCCGCAACGGCAGGTGGGCGGGACGCCCGCCCACCCAGGGCCAGGGGGACACGAACCGCCATGCGGTCACGGACGCGCAGGAATGCGCACCGGCACGCAACGAATATTGCAAAATGCGCGCCCGATCCGTGCCGCGCGGCAGTTTTTTGGGGGGGTGGGCGTCTCGCCCGCACGATTTACGCGCCGCAACGGCAGGCGGGCGGGACGCCCGCCCCCCCAGGGCAAGGGGGACACGAACCGCAATGCGGTCACGGACGCGCGGGAACGCGCACCGGCACGCAGCGAACATTGCCAAATGCGCGCCCGATCCGTGCCGCGCGGCAGTTTTTTGGGGGTGCGGGCGTCTCGCCCGCACGATTTACGCACCGCAACGGCAGGCGGGCGGGACGCCCGCCTCCCCAGGGCCAGGGGGACACGAACCGCAATGCGGTTTCGGACGCGCGCCAACTCGCACCGGCACGCAACGAACATTGCCAAATGCGCGCCCGATCCGTGCCGCGCGGCAGTTTTTTGGGGGTGTGGGCGTCTCGCCCGCACGATTTACGCACCGCATCGGCAGGTGGGCGGGACGCCCGCCCCCCCAGGGCCAGGGGGACACGCATCGCATTGCCGTATCAGATGCGGGGAATGTTTCCTACGCCCGCATGCATCCCGCCACAAGCGCGGAAATTATCGAACGATAATTTCCGCGCGCCGGTTGCGCGGTTCCGGCGTTTCATCCGGGGTTGTAACGAGCAATTCGCGCTCGCCGCGGCCGGCGGCCTTGACGCGCGCCGGGTCGAATCCCAGATCGACCAGTTGCGCCCGCACTGCCTGGGCGCGGGCGAGCGACAGGCGGTCGTTATGTTCGCGCGGGCCCATGGTGTCGGTATGCCCGACCACCAGCACTTCGGCGCCCGGCCGCGCCACGATTTGTGTCCAGATGGCGCGCGCTTCGCTGCGCGAGGCGGTGGTCATGGTGTCCGAATCGAGTTCGAAAAATACCCGGTGCGCTTGCGGCCGCGGCGGCAGGGCGGAAATAGCAGCCGCGAAGCGGCGTTGCACGGCCTCGCGGTCGGCAGAGTCCGCACTCAATTGTCCGGCGCGATTTACATCCGCGGTGGCGTAGGCGCGATCCAGCGTGGTTTTGTCCTGCCCCGCCGCAACCACCACCTTGCCGACGTGGCCGTCATCGTCGGGCAGCAATACCACCCGCGTCGGCGTGGTACAGGCGGCGGCCAGGCAGGCGACCACGCATGAAGCCAGACGCAGCTTCATTGCGCATCCTCCGGAATTTCCACCAGGAAGTGTGTGCCGCGCACGGCCAATACCGTGGAAGGCGTTTTCACTCGCACGGCTTCGGGCGACTGTTTGGATAGCCGGCCGGACACCATGGCCATGGAGCCGCGCGTCAGGTCGGCATCGAATTGCCCTTCGTGGGTAGTGCTGTTGAATTCGTAGCGTGCGATCGTATATCGCGTTTTTGGCCCCAGCGCGACCCGCGAATTGTCCTCGAACGTAAAACCGGCGCGGCTATCCGGGCCGGTATTGAGTACATCGCCGGCCAGCAGTTCGGTACCGGGACGTGCCGCAATGCGCTGCCCGGCGCGTTCCACGAAAACTTCACCTTCCGCAGTCTTGACCACGGCCGCACGCTCCGCCTGCGCTGGCAGGGCGACCAAGACGGCAAATCCAAACAGACATGAGGAAATCAGACGGCGGTACATGGCGTTCTCCGAAGTCGGTGGGCCGGCGTGGTCGGCTTGCATTCCACGCCTATGTTCCGGCACGGCCGCAGCAAGCCGGAAACTCCCATGATAGCCGCGCGGCAAATGCTAATTTGCGCTATTTTCCACGCATGGACGTCATTCCCGCGCGCGTTTTTCCGGTCAATGCTGAGGCACTGGACGAAGCCCTCCGCCACATCGAAACGCAGGCCGCGGCGCTGGGGTTCAACCGCAGCGTGCAACTCAAACTGGTACTGGTGGCGGAAGAATTGTGCACCAATGTGCTCAACCACGCCCAGCATGCCCAACTGATGGAACTGCAGCTATCGCGTGACGAGGCGGGATGCGCGCGGCTCATGTTTGCCGACGACGGGCCGGCCTTCAATCCGCTGCAAAACGCCGAAGCCTGGCAGGATTTGGCGCCGGAAGATCGGCCGGTAGGTGGACTGGGCATCGTGCTGGTGCAGGGGTTTTGCGCGCAGGTGGATTATTCACGCCGCGGCGGGCAGAACCGCCTGGATATGCTCATGCTGCCGTGAGGGCATCCGGCACATTCTTACCGCCTGCGCCGCCCGCTGGCGCGCGCGCCGCTCAACGCCCGCGCTTGTCCTTGCGCTCTTCGGCATGTTTGGCTTTCAGTTCGCGCAGGCGTGCGTCGATGGCCGACATTTCGTAAAAATCGCTGTCGGCGGCCTTCTGCGCCAATTGCAGTTGTTCGATGGCCGCTTCGTACAGGCCCTGCTGGGCGTACATTTCGCCCAGCGCGCGGTGCTGCGCGGAATTTTTGCCCAGCGCGGCATAGGATTTGGCCAGCATGCCGTACAGGCGATAATCCTGCTGGCCGGCGCCCATTTCGTCTTTCACCAGCGCCAGGGCAGCATCCGGCTTGCGCGTGGCCATGAGGGCGCCGTGCAGTCCATAGACCAGGGCACGCTCGTGCGGCGCGCGCGCCAGTGCGGCGCGATAGATGCGCGCCGCACCCTCGGCATCGCCCGCTTCCATACGCAAGCTCGCGGCCAGGTTATCCAGCATCGCGGAGGGCGCAGCCTGCGCCCGCAACTGGCGCAGTTGCGCTTCGGCGGCGTCGAACTTGCGCGCGCTCAGCAGGGCGTGTGCGTAGCCGAAACGCAAGCCGATGTCCTTGGGGCGTTCGCGCACGGCCACTTCGAGATCGGCCACCGCCTCGCGCGGATTGCCCTGCAGCGCGCGCAATTTGCCGCGCGCAAACTGAAATTCCTGGCTGTCCGGCACCTGGCGATAGGGATGGTCCTTGATACGGTTTTCGATGTCGGCAATGCGCTCGCTGGTGAGCGGGTGGGTGTGCAGATAGGCCGGAGCATTGGTTTCGTAGAGGCGCATGGCGCGCTGCAGGCGCTCGAAAAAGCTGGCCATGCCGTGCTCGTCGAAGCCGGCGCCTTCCATGGTGACGAGGCCGATGCGGTCGGCCTCGCGCTCGAAATCGCGCGTGTAAGACAATTGCGCCTGCAGGCTGGCGGCCTGGCTGCCCACGATGACGGCCTCGGACACCTGCGAATTCGAGCGCGCGGCGAGTACCGCGATCAATAGCGACGCCAATTGCAGTACGCCGGTTTGCCCGGCTTTGGACACCTGGCGAGCGATGTGGCGCTGCGTTACGTGCGCCATTTCGTGCCCCAGCACGCCGGCCAGTTCCGATTCGCTCTGCGCCGCCAGGATTAGGCCGGAATGTACGCCGATCACGGCGCCCGGCCAGGCGAATGCATTGAGCGTGGCGTCACGCACGCAAAATACGGAAAAATCCTGCCGCACGTCGGGGCTGGCGGCGGACAGGCGCCCCACCAGGCGATTCAGGTAAGTTTCGACTTCGACGTCGTCGAGATAGGCAGGGTCGCGCCGCACGTCGCGCAGCAATTGTTCGCCGATGCGGCGCTCTTGTTGCGGGGAAAGATCGGCTTGCGAAGTATCGCCCAGATCGGGCAACCCTTCGCCCATGGCGAGCGGCGCCAGGGCGAGTAACAGAACGAGCAGGGATCGTGGTTTCACGGTGATATGATACCTGCTCACGGTGCAGGGGGCCGGAGCCGGGGAGGGGCTCGGGTATTTCGTGCGAGCCATGTTTGTGTCCGAAAGTTACAGAACAACAGCAACCTTTCGAAGTTCCCCGAACCGCCCGCAGTTCGAAAACCGACCATGGCCGACCTACGCAGCATCCCATCCATCCTCGTCGTCGACGATAGTCCGGAGGATGCAGAATTTATCGTGTCCGCAATTCGTTCCATTGCGTCGGGCGAACAGATCGCCGTTGCGGTAAATGGCGACCAGGCACTCGATCTGCTCGAGCCTGAGCCGGGTAGCAGCCTGCGCGCCATGCCGCGGCTCATGTTGCTGGACCTGAAACAGCGTGACGATGCGCTCAGCCTGTTGCGCCGCGTACGCGCCAATTCCAGCACCAAACTGGTTCCGGTGGTGGTTTTGTCGGCGGTAGTCGGGCAATCCGAAGTGCGCCGCGCCGCGCAGTTCGGCGCCAACAGTTTCGTGCGCAAGCCGGCAGACCCTTTACGGCTGGGCGATACCGTGCGCTCCTTGGCAACCTACTGGATAGACCTGAATTTGCCGCCGCCGGATAATTTTCACGCCTGAGCATGAGCGAACTGACGCATTTCGACGCTGCCGGCCGCGCCCACATGGTGGACGTGGGCGCCAAGGCGGAAACCGAACGCATCGCACGCGCCGCCGGCAGCATTTACATGCAGGCCGCCACACTCGCGGCGATAGAATCGGGCACGGCAAAAAAAGGCGACGTGCTGGGCATTGCCCGCATCGCTGCGATACAGGCCACCAAGCGCACGGCCGAACTGATCCCGCTCGCTCACCCCATACCGCTCACGCGGGTGGCGGTGGAATTTACCGTGGATGCCGCGGCTGCGGCCGTGCATTGCGAAGTGACCGCGCAAACCGTGGGACGCACCGGGGTTGAAATGGAAGCGCTGACCGGCGCGGCGGTCGCTTTGCTCACGATATACGACATGTGCAAGGCGGCAGACCGCGGCATGCACGTCGAAGGACTGCGCTTGCTGGAAAAACAGGGTGGCAAATCCGGGCACTGGGTCGCTCCGGCATAACACCCGCCACGGCGCCCGCAGGCGGCGCCCCAAGCTGCAGCACAATTTGGTTCGCGAGGACGCGAAAACATGGATGAATTGCGCCGACACATACTCAAATCCGGCGGCGGTGCGGCACTCGCACTGCTGCTGGGCGCCGGACTATTGCGCCCAACCCGGGTGCTGGCCGCGAACTGGAACGCGCCCGCCTTCGAATCGAAAGATGTGGCCGGCGCGCTGCGCGGCCTGGGCGCGGGTGCGGCCCAGGCGCAGGCCAGCGCGGACCTGAAGCTGGATGCCCCGGAAATTGCCGAAAATGGCGCCGTGGTACCGCTGGAAATCGTGAGCAAAATTCCCAATACCAGCGCGATCGCGGTGTTGATCGAAAAAAACCCGCAACCACTCGCGGGGCATTTCGAATTTTCCGGTCCCCTGCTGCCGCAGGTAAGCCTGCGCGTCAAAATGGCCGAAACGTCGATGGTGCGCGTGCTGGCCCTGGCGGGCGGCAAATATTATTCGAGCAGCAAGGAAATCAAGGTTACTGCCGGCGGTTGCGGCGGCTGAACGGAGGAAGCGATGGCCGATCCGATGAAAATTCGCGCCCGGCTGGCGGGGGATGTGGCGGACCTGCGCGTGTTGATGGCCCACCCCATGGAAACCGGGCAACGCAAGGATGCCCGCAGCGGCCAGCCCATACCGCCGCACTTCATCCAGAAATTCAGCATCGCGCTCAATGGCACGCATGTGCTCGAAGCGCAAACCGGCATGGCGGTATCGCGCAACCCGGTGTTCGGCTTCAAGCTCGCGGGCATCAAAGCCGGCGACAAGTTCACCATTACCTGGACCGACAACCACGGCGAAACGCGCAGCGATGAAACCGTCGTCGCGTAAAACCGGGCGCCGCGCGCAAAAATTGCTGCGCGCGGGCGCGGCAGTGGCCGCCGCGCTGGCAGTTGCCGGGGCCGGCGCGGGCCAGCCGACGGCGGCCGAAACCCAGGCCGAAATCGAGCGTTACCGCGCCATGCTGGCCGAGGACAACCCGGCCGAGCTGTACGCAGCGCGCGGCGAAGAACTGTGGAACACGCCGCGCGGCCCCAAACAGGCCGCCCTGGCCGGCTGCGACCTGGGCTTGGGACCGGGCGTGGTGGCCGGCGCTTACGCGCAAACGCCGCGCTGGTTCGCCGACGCCGGGCGGGTGATGGATATCGAAGCTCGCCTCGCCTGGTGCATGGAAACCCTGCAGGGGTTTTCCGCGGCAGACATAGCGGCGCGGCCGTTCGGTTCGGAAGACCACAAATCGGATATGGAAGCGTTGGTGGCCTATGTCGTGACCGCTTCGCGCGGTTACCCGATCGCGCCGTCCCAAAAACTGCCGCAGGAGCGCGCCGCCTACGCCTTGGGCAAAAGCCTGTTCGCGCTGCGCGCCGGTCCTTACGATTTTTCCTGCCAGACCTGCCACAGCCAGGACGGCAAACGCATACGCCTGCAGGAATTGCCCAATCTGACGCGACGCGAAGACGTGCGCCGCGCCTACACGGGCTGGCCGGCCTATCGCGTCTCCCAGGGCGAATTTCGCACCATGCAGTGGCGCATCAACGACTGTTTTCGCCAACAGCGCTTCCCGCAGCCGAAATACCTGTCCGAAACGGTCAATGCGCTCATCACCTATCTGGCCGTGGAAGCCACCGGCGCCACTTACAATGGCCCGGCGATGAAACGCTAGGAGTGCCGCGTGTCGATACGTATAAGCGTTGCAATCTGCGCCCTTTTGCTTGGCCTGCCCTGCGCGCCCGCGCTGGCCGATGACGCGGCCCTGCGCACCGCCCTGGAAGCGGCGCGACGGGATTTTGAGGCGCGCGGCCCGGCCGGCCTGGACCGGCTCGATCTGGATGCGGTGCAAACGGTATGCAACCGCTGGGCCAACAACCCGCCGTCCGAACTGCAATCTTTGCTGCAGGCCGAACAACTTGCCGCCGTGAAGTATCCGGAAGGCGGCAACTACCTGGGCGACTGGAAAAAGGGCGAGGCGCTGGCGCAAAGCGGCCGCGGCCTCACCTGGAGCGACGGCGCCAAAGTTGCGACCGGCGGCAATTGCTACAACTGCCACGAACTTGCGTCCACCGAATTGGCTTACGGAACACTAGGCCCCAGCCTCGCGCGCTACGGCCAGCGGCGCGGCCGCAGCCCGGACCTGCTGCGCTACACCTGGGCCAAAATTTACAACGCCAAAGCGTCCAGCCTCTGTTCGAACATGCCGCGCTTCGGCCATTCGGGTGCGCTGGGCGAGGCGCAGATACGCCACATCATGGCCTATCTGTTCGACCCGCAATCGCCGGTCAATCGCTGAGCCGCCATGTTGCGGCGCGAATTCCTGCAAGTTCTGGCCGCCGCCGCGGCAGCCGGCTTCGCGCTGGACGGGCGCGCCGCCACCGCGCCGGCCGCGGTCGAACAAAATTACAATCTACCGCGCTACGGCAACGTCCATTTGCTGCATTTCACGGACTGTCACGCGCAATTGCTGCCGATCTGGTTCCGCGAGCCCGACACCCATATCGGCACCGGCAGCAGCGCGGGAAAGCCGCCTCACCTGACCGGGGAGCGCCTGCTGCGCACCTATGCGCTCAAGCCGGGTTCGGCCATGGCCTACGCCTGCACGCATCTGGATTTCGAAAACGCCGCGCGCACCTACGGCCGCATGGGCGGCTTCGCCCACCTCGCCACGCTCATCAACATGCTGCGCGCAAGCCGGCCTGGCGCCCTGTTGCTGGATGGCGGCGACACCTGGCAAGGTTCCGCCACCGCGCTGTACACGCGCGGGCAGGACATGGTCGATGCCGCCAAGCTGCTGGGCGTGAATGTGATGACCGGGCACTGGGAATTCACCTACGGCGTGGAACGCCTGCAGCAGGTGCTGGAGCGGGATTTCAAGGGCCACATCGATTTCGTCGCTCGCAACGTGACCACGCTGGATTTCGACGACGCCGTATTCACGCCCTATGTGCTGCGCGAAATGAATGGCGTACCGGTCGCCATCATCGGTCAGGCGTTTCCCTATGTGCCGGTCGCGCACCCCGCCCGTTTCGTGCCGGACTGGCGTTTCGGCATACGTGACGTGAATTTGCAGCGCACGGTTGACGAGGTGCGCGCGCGCGGCGCACGGGTGGTGGTATTGCTGTCCCACAATGGCATGGACGTGGACCTCAAGCTCGCCAGCCGCGTGCGCGGCATGGACGTCATTTTGGGCGGACACACGCACGACGCCCTGCCCGCCCCCGTCATCGTGGGCAGCACCCTGGTCGCCAATTCCGGCTGCAACGGCAAATTTCTGTCCGTGCTCGATTTCGACGTGCGCAACAACCGCATCCAGGGCTACCGCTACAAACTGCTGCCGGTATTCGCGAACCTGCTGGCGCCGGACGCCGCCATGCAGGCCTACATCGAGCGCGTGCGCGAGCCGTACCTCAAGCAACTGACCGAACCGCTGGCCGTTACCGAAGGCCTGCTCTACCGCCGCGGCAATTTCAACGGCACCTGGGACCAGTTGATCCTGGATGCGCTGATGGAAACGCAGGACGCGGAAATCGCCTTCTCACCCGGCTTCCGCTTCGGCCCGAGCCTGCTACCGGGCGAAACCATCACCATGGAAGCGCTGATGGCCGAATGCGCGATCACCTATCCGCAGGTGAACGTGCGCGAAATGCGCGGCTCGGAAATCAAGGCTTTGCTGGAAGACATGGCAGACAACCTGTTCAACCCGGACCCCTACTACCAGCAGGGCGGCGACATGGTCCGCGTGGGTGGTTTGCGCTACACCTGCGCCCCCACCGCAAAAATGGGGCAACGCATCCAGAACCTGCGCCTCGCCGGCAAACCGCTGGACGCCGACAAGAGCTACAAGGTCGCCGGCTGGGCACCGCTCGCCGACGATGCAGCGGGCGAACCGGTGTGGGATGTGGTGGCGGGGTGGCTGCGGGCACGTAAAACGGTTACGCCGCGGCATGCGGCGCAACCACGGCTAACGTAAGTAACGGCCCTTGGCGCCCCCTCACCGCCCATCTGTCTGTATGATCGCCGCTCGACTACACCGGTCGAGCGGCTACGAATGTTCGCTTGGCCCCGTTGGTCCACCGCCGGCACCGATCCCGAACGGTGGTCGATCCATTCCGAGCCCGCACGGTTCCCCTACCAAACTAGCAGCCCGTCGGCCCAAAATCTCGGTAAAACCATGCTCCCGATCGCATTCGGGCGGTCCGCCTGGGTCGCCAGGATAGGCAGAAAATGAGCGGCAAACCAAATTAAATACAAAGCTGCTGCCAGTATCGTTAGAGCCGCGCATCGCCGGAGCCAAATGCGAAGTGGCGGTGCTTCGACTGCACTTCGTGCGGTTGTACGACTTACGTATCCTCCCGCCCAGCCCGCCAAAACAAAAAGCAACACTTCACTCGTCGGAACGACGAACACGCCGTCCACCAGCGATTGGACAAAGCCACCGGCCAGCCCTGCGATGAGGCCCACAGCCACCCATTCGTCACAGGGGTCATTTTCAAGGCTTGCAGCACGTGCAGCGCGTATAAGCGAAGTCATACTCAAAGCTAAAGCCGCCGCGAACATGGTCGTTGCCAAAATACCCCATTCACTTGCAAACTGCAGAATCGAATTGTGCGGGTGCAAACCGCCACTGCTAGATAAGGTCATAAACTGCATCGGCCCCAAACCCAGCCAGGGATGACGCAGTACGGCGTCCACCGCCAGACTCCACAACGTTAGCCGATCTGCGACCACCACGTAATGGTCTGCATCGTACATTTCGAGCACAGCCCCTGCGCCCCGCAGCCGAGGCGCAA